>CACZMV010000019.1:0-55129 GCA_902782305.1 uncultured Prevotellaceae bacterium
CTCGTCCTTCAGCTCGCTGTTGGGGGTGAAGATGATACGACGACTCGTGATGAGTGAGGTCTTCACCTCGTTGACATTCTCGCAGCTCTTGGCACGCAGACCGAAGCGCATGGTTCCCAGTCCGGGCAGTGCCACGCTGTGGCCCTCGGTGGCCCAAGCCTTGATGACCTCGCCAGCGGCATCCCAGCAGGCCTGCATCACGCCCTGGTTGACACCACTGCGCAGAGCGGCTTCCTTGATGACCTTGTCTTGAGTGAGCGTCGAGTAGAGCTCAGGCATCATGACGTAACGGAAGGAGTTGGCATACTTGCCAATCTTCTGGAGTTTTTCTTTTGCTTTTACTTTCAAAGCCATGTTGTTGACAAATTAAAAATTAAACATTAAAGATTAAAATTCTCGCTGTCTGGATTGACCTCTGATTACTGGTACACGTAGGAAATTTTGCTAGTGCACGTAGGAAAAATTGTTAGTACACGTACCCGCAAATTCGGTCTCTCGAAGACAATACAAAGATACTATATTTTTTCGGAAGGGCCCTGTCCGTCTTTGACCGCCTTCATGCAATTATTTTTGAGGTCAATGCAATAATCTTCGCAAAGATGAGCCTGATCAGCCACATAGGGCGAGTGTCGCGAGGACGGTCATGGCCCAGTTCGTGGCGCAACCGCTTAAAGCTTCGAGTAAATACATCTTCGATTTTCATACGCTTCTATGTTCGTGGGGGATTTGTAGCCTCCCCCTCATATCTAAGTCCCCTATAAGGGGACAGATATAAGAGGGGGGTGAGGCTTCAAAAGGGGGCTGGCCGGTAGAACGAACGGTTGTCATGCTCCACTTTCTCTATCACTTTCTGCTCCAGGGCCTCTTGAAGCACCTTGTTGTACTTGAAGGGAACAGCTATGCCCGACAGCTGCATCACGTGTTCAAAATCAAATTCCAGATGGTTCCATTTTTCCGGATTTTTACTATTATCCATTCCCTTTAGATGAGGTCCTAAATTTACAAGAATATCTCTAAAATCAGGTCTTTTGTCGGACAATACGAGGGCTAGGAAACTTTTGTTTCCTTTTAATTTATTCTTTTTCATTTTTCCAATTGTAATTTGATAATGGCATGCTTGACGCCTAGTCACAGCACACATGATGGTTCTCTCAAAATACACCCCTAAAACATCATTCTCCCACTTTCTTATCGCCAATTTTTCTCTCAAAAGTTTGGAAGAATAGATTTTTATCGCTATCTTTGCAAATGCTATCTGCCCATGGTGGCTGCGATGTCCTCTGAGGAGGATGGAACCGCTGGGTGGAGCACTACATATTGAAAGGCGTTACTGACGCTTTGTTTTTGGACAATCGAACTACCACATCGAATTGAGGACAAGAACATTGCAGGGGTAACTCCACGGGGTGTAGTATATACTCTCCGTAGTGTGCTGCGAGGATACGTGTATCCTCATAAGCACACTTTACGGTGTATCTATATACCTCAACGTGGTTGTTTCTCTGTCTGTTTTCCTCAAGGCTGTGGTAGGCCTGATTGTCGAACAGGCAGATGCAAGCACCCACGTTTTTTCTTTTGTAGTTATCACACGATGTTAAACCCGTTCGCTTCTGGGTGTTTGCGGACAGCTCTTAATGTGATGGCAAAGTACACACAAGAGTCTCATATCACAACTGTAGAGGAAGTCAAGGACTTTTTCCACCACATCATTTATGACCTCGACATCAATTTCCATCCTGATGATGACTTCAAGGACTACGTCAGTTACGAAACAGGCGCGAGGACTATGGATGATGAGCAGGCAGAACTATACAATCGCCTGATGGACGAGGCTTTCGAGGTTTGTAATGATGACCAGATATATGAGATTGGCAGTGAACTGTTGTTTGAGAGATTACAAATAGAGTAAAAGAAAAAACGGAATGAAGTAAAGGAAATATAGCGTCTTTGACATCCTTGATTGACTGATTAACCAGAACTTGCACTTCACAGACACATCAGTCGGACAAGCAATTGGATGTTTGCGCTCATACGGGCGTGGACTGTTGGATTGTTGTCTGATGTAGGCTGTGCAAGGCCTTGGTTAAACGCATCTCTTCCACGCCCCCTTTTCGAAAACGATAAGAGGGCATTTTCATGTCAAAGAAGAAATTTACATTCATTGATTTGTTCGCAGGAATTGGAGGATTCCATACAGCTATGCATAGCGTTGGAGGTAAATGTGTCTATGCAAGCGAGTGGGACAAGAATGCTCGTATTTCCTATGAAGCCAACTACAAGAATATAGAACCTAAACTGTTCGCAAAAGATAAGGACGGAAGATACATTTATTTCAACGAAGACATCAACGATGCCATACCATCAGAGATTCCTGATTTTGACATTTGTTGTGGCGGTTTCCCTTGCCAGCCATTTTCTGTTGCGGGCTTGAAACGAGGTTTTAATGATACACGAGGAACATTGTTCTTCAACATCGCCAATATCGTCAAAGAGAAAATCGATGCTGGAACACCTCCAAGAGTATTGTTTCTTGAGAATGTAAGGGGTCTAAAGAATCACGATAAGGGAAACACTTTGAAGGTGATTTTGGCAACGCTTGATGAATTGGGCTATGGCTATTCGTACAATGTACTTAACGCTAAATACTTTGGCGTCCCCCAGAACAGAGAACGTTTGTTTATCATCGCTTGGTATAAGAAACTGATTAATGTGGATGAATTCCGTTTTCCATTGGGTATTGCGCCTGATGGTAAAACCATTTATGATAAGGAGAAATTGAAAGAAGGGACGATGCCGACAAAGGTTTCTGACATCTTCGAGCCAAGTGAGACGATAGATCCCAAGTTTACAATCTCGGACCGTATGTGGATTGGCCATCAGAATCGTAAGGAACGGAACAAACAGAACGGCAAGGGCTTTGGTTACTCGCTATTCAATGCAGACAGCCCTTATACAAGCACCATTTCTGCTCGTTATTGGAAGGATGGTAGCGAGATACTTATTGACCAGTCAGACAAGGGGCTCAATCCTCGAACGCTCACTCCTGTTGAAGCAGGAAGGTTACAAGGATATAGAATCTTGGGGAATGGATGGGAGCATCCTGAGTGTGCAGACAATCAGAACTATAATGCCTCCAATCCTGAATTCAGAATCGTTGTCTCAAAGAAGGAGGCATACCACCAGTTTGGAAATAGCGTCGCTATTCCTGTTATCAAGAGACTTGCAGAAGAAATCACAAAACAATTGATGTGACATGGAAATACTTAGGGATTTAAATGAATTAGCCAAAGAAGTGGTGAAAAACTTCAATGAAAACTTTGAAGCTAAAGATTGCAGAATACCACAAGCTTTTAAGGACAATGTAAGAACTCTAAAGTCCTTTTCTATTGTATACAATGATTACTCTGTTATTATAAAGGGGGATGGGGTTAGAAGTAAAGATTCCTATGTTCCCAATCAAAGTTTCTATATGGCATCTTATTTTATAGAATATTCTTATGAGTTGTCGAGATACAAACAAAAGATAATTCCTTGGCTTTCTGATGCAGGAATCGCCACAAATGAGTTAACAGCCTTTTTCACTCATGAACGTGACAATGGGAAAAAAGACATTGAAAATGGAGATGATAAATTTATCAAAATACTGAATAGCATAGGGTATAACGGATCGGACAGAAATTATCTAATAAAGTTTGTTACTGATTATGATTGGTGGTACGGAAGTAAAACTATTGATCGTTCAGATTTTTTTAACTCTCCTGTGCTTAGTATAATGGGGTTGTCTGCATCGTCAAATGCCGCAATGGCGTTAATTGTAGACCTTTTAACTCAAAACCCAGAATACAACAATCTTTTATTGACCCAAATAGAAAATACAAAAGATACGAAAATGAGTAATATTTCTCTCCAACAAATCTTCTATGGTGCACCAGGTACAGGAAAGTCAAAGACAATCAAAGATATAACGAGCAAAGCTGAAAAGGAAGGAAGAGTATTCCGTACAACTTTCCATCCTGATAGTGATTATTCGACTTTTGTAGGATGTTATAAACCGACGAAGGTTAAATCCAGAAGATTACAACGGATGAATTTATCATTAGAGGATTTAGCAAAAGAATTAGGGAGTTACTATTCTAATGAAGACTTGGGAAAGATAGTAGGAATACAAAAGTTCTGTTTCGATTATTATCCATATATTGATGGGGAGTATATGAGCGTCAATGTAACTAAACTACTTGAGCTCGCTGGTGTTCCTAAAGACTATAATGTCGAGATTAATAAATACATCAAGTTTTGTCACTTGCTTCCCAAACAGGATCCTGACAAAATAACGTATAATTTTGTTCCTCAGGCCTTTACCAATTCCTATATCAAAGCATGGAGTACCGAAGAAAATGTCTATTTGATTATTGAGGAAATTAATCGAGGCAACTGCGCACAGATATTTGGTGATTTGTTCCAGTTGTTGGATCGTGGTGACGATGGAAAATCTGAATATCCTATTGATGCAGATACAGACCTCGGTAACTATATTGCAAAAGAATTGGAAAGTAGTACACGAATGGATTTTCCTGATGGCGTGAAAGATGGAAAGAAACTTGTGCTTCCTTCCAACCTCTTTATCTGGGCCACAATGAATACTAGCGATCAGAGTCTTTTCCCCATTGACTCTGCCTTTAAACGTCGCTGGGACTGGAAATACCTGCCCATTGAAAATGCAGAAAAGGGTTGGAAGATAAAGGTCAATAGAAATGAATATGACTGGTATCAATTCTTGGAAGCTATAAACAAAGAGGTGTTTGGTCTAACGCATAGTGAGGATAAGCAATTAGGCTACTTCTTCGCTAAGGCAAAGGATGGAATAATCGATGCTGAAACGCTGGTGAACAAGGTCTATTTCTACCTTTGGACGGATGTATTCAAGGACTATGACTACGAGAGCCAAAAAGCTTTCAGGAAACCCAACAGCAATGAGCCGATTGCGTTCAAAGACTTCTTTAAGAAAGGACAAGAATTGGATGAGATAATGGCTGAACAGGTTCTGATTAATCTGGAACTTGAAAAGCTAAACAAACCGCAAGATTTGTTTGAATGAAGATTCTGGTAGAGGAATATCAGTATGATGCTGCATTGGTGCGCGATGTGCTGCAAGGCATAGATGCTTTGCAAAACGTTGAGGGCTTGGTGTCATTGAGTTATGTGGGCTATTTCTACAACCCAAAGCTGAATGGCGGTAAGGGCGATACTGTGTTCATTCTACCTAAGGTGTTGATGAACGAACAGGGCAGGGTATTCTCAAAATACGCGCCTGACGACATCATCCACATGGATACCAGCAAGCTGAATGATCAGGAAAGAAAGTTCCTCTATGAGTTTGCTGTATGGATATACAGGGCTGTAGATGTATACCAACGTTCGCATGAAGATAGCGACATTGTATATCATCGCAAAATATCGCAGGTGGGACGCGGTATGAAGAAACGTACCAACACATTGTTGGACATACTGCTTTCTTTGATTCAGTTCAACAAAGACAACCAATCGCTAATCACCTTTATCCTTAAAAACCTTCATTCAGGTTTCAATAAAATCAATTGGACGAAGACTATTAACCATTCAGCAGCCATTATCCAAAATGACGAGCCTGTTTATATCAATCCCGTGAATAAGAAACGTCAAGTGAACTTTGACGAGGAGCTACTGGTTATCTACTATAGTATACTCAATTATATTAGTCAAACGTATGGATTCCATGTGGATATAACAATAGGATTCCCACTGATTACCGGCTCGAAATTTGAAAGTTATCTGAATGGAAGAGGAATAATCCGTTTACGCCAAATCAAATACAAGTACTTTTCGGACAAGATGCTAGAGTTATGGAATCTCTGCTATGCTTTCTTTGCCCATCGTACTGAGATTACCACAAGTGCAGAACTGAAAGAGTACTTGCTGGTAAAGAACTTCTATGTGGTATTCGAGGCTATCATAGACGAACTGATAGGTGATAAAAAAGACGAACTGCCTGAAGACTTCAAGGAGCAAAAGGATGGTAAGCTGGTAGACCACTTGTATACTTATCCAGGGCTGATACAAGCAGACGAAGAACAGCGAACTTATTATATTGGCGATTCGAAATATTACAAAATAGGTGGTTCGTTGGGAGATACGTCTATCTACAAGCAATATACCTATGCCCGCAATATTGTGCAGTATAACATCGATTTGTGGCTGAACAAGAAAGAGGGCGACCCTGACCCAGAAGTAAGACTTAGAGACGATGTAACGGAAGGGTATAACATCATCCCTAACTTCTTTATTAGTGCTGCGATGAAACAAGGTGACTATAGTTATAATCATCGTGAAATAGAACTGACTAAGATATCTGGCAAGAGAAATCCTGAAATCAAGTTTCAGTTTAAGGATCGTTTGTTTGATCGTGACACGATGTTGTTATCTCGATACAATGTCAACTTCTTGTTTGTAATATCGCTCTATGCACGCAACAAACAAGCAGAGAAAGCAGCTTGGAAAGAGGAAGTCCGTATGCAGTTCCGCAAAGAGATACGCAAGGTGTTGGAAAAGGAATATAGTTTCTATCCAATGCGTTCAAGGGGTGTAGATCTGGATGACTATATGACACAGCACTTCAGACTGCTTATAGGCAAGGTGTTTACACCTTTCCAAGATAGAAGTATTCTTACTTTGGCTATGCACACCCCAATGGGTAAGAACGTATTGACTGCGGAACAAGCAAAACTGCTTACAACGCTCAGAAAGGATTTTGATATTGACGAGAATTACACATTAGGTAAAGAACCGCAATTGCCCCCTGCTACCGATTTGCAGTTCATGGTTACTGATTATGTGCTTATCGGTTATTACAAGGATACTACGCACTTGAAGTGGATTGCAGACAAGAAATTGTATAATGTACGCGCAGGAAAAGACCGTGGTTCCCTCGATTTGTCGTCGAGTGTGTTTGGTGCACGCTACCTGTTGCTATATGGCAGGGAAGGATTCTATAAATTCAAACTGAATCCCCAAAAAGTCCGTGTGTGGAGTAAAGAAGAACTGGAGAAAAGTGGTTATGGTAGTGCCAGACATGACTACTACGTTGTATTCTTTATAGAGAAAAGAATAACAGAAGGCGATTTTGCTGCGATGGACTTTGACAATGATAAACTGAAGAGTTTACTGAACCGCTACGGCAAAGACCATGCTAATCACGACAAAGGTGCAATAGCTGTACCGATCTCAGAATTAGTTAGTTGCAAGAAATAGTACACAAAAAGAATCGTCCCGTTGTGTACTTTTCGAAAATAATTTGTATCTTTGCCCTCAGTCATGAAACGTAGAATATATGTAGCAAGCAGTTGGCGGAACGGGTATTACCCTGAAGTGGTGGCCAAGTTGAGGGAGGCAGGACACGATGTCTATGACTTCCGCAATCCTCCTTCGGGTGCCCCTGGATTCAAGTGGGGTAATGTGAATCCTCGCTTTATGGAATGGTCGCCTGAGGAATATAGAGATCATCTGATGCATCCCAAGGCTGTTAAGCAATTCAAGAACGATATTGAGGCGATGGAGGCTTGCGATACGTGTGTTCTCGTGTTGCCTTGTGGGCGTAGTGCTCATACAGAGGCTGGATGGTTCGCTGGACGTGGGAAACTGACGATTGCCTATATCCCAGAGAAACAAGAGCCGGAACTGATGTACAAGTTGTTCAATAGGGTTTGTTGCTCAATAGACGAACTTCTAGATGCATTAAAGTAATATGGATAAACTCACCACAGAACAACGACACAAGAATATGGCTGCTATCCGCTCGAAGGATACGAAGCCGGAAATGATTGTGCGGCGTGGGTTGTGGAAGCGTGGTTTCAGGTATCGCTTAAATCACAAGCGGTTGCCTGGGCATCCAGACTTGGTGCTTCGCAAGTATCGCACTTGCATCTTCATCAACGGATGTTTTTGGCATGGTCATCTTGTAGATTCAAAAACAATGGAGAGTTCTGCTTGTTGCAAGATTCCAACAACGAATCAAGACTTCTGGGTGGCAAAGATTCGCAGGAATAAGGAGCGTGACAAGGAGGAACAGCGTAAGCTGGCTGAAATGGGTTGGCATTGCATTACCGTTTGGGAATGTGAGTTGAAATCATCGAAGCGTGAAGAGACCTTGGAATCGCTGGCGTTTACTCTAAACCACATCTGGTTACAAAATCATGGTGCCAAGACGGTTCAATATCCCAAGATGGAAGAAGAAAGTGAGAATTACTTGAAAGCTGCTGAGTAAGACTTATGAAACAAATAGAAGTCGTAGCTGCAATCATACACGATGACGAAGGTCGTATCTTCGCCACTCAGCGAGGATATGGCGACTATAAGGACGGATGGGATCCTGCATCGGAAGATGATACCCATGACAATGGCATGGGTCGATGGTCAGAGAATAATGATGAGAAGGGGTGGTGGTGATTCTTGATAAAGCATTAGTGACACGGAGGGGAAAGACCCTCCGTGTCATGCCATCACCTCCTCATGGTGGATAATCTGCATAATTGGAGCACGAAGGGCGTTCTCAATAGAGACTAGCGTGTCGATGGTGAAGTTGTGAGTGCCACGCATCCACTTGCTGATTTCAGCCTCTTTCTTGCCAAGAAGCAGGGCAAGGTCTTTCTGCTTCATGCCTTTCTCAGTAAGAATCTCATGGATGCGGTCCACAATCTGAAACGAAATATCAACGGACTCTCGAATTTCAGGATTCACTGACTTGCGACGACTTTCCAAAATACTACTCCTTTTCATAACGGGTAAAATTTAAATTGCCTACAATTTCTTTATCTACTAAAACCACAGAGCCGTCGCTGATACGTGATGTAATAAAGCGGCTCGTGTCAATCAAGAGTTTCACATAGGGTGCCAGCTCTTCGCTTTCCTCCCATGATGCGGCATCCTTTACACCTCCGTTTCCAAATACGAGAATCTTGTCAGACAATCTCAAGCAGTAAAGGCGTACTTTGTTGCCAACGTCAATGGGGATGACACCCACACCATCACCGTAGCGGCCTTCTGGTCTGAAATAACGTTCCAAAGCTCCTTTTTCTGCAATCTTGTCAAGCCAAGAGATAATCACGTCAATCTCGTCATCGTATTCACAGCCCTCAGGGAATTTCTCAAAGAAAGCCTCCATTTCTGTCAGCTCCTTCCCGTCAAGGTGGATGCTATAGAAGTTGACATTATCGTATTCTTCAACGAGTTCTATCGTATATTCTTGTTTCATTATTATCGTTCAGTACTTAACTTTTAAGTTATCTGGGTGCAAATATACGATGTTTTTCTGAAATGAACAAGAAATTAACTTAAAAATTAAGTAAATGTATTTGGAAATCAAACATATTTAGTATAAACAAACTCCGCCCATGATAAAGAGCAGACTGTCAAGGGCGGAGTTTTTATGTAATAATAGGTATTAATTAATAGTGATAAGGCGATTATCTTCGCTGTCGTACTTTACTGGATGGGCGAAGGATGTTGTTTTACCATCACTGACGGCAGAGACATCAATGCTTCGACGCTGGAACTCGTCGATGAGTGCCAGATTATGGTAGGCACGCATAGAGGACCAGCCTCGGTTTTGTACTTGTGCGTTGAAAGCGGTTACTAACTCGGGAATCTGCATGCCTGCGAATTGCAGGGCATAACGAATGTAATAAATGTGCTGTTGCATAACTTGGAATGTTTTTGAAGTTTATACTACCACATCGTACTGACCACCGTGGTTTCCAAAACTCGGTTGGTGAGTCCATCCGAAGATGACTGCTCTTGATGTTTGGTGCAAAGGTACAATATTATTTTGACATTACCAAATATAATGCTTGTTTCCTACTGAACCAGGGGACTGGTCCCTGTCTCACACGTACCGTTGAGCAAAATGGCAAGATAGTGAAGTATCGAGTTCAAGAATCGCGATGAGCAGATAGACTTCGACACCAAGATGCGCCAACTGCAAACGGAAATGCATGATCTATTGCAGCAGGAAGAAGCAAGTAACAAAGAACTAAAAGCCCTCTTTGAGAAGTTAGGTTATAGACTCTAAAACTAACAAATTCTTGCTAATTTTGCAAAAACTTGCAAGAATTGGCAGAATTTTAAATTCTTTTTTGAATGAACCAGGGGACTGGTCCCTGTCTCATATGGCAGCAGAAGACGATTTGTAGTTATACTTAGTCAATGGCACTGGGAGTATCGCTGAGCGTGAAGACGATTTGGGAGATGTCCAAGTCTATAAAAAAACAGGGGGAATAACCCCCTGTATGATTGTTTAAAAGATTACTTCTTGCACTTTTTCTCGCAAGCCTTGGCCTCTTTTTTCTCGCAGCAAGATTTAGCGTCTTTTTTCTCGCAGCAAGATTTAGCGTCTTTTTTCTCGCAGCAAGATTTAGCGTCTTTTTTCTCGCAGGCCTTAGCCTCTTTCTTTTCGCAGCAAGCTTTAGCCTCTTTCTTTTCGCAGCAAGCCTGTTTCTTTTCGCAGCATTCTTTCTTGTTCTTGTCGCACTTATGATCCTGAGCGCTGGCATTTGTTGTAGCGCACATCATCGCCATGATCATCATGGCACTGAGCAAAATCTTTTTCATATTGTTTCTGTTATTAATGTTATATTTATTCTTCGGGGAAGATGAAATCGGTCTTCTGAACGCCGTAGCCGTAGATGGTCTTGAAGTCGTTCTTCATCGAGATGACGGTATAGCCGTTTTGGCGCCACTTGGCCTCACGTCTGGCTCCCTCGGCCAAGTCGGCATGGTCGCGGACGTCGTCATCAGCTACGAGCATGAAGGTGGCGGTGCGATACTTCTGGTTGCCCTTGCAATAGTTGTGCATGGCTTCATCGCCACTGCTGTTGCCGAAGGACAGTACGGGCACCTTGCCAATCTCCTGCGAAATCTGGAGCACCTTGTTGGTCTTGAGGTTCTTGATAAGCAGACTGTCGGTGCGAATCAGGTCTTCGTCGCTACCCATATTGTAGTTGACACCGGCATTATCGCCCTGCTTGCTTGACTTATACCACACATCCATACCAATCACTCTGTTCTTGTCGATACCGATAGATTCGACGAGTGAACGGCAGATGAAGCGGTCGGAACCGGAAACGACATAGTAGGTGAAGCCATTGGCCTTCAGATAGTCGAAGACTTCGAGCATGGGCTTATAGAAGCTCTCACCGTAGGTCATACCCGTAAAGCCGTTGGCTTGGAAGGCGGCGTAGGCCTTCACATAGGCGTCGAACTGGGCAATGGTCATACCGGCATAGGCTTTGGCAGCCGCACGGGCATGCTTCAAGTCGAACTGGTTGGGGAGTGGGGTGCCCTTGCGCACGAAATCGCGGATGTTCTGAGCGGCCTCACGAACATCAGCGGGTGCCTGGTCCTTATAGGAAGGATCGTCGAGGACGCGATATTCCAGCATGTTATATTCGAAATAGGTAGGGTAGAGCTCGCCCACGAACGTACCATCCATGTCGAAGGTGGCAATACGGTCTTCGGCACTGATGAAATTGGCGGAACGCGGATCGGTGACGTCCTCGACATATTCCTGCAGGAGGGTCAGTGCCTCACATTGGTTCCATGACGGGAAGAAATCCTTCGACGGTGGATTGACTGAGGGGTTGTCGTTGTTGTCGCAACTACTTGATAATGCAACGAGTGCAAAGATAATAATCAGAAAATGTTTTTTCATATTGCAAATTTTTATAGTTCTCTGCCTGCAAAAATACAAAACTTTTCGGAGAAAATAGCTGTATGAACCGTTTAAAATGCATTAAGGCCTTTAATTTTGGCAAAAAAAATCGGGAACTCCTTTGTTTAAAGGAATCCCCGAACTTACTAAGAGGTGCCTGGCGGATTCGAACCGCCGTGGACGGTTTTGCAGACCGTAGACTAAGCCACTCATCCAAGGCACCGAGTAAGCGAGTAAAGAGCGATGCTTGCATCAGCTCTTTCGAGCGCGAGGTGACAAGACTGTAAGTCAAGGCACCATTGTTTCTTGCTTAGCGGATGCAAAGGTACTATATTTTTCGGGATTGACCAAACTTTTTGCAGTTTTTTTTCAGTTCACACCCGTCACAAGGGTCGGTAGTGCCCTTTATCATCCTGAAAATGCGCAGGGAAGCATAGCCAACGGCGACGATAAGGACTAGTATGACCAGGAGTGTTTGCATGGGTTCTCTGTCTGGTTAGCTCCTGAGTTTACGCAACAGAACCTTGTTGATGGCCTGAATCTTTCGCCCTCCCTTTTCAAGGTCGTCGACAATATCCTCGCGTACATTATTAATATTATTAAAGAAGTCGCTGAAGGCATTAAGCACCTGATTGGGCTGGGCTGTATCCTCAGGGGCATTGGGATTGGTGATGATGCGGATGCCCATGGGTTCGATGTTGACATCGATATCTTTACCGGTCATAAGCGGGTCGCCATCGACATGGATGGCACCAGGCTCTGTGCGATGGATATGGATGCTCTTACTGCGGAAGGTCTTGATCTTGGAATTGTTGCCCAGCGTCTTCATGAACAGGTCGGCAGCAATCTGTGGGGCATCAAGAACATCGAAGGGTTCCATGATGATAACGTCCATCATGCCATCTCTCATGGTAGCACCCGGAGCAATATAGGCATTGTTGCCATATTGGGAGGCATTGGCGCAGGCGATGAGGAAAGCGCGATAGCGAGTAGTGCCTGAATCGTCGACAATCTCGTAGGTCTCAGGGCGATATTTCAGTCCTTCTTTCAGTACATTCTCAATATAGGTGATGGGTCCGCGCTTGCCTGCCTCTGCGAACTTAAGCGAGATGAAGGCATCGAAGCCCATGCCGCAGGTGCAGAAGAAGGGTTGACCGTTGATGACACCATAGTCGAAGGATTCGATGGCGCAGTTGTTGATCAATTGAAGGGAACCACGCACATCGATGGGGATGCAGAGATGACGCGCGAGTCCGTTGCCGGAACCACAGGGAATGATGCCCAAGGCGGTATTGGTGTGTACCAAGGAGCGAGCCACCTCGTTGACGGTACCGTCGCCTCCGACAGCTACCACTACGTCAACGCCATCAGCAGCACTCTGGCGGGCTATCTCAGCAGCGTGACCCCTATACTCGGTGAAGCGCAGTTCAATATCGAACTTCGAATGATCGAGCATCTGGTCGATAAGTTCAGGAAAATCGTCCTTTTTCTGCGTGCCCGATATGGGATTTATAATGAATATAATGTGTTTTTTGTTGCTCATCGTGATGCAAAATTACAAAAAAAGCATGAAAAATGGGGTGAAAAGGAAATAAATTTGTGCTAAAAGGCGAAATATATGATTTTTTTTGCACTGTTTGATAAAAATTGTGTAACTTTGCACCAAATTTCAAAAGTAGCATAGCTACACCTATATAAAAATGGGACAATTACAAGAAAAGTACAAGCATTATCGCGAGCCTCAGAAATTCATGGAGGCTGGCGTATATCCCTATTTCCGTGAGATTACCGGTAAGCAGGGAACTGAAGTAGAGATGGGTGGACATAAGGTGCTGATGTTCGGTTCGAACGCCTATACGGGTTTGACCGGTGATCAGCGCATTATCGATGCCGCTAAGAAAGCATTGGATCAATATGGCTCTGGTTGTGCAGGTAGCCGATTCCTGAATGGTACGCTGGACTTGCACGTAAGACTGGAGAAGGAAATCTCAGAGTTCATCCATAAGGATGACTGCCTCTGCTTCTCTACAGGATTCTCTGTAAACCAGGGCGTGCTGGCTGTGGTAGTGGGAAAGGATGACTATATTATTTGCGACGATCGTGACCATGCATCTATCGTGGACGGACGCCGCCTTTCTTTCGCCCGCCAGTTGCACTACAAGCACAACGACATGGATGATCTGGAGCGCGTGCTGCAGAAGTTGCCTCAGGAGGCTATCAAGCTGATTGTGGTAGATGGCGTGTTCTCTATGGAGGGTGACCTCTGCAAACTCCCCGAGATCGTAAAACTGAAGCACAAGTATAACTGCTCTATCATGGTAGACGAGGCACACGGTATCGGTGTGTTCGGTGATCACGGACGTGGTGTCTGCGACTACTTCGGACTGACTGATGAGGTTGACCTGATTATGGGTACTTTCTCGAAGTCATTGGCTTCTATCGGTGGTTTCATCGCTTCGGATAAGGATACCATCAACTTCCTGCGTCACACTTGTCGTACTTATATCTTCTCTGCTTCTAACACACCTGCTGCTACAGCTGCTGCATTGGAAGCTCTGCACATTCTGCAGAAAGAGCCCGAGCGCATTGAGAAGTTGTGGAGCGTGACCAAGTATGCCCTGAAGCGCTTCAGCGAGGAAGGCTTTGAGATTGGTGACACAGAGAGTCCTATCATTCCGCTGTATGTGCGCGATGTACAGAAGACATTCCTGGTTACTGCGCTGGCCTTCAACGCTGGTGTATTCATCAATCCCGTAATTCCACCAGCATGTGCTCCACAGGATACGCTGGTACGTTACGCGCTGATGGCTACCCACACTGAGGAGCAGGTTGAGCGCTCTGTACTGGCCCTGAAGAAGATCTTCGTAGAGCAGGGAATCATCAAATAAAAAAATAATTGCCTAAAAATTTGCACGGGTGCGAAATATTTACTACCTTTGCACCCGCTTTTAAGGCAACCGAGGTGTAGCGCAGTTGGTAGCGTTCCTGGTTTGGGACCAGGCTGTCGCAGGTTCGAGTCCTGTCACCTCGACTAGAATTAATAAGTTTTAGGTTTTTGGGTCTTTCTTCGCTGAGATAGTGAGGAAAGATTTTTTTTTGCCCGAAAATTTGGAGGTTAGTTTCTTTTTACTTATCTTTGCAGCATAAAACAATTAACTTACAGCCTAAAACCTGTAATGATTAAAAATTTGGTGCAGAAAATAAGTATTCTCGTCTGTTTGCTGAGCATGGTGTCTGGCATTCATGGACAGGACAACGAACATGTATTTTTCATGTTCGATGCCTCTAATGGCTTGGCAGCAAACGGTGCACAGACCATACTCTGTACCAAGACAGGACGCATGGTGATAACAACGATTGGCCATGTGAACTTCTACGACGGATACTCCTTTGACCATATTTCCCCACAAGCCGGTGACCTTTATCCATTGGAGAAATACAGCGGACATTACCGCTTGATGTTTGACAAGCATCACCACCTGTGGCTGAAGGATCGGTATAATGTTGCTTGTGTGAATCTGACGATGGAGCAGATTGCGCATAATGTGAGGGCAGTGTTCGAGGAAATGGGTATCAAGAAAACGGTGGATGACCTGTTTACCGACAGTGAGAACATGCTTTGGACCCTGTCGGGCGATAAGTTGTCGAGTCCTGACCGTCCGCTGATCATCACTGTGCGCCAGAATGTAGCCCTGCATGATGTGAATGTGTATGAGGACATGTACGTATTGCTGTTCTATGCCGACGGAATGGTGTCAGCCTATGATCTGCAGACGGGTAAACACGTTTTTGACATCGTGTGTCCAGAGACAGAGGCTAAGAAATACATGGAATCATCGGTGGTGTATCCATATGAAAAGGGATTCTACCAGATTCGAAATGGCTCGTCAGAAGGTATGTTGCGCTATTTGGACATTGAAAAGCGTGAGTGGACAACGGTGATGGCGCCTAATTACCGACTGAACAATGTGGTGGTGCATAAGGGTAAGCTCTATGTAGCAACACAGTTTGGCTACTGGATATATAACCTGGCTACTGGTGAGAAAACGATAGTGGATGAGCTGACGCTGAGCAAGGGCAGAAAGTTGAAAACCGATGTTAACGCGATAGCCTTTGACCGTCAAGGAGGTATGTGGATAGGTACGGAGATGAGAGGATTGCTGTACGCCAAACCTTATCTATCACCTTTTCATGTTTATTCGTGGAATAATCCAGAATCAAGAACTCTATACCAAAGAATGGCTGAGAAGCTGGATATGACGCCCAGACCCTATCGTTACCACGTGAATTGTGAATATACGGACAGTAGGGGATGGAAATGGACTGGACTTTACTCCGGACTGAAGTTGGAAACAACGGATGGAAAAGAGCGCATGTTCAAACGGAAGGATGGATTACGTAGCGAAATGGTGCATGCGGTGGTGGAGGATGCCACTCATGACATCTGGGTAAGTACCAGTTTCGGTATCTCGCATTTGTTTGTGAACGATACAGCCGTATACAGAATAGAAACGTATGTAAACATAGACGATGTGCCCGCTGAGGCTTTTGTCAACGGAGCAGCAGCGCTGATGGACGATGGTAGCATTATCATGCAGTCGCTGGATCATATGGTGACATTTAATCCGGCATCATTCCATACACTGACAACGGATGAGTTTATATTATATCCGAAACTGGTTCACCTGCAAATGAACGGTCAGGATGTAGAACCTGGAAAAGAGTATGACGGATTAATGGTTCTAGAGAAGGCCGTGACACGTTCGAAAGAAATCAATCTGAACTACGACCAGAATATTGTGAAGCTGGAGTTCTCGGCACTGAACTATTTCCGCCCGATGCAAACTTATTACCGTGTAAGGGTGAAGGGATTTAAGAAGTATAATGACTGGCAGGTTTTCTCGCACGGACTAACTCCTGATGTTGTAGATAAGTACGGTATGATGAGACTGATGCTGTTGAACATGGACTCTGGTCAGTATGAGGTGGAAGTGCAGGCTTCGATGACGCCTGACGAATGGCCCGCAGAGCCCTATGTTTGGATTATCACCGTGCATCAGCCATGGTGGCGTACTACAGGTATTTACTACCTGTTGGCTTTGGTGATGTTTGGTTTGTTGCTGGCTAACTTCCTGTTGTATAACAGGAATGTGAAGATGCGAATGATGCGCCATAACGAGGAGACTGATGTGGTTCGTCGTGTGATGCAGTTTGCCAATCGTTGTGAGGCTCAGAGGACGGAAGAGTTGGCACCCAATAAACTGATGGAGGAAGGAGATGAGGAAGAGGCACATCAGGTGATGAGCCGTGACTTTGTCAATGTGATGCTGAAATTGGTGCCTTATGTGATTAGTCAGAAGGATGTTAAGAAAATCACGATGAGGGAACTGGAACAGAATTCTGGAGTATCAAGGGCCCAGTTGTATCAGTTGCTGTCAGCCAATATTGATAAGAATCCGCGTCAGTTGATTAGTCTGTTACGTATAGAGGAAGCTGCCCGATTGGTAAGAACAACGGAAATGAGTTTTGAGCAGATTGCTGAGGAATGCCGTTTCGTATCGCCAAACTATTTCTTTGCAGCATTCTTCCATCATTTCAGAATGACACCAGAGGACTATCGGAAATCTAATGCCCTATAGCCCACGAGTTGCCACGTGCGCGCGCCTGTTTCCTTATAATATACCAATACTTGATAGCGGTTCTCCGTCTGGAAGAAGTTGCCCTCGGAAGGTGCAATGGTTCCAGCGGATGTAAGGTATTGGTAAGAATAATAGCCTTGTTTCTGCAAGACGGAAGCGTAATAGGTCTGCGTGGTATCATCGTAGGTCATCTTATATGCATCCGGATTGTGGTCGATGGTCCAGTGTCCCCAGAGCTGGATGTCGCCTTGATAGGGTGTTTGCAGTGAATAGTTTACCCAGACATAGTCGCAGGTGTAGTCACACTCTACATTGTCGCTATTACGAATGACGAAAGCACCGTCAGCATCGACATCGGTGAGATAGTTGCGCTGAACGGTTGAGGTGAAAGGGTAGGCCTGAAAGTAGTGACCATCCCACTCAATATGGTCCAGTCCCATGGTGGTGTGTTTCACATCAAGCACTTCAAACTTATGAAACTCGTTGCCAGCATCGAAAATGAGTTGACGATTGTGTTGCCAAGAGGCTCCCTGATTATTGACAAAGGTGGGACGAAGATTGGTGCGGGCATCCTGCTCACGCCAATTCTGCATGACTACGGTATAGAGCTCGTCCTCAAACTGGTTGATGTGCAGGTCGTTGTATTTGAGTGAGAAACTGACTTGCTGATGACTTACGTTATGATCAATATCTGTATTGGAGCTGACCTCAAGACCTACACTGGTCAGAGGTTCAACCACATAGAATTCCACTTCGAGTAATCGCTCATTGTCAGCATCCTCATCGAATACGGTAATGCGATAGTTGCCACTTAATTTCAGTTGGCAACGCTCATTGGGAATGCTGAACTGATAATGGGTATAGAGCACGGTAGTGTTGATGGAGTGAAGATAATCGTCAATGGGGTTGTTATTGAAACCATTGAGCCAATCGCTTTCGAAAATATCCTCAGAGGTGCTCCAATCGGCCTCGCAATGTTCTAAACGATAAGTGAGTCGGTGGAAGTCGTGAGAGAGTTCGTCGAACCCTACCACCAGCTTATCGGAACTATTTAGCGTCATCACAGGACGATTGAGCCAGTCGCCATTGACAATGCTGGTAAGCGACTTGACTCTTGGGGAGTAGATGCGGTTGGAAGCCCATCCGCAGGTAGCCAGGAGGAGCAGGAAGAATAAAAAACGTATCTTCATGGTGCAAAGATAATGAAAAAATTCGTATCTTTGCAAACAGATATGAGAAAGATTGCAGTTTTGACGATTAGTCTCATGGTGATGCTGATGGCATCATGCGGACAGAAGAAGAAGGATGCTGCCTATTATGAAATGATGGTAGACAGTATCAGGAAGGCGGAGCAGGTAAAAGAGTTGCGACGCCAAGCGGGTATAACCGATGGTGATCCGCTGGAAGAATTCTTCCTGAAGTTGAGTCTGCGTACGCTGCCCTTGCAATCGGAAGGAAAGAAATGGCAACGTCTGGGCGAATTTACAAAGGTGCCTCGCGTATTAAATGACCAGTTTGGTTATATGTCGAATACGGAACTGCAGGTGATGGCAATGCCCAGAGCTGCAGGACATGAGGTGGTGATGTTGCTGGAAATGCAGGACTCAATCACCCCTGCATTGTATCTTTATACCATGAATCGTCAGCACAGAACGATTGACCAGCTGTGTATTTATGAAGAGACAGCAGAGGACAGAGCTGCCGATTTCGGTAAGACATCGATGGATTATTATATCACCAGCAATTGGGAAATAACGCTGATGAAATACTATCTGTCACATGAAGCGACGAATCCCGAATTGGAGGAGACTCGCCGCTATATCATCAATAAGGAAGGAAAATTTGAAGAGGTGATTATCGAACTGTAATCTTGACAGGTTGCTCAACTTCTTTCTTCCACATCTTCAAGTAATTGAACCATTCCTTGGCTGAATGGTAACCAAAGGTCTCATTGGCAGAGGTGTAGGTTACCTTGTAGCTCATCTTATTGCCGTTGACCTTGAGCACATAGGCATAGTTGTCCTTGTTGGCAGGTTCCTCGCTGACAATGTTCTTCTGTGGAACAAGCACGGCCAATCCTACAGTCTCACGCTTCCACTTAGTAGTATCAGCAGCAGGATAGTCGGTACCCCAGCAAGCACGAAGTCCTTTCTTATCGGAGAATTCCTCAGAACCCTTCACATTAATGATACCCGTAGAGAAACGATAGTCGGATACGTCCTTGTTGAAGAAAACATCCACATCCGTATCACGATGACCTGCATACTGTGTATAGCGAAGGGTCATGGTGATGGGTGACTTGCTGGCGTCTGCCTTCCATCCACGATCGACAATCTCAACGATAGCACGAAGAGGTCCGTAGCTGACAACACGCTGTGTGCGTGTACGAACGGGTTCTACGAGCGTAGGCTTCTGACCGTCCCATCCACGGAAGGCACCCAGTCCGAAGGTCTGTCCAACCCATAGCACATCATCGCCATAGCCTTTAGCCTTCAGGTCGTCAGGGGTATAGAACTGCGTTTCCTTCAACTCCAACTGCTTATGGAACTTGCCATAGAGGTCGAGAGTCTGACGAGCATCGAAGTAAATGCGGATGCCATTAAGCTCGCTCTCAAAGTCGACACCATGATGGTGCTGAACATTATAGGTATAAGCAGCATCGCCACGAGCAGTAAGTTGTTCGATGTAGTTGTTCTGCTGGTGTTTCTTCAGTGTCTTATCCTTGGTATTGGCCAGCACCATTTCTGCATAGGTACGGGCAGGGTAGGTGCGAGGCTCGCCTTTGTCCATCAGTGTGATGGTGTATTCCTTTTGCTCCTTCTTGCCAAGATCGGCCAAGAAGCAAAGCTCATCGAAGGTGTCGTCCTGATTCAAGTCGTCCAACTGACAAGGAACCTCTTTGCCCGACAGGGTGACAAGAGCAGAGCGCACTTCACCATAGGAAGCCAAAGAGAGTACAACGGGCACATCAGTGCGTTCAACATTACTGGGATTGGTAACACTGACAGTGAGTGTTCGGTTGGCAAAAGCCAGCGTGCTGAATGTGGTCAGCGCGAGGAGTGAAAATATTCTTCTCATTGTGCTAAAAAGTTGTTTTGTTTCTTGCAAATTTCACACAAATAAACGAATTTAAGGTAAAAATGCCCTTCATATTTAATTTTTTTAGTTTAAAATTTGGTTTTTAAAACAATTTTTAGTAATTTTGCGGAGTAATTTAAAATTATTTAAAGGCTTTTCCTCATCCTAATGGGCAAAATATACGGAATATTATTCATGATAATGCTATTGTGCATCGGCTGTCAGTGGCAGTTGAAGCCCAATGATGTTGACGCTGAAGAACAGCGTGTCAGCATCCAGCGTTATGACCGTATAGAGACCCTGTATCTGACAACGGGTGATTATTCAGCATTGCAACAGATGAATACCGTTTATCCCACACAGACCCGTATGTTGCTGGAGGATGTGCTGCAATTAGGAAAGGTGAACGATCGTGATATCAATAGTAAGTTCCTGTATTTCTTCCAGGATTCTACGTTGCAGATGATGTTGTCTGACGTACAGCATGAATTTGCAGATATGGACGATGTGAACCAGGAAATGGCTGCTTCGTTTGAGCGATTGAAAGAGGAATTGCCCGATATGGAGATTCCTGAGATATACACTCAGATTGGTTCGTTTGACCAGAGCATTGTGGTGGGTAACAATACGCTGGGAGTTAGCTTGGATAAATATCTGGGCATTGACTATCCTTTCTATGTGTCACATTATTCGGAAGAACAGCGTCAGTTGATGGTTCGCTCGATGATTGTGCCTGACTGTCTGGCTTTCTATATACTCAGTCTGTATCCATTACCTTTTAATGATCAGCAGTCACAGCAAGAACGCGACAACCACATGGGAAAAATCCAGTGGGTAGTCAATCAGATGACGAAGCGACAGGTGTTCACGAATGAATATGTAGATAGGATAGCTGACTATATGACGAAAAACTCGAAAATGTCTATTGCTCAGTTATTAGGCAATAGCAAGTAAGTGGTTTTCCAAAAAATCATAAAATGACGAAAAGTTTGGGAGCATGAATGATAGTGCTCTCATTTTTTTTTTGTACTTTTGTAGCCCGAAAATAATTAGAAAACTATGCCCGAACAAACAAACAATAGCGGAGGACAGCGTCGTCGCAGACAACAGCCAGTAGACAATACGTATGCACATGTTCAGCCACAGGCTACAGAGATAGAACGTGCTGTATTAGGAGCCTTGATGATTGACAAGGACGCCTATGCGGTGGTTTGTGAAATGCTGTTGCCTGAAAGCTTCTATGAGCCTCGCAACCAGAAAGTGTATCGTGCCATCATGGAACTTTCGATGCATGAGTTGCCTGTAGACGTATGGACAGTAACCGAGCAATTGGCGAAACAAGGTGATTTGGAAGATGTTGGTGGACCTGGTTACGTGACAGAACTATCGTCACGAGTTGCCTCGTCAGCCAATATCGAGTATCATGCGCGAATCATTGCCCAGAAATCACTGGCTCGTCAGTTGATTTCCTTCTCAAGCAATATCCAGACAAAGGCATTCGACGAGACGATTGATGTAGACGACTTGATGCAGGAAGCTGAAGGCTCACTCTTTGAGTTGGGTCAGCGAAACATGAAGAAGGACTACACGCAGATTGACCCAGTCATCAAGAATGCGGTAGACGTGATACAGAAGGCTGCAGCCAATAAGGATGGTCTGACGGGTGTGCCTACAGGCTATCATAAGTTGGACGATATCACCTCTGGATGGCAACCTTCCGACTTGGTGATTATTGCAGGTCGTCCTGCGATGGGTAAGACCTCGTTCGCCCTCTCTATGGCAAAGAATATTGCAGCAGACTATAAGGTGCCAATGGCTTTCTTCTCGTTGGAAATGTCGAACGTTCAGTTGGTAAACCGTCTGATTTCAAACTGTTGTGAGATTCAGGGTTCGAAGATACTGAACGGACAATTGCAACCAGACGAGTGGGACAGACTGGATAAACGACTGAATGGACTTTTGGGTGCTCCGCTGTATGTGGACGATACGCCAGGTCTTTCTGTTTTTGAACTACGCACCAAGGCTCGTCGACTGGTTCGTGAGCATGGCGTGAAGATTATCATGATTGACTATCTGCAGCTGATGAATGCCAATGGTATGCGATTCTCTTCTCGTCAGGAGGAGGTGTCAACCATCTCTCGTTCGCTGAAGGGATTGGCTAAGGAGTTGGATGTTCCCATCTTGGCGCTCTCGCAGTTGAATCGTGGTGTGGAGAGTCGTGAAGGATTGGAAGGCAAGCGCCCTCAGTTGTCAGACTTGCGTGAATCGGGTGCCATTGAGCAGGATGCGGATATGGTGCTGTTTGTGCATCGTCCAGAGTATTACCATATCTATCAGGATGATAATGGGCGCGACCTGCATGGTATGGCGCAGATTATCATTGCCAAGCATCGTAAGGGTGCTACGGGCGATGTGCTGTTGACCTTCCGAGGCGAGTTTACCCGTTTCGAGAATCCTGAGGATCGTCGTCTGGGTTCGAAGCGTCCTGATAATGGTGGTGAGATACTGGGCAGTAAAATGAATGATGACGCACAGCCTTCAGCTGATGCATCACCATTCGGAGGATTTGAGGAACCAGCAGGTCCACTGCCTTTCTGATTCCTTATTAGTTTCTGAAATTATTTAGAATACTTATCTATCAGTGATTGAGCTTGGCTGTTGCCGAGCTCTTTTGCTTTGGTGAGGTTCTTCAGACCTTCTGCCTTCTGACCTTTCACACACTGAGCCAGTCCAAGCAACAGATAACCATCGCTTCCCTCTGGGGCCATACTGATGCAACCCTTTGCTGACTCAATGGCCTCGTCAATCATTCCGACGCGCAGTTCGACATTGGCCTTCTCTGCACGATAAACCAGTTCGTTGGGTTCCATCTCAGCAGCACGACGAATGTCGTTCAAAGCCTGCTGGTAAAGGTGACCAGCAAACTCAGCCTGCTCGCGAAGGAAATAGAAATTGGCACCCAGTTGTGCAGCCATCAGTGTCTCATAGTCATTATAATCGTTCACTGCAGGACGATATTTCTTGGCCTCGAAGAGTGCCTGTGCACGCGCATAAAGATAAGGTGCAGCAGTCTTGATATAAGGCTTGGTGAATGTGTTGACAGCGCTGTCGAGTAGGGCAAGAGCCGCTTCCTTATCGTTCATCTGCGTCTTACACTGGGCTGCAGCATAGTAGGATTCTGCCTTCATCATATCAGTCTTAGCCAGTTCCATATAAATGTTGTAGGCTTCATCGTATTTTTGCTGGGCAAACAGAATCTGAGCCTGCAGCTGTTCATAGACGGGCTGAGGATTTGCGTTGTATGCAGCCTTTGCCTCTTCCAATGCAAAGTCAAGTGTCCAAGGCTCATAGGGCTTATCGTTCTTATAGAGTATTTTCTGGAAAACCATCTGTGCATACTGATAGTGCGCATCGTCCTTCATATCACCCACTTTGATAGCTTGCTTCATGTCATCGTCAGCACCTTGGAAATCGTCTTTAGCCATCTTCTGGCGAGCTCTGTAGATATAGCCATCAGAAGACTGTGGGAATTTCTCGATGAACCGGTTGATAAGTTGGTCATACTCTTCAGTGCTCATCGTTGAGGATGAAACATAGAGTGCCAACGTAGCTTCGCTTTGGTCATCGGGCAAAGCCTTGGTAATCTTTACAGTACGCAGAACGGGATCGTTCTGACTCAGTGCAGACATGTGAAGACTATTGGCATAGCGGGCACTGACAGCATAACCTGTAGTCGATTTTCCACTGGCTGAGGGTTGCAGGATGCCTACTGCTTCACCTTGCTCGTTCAGAATGGGGCAACCCACCTGCTGATCGGATGTCTCCATATTCAAGGTGTAATAAGTATAGCCTTCGCCAAACTGCTCGGCGCTACTTACCGTTCCTTTAGTACAAGCAGGAACCTTCTTCACAGCATAAGGCATCAGCCACAGCGTGGCACCATTGCTGGCAGCATTCTGGGCAATGCTCAAGGCTTGTGTCTTCTTGGCTATCACATGAAACTTGGCCACATCGTACATGTCGTTATAACCTATCAAGCAATCTACCTCCATCTCCTTGCCTTGCGCGTCGATAATCACAGCACGCTGGGCGTTCTTGAAAGGAGCAAAACTGCTGACTGCCTGACCTTGTTCGTCGATGAAGAAACCATTGACGCTGGCCAGCAATGAGCCATCAGCGCCAAATGTCTTCAGTGTGAATACTGCCTGCGCTGCTTTCTTTGTCCAAGCGGGATTTTGTGCGTAAGAGACTGTAGCCAACAGCATACAGCCTATCATGAAAAATAGTCGTTTCATATCTTTAAAAGTTCTTTTGCATTTTGTATGGCAGCATCGCTGATGTCACTTCCGCTCAGCATCTGGGCTATCTCAGTGATGCGCTCTTCGTTGTTCAGTTCTGTCATGTGGCTGACAGTGCCATTCTTGGTTTCTTCCTTAGAAACACGATAGTGATGACTGCCCAAAGCAGCTATCTGAGGCAGGTGGGTAATAGAGATAACCTGTCGCTCCGTGCGTCCCATCTCCTGCATGATTTGTGCCATCTTCTCAGCAATCTTTCCACTCACACCAGTGTCTATCTCGTCGAAGATGATGGTGGGCAACTTCACAGCTCCGCTGATCATTGCTTTCAATGATAGCATCACACGGGCAATCTCACCACCTGATGCCACCTGCGATACAGGTTGGAGTGGGGTGGATGTGTTGGCAGAAAAGAGGAACGAGATGCTGTCTTGTCCGTTCTTTCCCAGCTCTGTTTTCGTGATGCTCACGTCAAAGCGTGCGTGGGGCATGCCGAGTTGCTCGAGACGTTGTGCCAACTGGCTCCGCATGTTGTCCGCAGTGGCTCGGCGCATGGTCGATATAGTCTCGGCACGTTGTGCGCATAGGCTCCGCAGCTTGGCAACTTCCTTTTCCATCTCGCTCACTGCTTCGTCACTGTTCTCAATATGCGAAAGTTTCAGCTTCAAGTCGTCGCGCTGCTGGATGAGTTCCTCAACGGTTTCAACATGATATTTCTTCTCCAACTCATACAGACGGTCCAGACGATTGTTGATATTATCCAGTTCTGCAGGGTTGAAATCGGTTCGCTCCAATAGCTGGCTCACCTCGTCAGCAATGTCTTTCAGTTCTATGCGACAAGAGTCCAAGCGCTCTGTCAGTTCAGCAGTCTTTGGCATTACCTTGCTGATACCATTCAGTGCGTTATAGGCTGATTTTACTTGCGAAACCACTCCGCTTTCATCACCATTCAGGGCATTGTCTGCCTCATAGAGTGCCGTCTTGATGTCCTCAGCATGCGACATTGTCTCGCTCTGCTGTTCCAATTCTTCCTGTTCGCCTTCCACCAATTGCGCAGCTTCCAGCTCGTCATACTGGAATTGCAGGAAGTCAGCATTCTGCTTGTTGCGCTCTATCTCTTCGCGCAACTGGTTCAGCTCCTTCGTCTTCTGCTGATAGTTGGCAAAGCATTGCTGGTATTCCTCCAGCTCCTTGCTGTCGTTAGCCAGAATATCGACTACGTTCAGCTGGAAGTCTTGCTTGTTCAGCAATAGGTTCTGGTGTTGCGAGTGAACATCCATCAGCTGATCGCCCAACTCCTTCAGCATCGTCAGTGCCACAGGAGTGTCGTTGATAAAGGCACGACTCTTGCCTGCAGCTGTCAACTCACGACGGATGATGGTGTCGTGGTCGTCGTATTCAATATCGTTCTCGTCGAAGAAGGGCTTCAGGTCGTAGCGCGACAAGTCGAAGTGTGCTTCTATCACACAACGGTCTGCTCCCTGCTTGATGCTCTTCGAGTCGGCTCGCTGTCCTAACAAGAGTCCGATGGCTCCCAAAATGATAGACTTTCCTGCACCCGTCTCACCCGTAATCACGGAGAAGCCTGGATGCAGCTCTATGTCGAGCTCATCAATCAGCGTAAAATTCTTGATATATAGTTGTTGTAACATGCCTTATTTTCTTATTTTCTCCCAGGCTTCATTCTGTGCAGCATTAATGCTCATCAGCATGTCGTAAATAGCCTGTTTCTCTTTCTGCGTTCCCTTTCCTTCGTAAATGTTGGCTATCTCGTCGCGCTTATAGTCTGTCCAAATCTGTGGCAACAGACTCAAAGGCTTCTGTTCGTGAGCCACTTTCAAGTCCTTTTCCAAAGCCTCTGAAATGTTGGTGCGTCCACGTTCCACGTTGTTCGCCATTTCGTCCAATCCTGTGCGATAGTAGTCGTATTGCAACTGTCTGAAGGGTTTCATCTGCTCGTCCAGATAGTCGTTGATAATGGCAAAGCGGTTGCGACTGTCCTCAAACGATTTCCATCCTGAGAAGCCTAAATCCTGCGCATTATTCACCAAGTGCATGCATCGCATCAGGATGTCTGTTCCTCCCATGGGCGCAAAGCTGTCGAGGTCCAGTCCGATGATGAGGTAGGCATAATACGCCATCAGGGCAGTCAGCTGATTGTCTACCATTTCATCGTTGAAGTTCAGCTGGTCGAACTGCGCAAACTGGAAATTGAATTGCGCGTCCTTATTATTATATAAGGTGGAGTTGTACGTAGCATTGAAGACGGGACGGTTGGCCTGAATCAGTGCTGTGCACTCAAATAGATTCGAGGAGGGATCATACTTCGTTACGGTGAGGTTGAAGTTGACTGTGATACGCTCGTGCTTCTGAAACTGCAACTCAGTCCATTGACGATCGTTCATCCATTGCTCCAGTGTCTGTTGCAGATTGTCAAACACCGTTTTGTCCGTGCGCTCAATCTGTTGCGTGTTGAGGTTGATTTTCACCTCCAACTCCTGTGCAGAGGCCATCACGCCACAAAGCACCATCATAACGGTTATCATCAACCTGTATGTCAGCGTCCCTCGTCTCATCTTTGGCTTATAGTCGTTTGCTCAACTCATTCACGATATCCTTCGCCACCTCTGTCTTGGGCTTCTTGTCGAAGTCCACTTGTCCGTTGGCTGAAAGGATGCTTATCTGATTGTCGTCCGACTGGAAACAAGTGCCCTTGCGCTGTAGCGAGTTCAGCACGATGAAGTCGAGGTTCTTCTTCTGCAACTTTTTCTGTGCATTAGCCTCCTCGTCGTTAGTTTCCAGCGCAAAGCCAACCAGCAGTTGTCCTTGCTTCTTCATCTGTCCCAGTTGGGCAGCAATATCGTGCGTTGGTTTCAGTCGGATGACCAAATCGTCCTTCTCGCGCTTGATTTTCTCTGTGGCAACGTTCTCAGGACGGAAGTCGGCTACTGCAGCACAAAGAATGGCTGCATCCATGTTGGCAAAAGTGGTGGTAGCAGCTTGGTACATCTCCTCGCAACTCTCCACGTCTATGCGATGGATGTTTGCAGAGCACGACATGCTGACAGGACCTGCAATCAGCGTCACCTCAGCGCCACGACGCGCACACTCTTCAGCCAGCGCGAAGCCCATCTTCCCACTGCTGTAGTTGCCAATGAACCTTACGGGGTCTATCTTCTCGTAT
This sequence comes from uncultured Prevotellaceae bacterium, assembly GCA_902782305.1. Taxonomy (GTDB): domain Bacteria; phylum Bacteroidota; class Bacteroidia; order Bacteroidales; family Bacteroidaceae; genus Prevotella. The sequence continues at coordinate 27,937 of CACZMV010000019.1, forward strand.
GTAGGACCAGCTGTTATCATGATGCGCTTGCCCTGCAAGTCTTTCTCCTCGAAATAATTGTCCAGATAAGCCACGATGTTCTCAGGTTCTTCCATACGTCCCTTGCCCTCCAAGCCAGAAGCCAGAAAACCACTTTGGGGCTCGATGATCTGATTGCCGAACGAGCGCAGACGATCCATGTTTGCCTGAGTTGTGGGATGCTGGTACATGTCCAAGTCCATAGCGGGCGCGATGAACACAGGAGCTTTCATCGACAGATAGGTGGTTACCAACATGTTATCAGCAACACCATTTGCCATCTTTCCCAACGTTGAGGCTGTACAGGGAGCTATCAACATAGCGTCAGCCCACAAGCCCAGTTTGACATGCGAGTTCCAAGTACCGTCACGTTGTGAGAAGAACTCGCTCACCACAGGTTTCTGGGTGAGCGTTGATAGGGTGATGGGGGTAATGAACTCCTTGCCTGCAGGGGTGATGACTACCTGCACTTCGGCACCAGCTTTAACCAGTCCTCTGATGATGTAGCAAGCCTTGTAGGCAGCGATGGAGCCCGTTATACCTAATACGATTTTCTTTCCTTTAAGCATTGTTTATTTGTTGGCTTCACGCAAACGGATGCGTGTCAGCACTTGCTTGGTGTTATAGGTGAAGTCGCCAGCCAGTATCCAGCTATAGTATCCAGGGTCGAAACGTAGCACCTCGGCTACGGGCACGCCCTTGTGTTTTCCAAAGTTGAACACCTCTGTGCGTTGTCCATTGACGTCAGCCCATATAATACGACCTGCAAAGTCCACATTGTCGCTTGTCTTGGAGAATTCAGCCAGACTATCCATGTCGTTCTCCAACACCTTCTCTGTGTCTTCGTTGGCACCAGGGGCATACTTGTCCAACTGGCCCATCAGCACGCGATAGGTTGCTTCCGTGTCTTGGTCAGCACGATGCGCCTCAAAGTCATCCTCCATCTTTCGTCCACAATAGAACTTGTAGGCAGCAGCCAGATTTCTGCGCTCCATTTTTCTGAAAATGGCACAGGCATCAATGAGGCGACACTTCGAGAAGTCGAAGTCAATGCCCGCACGCAGGAACTCCTCAGCCAACAAGGGCACATCGAAATTGTTGGAGTTATATCCTGCTATGTCGGAGCCTACGAACACCTCGTTCAGCTTCGAAGCCAACTGCTTGAAGGTTGGCTTGTCCTTTACGTCTTCGTTGGTGATACCAGTCAACTGTACGACCACCTCAGGAATCGTCTTTTCAGGGTTGATGAGCTCGTCGCCACGCACCTCTTTCCCGTCAGGGAACACCTTAATATATGACAACTGGATGACGCGGTCCTTGACCAAGTCAAGGCCCGTAGTCTCCAAGTCGAAAATCACCAGTGGTTTCTTAAGATTCAGTTTCATAATTATGAATTATGCATTATGAATTATGCATTATGAATTATGCATTAATCATTAATCAGCATGGGCATCATCAGCATCAGCACATCCTGGTTCTCTGGTTGCTCAGAGGGCAGTACCAATCCTGCACGACTTGCATCAGCCAACTTGATGATAACCTCAGTGCACTCGAAGTTGTTCAAAATCTCGATGAACGAAGCACCCTTGAATCCGATGCTCATAGGCTGTCCGTTATACTCGCAGGCTATGCGCTCTGTAGCTGTCTTCGAGAAGTCGTAGTCCTCAGCATTCAACTGCAGGGTACCACCTTCCACGTGGAAGCGAATCAGGTTGCTGGAATCGTTGGCGAAAGGCTGTACACGACGCAGAGCAGCCAGCAAACCCAGACGGTCAACGGTCAGCAGGTTAGGATTGTTCTGTGGAATCACTGAGTTGTAGTTGGGATAGCGACCCTCAATCAGACGGCAGATAATCTCGCCCTCGCCATAGTTGATCTGTGCGTTGCGCTCGTCAAAGCGAATCACTACGTCGCCACCATCCTTGCCCAGCAGGTTCTTCAGCAGACCAGCAGGTTTCTTAGGCAGAATGAAGGAAGCAGGCTCACCCTGAATAGTCATCAGACGATTGCGCACCAGCTTGTGACCATCAGAAGCTACGATAGCCAGACACTCAGGTGTCAGGTCGAAGTAGATACCATTCATCACAGGGCGAAGCTCGTCCTGAGCGGTGGCAAACAGGGTGCGGTTGATGTTCTCAGCCAACAAGGCGTTGGGGATTGTAATCTCGTGGGCTGCAAACTCCATGTCCTGAGGCTGTGGGTATTCATCGGCATTCTCGATGGGCAGTGAGAACAGACCGTTCTGATAAGAAATCTTTGCCAAGTTAGTAGTCTGGTCCACATCGAAAGTGATGGGTTGCTCTGAGAAGCCTTTTACAGCTTCCAACAAGTCGTGGTTACCAATGGCAAAGCGTCCGTTGCCGTCGCTCTCTGTCAGTTCGAGTTGTGTCTTCATGACGTTCTCGCTGTCAGAGGCTGTCAGGTAAAGTACGTTGTCGTGAATGTCGAACAGGAAATCAGCCAAGATAGGCAGTGAATTCTTGCTGTTGATTACTCTCGAAAGAGCATTGAGTCTGCTGCTAAGCGCAGTGCTTGATACGGTAAATCTCATGAGTATTTATACTTTTAGTTTTGTTCCATATTCTTAATTGAGCACAAAAATACAAAAAGTCTGGCTCAATAGCAAAAATAATCGAGGAAAAATTCTCATTTTAGAATTATTTTCCGTAATTTCGCAATCTGAAACAATAAATTAATTCAAAAAGAACGTATAAAGTATTATGGATTTAACAGGAAAAATTATTGCAGTATTGCCCGCTAACAGTGGCGTTTCTTCACGTACAGGTAACCCTTGGATGTCTCAGGAATTCGTTATCGAGGTTCCTGGTCAGTATCCCAAGAAGTGTGTGTTCCGTGTGTTTGGTGAAGACCGCATCAAGCAGTTTAATATTCAGATGGGTGAGGACATCACCATTAGCTTCGATATTGATGCTCATGAGTATAATGGACGTTGGTTCAATGAGATTCGTGCCTACAACGTCACTCGTGGCCAGGCTCCCGTAGCAGCTGCTCCAGGCGTTGCTCCCGCTCAGGCTTCACCATTCCCACCACAGGACGCTAATGCTCCCTTCCCTCCTGCTCAGGAACCTGCAGGCGAGGGTAGTACAGACGACCTGCCCTTCTAAGTAGAGAGACGAAATATAATAATCGCGCGTACATTATTTTAATATATACCAATATGCTTACACAACAAGACCTGAAACAGCTTGCTCAGAAGGGAATCTCTGAGCAGCAAATTGAGACTCAACTGGGACAGTTCAAGACTGGTTTCCCGTTCCTGAAACTGGAGGCTGCTGCTGCTATCGGACGTGGCATTGTAGCTCCTACCTCTGACGAGGGAAGAAAGTATGTAGATGCGTGGCAGAAGTATAAGGCTGCTGGCAAGCGCGTGGTGAAGTTTGTACCTGCTTCAGGTGCAGCAAGCCGTATGTTCAAGGATATGTTCGCTTTCGTGGATGCCGATTACGACAAACCCACAACGGACTTTGAGAAGAAGTATTTTGACAATATCGACAAGTTTGCCTTCTACGGTGAGTTGGATGCTGTTTGCCAGAAGAACAATGGCAAGGGCATCAAGGCGCTGATTCAGGAGGGTAACTTCAAGGCTGTTGCTGCCAACATGCTGAAGGCTGAAGGACTGAACTATGGTCAGTTGCCCAAGGGCTTGCTCTTGTTCCACAACTATCCCGAGGGTCCTCGTACGCCGATGGAGGAACACTTGGTCGAAGGTGCACTCTATGCTGCCTCTAATGGCGAGGCCCACGTGCATTTCACCGTTTCTCACGAGCACATGGATCTGTTCAAGCAGAAGGTAGCTCAGAAGGCCGACATGTATGCTAAGAAGTATGGCATTGCCTACGACATCACCTTCTCTGAGCAGAAGCCTTCTACCGATACCGTTGCCGCCAATCCTGATGGCACTCCGTTCCGCAATGCTGATGGTTCCTTGTTGTTCCGTCCAGGTGGACATGGTGCGCTGATTGAGAACTTGAACGAGATTGAGGCCGACGTTATCTTTGTGAAGAACATTGACAATGTGGTGCCCGACCGTTTGAAGGGCGATACCGTTCTGTGGAAACAGATCATCGCTGGTGTTCTGGTTACTTTGCAGAAGAAAGCCTTCGAATATCTCGAGCTGTTGGATTCTGGCAAGTACACCCACGAGCAGATTGAGGAAATCATTCGCTTCGTACAGAACGACCTCTGCTGTCGCAAGGCTGACATCAAGGAGTTGGAAGATGCCGACTTGGTTATCTACCTGCGCAAGAAGCTCAATCGCCCCATGCGCGTGTGTGGCGTAGTAAAGAATGTAGGCGAGCCTGGTGGTGGCCCGTTCCTGACCTATAATCAGGATGGCACCGTTAGCCTCCAGATTCTGGAAAGCTCACAGATTGACAAGTCGAACAAGGAGTATATGGAGATGTTCACCAAGGGCACTCACTTCAATCCTGTTGACCTCGTTTGTGCTGTGAAGGACTACAAGGGCAATGCCTTCGACCTGCCTAAGTTCGTTGACCCCACCACGGGCTTCATCTCTCAGAAGTCAAAGAGTGGTAAGGAACTGCAGGCCCTCGAATTGCCTGGCCTTTGGAATGGTGCTATGAGCGATTGGTCTACCATCTTCGTTGAGGTGCCTCTCTCTACCTTCAACCCCGTTAAGACCGTTAACGACTTGTTGCGCGAACAACACCAGTAAGCGCTTCGCTAGTGAATAGTGATAAGTGAAAAATTAATGAACACAAGAACTATTTTAGCTATCGGAATGACTTCCATAACGATGCTAACATTTAACTCCTGCCAGCAGAATTCTCGCGAGAACCCTCTGCTGGCAGAGAGTTCTCTGCCCTTTGGCGCTCCCGATTTCAGTAAGATTCAGACCTCTGACTATCTTCCTGCCTTCGAGGCCGCTATCAAGGATAAGCGCGAGAACATCCAGAAGATTGTGGATTGTCCTGACTCGGCTACGTTCGAGAACACCATCCTTCCTTTCGAGGATAGTGGCAAGTTGCTCGACCGTGTTGCTCGCACCTTCTTCCCCTTGGTGGATGCCGACAAGACTCCTGAGATTGGCGAGATTGAGAAGAAGGTTCAGCCCATGCTGACCGACTTGGAGAATGAGATTGCGTTCAACAAATCCCTCTTCGAGCGCATCCGTCAGGTCTATGACAAACAGCACGACTCGCTGAAGGGCGAAGACCAGAAACTGCTCGAGGAAATCTACAAGTATTTCGTTCGCAAGGGCGCCCTCTTGTCTGAGGATAAGATGAAGCGTATGAAGGAAATCAACCTGCGCATCTCCGACCTGCAACAGCAGTGGGGCGACCAGCTCCAGGCTGCTACCAACGACGCTGTGGTTTGGGTCGATAAGCAGGAAGACTTGGCAGGCTTGAGCGATGCTGACGTTGCCCAGTGCAAGAAGGATGCCGAGAGTCGTGGAGGCAAGGCGCCTTACGCTATCGTCATTGTCAACACCACCCAGCAGGCTATCCTTGCCAGCCTCGACAATCGCGACCTGCGCAAGCGTGTCTTTGAAGCCTCCGTTCATCGTGCCGATGGTACCAAGGCTGAGCACAACACGTTTAAGATTGTTTGCGAGATTGCCAAGCTGCGTGCTGAGCAGGCTGAGCTGATGGGCTATCCCTGCTATGCTGCCTATTCCTTGGAGAACACGATGGCCAAGACTCCTGAGAATGTCTATGCCTTCCTGAAGAACCTTATCAAGGAATATTCGCCTAAGGCCGATGCAGAAACCAAGGCTATCGAGGACTTTGCCCGCAAGACCGAGGGTGCCGATTTCCACCTCGAGCCCTACGACCGTTTCTACTATTCTGCCAAGATGAAGAAGGCCCTGCTCGACATCTCTGACGATGAGGTGAAGCCTTATTTCAATGTCGACAGCGTGCTGGTCAATGGTGTGTTCTATGCAGCCAATCTGGTTTACGGACTCACCTTCAAGGAGCGCACCGACATTCCTACCTATCATCCTGACATGCGCGTGTTCGAGGTTATCGACAAGGACGGCAAGCCCCTGGCCCTGTTCTATGGCGACTACTACCGTCGACCCACCAAGCGCGGAGGAGCCTGGATGGATGCCTTTCAGGAGCAGACCCATCGCTGGAACCTGTTGCCCATCATCTTCAATGTCTGTAATACGGCAAAGGCCCCTGAGGGTCAGCCTTCCTTGCTGACGTGGGACGAGGTAACCACCATGTTCCATGAGTTTGGTCACGCCCTCCACGGCATGCTTTCCAACTGCGAATACCAGACGCTCGCAGGCACCAACGTCTATCGCGATTTCGTGGAGATGCCCTCGCAGTTCAACGAGTCGTTTGCAGCTATTCCTGAGGTGTTCGACCACTTCGCCCGCCATTACGAGACGGGTGCGCAGATGCCTGCCGAACTGAAGGAGCGCATGCTCAAGAGCATCACTTTCCAGACGGCCTATGCCCTGGGCGAGAACCTTGCAGCCACCTGCCTCGACCTTGCCTGGCACATGCTGCCCGCCAAGGATGTTCCCACGCCCGAAAATGCTGCCGCTTTCCAAACGGAGGCTTTGCGCCAAATCGGACTGCTGAACCCACAGATTCCACCTCGCTATAGCACCAGCTACTTCAACCACGTATGGGGTGGGGGCTATGCCGCTGGTTATTACAGCTATCTGTGGACGGAAGTCCTCGCTGTCAACATCGCCGACGTCTTTGCCCAGCGTGGTGCCCTGAAGCCCGAAACGGGTCAGGCTATGCGCGACAAGATACTCAGTCGAGGCAATACCGGCGACCTCATGCAGATGTTCTCCGACTTCACGGGCATGCAACAGCCTGATGCCTCCAGCCTCCTCAAGGCTCGCGGATTGTAATTCATGTGTGTTGGACTCCAGTATTTTGCTTTTTGCGTAAAAAAGTAGCAAATTGTTTGGGTGTTTCGTGGGAAATGTGTATTTTTGCAACCGAAATTGAAATGTGAACGATGAAAAGTCTGAATCTGATTAGCAACATTATTATTATTCGACTGCGTAAAAGTAGCCGGAAGTGATGGGTTGTGCAGATAATTGACATTGAACATAGAATGATACAGAGCCTTTCTCACTTCCGGGTGCAGAGAGGCTTTTTTTAGTAATAGCGGGCTTCGCCCTAGTGAATAGTGAATAGTGAAAAGTGAATAGTGAACAGTGAAAAATTTAAAGAGATGAGTGACAGATTGTACATTTTCGACACGACACTGCGCGACGGCGAGCAGGTGCCTGGATGCCAATTGAATACGGTAGAGAAGATTCAGGTGGCTAAGGCGCTGGAGCAGTTGGGCGTGGACGTGATTGAAGCAGGATTTCCCGTTAGTTCCCCTGGTGACTTTAATTCGGTGATTGAGATTTCAAAGGCTGTGACGTGGCCTACCATCTGTGCGTTGACACGTGCCGTTGAGCACGACATCGACGTGGCTTTCGAGGCCCTGCAGTATGCTAAGCACAAGCGCATACACACGGGTATTGGTACGAGCGACGAGCACATCAAGTATAAGTTCAACTCCACCCGCGAGGAGATTCTGGAGCGCGCTATTGCTGCTACGAAGTATGCCAAGCGCTTTGTGGACGATGTGGAGTTCTACTGCGAGGATGCAGGCCGTACGGACAATGAGTACTTGGCGCGCGTGGTAGAGGCTGTCATCAAGGCGGGCGCTACGGTGGTGAACATTCCAGACACCACGGGCTATTGTCTGCCTCAGGAGTACTTCGAGAAGATAAAATATCTGAAGGAGCATGTGGACGGGATAGACAACGCCATCATCTCGACCCATTGCCACAACGACTTGGGAATGGCTACTGCCAATACGCTGAACGGTGTGCTGGCGGGTGCCCGTCAGGTGGAGGTGACCATCAACGGTATTGGTGAGCGCGCAGGTAATACCAGCTTGGAAGAGATTGCCATGATTCTGAAATGTCACAAATCGATAGACATCGAGACGAACATCAACACCACGAAGATTTATCCTACGTCGAGATTGGTTAGCAGTCTGATGAACATGCCCATCCAGCCCAACAAGGCCATCGTGGGCAGAAACGCCTTTGCGCACTCCAGCGGTATCCATCAGGACGGCGTGCTGAAGAATGTACACACATACGAGATTATGGACCCCAAGGATGTGGGTATCGACGACAACTCTATCGTGCTGACAGCCCGCTCGGGTCGTGCAGCCTTGAAGTACCGCTTGATGGTGAATGGTGTGGACGTGAACGACGAGGCAAAGTTGGACAAGATATACGACAAGTTCCTGCAATTGGCCGACCAGAAGAAGGAGGTGAGCGATGCCGATGTGCTGATGTTGGCAGGTGCCGATACGGCTGATGTACACGCTGTGAAACTGGACTTCCTGCAGGTGACTACGGGCAAGGGCGTGAAGAGTGTGGCCTCAATAGGACTCGATATTTCGAACCAGAAGTTCGAGGCAGCTGCCTCGGGCAACGGTCCTGTGGATGCTGCCATCAAGGCACTGAAGAAAATCATCATGAAGCAGATGACGCTGAAGGAATTTACCATTCAGGCTATCTCGAAAGGAAGCGACGATGTGGGTAAGGTGCACATGCAGGTAGAGTACGACGGTAGTCTCTATTATGGCTTTGGTGCCAATACCGACATCGTGACGGCTTCTGTGGAAGCATATATCGACTGTATCAACAAATTTAAACATTGATCTTTGAACTTTGAACTTTATGAATACATTGTTTGATAAAATTTGGGACAAGCACGTGGTGCAGGTGGTGGACGACGGACCCACGCAGTTGTACATAGACCGACTGTATTGTCATGAGGTGACCTCGCCCCAGGCTTTCGAGGGTATGAGGGCTCGCGGACTACAGTGTTTTCGTCCTGAGCAGATTGTCTGCATGCCCGATCATAACACCCCAACGCACGACCAGGACAAACCCATCGAGGACCCTGTGTCAGCCAAGCAGGTGTCGACATTGGCAAAGAATGCCAAGGACTTCGGACTGAAGCACTTCGGCATGTTTTCGAAGGATAACGGCATCATTCACGTGGTAGGTCCTGAGAAGGGATTGTCGTTGCCAGGAATGACGATAGTCTGTGGCGACTCGCACACCTCGACGCATGGAGCCATGGGTGCTGTAGCCTTTGGCATTGGAACCAGTGAGGTGGAGATGGTGATGGCTTCGCAATGCATTCTGCAACAGAAGCCCAAGTCGATGCGCATCAGCATCAACGGAACGCTGGGCAGGGGCGTGACTGCGAAAGACGTGGCCTTGTATCTGATGTCGAAACTAACCACCAGTGGTGCTACTGGCTACTTCGTGGAGTATGCGGGCGATGTGGTGAAGGCGATGTCGATGGAAGGTCGTCTGACGCTCTGCAACCTCTCGATAGAGATGGGTGCACGTGGTGGTTTTGTAGCTCCTGACGAAGTGACTTTTGAATACGTCAAAGGGAAAGAATATGCCCCCAAGGGCGAGGCGTGGGACAAGGCGCTGGCCTATTGGAAAACGCTGAAGAGTGGCGATGATGCGGTGTTCGACAAGGAACTGACGTTTGACGCCAAAGACATAGAACCTCGTGTGACCTACGGCACCAATCCAGGTATGGGTATCGGCATCACAGAAACTATTCCCACAGAGGGTGGAGTAGGTTTCCAGAAAGCTCTGGAGTACATGGGTTTCAAGGCTGGCGAGCAATTGCTGGGCAAGAAGATAGACTATGTATTCTTGGGAGCTTGCACCAATGGGCGCATTGAGGACTTTCGCGCCTTTGCCTCTATCGTGAAAGGTCGTCAGAAATCGCCCGATGTGGTGGCTTGGCTGGTGCCTGGCTCATGGGCTGTGCGTCAGCAGATAGAAGCCGAGGGCATAGATAAAGTGCTGGCAGATGCAGGCTTTGAGATTCGCCAACCAGGTTGTAGCGCTTGCTTGGCGATGAACGACGACAAGGTGCCTGCGGGCAAGTATGCCGTATCTACTTCGAACCGCAACTTTGAAGGCAGACAGGGACCAGGTGCGCGCACCATCCTCGCGTCGCCTTTAGTAGCTGCAGCATGTGCCGTAACAGGAGTAATAACAGACCCAAGAACACTATTATGAAACAGAAATTCGACATCATAACATCTACATGCGTGCCCCTTCCTCTGGAGAATGTGGACACTGACCAGATCATCCCCGCTCGTTTCCTGAAGGCTACCACCAGAGAGGAAAAGTTCTTTGGCGACAACCTGTTTCGCGATTGGCGCTATCGTGCTGACGGTAGTGTGGTTGAGGATTTCGTGCTGAACAATCCCAAGTACGGAGGCTGCATCTTGGTGGCTGGCAAGAATTTCGGCTCTGGTTCGAGTCGTGAGCATGCCGCTTGGGCCATTGCGGGCTATGGTTTCCGTGTGGTTATCTCGTCGTTCTTCGCAGATATCCACAAGAACAACGAACTGAACAACTTCGTATTGCCCGTTCAGGTGTCAGAGGACTTCCTGCGTGAATTGTTTCAGAGCATTCAGGAGAATCCGAAGATGGAAGTGGAGGTGGACTTGCCCAACCAAACGGTTACCAATAAGGCCACGGGCAGACAGGAGCAGTTCGAGATTAATGGATATAAGAAACACTGTCTGATGAACGGACTGGATGATATTGATTTCTTGGTAGAGAACCAATCAAAGACAGAAGCATGGGAACAGCGCAACAAGTAAACCACTATAAACGGATACCTCCCTTTGTGGAGATTATGGACTCGACACTGCGCGACGGAGAGCAAACCAATGGCGTGAGCTTTCTGCCTCACGAGAAGCAGGTGATGGCTCGCAAGTTGTTGCAGAACCTGAACGTAGACCGTATCGAGGTGGCTTCGGCTCGTGTGTCGGAAGGCGAGAAGGAGTCGGTGACAGCCATTTGTCGCTTTGCAGCTTCGATAGATCGTCTGGACCGTGTCGAGGTGCTGGGCTTTGTGGATGGAGGAAAATCCATCGATTGGATAAGCGAGTGTGGTGGTAAGGTCATCAACCTGCTGGCAAAGGGTTCGCTGAAACATTGCACGCATCAGTTGCACAAGACTCCAGAGGAACATATCGCAGACATTCTGCACGAGGTGGCTTATGCCCAAGAGAAGGGACTGAGCGTAAACCTCTATCTGGAAGATTGGTCGAATGGCATGAAGGATTCGCCAGAGTATGTGTATCAGTTGATGGACGCTTTGACAAATCATAAAGTTCAAAGTTCAAATATCAAAGTTCAAAGTATCAAGCGTTTCATGTTGCCTGATACGTTGGGCGTGATGAATCCTCTGCAGGTTATCGAGTATTTCCGCAAAATGAAGAAACGCTATCCTGAGGTGCATTTCGACTTCCACGCCCATAACGACTACGACTTGGCCGTATCTAACTCGCTGGCTGCTGTGCTCAGTGGAGCGAAGGGTCTGCACGTCACCGTCAATGGGCTAGGGGAGCGTTGTGGTAATGCCCCGTTGGCCAGTGTGCAGGCCATTCTGAAAGACCAGTTCCACGCCAAGACGAACATCGTGGAGAGTCAGTTGAACGACATCTCGCGCATGGTGGAGAGTTTCAGCGGAATCGCCGTTGCACCCAATCAGCCTATCGTTGGTGAGAATGTGTTCACGCAGGTGGCTGGCGTTCATGCCGATGGCGACACGAAGGATAAGCTCTACTACAACGAACTGATGCCTGAGCGCTTCGGTCGTAAGCGTGAATATGCACTGGGCAAGAACTCTGGGCGCGCCAATATCGCCAAGAATCTGGAGGAACTGGGTCTGGAACTGACTCCTGAGCAGACTCGCAGGGTGACGGAGCGCATTACGGAACTGGGCGACAAGAAGGAGATAGTGACGCAGGAGGATTTGCCTTACATTGTGAGCGATGTGCTGAAGCACGATGGTTCGGAGGATAAGGTGAAACTCATTAGCTACGTGGTGAACACCTCGTACGGACTGAAGCCTGGCGCCAACATCCGTGTGGAGATTAATGGCAAGCAATACGAGGCTGGAGCTACGGGCGACGGTCAGTATGACGCCTTCGTAAAGGCCTTGCGCTACATCTATAAGAAGTATCTGAATCGCACGTTCCCCATCTTGGCTAACTATCAGGTAAGTATTCCGCCAGGAGGACGCACGGACGCCTTGGTGCAAACGGTCATCACGTGGCATTATAAAGATAGTATCCTGCGCACGCGCGGACTGGATGCTGACCAGACGGAAGCAGCCATCAAGGCTACGTTCAAGATGCTGAACATTGTGGAGAATGACAAAAACAATAAACAATAAAAAACAAACATTGATATGAAACTGAAGATTGCTATATTGCCAGGTGATGGTATCGGACCGGAAATCATGAAGCAGGGCGTAGCCGTGATGAACGCTATCGCTGAGAAGTTCGGCCATGAGTTTGAGTATGAGGAAGCAATGGTTGGCGCCTGTGCCATTGAGGCTTGTGGCGATGCCTATCCTGAGACGACTCACGAGGTGTGTATGAACGCTGATGCGGTGCTGTTTGCTGCGGTTGGTGATTTGAAATACGACAATAATCCTACGCTGAAAATGCGCCCTGAAACGGGCTTGTTGGCCATGCGCAAGAAACTGGGTCTGTTTGCCAACGTTCGTCCTGTGGCTACTTTCGAGTGCTTGTTGCACAAGTCGCCCTTGAAGGATGAATTGCTGCGGGGTGCCGACTTCGTGGTCATCCGCGAACTGACGGGTGGCATGTATTTTGGCGAGAAATACCAGGACAACGACAAGGCTTACGATACGGATATCTATACACGTCCTGAGATTGAGCGCATCCTGAAGGTGGCTTTCGAAATGGCGATGACGCGTAAGAAGCATCTGACCGTGGTTGACAAGGCTAACGTCTTGGCTTCCAGTCGTCTGTGGCGTCAGATTGCCAAGGAGATGGAGCCCCAGTATCCTGAGGTGACGACGGATTATATGTTCATCGACAATGCATCGATGCGTGTGCTGACAGAGCCTACGTTCTTCGATGTCATCGTGACGGAGAACACCTTCGGCGATATCCTGACGGACGAAACCAGCTGTATCACGGGTTCTATGGGCTTGCAGCCTTCATCATCGTTGGGCGAGCACACGCCATTGTTCGAGCCTGTTCATGGTTCATGGCCTCAGGCCAAGGGTCAGAACCTGGCTAATCCGTTGGCGCAGATTCTCTCTGCAGCCATGTTGTTGGAGCACTTCGGACTGAATGCGGAGGGCAAACTTGTTCGTGAGGCTGTCAATGCTTCGTTGGATGCGAACGTGCGTACTCCTGAAATCCAGGTGGAAGGTGGTGCGAAATATGGTACTAAAGAGGTAGGAGCATGGATCGTAGATTATATCAAAAAGGCGTAGTTCTGTTGGTTGTCCTATTATGTCAACTAACGATGCAGGCCCAGACCACCAACCAGCAATGGCGCGATTCGCTGACGGTGCTGAACAGGATGATAGACACCCAGCCTTGGTCAACAGACCTGCATCTGCGCAAGGCTGCTGTGAATTTGGAGTTGAAGCAGTGGCAATATGCGATTGATGAATATGCAATGATTCTGCAGAAGGAGCCTCACAACCCTGCGGCCTTGTTCTATCGTGCTTACGCCAATACGCATCTGCGCCATTTTGATTTGGCGAAGAACGATTTGAACGACCTGCTGATAGTGGTTCCCAACCATTTCGAGGCTCGTCTTTCGCTGGCTATTGTTTTGCAGCAGTTAGGACGTAAGCAAGATGCGCTGGACAATCTAAACCAGCTTATCCAACAGCATGCTGACTCCGCGGTGGCTTATGCGGCTCGTGCGAATCTGGAGCGACAGATGAAGCAAGACGATGCAGCTCTTTATGATTGGCAACGGGCTGAAGAGCTGTCGCCTCGCGACCCAACTTATGTGGCTTCGCACGTCGATTTGTTGTTGGTATTGGAGCGCAGGAAAGAGGCTCGTCGAGTGCTTGACGCAGCTGTGAAACGTGGCATTCCTCATGGATTGCTTTGGGAGTGGTATACAAAATGCAAAAGATAATGAAGAAATCTGTTTTAGAAATAGTGAAGAAAACGGTTTTAGAAATTATAGAGAAGTTACGTAAAATCAAGGTTCCCACAGAGCGACAGTATGTGTTGGGTTTTGCTGTCGTTGTTGCCTTGCTGGCCTTAGGACGTTTCTTGTCGCAGAACGAGGTTTCAGCTGAAGAGGTGCAGATAGATTTAGCCAATCTGAGAATTGACAAACCTCATCGTATTTGGAGTGTTCCCAATTACAAGAATGCTTTTCCTGATGGGCAGGATATTCAGATTCTGGCTGCTGAAAAGTGGGGCGTTCGTCCTGTGAAGAATCGCGAGAATGCGGAGAAGCGCAAGAATGAGTTGGTGTATGTGGCAGCTAGTCCTTACTTTCATGTGGATAAGTTGAATAATTCGATTCCGTATCTGGTGCCTCGTGCTGCCAACTTGTTACAAGATATCGGTCAGGCTTTCTATGACAGTCTTTATGTGAAGGGTGTTCCCTTGAACCAGTTGATTGTGACCAGTGTGATGCGCTCGATGGACGATGTTGCCAAATTGCAGCGCCACAATCAGAACGCTACAGACCGTTCGTGCCATCTTTTCGGTACTACGTTCGATATTTGTTATAATCGCTATCATCCTGTAGTAAAACCTGTTCGTGACGACACGTTGAAATGGGTTCTCTCAGAGGTGTTGCGAGACATGCGCGAGGAAGGTCGTTGCTATGTAAAATACGAGGTGAAGCAAGGTTGCTTCCACATTACCGTTAGATAAAAAGAAATCTCCTGCTTCATCGGCAGGAGATTTTTTATTCTCAGAGTATTTTTGATTACTTTCGGAGAAAATCTTTTTTCTCTTGGAGAAATATTTTTTTCTCTTGGAGTAATTTTTATTATTCCGCTCCAAAGTATTCTTGGAGTTCGGCCGTGGCAGAGCCTTCGTCGTTGGGCAGGTCGCGGATAATCTGTCCGTGCTCCAGCAAAGCAATACGTGTGGAGATGTCCACTGTATGCTGCAGGTTATGACTGGAAATGATAATAGTAGCACCCGTCTCCTTGGCGTAGTCCGTAATCAGATGCTTCAGCACCAACTGACTCGTGGGGTCGAGGAAGTTGAAGGGCTCGTCGAGAATCACCGTCTTGGGCTTGCGAAGTAAGGCAGAGATAATGCCCACCTTCTGCTTGTTACCAGCAGAGAGGTTACGAATCAGCTTCTTCTGTCCGAATATCTCGCCACCCGCAAAGCGCTCGAAGGCCTCCAAACGCTGGTCAACCTCCGCTTGGGTCATGCCTGAAATCTTACCCAGAAAGGCGAAATACTCCTCAGGAGTCAGGAAGTCAATGAGGAATCCGTCGTCGATATAAGAGCCTACTTCATTCTTCCAAGCTTCAGATTCAGCAGGATTGATGTTAGTGAGAGCGGACTCGTCGATAGAAGTACGTCTGAATGAATAAAATACAGCACCTTCATCTGCCTGAAGCAGGTCGAGGAGCAAGCGGAAAAGAGTGGTCTTTCCAGCTCCGTTGTTTCCTACCAAGCCTAGGATGTCGCCATCGTTAATGGTAAACGAAGGAATATCACAGGCTATTGTCTCGCCAAACTGCTTTTTGAGATTCTCAATCTTAATCATAATTATGAATTATGCATTATGAATTATGAATTATACCAGTCCACGTCCGTGGCATTGCTTGAACTTCTTACCAGAACCACAGGGACAAGGATCGTTACGTCCAGGCAACTTATCCTTGATAATTGGGGTGCGAGGCTGCTGGGCACGGGTGTCCTGAGCAGCGGCTGCAGCCTGGTTAGGATCAGTCATCTGTTCCTGTGAGAGGCTCTGCTTCGACTCCGTGTACTGCTGGCGCTGGGTGTGCTCCTCAGGAGCAGCTTCCTGTATCTGTTGCATCTCAGGAATCTGGGCGCGCATCAGGATAGAGACAGAGCGGTTGTTCATGGTGTTCACCATGTTATCAAACAACTTCACACTCTCCAACTTGAAGATGAGCAACGGGTCTTTCTGCTCGTAGCTGGCGTTCTGCACAGAGTGCTTCAGCTCGTCCAGCTCGCGCAGGTTCTCCTTCCAAGCGTCGTCGATGATGTGGAGCAGAATCTGCTTCTCAAACTCCTTCACAACCGACTTACATTCTGTATCGTAAGCCTCCTTCAGGTTACAGGGGATGTTGTACATCTTGCGACCATCGGTCAAGGGAACTACGATACGCTCGTACATGTGACCTTGGTTCTCGTAAACCTGCTTGATAACGGGGATAGCGACCTCCTGTACATGCTCCATCTTACGCTTGAAGTTGCCCATTGCCACTTGGAATGCTTCCTCAGCCAGTTCCTCGTGGTTCTTGTTGATAAACTCCTCGCTTGAGAAAGGACACTCCATGGCGAATATCTTGATGAACTGTTCCTTACAACCCTCGTAGTCGTTATTTTCGATGGTGTTCACCACGCGGTCCCAGATGGTGTTCGAGATGTCCATGCCGATGCGCTCACCCATAAGAGCGTGACGGCGCTTCGAATAGACCACGGTGCGCTGCTTGTTCATCACGTCATCGTACTCCAGCAGACGCTTACGGATACCGAAGTTGTTCTCCTCGACCTTCTTCTGGGCACGTTCCACCTGCTTCGAAATCATCGGACTCTCCAGCATCTCACCTTCCTTGAAACCAAGACGGTCCATGACAGAGGCAATACGCTCAGAGCCGAACAGACGCATCAGCTTATCCTCCAAAGAGATGAAGAACAAAGAAGAACCTGGGTCACCCTGACGTCCGGCACGACCGCGCAACTGACGGTCTACGCGACGAGACTCGTGGCGCTCCGTACCAATAATGGCCAAACCGCCAGCGGCTTTCACTTCGGGTGACAGCTTGATATCCGTACCACGACCGGCCATGTTGGTGGCGATGGTTACGGCACCCTTGCCATTTGTCGACTGACCAGCCAAAGCTACAATGTCAGCCTCCTTCTGGTGCAACTTGGCATTCAATACCTGATGAGGAATACCCTCGCGCTTGCCAGTCTCTGGGTCAACATACATGTCGAGCATACGACTCAACAACTCAGAAATCTCAACGGATGTCGTACCAATCAAGGTTGGACGTCCTGCATTGCGCATCTTCACAACCTCCTCAATCACAGCCTTGTATTTCTCACGAGCCGTCTTGTAGATACGGTCGTCCATATCGTTGCGGATAACGGGCTTATTGGTTGGAATCTCCACGACGTCGAGTTTGTAGATATCCCAGAACTCGCCAGCCTCCGTAGAAGCGGTACCGGTCATACCCGCCAACTTGTGATACATACGGAAGTAGTTCTGCAGGGTGATGGTAGCAAAGGTCTGCGTGGCAGCTTCCACCTTTACATGCTCCTTAGCCTCGACAGCCTGGTGCAGTCCGTCACTCCAGCGACGACCTTCCATGATACGACCTGTCTGCTCGTCGACAATCTTTACTTCGCCATCAATAACCACGTATTCATCGTCCTTATTGAACATGCAGTAAGCTTTCAACAACTGCTGCAAGGTGTGAACACGCTCAGACTGAACGGCATAGTGCTGTAACAGCTCGTCCTTCTTGTTTACGCGCTCTTCGTCCGACAGGTTAGTCATTCCCTCCAAAGCGGACAACTGACCGGTAATATCGGGCAATACGAACAATTCGGCATCATTCACCTGATGAGCTAACCATGCTGTACCCTTGTCAGTCAGGTCGCATGAGTTCAGTTTCTCGTCAACCACGAAGTACAAAGGCTCTACCACTTCAGGCATGCGGCGGTTGTTGTTCTCCATATAGATGCCTTCCGTCTTCAGCATGCCACTCTTGATTCCTTCTTCTGAAAGGAACTTAATTAGCGGTTTGTTCTTTGGCATTGACTTATGTGAGCGGTAAAGTGCTAGGAATCCTTCGTCCAACAGCTTCTGGTCGTTCTTCTCACGGCCTTCGCTTATCTTCTGCTTGGCTTCAGCCAGATACTGGGTAGCCAACTGCTTCTGAACACCTACCAGCTTTTCCACCAGTGGCTGATACTCTTCAAACATCTGGTCGTCGCCTTTGGGCACTGGACCAGAGATAATCAATGGGGTGCGGGCATCGTCAATCAACACAGAGTCCACCTCATCGACGATGGCGTAGTTATGGGCACGCTGCACAAGGTCGGCAGGCGAAATGGCCATATTGTCACGCAGATAGTCGAAACCGAATTCGTTGTTGGTACCGAATGTGATATCTGCCTGATAAGCCTTGCGACGCTCCTCAGAGTTAGGCTGGTGCTTGTCGATACAATCGACGCTCAGTCCGTGGAACATATAGAGCGGTCCCATCCACTCAGAGTCACGCTTGGCCAGATAGTCATTCACCGTTACTACGTGAACACCATTACCCGTCAATGCATTCAGGAATACAGGCAGCGTAGCAACGAGGGTCTTACCTTCACCCGTTGCCATTTCGGCAATCTTACCCTGATGCAAAACGACACCACCAAACAACTGCACGTCGTAGTGTACCATTTCCCA
Source organism: uncultured Prevotellaceae bacterium (assembly GCA_902782305.1). Lineage (GTDB taxonomy): Bacteria > Bacteroidota > Bacteroidia > Bacteroidales > Bacteroidaceae > Prevotella. The sequence continues at coordinate 46,454 of CACZMV010000019.1, forward strand.
TTTCAGGTCGTTGCCACCTGCCGTCCAATGGTTGTGGTAGATGGCCTTGTCGCCATCGATGGTGATAAAGTCCTTGCGGGGGTCTGCAGCCAGCTCGCGGTCGAAGTCGGTAGCGGTAACAATCGTTTCCTCGTTCTCAGCGAAACGTCTGGCTGTCTCTTTCACGATAGAGAAAACCTCGGGCATCACCTCGTCCAGCGCCTTTTCGTAGATTTCCAGCACTTCCTTCTCCAGTTTGTCTATCTGGGCGAAGATGTCGGCACGCTCATCAATTGGCGTATCTTCAATGGTTGCTTTCAGTTTCTCAATCTCTTCTTTCTCTTTCAGGGCAGAGTCCTGCACCTGACGCTGAATGTCCTTGGTGCGCTGGCGCAGTTGGTCGTTGTCCAGCTTCTGTACTTCCGGGTAGACTGCTTTCACTTTCTCTACCAGTGGCTGAATAAGCTTCATGTCACGAGAAGACTTATCGCCAAACAACGAGCGTAAAATCTTGTTGAAATTCATATCTTATTTTATTATTATTTCCTATTTATATTTATACGGGGTGCAAAATTACTAAAAAAAATCGTAACTCCGCACAAATTTCCAATAACTTCTTTGTTATTTCTGCGCTTTTATCTTCATATTTGCATAGCATTGCATCAGCAAACACAATGCCAAGACGTGTATTCCCTCTGCGTAGCACTGAAAAAAGCTGCCAATGAGGAATAATACAGCCAAGATGGCAGTAATTTTCCAATAGCGTGTCTCGCGACCTCTGATAACAGGCCATAGAAACAGCCAGGGCAGGGGATTGCACAATATGATTTGCAGGTTAAGACTTACTGTCGGGTGTTGCGAGAAAAGCATCAGGGTCAGCACAATGCCAATGGTGCCTGTGGTCATCATCAACAGCACGTCCCAAAGCACGAAAACCCTTTTCTTGCGCCATTCAAAGAAGAAAATGACGATGCCAACAGCCAGTAAGATAGCTGCGCAGGCTAGGGGAGTGAGGGGGAATCCGCTTTCGATGATTTGCACACCGGCTGGTACTGCAATCCTCCGCTCCTTAATCAATGGGCGATAACTTCCGTTGCTGTAAATCTGAGCGTGGTCAAAGTCGTACATAAGGTTGCCTGGCAAGAATTCCTGTTGGCGCAAGTCGGTCTTCCAATCGGCTTTAATGCCTAGTAATAAATCATTACCAAATCTTGACCAAGGATTGTTCCTTGTCATGCTGTGGACCATATCTCTATACGAAGGTGTATAGTCCTCACGACCAGCATATTCCACTTTTCCGTTGATGCAACTCTCGATAATATCGCGAGCCTTCGTTGTGCAGTTGTTATAGAAGTAATTATAACGATAAATTTTGTTCTCCGGACGCAGGTTGATGGCCAGTGCGTCGTGCAGTGCCATCTTCTCCTCGTTTGTCAAATTGAGCACCTGTTCTGTCACCATACTGCCAAAACGTCGGTACTCCCTCACGAAGTATTTATACGGATAGACTCCCAGTTCATAGTCTGTCAGTCCGAACACGAAACGAGCCACGAAGTGCGGCTTCTTGAAGTCGAACACACCATAATTGAACGCCCAATCTAAACCACCAGGCCTTAACTCGTGGTATCTGATGGCCGTATGACCATAAAGACTATATACTTCGTCATGTGGCTGACAGGTTAAGAGACTGAACTCTACAGAGTCCATCGGGGGTATGTCTTCCTGAGCAGCAACAGGTGCGGAAGACACTAAAATCAATGTTAAAAGAACCCCTTTCAGAGCATTAAAAATAATTTTTAAATGTTTCACGATGCAAAATTAACCTATATTTTCCACTTATCGTGCGTTTATTTCGTTTTTTTTCAATAATTTTGCAGTACGATAACTGCGAAAGTACTCACGCTCGACAATAAAACTAAAAAAAAGTTTTTTTATTTTGTATTGTTCTCACTTATTCGTACCTTTGCAACCCGAAATTGAATTGAATTAAAAAAGATAGATGAAAAGACGTTTATTTACAGGCTTGTTGCTGGGCGCTTTCTCCCTTGTGACCATGGCGCAGGTAAGCAGCACGCTGTCTCCGTATAGCCAGTTTGGCTTAGGTGTTTTGTCAGACCAGTCGCAGGGCTTTAACCGTGGCATGGGTGGTCTTGCTGTAGGACTTCGCGATGGTAAGATTGTGAATATGCAGAATCCTGCCTCTTATTCAGCAGTTGACTCGCTGACCATGATTTTCGATGCTGGCGTGTCTGGTCAAATCACCAATTTCAAGGAAGGTGGTCGCCGTGTGAATGCCAAAACAGCAACCTTCGACTATGCTGTTGCTGCCTTCCGCTTGTTGCCGAAGGTTGGTTGTAGCTTTGGTGTCGTACCTTATTCTAATATAGGCTACAGCTATTATGACGCAGAATACAATAATTACTATCAGTCGTACAATGACACCTTTTACAATGAGACCTATACGGGCGATGGCGGTTTCAGTCAGGCTTATGTCGGTATTGGTTGGGAAGTGCTGAAGGGCCTCTCTGTCGGCTTCAACGTCTCTTACTTCTGGGGCAAATACACGAAGACAATCACCATTGCCAATAGTGATACTTACGTGAATACACTGAGCAAGACCTATTCCGCTTCTATCAACAGCTATAAGCTCGACTTTGGTGTGCAATATCAGCAGGCCCTTAATAAAGATAATGTGTTGACCGTTGGTGCTACCGTTGGTTTAGGTCATAAGCTCGGTGCTGATGCGAAGCTCATTTCCACCAACTATGATAACATGAATGCCCTTTCTTATTCCACTTCCGATAGTGTGCCCGATGCCTTTAAGTTGCCTCTTTCCATTGGCGTCGGTGCTACTCTGCTTCACAAGAACAGACTGACCGTTGGTGTCGACTATAATTTCCAGAAGTGGGCTAATATCGATTATCCGATGCAGGGCGATGTGCTGAAGGATGCCAGTGGCAATGTGATAGATGGTCATAAGCTTGGTTATCGCTTGGTCGGTGGTCAGCTTCTCGACCGTCATAAGTTTACGTTGGGCACCGATTGGATTCCCAATCCCATGAGTCGTAACTACTTCAGTCACGTACACTATCGTTTTGGTGTGTCCTATGCTACACCTTATTATAATGTAAATGGTGTGAAGGGACCTCGTGAGTTTAGTGTGAGTGCAGGTTTCGGCATTCCTTTGGTTAATTCCTGGAACAACCGTTCTACGCTGAACATCAGTGCCCAGTGGGTTAACCGCTCTGCCGACAACCTCATTCGTGAGAATACGTTCCGTATCAATATCGGCCTGACGTTCAACGAGCGTTGGTTCGCTAAGTGGAAAGTTGACTAATGAAAGTGAAATTACTCATTTCTCTTTTCTCATTTCTACTTTTGCTCGTTGCTTGCAGCGAGCAACAATCTCATACAGCCCCTGCTGTTCATGACCGCGACTCTGCGTCCATGATGACCAGCTATGGCGTGAATACACTCATCAGCGACTCTGGTGTCATCAAATACAGGATTGTCACAGAGCGCTGGGATGTGAATACCATTAAGAATCCTCCCCGTTGGACTTTCGAGAAGGGCATCTTTATGGAACAGTTTGACCAGCAGTTCCACATCGAGGGTTATATCCAGGCAGATTCTGCTTGGTATTATGACCAGCAGAAGTTATGGGAATTGCGTGGTCGTGTTTATATCCGCAATGTCAACGGCCTTATCTTCCGTAGTGAGGAACTTTTCTGGGACGGCATCAAACACGAGTTCTATTCTCATAAGTTCTCGCGTGTCGTTACTCCAGAGCGCACCATGGAAGGTACTTATTTCCGTAGCGACGAGCACATGACCCATTATGAAGTTACTAACTCTGTAGGTTCTTTCCAGGCTACCGATATGGAGCCAGAGCCTGCCCAGCCTGCTACTCCCGTTCAGCCTGCCGCTGGTGGCGCCCCTGCCAAGCCCGATACGGCTAAGGTGGAAGTGCCCGTGCGTAAAGCAGCTACACGCCATAAGGCCACACAAAAACCCGATTTCCGCCCATGACACCATTAATCATTGGACTTATCACCACCATGGTCTTCTCCGCCTTCTTTTCAGGCATGGAGATAGCCTTTGTTTCCAGCAACCGACTGAGGGCTGAGATGGATCGCGACAAGGGAGGACCTTCCCAGCGCGCCATTGAGGTGTTCTATCGCCATCCCAACAATTTCGTTTCTACGATGTTGGTTGGCAATAATATCGCGCTGGTCATATATGGTATCCTCTTCGCGAAGATCTTCGACGCCACGCTGTTCTATGAACTTAGCGACGGAGGCCGTGTCGTTTGCGACACCTTGCTTTCCACGGCTATCGTGCTCTTTACTGGCGAATTCCTGCCCAAGAGCATCTTCAAGTCTAATCCCAACACCATGCTCACCATCTTTGCCATTCCCGCATGGATTTGTTATGTGGTGCTGTGGCCCATCTCCCGTTTCGCCACCTTCCTGTCGCGAGTCCTGCTCCGGCTGTTTGGTGTTCGTATGCCACAAGATACTGCCGACAAGGCCTTTACGAAGGTCGACCTCGACTATCTGGTGCAGTCCAGCATCGACAATGCCAAGGACGATGCCGAGATAGAGGAGGAAGTGAAGATTTTCCACAATGCCCTCGATTTCCACGATACCAAGGTGCGCGATTGTATGGTGCCTCGCACGGAGATTGTGGCCATCGACATTGACGAATGTACCATCGAGGAATTGAAACAGAAGTTTGTGGAGAGCGGACATTCCAAGCTTGTGGTCTATCGCGAGGACATCGACCATATCATCGGCTATATCCACTCCTCTGAGCTTTTCAAGCCCTTTACCGATATTGCCAAGCACGTGCAGACCATGCCTTACGTCCCTGAGACGATGGCTGCTCAGAAAATGATGCAGACCTTCCTTCAGACGAAGAAGTCGCTGGGTGTCGTCATCGACGAGTTTGGTGGAACCAGCGGACTCATTTCCCTGGAAGATATCGTAGAGGAGATTTTCGGTGATATCGAGGACGAACACGACAATACGAATTATGTGGCTAAGCAGCTCAGCGAGCACGAATATGTGCTGTCTGCCCGCCTGGAGATTGAGAAGGTCAACGAACTGTTCGACCTGCAGTTGCCTGAGAGCGACGATTACATGACCGTCAGCGGACTCATCCTCCACGAATATCAGTCGTTCCCTAAACTCAACGAAGTGGTGAAATTCGGGCGTTTCGAGTTCAAAATTATCAAGAATACACAGACAAAAATCGAGCTTGTACGACTAAAAGTCTGCGAGTAAGACATTTTTTTTATGAAAAGTTGCCGTTAATTCGCGCAAATTTCGTAATTTTGTCGGCTGAATTTGAAAATAAATAAAATAATAATAAAATTAATAGCTAAAAATGGCAGCAATTGGAAAAATTAGAAGCTGGGGACCAGTACTCGCTACGGTGATTGGTCTGGCCCTCTTTGCATTCATCGCTGAAGAGATGTTCCGCTCTTGCGAGGCAACAGGCAACGAGCGTCGTCAGCAAGTAGGCGAAGTGTTAGGTAAGAAAATCTCAGTACAGGACTTCCAGGCTCTCGTCGACGAGTACCAGGAAGTTATCAAGACAACCCAGGGTCGCGACAACCTCTCTGAGGAAGAGCTCAACCAGGTGAAGGACCAGGTTTGGCAGCAGTTTGTCAACAACACCATCCTGGAGGCCGAGGCTAAGAAGCTGGGTCTGACCGTTACTGATCAGGAGATGCAGAATCTGTTGAAGGCTGGTACCAACCCCATGCTTATGCAGACTCCGTTCGTTAATCAGCAGACTGGCCGTTTCGACGCCAGCCAGCTCACCAAGTTCCTCGACGACTACAAGAAGATGCAGTCGCAGTCACAGGGCAATACCCAGATGATGGAACAGTACGATCGCATCTACAAGTACTGGAAGTTTATGGAGAAGAACATCCGTCAGCAGTTGCTGGCTGAGAAGTACCAGCAGTTGTTGGCTCAGTGTCTCTTCAGCAACCCCGTATCTGCTAAGATGGCTTTCGAGGCTCAGAACGAAGAGAGCGACGTGCTCTTGGCAGCTCTGCCTTACAGCACCATCAAGGATACTGAGGTTGAGGTTTCTGATGCTGACCTCAAGGACAAATACAACGAAGAGAAGGAGATGTTCAAGCAGTATGTTGAGAGCCGCGACATCAAGTATGTTGACTTCCAGGTTGTAGCCTCTAAGGCCGACCGCGATGCTCTGATGCAGACCATGAAGGAAGCTCAGCAGAACCTTTCTGCAGGCATGATTGCCGCTGAGGCCGTTCGCAAGGCTCAGTCGCAGATTGCTTACACCGGTCTCTACGCTACCCGTTCAGCATTCCCCGCTGACATCGCCGCTAAGGTTGACTCTATGGCCGTTGGTCAGGTAACAGCTCCTTTCGAGACTGCTTACGATAACACCTTCAACGTAGTGAAACTGGTTAACAAGGCTCAGATGCCCGACTCTGTTGAGTATCGTCAGATTCAGGTAGGTGGTGAGACTGCTGAGGCTGCTCGCAAGACCGCCGATAGCATCTATACCGCTCTGCAGGGTGGTGCCGACTTCGAGGCTATCGCTAAGAAGTATGGTCAGACAGGCGCTAAGCAGTGGATGACCTCTGCTATGTACGAGCGCGCTCAGACCATCGATGCCGATACCAAGGCTTACATCCAGTCCCTCAACTCTCTGGAGGCTGGTCAGCTGAAGAACCTCGAGTTCTCACAGGGCAACATCGTGCTGCAGGTTACTGCTCGCAAGGCTTTCGTTACCAAGTACGACGTAGCTGTTGTTAAGCACACCATCGATTTCTCTAAGCAGACCTACTCTAACGCTTACAACAAGTTCAGCCAGTATGTCAGCGAGAACAATACCATCGAAGGTCTTGAGAAGAACGCTGCCAAGTTCGGCTTCCGCGTTCAGGAGCGTCAGGACCTCTACAGCTCAGAGCACACCGTGGCAGGCATCCGTTCTACCCGTGAGGCAATGAAGTGGATTTTCGATGCTAAGAACAACAACGTTTCTCCTCTCTACGAGTGTGGCAACAACGACCACCTGCTCGTTATCGGTCTTACCGCTATCCACCCCGTTGGTTATCGTGACCTCGACGGTGCTGTGAAGGAGCAGGTTAAGCAGGAGGTTATCCGCGACAAGAAGTTCGCCAAGGCTGCTGAGAAGCTGGCTGGCGTGAAGGATATCGCCGCTGCTAAGGCTAAGGGTGCTGTTGTTGACAGCGTTCGTCAGATCACCTTCTCTGCTCCTGTATTCGTAGCCTCTGCTGGTGCCAGCGAGCCCGCTCTGAGTGGTGCCGTTGCCGCTGTTAAGCAGGGTCAGTTCAGCCCCGCCGTTGTTAAGGGTAATGGTGCAGCCTATCTGTTCCAGGTACTCTCTAAGAAGCAGCGCGAGGGTGCTAAGTTCGACGAGAAGCAGCAGGCTCAGCAGCTGCGCCAGATGGCTATGCAGGCTGCCGGCCGTTTCATGAACGAGCTTTACCTGAAGGCTAATGTGGTAGACAACCGTTACCTCTTCTTCTAATCGCAAGCATTTACACATTATTAATAATATATGGCCTGGCGAATCACTCGTCAGGCCATATATTTTCTAGTAAATAATAATCGCTTTTTCTTGCTTTATTCGAAAATAATCCATATCTTTGCAACGTAATTACAATAGCTATGGAAGAAAAGAGATATCCAGAACTTAACGAGGAACAGGACATAGATATGTGCTGCGAACCTGCAGCTGAGGCAGTGGGAAATGCTCCAACTTCTGTTAATGGCGTTACAAAAGTACATGATTGGATAGACGATCTTGATTGGGAGTTTACTAAACAGCTTTATGAGGAGTTCCCATGGCTAAGATAGAGTGGGAGGATGAAGCCAAACTGATGTTCCGACAGCTTGTCAAAAATGCACGCTTGGGATACAAGAATGAATCCCAAAGCTTTGATTAAACGCATTACCTAAGTAAAAAACAAAAGGAAGTCCACACGGGCTTCTTTTTTTGTTTGTCTCAGGTTTAAGACAAATAAGAGGGGCGAAGAGTACTTGCATTGAGAATGTTGCTATCCAAAGAAAAATGCTGTTTTTCTTGCTTTTATCGAAAATAATCCATATCTTTGCAACGTAAAATGATATAAAGCTATGATTACACGAGCTGAATGTATAGATATTCTGAGTTCACATGCTAGCGAGCTTCGTTCGCGGTTTGGTTGCGATGTTGACCTCATTGCGAATCATCGCCACATTCGTCCTTTCTTCAAAAAACAAATAGAGCAAGATGGAATCGATATCTATACGTAGCCATTGAGTATTTCATCAAGAACATATACACCATTGTTCCTTTTGAGAAGGAATGATTTTTTGGAAGTCCACCCGTGAACCAGGGAACTGGTATCTGTTTTACATAAAAAAGGGAGCCTAACCCATTGGTCAGGCTCCATTCTTGAGTTTCCTACTCTCTAAAGAGCAATCGGTCCGAATCCAGCACAGCTCGTCGTCGAGACGGCCGTCACAAAGGCGGTGACCGCGGCTACTACAACCTTCACCGCAATGTCAATGATTCGCTTCCACTTCATCTTACATCTTCCATCGACTAGTTCTGTCCCAAGTCGCCACCTCCGGTGTTGCTGCCACCACCCTGGTTCTGGCTACCGCCATTCTCCGTAGATCCGTTGTTCCCTGAGTCCGTGGT
>CACZMV010000019.1:55156-57872 GCA_902782305.1 uncultured Prevotellaceae bacterium
ACCTGTTCCACTCTTCTTCCGTATCGCTCTGGTCATATTATATCCGGCAATATTGCTTAACGAAGGCAAAGATACTAACATATTCTAAAACTACCAATTATTATTCTCTAAAATGATCAATAGAACCGACCCCGTGATTGAAATGTGGTAGACAACCGCTACCTCTTCTTCTAATCGCACGCATTTACACATTATTAATAATATATGGCCTGGCGAATCTCTCGTCAGGCCATATATTTTCTAGTAAATAATAATCGCTTTTTCTTGCTTTATTCGAAATTTATCCCTACCTTTGCATTGTAATTACAATAGCTATGGAAGAAAAGAGATATCCAGAACTTAACGAAGAACAGGGCATGGATATGTGCTGCGAACCTGCAGCTGAGGCAGTGGGAAATGCTCCAACTTCTGTTAATGGCGTTACAAAAGTACATGATTGGATAGACGATCTTGATTGGGCAGAAAGAGACTTGAAGGATCCAAGTAAATGGACTTCCTCAGAGGAGTTTACTAAACAGCTTTATGAGGAGTTCCCATGGCTAAGATAGAATGGCACGAAAATGCCAAAAAGCTATTCAGGGATTACGTCGAAAATGCTAACAGCGAGTTTGGCATGTCAACAGGTCGCCGTTGGCTAAAAGAAAGATTAGATATAGAATGGCGACTCGAACGCTATCCGGTCTCTTATCCACCAGAAGAATTGTTGCAAAAGGAAGATGCCCTTTTTAGACGATGTCATCTGATGAACCATCGCTTCAAACTAATTTATTTCTATGATGAGGTTGAGGATACAGTTCATATAATGGATATCTGGGATACAAAAGCAAATCCTAAAGCTTTGATTAAACGCATTAAGTAAGTAATAAAGGAAGTCCCCACGGACTTCCTTTGTTTTGTTTGTCTCAGGTTTAAGACAAATAATAGGGGCGAAGAGTACTTGAATTGAGATTCTGGCTATCCAAAGAAAAATGCAGTTTTTCTTGCTTTTGTCGGAAATAATCCCTACCTTTGCATTTCAGTTATGAAAAGGACAGAAGATGAATACTATATAGAGAGTAAACGAATACGTAATGAGGTATTAGCAATGGCAGAGGCTCTAAAAGAACACCCGTTACATTTCACTATTACTAATGGTATCACGATGAACGTGGAAATCACCAAGTCCGATTTGAAAACCGTGCTTAGTAAGAATGTTCGTAACAATAAATTCAATGCCATCAAAAATGCTTTGGCCAAAGATATACGTGGCTATATTGAAAAGGCTGAATATATAGGATGGCGTCCTGTTGCAGAGGGAAAACATATGGAAAGTGCTTATTTCGCTTATTATTCGCGAGATTTTTGCTGTAAAACGTTTCTTTGTATGCGAAAACTCGAAGACGGCAATATCTTTAAACCCTATGCAATCATTGACGAGCATACTTTCAATGCAGGTATTGGTGAACTACGAAAATAAAAAGAACTCCGTTTTAACAAGTCGCTTGCCGATTCAAACGGGGCTCTTGTCCTAAACGGAGCGTAAAAGTGCTTCTATTTTAATAAGTCGCTTGCCGGACCAACCGGGGCTCTTACCCTAAATAGGTTCCTTTCATGTTGCAAAGATAGACATTTTTCTTTTATCTTCCAAACTTTCATCGATTTTTTAGTCATTTTCATTAAAATATCGCTATCTATGGAAGTCCCCTCACGGGCTTCTTTTTTGTTTGGCTCACGATTTAGGCCAAAAAAGGGGTCGATGAGTACTTGCATTGAGATTGTTGCAATTCAAAGAAAAAAGCGCTTTTTCTTGCTTTTTTCGATTATTATCCATATCTTTGCAACGTAAAATGATATAAAGCTATGATTACACGAGCTGAATGTATAGATATTCTGAGTTCACATGCTAGCGAGCTTCGTTCGCGGTTTGACCTCATTGCGAATCATCGCCACATTCGTCCTTTCTTCAAAAAACAAATAGAGCAAGATGGAATCGATATCTATACGGCAACTGATGGTCGCTGAAGACCAACTGGAGCAAATTCGTGATGCTATACATCAGCTTCAGCAATGGAATGCCTCTATCAAGAGTGCTGACGATTATGCCTTGTCTCCAGAAGGAATGAAGACACTTGCAGCCACATGTATGCTTATTGAGGCTATTGGTGAAGGCGTAAAGAAAATCGATAACCTTACCCAACAAATGTTACTGATGCAACGTCCTGATATTCCATGGCGACAGATAAAGGATATGCGCAACCACATTGCTCATGGTTATTTCGACATCAACACCGATTTCGTGTGGGATGTCGTCCAAAACGACCTCCAGCCTTTACTCGAAGCCATTGAGTATTTCATCAAGAACATATACACCATTGTTCCTTTTGAGAAGGAATGATTTTTGGGAAGTCCACCCGTGAATCAGGGAACTGAATCAGGGGACTGGTATCTGTTTTACACTTGTCAGCATTAGAAATATAATTATTTTCTTTATCATAATTCAATTTATTAAACTTTCGTAGGTTTCGTTTGCATTGGGTCACACGGTGCCAGGCACGGTGTGATGCGATTCCTGCTATGTTGTTTTGTACAGGCAAAGGTAATAACATATTTCGATAATTACAAATTTTATTCTCTATAAATGATCAGTTACTATGTTTGCAACCGGAAAAGTTACCACCGAGCACAGAACATGCGCTGGAGATGGTTTCGTTCTAATGACAACGACGAACCTCTCCGC
>CACZMV010000020.1 GCA_902782305.1 uncultured Prevotellaceae bacterium
GTAAAATAAAGTAAAAACGATAATAAAACGATTAAACAATGCTAAAAGATGAACCAATTATTTGGTTTGCAACATAGAAGTAGAACCGACCCCATGATCGCGATTTCCCCCGACACTTCCAATATTTCCCGTTACTTTTTGCAAACGCTGCAAATCAAGGGATTCGCCGAAAAATATAAAAATTGTCAAAACTTGCTTTTCCAAGACGTTAAGATTATTGTGATTTGAAAGATATTAGTTATCTTTGTCGCAAACAAACGAAAGCTAACAAAATTATAAACAAGAAAGGAAATCAGAAATAAAGATGGTAACAATGCATTTCAAACCTAAGGTTCCTAGCACATGGGGAAAAAATATCCTCACCAGCGTACTGGGCACCACCATATCTATTCTACTTACGTTCGGTACATCAGCACTGGTTGAAAGTAGGGAGAAAGCAAACACCCAGCGACAGACAGCCATGATGGTGATTCACGACATCGATGTGTGTGTCAATCAAATGGAAGAGATGGCCAAGGATGAAGAGGAAAGGAACAATGCCGTCCAATATGTCCTGGCGCATCAGGACCAGATAGCGACATTGCCCGAGGATACCATCCTTTTGGCGATGCTTATGCTAGCCAACTACAATGACAACCACACCATCTTCGACAATGCCAAGGAGAATATCTTCAAAAGCAGCCAGGACATCTGGAGCAATCTGGATAACATGGCCTTCATTGATAATATGGAGAAGTTCTATCGTGAAAGAAAAGAAATCGAAAGCCTCATATCGAAAAGTCCGACTTTTACTAAGCCTATTACTTTTGACGAATGGAACCAGATACAAATCGACTCTAAAGCAAATAATTACATGATTGACTACGCTGCCCTCCTGAAAGAAAAACTGAAGGATCGCAAGGTGCAGTTTAATATCGACAATTCTACAGCCCGGACAAGATTCTACCGCGAATGTGCCCAAAAATGGAGGAATATCAGCGACCGCAACAAGTTCATCATGAATATCAGCGACGAGGAACTGGCCGAATATATCAAGAACAGCCAGCACAGCGGAAGCTCAGTCAGCAAGCGTGACCTGACAGGGCAATGGGAACGCAAGGCGGAAGGAATTAGAGACTATTATTACGAATTCCTGGAAAATGATTCTTTCAACATAAAGATTATAATGCATTGGGGAAATCCATTTTATAATGGCGAAATCCATCTGTCATATATCTATGGTGGAAAATGGAATCTTAAGGACGACACGCTGTTTATGGAGTACGCTCCGAAATCCATGGAGGTCGAATTAGACACGTCGCGCATCAGTTACAGGCCTGAGATGCGTGATTCCGTGAAGGGTTACATCAGGCTTCTGAACATAGCGGCATGGAAACAATCGCTACGGAAATCGCTTGAAAGAAGCAGGAGGGATACATTCCCCGTGACCACCAACAAGGCTAATGACAAGATTGAAATGGTGGTGAGCCGAGATGACGACGGTAACGTAAAGAGCCATTACATAAAGCGTCTCAAGGATAGCGACGTGTTTAAATAGGGGCAAGATTCACCAGCCGTTGCCTCCCTTGTCAAGGGTGGTTTTGCTATTTGGTAAAACCGCCGTATGACTTGGCAGCAGCTTGTATGGCTTCTTCGGTAGTATATTGCTCGTAGTAGGTGCAGCGGGTTACCACGCGTTGGCGGGAGGCATGGCCTTTCTTGAGGCGGATAAGGGCGAAGCCGAGCATGGGGTCTGCAAAGCGTTCCCCTACCAGAGCGAGTGTACCCTTAACGTTTTTGTAGGGCGACAGGAGCGTTGTAGGCACGAGGGTGAAGTCATCAGGGGTGATGGTCTCCACGGTGATGCGCAGATAAGGCATATCGTTCCATCCCGGTGGGGTGATGATCTCCTGTTGGAAGACATAGAGGAGGTATTCGTCCTTCTTGACTTCCTGAGGGGTGAGGTCGGTAATCAGGGCTGGTATAATAGCGGAATGACCGGTAGAGCTGGCCGGATGGTCAATCTCCCCAAGCTGGTAGTTGATGGACTGTAGCGGGCCGTCGCTGATAATCATGTTGGGCAGCAATAGTGCGCGGCCCGAGTGGTACTGCTGCTTCGTGAAGTACGGAACGGGCGACTCCATGTTGATGGACATGAAGTGGCTATACGTGGTGTTATCTCCCCCCTCCATATAGACGTGCTCAGTGGTCTTGAGTGCCCGCCAGAGGGCATTGTTGTGGCTTTGTCGCTCACGTATGGCCAGTTGCTTGCGCGAGAGGCGGCGGGTCTTGCGGTTATGTGCCACGCGCCAGTATTTCTTGCCGTTGCGAACGTAGGCCGTCAGTTGTCCCACCCGTCCTTCTATGCCCAGTAAATCGTCATTGTTCTGTCGTGCCATAATGTTGCGTATTTAGTGGTTCGATGTTGCACCTTTATATCTTCGGTATATCTTCGGTATGACCTCGGTATTCCTTCGGTGCCCTTCCACTGATTTTGGCTACAAAGATAATATATCCGCAGGAAAAAACGCTCATAATGCAGGAAAAATGCAGATAACGATTGTTTCTTGGTGAAAGGAGACGTGAAAGTGCAGAAACTCTGCCGACAAATTCTCTTCCCAAGACTTTTGGGCTACCGAAGCATGCGACTCCTTTATTATCATGGCGTACAACTTCATCAGTCTCTTCAGACATGCTCTTTCATTTTTGTAAAAGAGTCCCTTTTCTTACACTTGGTCAGGAATCTTATTTCGCACTATTTTTATAAGTTGCAATGCGCTTGGCTACGTTCTCCTTGATGTTGTTGTAGAAGAACTGGTAGTCATCCTCATGGAAGCTGGCAGGTCCGAAGAAATCTGCCCCTTCGGTGACTGGTAATGTAGTGGTAGTCACGATGACACCGCGGGCAAGGTTGACCTGTGCGTCAACATCGAGCTGCAGAATCTCATATTCGCCTGGAGTCTCTTTTGTCCTGTACGTACCTTTGTTCATGCTGGCTGGTGCGTAGGTCTCGTCGAGTTTCCAGTTCAGCGGGTTGATGCTGATGCCACCTGGCAGTACCACAACGTTCTTGGCGTTCTCCTCTACGTTCTTGGGCCCCTCGGTGTTATAGCTGACGATGACACCTGCGTCGCTCTCGCCTGTGGCAAACTTCATGTGCGGGTTAGCAGCGAGTTCATCTTTGGTGACGGAGAAGCCTATGGCGTATGCAGCCACCATGCGTTTGTAGTAATCGGGGTGCTCCTTGAAATAGTTCTTCAGCACGTACTTCACCATAGCCGAGCCCTGGCTGTGCCCCGCAATAATGAATGGACGGCCGTTGTTGCACTTCTCGAAATAGTAGTCGAGCGCGGCTTTGATGTCGGCGTAAGGTTCAGCGTCAAATGCAGCTTCGATACTTCCGTACTTTTTCGTAACTTCTCCACCATACTTCAAACCTACCTGGCGGTACCATGGCATAAACACGTTGCATGACTCCTTGAACACGCTGGAATTGGTCATGTATTCGCCCATTGCGCGCTGTCTCATTTCCTGGTTGTCGATCGGCGCATAATTAGGCGCACCTTCTTTGAAACTATCATCAATGTACGATGTACCGTAGATGTAGAAAGCATCGACGTCCTTGGTGATTTTCGGTATCTGGAGCCAGTTGGCTTCATTGGAATAATCAGTAGGCTTGATTTTTTCGCTGTCGGGATTAACCGGGTTGTCGTTGTTGTTAGTGCATGAAGTGAGCACCGTTGTTGTGCCGCAAGTTAGGATGGCGACAAGCATCCACATTGTCAATTTTTTCATAATTGTTTGTCTTTGAAGTTTTATAAATTTGAAATTATTTCTTTGTTGTTGTTACGGTAAGTGCGCTTGTTGATGCAATGGGTGACATAGAGGATGCCAGCCGTCAACAAGGTTGCGGCGGTAAGAACTATCAGGATGCCTTGAAGCACATCGTACCAGTCTGCTTTATTATGAGTATAATCATAAGTATAACTAATAATCACTATTGTGACAATCATCGTTATTAGTACCAATAGTATGACGACTGTCAATCGCGCACCAGATAGCCCGGACGCCCTAGCAATTGGACGAGCGTATAGGTGAGCGAGCGGGAGTCTAGTCCCCACAGGAGGGCGATGTTCTCTCGGATGGAGTTCCATCCCACGCGTCCCACCTCGGCACGCTGGCCACAGCGCGGACAGAAATTATCACGGAACTCCGTACCGCAGTTATGACAATGCTGGACGGTATCCTGATGACGGTTGACATAATGCGGCTCAGCCTGCTGCCAGCGTCTGAAGCGGTGGTAATTCATGATTACCTTACTTTGATAAGCTTTGATAAGTCGCAATTCTTTTGGCTACGTTGTCCTTGATGTTGTTGTAGTAAAACGTGTAGTCGCCGTTATGGAAGCTCTGCGGGCCAAAGAAGTCAGTCAAGGCAATGGGCTCAGAGTTAGCATTTGTCACGACCACACCACGCTCGGGGTTCACCTGTGCGTCAGCACCGATGTCGCCGATGCTGACCGTACCAGCCTTCTCGTCTATGATGAGCGAACCCTTGTTCTCGCTCGCTGGCGCATAGGTATCATCGAGTTTCCAGTTTAGCGGGTTGATGCTAATAGCACCCGGCATCACCACGACATTCGTGGCGTTTTGCTCGACGTTCTGCTTGCCCTCAGTATTCCAGCTGACAATGACTCCCGTGTCAGCCTCGCCAGTCGCACACTTCAGGTGTGGGTTATCCTTTAGCCAGTCCTTCGTGATGGAGAAGCCGATCATGTACGAGGCGACCATGCGTTTATAGTAGGCAGGGCGCGCCTTGAAGTAGCTCTTCATGACGAGGCTGTTGATGGCCGAACCCTGGCTGTGGCTTGCGATGATGAATGGGCGTCCGTTGTTGTAGTTCTCGAAGTAGTAATCAAGGGCAGCAGTTATGTCCTCATAAGGCGTGCGGCTTTCAAGTGCGGCGCGAATGTCGCCAGTCTTGTCGTAAGCCCTTTTCAGAGCCATTGCACTGGCCTGTCGATAATATGGCATGAACAGGTTTGTGGATTCCTCGAATGCACTCGCCATCCATATGTGGTCGTTTTTGGCACCCTGCAGCATATCAGGATTGTCGAGCGAGGCGTAGTCGGGGTCGCCCTCGTTTGAGCCTATGTACTCCGTCGGGTAGATGAAAAACGTGTCGAATTCCTTGGTGATTTCCGGAATTTGGTGCCAACAGGATTTTTGGGAATAGTCTGGTGCACCAGCATTCTTAGGCTCTGTAGAAGACGAGTTGTCTTTACTACTGCATGAACTAAGTACCATTGTCGTGCCGCAAATCAGTATAGCTGCAAGCATCCATTTTTTTATTCTTCTCATATTACAATAATCTAGGGGTTAATACTAAATAGTGTTACAAATATAGTAAAATCCCCTAAAAGAAACATCACGACTCATGTCATGAGCCGTGATTCTTGCTGATTTCGTCACATTTTTGCTGATTTCGTCACTTTCGGACTACCTCAGACCTCTATTTTCTGCCTTGCCATCCAGGCTGTCACCGACTGACCTGTCTTGCGCTTGAACGCATCTCTGAAGGTGCTATAGCTTTGGTAGCCACTCTCAAAAGCCAACTGTTGGGCGATGACAGGGCGATGAGCAGCGACAGCTTCGTGATAAAGACAGATGAAATGATTGATTCGCAGATCGTTGATATAGGCATTGTAATTCATGCCCTGACTGGAGAAATACTGGCTGAGATAAAGGCGGTTAATGCCAATCTCTCTGGCGAGTCGGGAAATATTAATGTCATGTTGCAGATAGAGACGTGATTCCTCACAATACTGCTTCAATAGTGGCTCAATATTCTTGGAAAAGCCAAGCGGCGAAGCCGAGCGATGGCGCATGGATAATGAGAGGGGGTTATCTTCATCCTCCGCGATGTCCGTCTGGATAGGGGTGCTCAGGTCGCTTAACGTTTCTACCCTCCACAGGAGATAGCAAATCAATATAATGTTATTCACCTGAACGATGTATTTGTTAGCCAGACCACCGATTTCAGACGTATAGATGCCGAACCCTAGAAGGATGACTGCAAGAACAACGAAGCTCTGCCATATCTCCTTGTGCTCCAGGTCGGCATAGTTGTCGCGGAGCCAACGTCCATAGCTTCTGACCTCGCGTGCCATATATATAATTAATCCAATGGCCAGCAATAGTAGATAGGCATTTGACAACGGTAAAAAGTCTTCGCTATGGTTGGCAATGTTCAACGCCATAATTATAACTAAAGGTATAATCATCACCCAGGCAGACCACAGCGGTCGCTTGCGGTCTTGCAACATAGTGAACAATATGACTATCGCCAAAGGGAAAGTTGTCATGTAATCGAGCAATGCGCCTATACTATAGCACAGCATCTTATCCTCGCTTGAAGTTAGATAAATGCCCGGCATATACCACAAGTGACTCAAAGTCATGAAGGCAAAGAATGCTGCAGTCCAGCGACGCAAGCGCATTGGCGACGTAATATCAGGGGCAAAGGCATTGCCCCGACGGAACAGCAGATAGCAGCAGGCAACCAAATTCAAAGCTGCCACTACTGCATAAAGCATCATATAGAGTATATCTCCTTGAAACTCTTGCTCGTACATATCTGAATTACTGATGCAAAAGTACATAATAAAAAGAAGATTAGGGCTATTCGGGAACAATAATTTGCAGAAATTAGCAAATAAAGGCCCAAAATTATCTGTGGAATCCGCGGCTTCTGTTTTGCTGATGCTCTTCCTTCATATCCTGAACGATATAGGAGAGTTGCCCCTTCACTCGCTCAGACTCATCGGCTTTCAAAAAAGGACGTGAGGCATTGAGCACCTCATCTGCTGCCTTATCCTTGTCAGGCTGACAATTCATATAGCGCCTAACATCGCAATCCTGACGATAACTGAAACTACGATAGCCAGACAGGAGATCAAGGGGGCGGTTCTATTGATCATTTTTCAGTTTCTGAATAACGCCAAAGGATACACCCGTTAATCTTGAGAGTTGTCTGATTCCTGCTCCTATGGAGAGGGCAGACACTGACTGACTTGCAGCCGTCAGTGTCAATATCCAAAATCTGATCACATTCCTCTAAGGGCATACACACCAATTCTTTCAGATCCTCTCGGGGGATTCTGGAACGTCACACCGTGCCTGTCACCCTGTGACCAGAATCTAAAAGTGGATATTTCCTAGCCCATAGGCATTTCTGTTTTTAGGGTTCTACATTATATATCTTATGCCATTTCGTGGGCATAGTTCTGATAATTGCCCAGAATCTGCTCAATATGAATAACTTCAGGGCAGGAGTCCCAAGTTACTCCGCCACCCATCAGATACCAATTGTCGCGCTCCTTTACAGGTACTTTTTTCAGCGAAGGGAATGCAGATATAGGCATCACGACAGAACGTCCGTCCTGCAAATCAACCTGAAACTTTCCTCGCTTGGGGAAAGAAAGCCTTTTAATCTTGGGCTTCACATCCCAATATCCTTCTTTCTTATACATAGCTTTTACTTCTTTTTAGCCGTAATATACAATAATATTTTAGGCATTGTCGATATCTTCTATGTTTTTGTTTTCATCTGCAAATATACGAAGTTTTTTTGAAATAACGTGCTTAAAAGCAAAAATTTTAATTCGGGTTAAAGAGTTGGTTATTATGCGACTTTGGCGCAGACATTGGCCTTTTGCTCACTTATTCTTTGACCTATAGGTGCAAATCGAGTGAATTACATGGCGAAATCGATGCCGATGATGATGCGCGGGTGCGATTTCAGGAAGTCGTTGCCCCAGAGATAGAAGTTCCACTGTTTAAGGGTATAGTATGAGACAGGTACCAGTCCCCTTGGATCCTGGCGTATGATTTCCTTTTTAATCATAGGAAGTGAGAATAAAAAGATGCAAATGCTTTTAAGTCTCACCTATTTTTCATATCTTTGCAGCGGAACTATATATATAATAAGGTGGAACCGAAGAAGATTAAGAATATAGCGTTTGACTTGGGCGGCGTAGTGCTGGCGCTGAGTCTGGAAGGAGGTATCAAGGGGTTCGAAAGGATTGGACTGAAGGACGCCAGACAGCGACTGGATGCTTTTGTGCAGAAGGGCGTGTTTGCCGACTTGGAGGCCGGGCGCATCACGAAGGAGGAGTTTAGAGCCGAGATGTGCAGAATGACGGGTAGGGAAGTGAGCATGCAGGAGTGTTACGAGGCTTGGCATGGCTATGCTGACTATGTGCCGCAACGCAATCTGGACTGCATCATGCGCTTGAGGGAGAATGGCTATAAGGTGTGTTTGTTGTCGAACACGAATCCGTTTATGATGATGTGGGCCGACAGTCCTGCGTTTGACGGCAAGGGGCATCCGCTCAGCTATTATTTCGATAAGATGTATCTGAGTTTCGAGTGTGGCGTGATGAAACCCAACGAGAAGATTTTCCGCATGATGCTGGAAGGTCAGCAGGCCACGCCCGAAGAGACGCTGTTTGTAGATGATGGCGAGGTGAACATCAGGACCGCACAGGCTTTGGGCATGCAGACGCTTTGTCCGCACGATAATGAGGACTGGACGCAATTTCCGGAAATCAAGCTTCTCTGCGAGAAAATTGATTAGAAAATGTATAAGTTGTGAAAAATGCCACAGAAAAAGTTGGAGGATAGGATTTTTCTCCTTATCTTTGCGAAAGAAATTCATTTTTATACTAATTAAACAAATACTGAGTTATGAAGAAAAAGTTTATTTGCGCCGTTTGTGGTTACATCTACGAAGGCGATGCTGCTCCCGAGAAGTGTCCAATCTGTAAGGCTCCTGCCTCCAAGTTCTCTGAACTGAAGGACGATGGCGAGACCACCTATGCAACCGTTCACCGCATTGGTGATGGCAAGCCCGAGGGTGTCAGCCAGGAGATGATTGAAGACCTGCGCAACCATTTCAATGGTGAGTGTGGCGAGGTTGGCATGTATCTGGCAATGTCTCGCCAGGCTGATCGTGAGGGCTATCCCGAGATTGCCGAGGCTTTCAAACGCTATGCTTTCGAGGAGGCCGACCACGCATCAAAGTTTGCTGAGCTCTTGGGCGAGTGCGTTTGGGATACCAAGACCAATCTGGAGAAGCGCGCTGCTGCTGAGGCTGGTGCATGCGAGGATAAGTTCCGCATTGCCAAGAACGCCAAGGCTGCTGGTTTCGACGCTATTCACGACACCGTTCACGAGATGGCTAAGGACGAGGCCCGTCACGGAGCAGGCTTTGCTGGACTGCTGAAGAGATATTTTAAGTAAGCCTGACAATCCAGATATTCTGGAGAATCTAGGCAATAAATCGAGAAAAAGGCCGTTTTTATCATTGTATGATAAAGCGGCTTTTCTTTTTAATAGCAACGGTAGCTGTGCTGCTGACGGCCTGTTCGGACAACGATTCGTTTACGAAAGACCCCAGCCAACGCCTGTCGTTCTCCAGTGATACTATCCGATTGGACACGCTGTTTTCGCAGGTGCCCTCAGTCACATATACTTTCTGGGTACATAACAACTCCAATGACGGATTGCGCATCACGGAAGCGCGTCTGGAGAATGGTAATCAGACGGGATTCCGTGTGAATGTGGACGGTACGTTCCTGAATCCTGTGGGACGGAACTTTGAGGTGCGCAAGGGCGACAGCCTGAGGGTGTTCGTAGAGATCACCTCGTACGACACACATAGTCTGGACCCCAAGTTGGTGGAAGACAACCTGATGCTGACGCTGGAGAGTGGAACGGTGCAGAAGGTGAACCTGCGAACCTATAGTTGGGATGCAGAGAAGGTGACCAATCTGGAGGTGACGGAGGACATGACCATCGAGTCAGAGAAACCGCTGGTGATTTATGGCGATGGCATTCACATAGCCAAAGATGCCACGCTGACACTGAGGAATACGCAACTCTTCTTCCACAGCGCGGCCGGCATATTAGTAGAGGGAAGGTTGGTGGCTGACAACTGTCTGTTGCGAGGCGACCGTCTGGACCACATGTTCGACAATTTGCCCTACGACCGTGTCAGTGGCCAGTGGATAGGCATTGATATTCTCTGCAATGCCACGGGCTGTTGGTTGACAAACACCGAGGTGCGCAATGCCTGGGATGGCATTTGGGCAGACAGCACGCAGGTAGTGCTGACTAACAGCGTGATACATAATTGCAGAGGTTATGCCCTTAATGCCCATGATTCCAATGTGGTGCTCGACTATGTACAGTTGTCGAATGCCGAGAGAGACTGTCTGTTGCTCCAAGGATGCGAAGCCGTTGTTGACCATTGCACGCTAGCCCAGTTCTATCCGCTGGTCGGTGGCAGGGGATCTGCATTGCACTACGGACCTACAAAACGCGATATGACGCTGAATTGCAGGAATACGTTGGTGACAGGCTACGAGGACAATGTGGTGGTGAGTGACAAGAGTGATAAAGATAGTTTTGGCGTGCTGAGCTACCTTTTCGAGAACTGTCTGCTGAGAACTCCCGAGGTGAAGGACGAAGAGGCATCCTATGTAAACATTCTCTGGGAGACATCGAAGGACGAGTTTCAGGGCAAGCAACATTTTCTGACGTTTGACGAGGAGAATATGTACTATGACTTCACCATCAGCAAGGATTCGCCAGCATACGAAAGACTGATAGGAAGAGCTTTTGAAATGAGAAATGAGGAATGAGGAATGAGAAATGAGGACTCGACCTTGGTCAAAGAATTTTGAGTGATGAAACATATTTGTATATTTACGGGTGCACGACCCAACTTCGTGAAAGTGGCTCCGCTGATTAGAGCCATTCAGCAGACGGAAGGTTGCTGCTATGAATTGGTGTATGCGGGTAGGGAAGACGACCCGACGTTGGAAGAAAGCCTGTTCAGCGACCTGCAGATGCCACGCCCTGACGTGTTCTTAGGCGTGGATTGTGAGAACCTGAACGAGCTGACGGGCAAGGTGATGAGCGAGTTTGATCGCTATCTGAACCAGCACGACACGAACACCGTGATTGTGGTGGACGACTTGGCCTCGACGATGGCGGCAGCGATTGTGACGAAGAAGCACGGATTGCGCCTGGCTCACCTAGTGGCAGGCACGCGCTCGTTTGACATCAACATGCCTAAGGAGATTAACCGCTTGGTGATTGACGGATTGTCCGACCTGCTGTTTACGGCAGGCATCGGTTCGAGCAGTGTGGTAACGCGCGAAGGAGCCGAGATGCATAAAATATATATGGTGGGAAACATTCTGATGGACTCGTTGAGAGCGAACCACCAACGATGGACGAAACCTGCATGTGTAACGACGGACGACTATCTGGTGTTCACGCTGAACCGCAAGGCACTGATTGCCGACGAGGAAAACCTGAACCGCATGCTGGACGCAATCGTGGAAACAGCAGGTGGCAGAACGGTGATTGCTCCGTTGAGAGGCAAGGCCAAGGAAATAGTAGAACGACATGGAGGCATACAGGTGGTGGAACCGCTGTCGTATCTGCAGTTCGGTTGGCTGACTGCTCATGCCAAGGGCATCATCACCGACTCAGGCAATGTGGCTGAGGAGGCTACGTTCAACAATGTGCCATGCATCACGCTGAACAGCTATACGGAACACCAGGAAACGGTGAAGCTGGGTACGAACGTGCTGGTGGGCGAAGATGCCGGAAAACTGCGCGAAGCCATGCAGCAACTGAATCAAGGAGAATGGAAACAGGCCCAGTTGCCCGACCGATGGGACGGCCGAACAGCGGAGCGTATCGTGAAAATATTAATGGAGTGATTATAAGATTCCCTCTTTGAGTACGAGACTGACTAACTGGACGGTTTTCTTGACCCCGTATTTTGCCAACAGGCGCTTGCGATACCAGTTGACCGTTTCAATGCTGAGGTTCAGGTGCTCGGCAATCTCTGAATTTGCCTGCCCCTCACATATCAACTGCAGGACGTTCCGTTCTACAGGCGTCAGAATAACGGCGCTTGCACTGCCTTGACGGATGATTTCCTCCACTTCCGCACTGATATATTGTTTGCCTTGGTAGACTGCGACGATGGCACAGAGAAGTTCGTCGATAGGCGAACTTTTTAGTATGTAGCCATTCACACCACTATCCAATAATCGTTGGATGACGGCATACTCATCGTGGATGGTGAGCGCTAATATCTTGATTTTTGGATATTTCTCCTGCACCCATTTGCAAAAGACTGTTCCATCACCGTCGGGCATTGATATGTCGAGCAACAATACGTCAGGATGATGCTCCAACAAAGCTGCTTTACACTTGGCCAGTGTCGTGAATGTGCGACTGACGTAGACCGTTTCACTTCGGTTAATGGCCTCTGTCAGTCCTTCGTTCAGCATGGTGTGGTCGTCTGCAATAAAGACATCAATGCGGTATTTCTTCATAGTGGCAGTGTCACGTTTATTTCTGTTCCTTGTCCTTCGTTGGTAATGATGCGCAGTTCTCCATGGTAGGGTTCTATGCGCTCGCGTATGTTCTGCAGTCCCATCCCTTGGTGAGAGGTCTGGGGCAGTCCTTGTCCGTTGTCGCTCACAGTCAGTGTTGCCTGCTTTTGTTCCATCATCAGTTGTATGTCAATATGGCTGGCTTTGGAATGTTTTAGTGCATTGTTCACTAATTCGTAAGCACAACGGTAAAGTACCAATTCCTGTTCCTTGCTCATATCTGCTTGTCCTGTTGACTGGAACCGTGCGCCTGGAATACTGATGGAGAAGTCGCGCAGGGCTGATGTCAATCCGCTGCGCAACAATTCCTCAGGCATCAGATGGTGCGATACGCGACGCAGTTCCACAATGGTGTCATCCAGCAGATGCATCGCCCCGTCCTCTTTAGTCTCCAGTTTCAGTCGAAGCAGCGACAACATGCCGCCTAACGAGTCGTGCAGGTCGCGAGCCAGGATGTGACGCTCCTTGCTTTCCGTCTTCAGTGCTACTTTTGCTGCCAACAGTGCTTTTTTGCGTTGGTGCATAATAACGATTAGAATGCATCCGGCCACTAATGCGACGATTGCGAATCCTGCAGCAAGCAACAGCCAGCGATAGAGTGTACGCTCTTTGTCGAGGGCGGCAATCTGTGCCTCCTTTTTCTCCGTATCGTACAGCACCTGCATCTGCGAGAGTCCGCTTTGATAATGATCTGTGGCATAGCGGTTCAACACCTCATACATCTTATTAATATATAGGCAGGCCTTGTCCTTTTGCCCCAGTTGTGTGTAGATTTCAGCCAAGAGTCGATAGCAACTGGCATCAGCAGAGGTTGCCAACGAGTCAGGATGAATGGTGTGCAGAGCATAGTTGAGGGCTTGTTGCCACTGGTGCTCGGCCATTGCCAGCTCAGCACAGGCGGCATAGACGTCGCTTTGGTTTTCAAACCGCAGACTGTCGGCCAGCGATAGTGCTTTCTTCGCATATGTCTTGGCCAAGGGAAGATTCTCATGTCCTTTCATCAAGTTCAGGCGAACCATCGAAGCCAGCACCACTGGATAGTCTTCCTTCTCTTCCGACCGATGGGCGTGGTAGTAAGCATAGCATTTCTCTGCTGTGCGCCGTGCCTTTTCGTAATCGTCCTGGTCCTTGTATATCTTGATGAGTCCTTTTCGCCCCAATGCCATCATCAGCGAGTCGCCTGACGCTTCGCTCTTCTTCAAAGCCATCTGGTAGTTGCGTTCAGCCTCCTGCAGGTTTCCCATTGTCAGGTAGAGCTCGCCGATATTATGATAGAGTATGGTCTGACTCTCCAACCAGTTATACTTTTCGAAAATGGGCAGTGCCAATTGGTAATAGTGGATGGCGAGGTTGTGTTTGTCCTGCAGATTATAGACGTTGCCGATGGCACCATACAGACAGGAGTAGCAATCGTCGATGTTCTCTTGTGTGTAGCGCTTGTCGTGCGACATGCTGTCCACGATAGCCAGTGCCCAGTTGAAATAGCGCAAGGCTTCGTCGAATTCTTCGCGGGCATAGTGCATCAGGCCAAATCGGCGCAGAATGTCCTGACGGACTCTCAGTCCGTTGCGCTTATAGCTCAACGCCAGTGCTTTCTTTCCATAATCAACAGTCTTCGCACTGTCAAAGGGCAACCAACCACGCATCAGTTCGTCGTAAGCTCGCAGCAAGTCATCACCTTTGGGGGGATTTGCGCTTTTCAGCAATGCCTCCAGCGAGTCCACTTTGGCATTTCGATAATCATTATAGGCCTTGCCGTAGAGGCAGACCGTTAATAGCAAGATGGTTAACGTTTTCCGTATGTTCATGATGAGTGCAAAGATAGTCAAATCTTTCCACAAATTCCACCCTTTTGGGGGGAATTTTAAACCATTTGTTATAATTCCACCCTTTTGGGTGGCATAGTTTAGTGATAAAATGCCTAAATTTGGAGGAAAGTTTTTAAAATTACTACAACTATGAACATGAAACGATTACAAATTGCCTTTGCTTTGCTCTTTGCAATAAGCATGGGAGCCGATGCCCAAGGTTTTCTGAAGAAACTTAAGGATAAGGTGAAGGAAAAAGTGGAGAACAAAATTGAGAATAAGGTTGATAAAGTGGTTGACAGCGAGGTTGATGACTTGCTGGGCGATGGAAAGAAGTCTGAAACAAAGAAAGCAAATCAGCAGGATGTTGACGACCATTGGGGAAGTGAGCCTAAGGAGGATGCTCCGACTGCCGCAACATCAAGCGATTTCAAGCGTGGCTCTGTAGTGATGTTCCAAGATGATGTTACTGCCGAGCAAGTTGGTGAGTTTCCATCTAAATGGGACTTGATAGAAGGTTCTGCAGAAGTAAAAACGCTTGGTGGCAAGAAGGCTATAGAGGTTACTAATGGTGGTATCATTACTCCGTTGATTAAGGAGAAAGGTGCTTATCTGCCTGAGGAATTTACCATTGAGTACGACTTTTATTATTGGAACAGAAGGGAGGATATAGGTCTTAACGACATCAAACTTTGCCTAGCCAATAAGGACGATCGTTCAGCGAATCCATTATCTCCCAGCGACAATGCCTTCACATTGAAGCATAATGTCTGTGATGGATCCGATCACGGGTATGATTATAATAATGGAAGTTGGGGAGAAACGAAATCTGGTGGCTTCAATTATAAATTTACGCAGGGATGGCATCATGTGGCATTATCGTTCAATAAGCGTGCGTTGAAGGTTTACTTTGATGGTAATCGTGTTGTCAATCTGCCAAGAGTTCAGCAGCCCACATGGTTCTGTTTCGAGGTTCCTGGTGATTATCACGACCTGACATTTATCCGCAATGTCGTTTTGGCCAAAGGTGCCGTTGCTCTTTACGACCGCAATGCTCAAAGCATGACTGCCGTTGAGAAGGCGATTGCTGAGACAGGTAAGTTTGTTACCAACAACATTTTGTTCAAGACAGGTAAGGCCGACTTGTTGCCAGAGTCAATGGCTGAGATTCAGAAAGTGGCCGACTACATGAAGAAGAATCCAACGGCCCGTTTCGAAGTGCAGGGACATACGGACAACCAGGGCTCTGACAAGATTAACGACCCGCTCAGTCAGCAGCGCGCCGAGTCTGTCGTGAAGGCATTGGAGAGTCTGGGTGTCGATGCTTTCAATCTGCGTGCTGTAGGCAAGGGTTCTCACGAACCTGTTGCCGACAACAAGACCGAGGCAGGCCGAGCTCAGAACCGTCGTGTGGAATTCATTAAAAAATAAATAAGGTATAGGTGCTATGAAGAAAATCATGATGATGATGGCAGCTGTGATGCTGCTCAGTTCCGTTGATGCGAATGCTCAGGGTTTCCTGAAAAAGTTGAAGGATAAGGTCAAGGAAAAAGTAGAAAAGAAAATAGAAGATAAAGTAGACAAGACCGTTGACAGCGAGATGGACGGTCTGCTGGGTGATAGTGATTCTTCCTCAAAGGCCGCAAAGAGTAAGCGCAGCAGTCGCGACGACGACGGCGACAGCAACGAGTCGTCCAGTTCTCCAAAGATAACAGTAGCGCAGGGTAGTGACATCGTGCCCAAGCGCAAGACATCGACCATCGTATGGGACGGCACTGTTACTCCAAGTTCTGCATCCTCTGCCCAAGCTTTGATGCGCGAACTGCCTCCGTTGCCCTCAGCCGAGAAGATGGCGCGAAGCACGATGGAAGAGCGTGACGCCTACACTTTGAAGATTGCTGCTGTGGTGGCACGTGCCGAACAGTTACAAGCAGCCGCCCGTGAATGCTCTGACGCTGATATGGAGGCACTGCGCAATAAATGGGAGAACAAAATTCAGGATTTGTTCGGACTGACAAAAGAAGAGATGGCCATTCTGA
Source organism: uncultured Prevotellaceae bacterium (assembly GCA_902782305.1). Classification (GTDB taxonomy): domain Bacteria; phylum Bacteroidota; class Bacteroidia; order Bacteroidales; family Bacteroidaceae; genus Prevotella. The sequence goes on from CACZMV010000020.1 coordinate 16,308, forward strand.
ACGACGAGAATGCTCCGGAATCAAAGAAAGAGCCCATACAGCAAAAGATAATGATGAAAATCATGGGAGGCAACGTAGACATGAACGAGATGGAACGCTTTGAGAAGATGAGCGAGAAAGAGCAACAGGCATATATCAAGGCTCATCCTGAATTTGTGCAGAAGATGATGGATATGGGACAAAACGCAAGTAATTTCAGCAAACAAGTACAGCAAATGACAGGTGGCATAAATACTTACGAGACCCAGATAGGACAGCTGATGGTGGATCATGTGAAGATGATGGAGAACGAGGCTAAGCACAGCTACGACGGCATTGCCCGTAAGTATGAAGGAAAATTGCAGAAACTATATAACCAGATATGTGCCACCAACGATGCTGCCAAGATCGATGCTTTGTATGCTGAGGCCGATGAATTGCTCTACAATTATCGCTTGGAAGCAGCCCAAGAGTATCGTGCTTCGTTGCAGCGCCAGATTCAGGAGAGCAAGAAGTTTGCTGCTGAGTTTGCTCGTCTGTCACGAGAGGTGGTGCAGAAAGGTGACTTGCCAGCATGTGCTGTTGCACGCACAGACCTCAATGCTGTTATCATGGCTGCTAACTTATTGGACGATGCTTACGACGAACTGCCGGAACTGGAGGCGTCGCCTGTCTGCAAGGAGACAATCTATGAATTGCAGAAAGGCTGGCAGTTCGGTTCCTGGGAGTGTCGCGGATATATCGGAGATGTCAGCGACTTCAAGACTCCTGGTTCCGACTGGCCTCTGCTGGCTTGGAACGATGATACGAATGAGTATGCCGTTGTAGAACGAGGTAAGTTCCGTAAGATTAACGAGAACGAACTGCAAGAAATTAATAAAAAGGCTGATGCTCGTCAAAAGAAGGGTGCCAATATGGGTAAAACTCCGCCTTACGGTGTTTTCAAGAGCCGTAGCGGAAAGCGTAAGGTGGAGTATAGTAAAACGGGCGAAATCATCATCAATGGTATGACAAACTATGCACCGGTTGCTTTTACAGCCTATCCAGACCGCTTGGAATGGATTATCATAGACGGAAGCAAGATAGTGAAGTGTACGTATAAACTATAAGATGATAAGAGTGAAACATATGTATATACTGTGGCTGCTGCTTGTGATGAGTAGCGCCACAGTTTTTTCAGCCAATTACCCAAAGGTATTTGGAAACGACTGGACATCTGCAATAAACTATGTGAAGGAGCATCACGACGAATGGAGTAGGGAGTTTGAGCAATTTGACGTCGACCCTCGGTTGGCAGTGGCGATTGTCTTCCCCGAACTTATCCGCTATTCCATGTGGCAAGATGAGATAGAACGTGCTGCGGTTAATGGATTGTACGTCAGCAAGGGCACAGATGGGGCTAACTTCTCCATAGGTCGTTTCCAGATGAAGCCCTCGTTTGCGGAAGAGATAGAACAGGAATGGAACCGCTCCTCATTGTCGAAAGAATATGGTTTTGTGTTTAATCTGCAACAAAACAACGAGGCCCGGCGATCGCGCATCCGACGACTCAGCAATATGCAGGGACAATGTCGTTATCTGGCAATCTTCATCCGCCTTTTGCAACAACGCCATCCACAGCTCGAACAATTGTCCGAGAAGGAACAGGTGTGTTTTCTTGCAACAGCCTATAACCGTTCTTTTACAGCATCTTTCCAACAAATCAAGAAGATTCAGCATGAACGCCATTTCCACACCGATGTCATCAAGACACATAGTACTTGTCTTTATTGTTATGCTGACATCGCCTTTGTAGCCTATAGAATGCTTAGATAATCCTTTTAGAAACAAAAAAGTTGTTTTTTATTTTGCGTTTTCCTTAATTTACACTACCTTTGCACTCGCATTAGGTAAGGGAATGGGGTGAGAATCCTCAACTGTCCCGCAGCTGTAAGCGGTCATTAGCGGTGTAAGCACTAAAGTCACTGATATTTTTGGGAAGACGCTTGCTACCGGACTGTAAGTCAGAAGACCTCCTCTTGCATCAATGCACTTTTCAGACCTCTGGGGTTAGGTCGAAGGTGCGAATACGTGTATTATTATATTAAGTCTCGGGGAGACTTATGTCGTGAGACACGAATCTCCCCACCTTTTTAAATGAGAAATGAGAAGTGAGAAATGAGAAATGAAATAATTGACAATGGCATGTCGCTGTGTTCTTTTCTTTGGAGATCGCTACGCGAGAAGCTTCGTGTAGCACATTTCTTCATTTCTTCATTTGCATTTCTCATTTCTTTCATTTCTCATTTCTCATTTGCCTATGCTCAGCAGCCCCAACGCAGTCGTTTTGACAGCATCCAGCACGTGGATGAGGTTGTTGTTACGTCGCGCTATAACCATAAAGAGGTGATTCCGTCGCAGACACTGACGGGCGAACAATTGGAGAAGCTATCGTCGAACTCGGTGGCTGACGCCCTGCGCTATTTCTCGGGTCTGCAACTGAAAGACTATGGTGGTGTAGGCGGTATCAAGACGGTGAACATCCGTTCGATGGGTACGAACCATCTGGGCATCAGTTACGATGGTGTGGAACTGGGCAATGCGCAGAACGGACAGATAGACTTGGGACAATTCTCGTTGGACAATGTGGAGGAAATCACGTTGTTCAACGGACAGAAGAGTGCCATTCTGCAACCAGCCAGTGACTTTGGACATGCAGGAGCCATCTATATCCGCACGCGAGCTCCCCGCTTTGAGGAAGGCAAGAACTATAACCTGCGGTTCAAGGCGAAATATGGGTCGAGCGATTTGTTCCGTTTCTCAGCACTTTGGGAACAACGATTGAGTCAACGGGTGTCTTCGTCGCTTTCGGCTGAGGTGCTGACAGCCAGTGGAAAATATAAGTTCCGCTATCTTCGCAAGAAACAAGACGGTTCGGTGGCTTACGACACGACGGCCACTCGCCAGAATGGTGATATCTGGGCAGTGAGGGCGGAAGGCAATCTGCATGGAATGATCAATGAAGGCTTCTGGAAATTTAAGGTATATACGTATCACTCGGAGCGAGGCATTCCTGGTGCCATCGTGAACAACGTGTGGCGCAGGGGCGAGCGACAGTGGGACCATAACACCTTTACGCAAGCCCGTTTCCAAAAGAGCATTGGCGAGAAGTTTACCACGCAGGCTGTGGCCAAGTATGCCTATTACAACACCCGCTATGTGAACAGGGACCCGAGTCAGTTGCAGGTGGACAACACCTATAAGCAGCAGGAGTTTTATTTCTCGACGTCGAATGTCTATAACATTTTGCCTGAATGGAGTGCCTCGCTGAGCTACGACTTCCGTTGGAACAAGTTGGATGCTGACATGCGCCAGTTTGTGTATCCCCACAGATTCAGCAACTACGTGTCGCTGGCAACGGCCTTGAACCTGGACTGGATGAAAGTGCAGGGCTCAGTGCTGATGACGACGGTGAAAGACCATGTGAAGTATGCTCTGTCGCCTGAGTCGAAGGTGGAATATACGCCCGCCCTGTTTATGAACATCTATCCGTTTGCATCGCGCGAACTCTCCGTTCGTCTGTATGCCAAGAAAAGCTTCCGCATGCCTACGTTCAACGACCTTTATTATACGGATATCGGCAATGCGCAGTTGGAACCGGAAACAGCCCTTCAGTATAATGGCGGACTGAGTTACGATCATCAGTGGGATAGTGGATTGGTGCGCTATTTCCACTTGCAGGCAGATGCATATTACAATACGGTACACGACAAGATAGTGGCTTATCCGAAAGGACAGCAGTTCCGATGGACGATGCTGAATCTGGGTAAGGTGCACATCAAGGGAATAGACGTGGAAACGGAACTGACCATGGTTCCAGTGAGAGGACTGTTGGTAACGGGCAGGCTGCAATACACCTATCAGGATGCAAGGGATGTGACGAATCCGCAGGATGCTTTCTACAAGCACCAGATACCTTACATTCCTTGGCATTCCGGTTCGGCTATCCTGAACGTGCAGTATCACAACTGGGACTTGAACTACTCGTTTATCTATGCGGGCGAACGATATAACCAGCAGGAGAACATCAAGTATAACTACATGCAGCCGTGGTATACGAGCGACTTGTCGCTATCGCGACAGTTTAGCGTTAAGAGTTTAGCGTTTAGAGTGATGCTGGAGGTGAACAACCTGTTCTCGCAAGACTACGACGTGATATTGAACTATCCGATGCCTAAGCGCAACTACGGTATAACATTAGACGTGAAGATATGAAGCGACACCTTATTATATATATAGCCCTGTTGTTGAGCATCGTCGGTTGTCGGACGGACGACTATATCGTCTATATGGAAGACGAGGACATCGGCATCAAGACCGAACCAACGGATGTGCTCGGCATGTATGTGCTGAACGAGGGTAACATGGGTTCGAACAAATGTACGTTGGACTATCTTGACCTTTCGGGCGAGACAGCTCACTATCTGCGTAACATCTATGCAGAGCGCAATCCTAGTGAGGTGAAGGAACTAGGCGATGTAGGCAACGATGCGAAGATATACGGTTCGCGGTTGTGGCTGGTCATCAACTGCTCGAACAAGGTGGAGGTGCTGAGGGCGAGTGATGCCGTGAAGATAGGAAAAATAGACGTGCCTAATTGTCGCTATGTGACTTTCCACAAGGGCTATGCCTATGTCAGTTCGTACGTTGGACCAGTGAGTGTAAGTCAGGATGCTCCGTTGGGCGAGGTGTACAAGATAGACACGCTGACACTGCAGACGGTGGCAAAGGTGACGGTGGGTTATCAGCCAGAGGAAATGGCGGTAATCGACGATAAGCTGTATGTGGCGAATAGTGGCGGTTATATGGTGCCTGATTACGACCACACCGTTAGCGTGATTGACCTGAAGACGTTTACGGAGGAACGGAAGATAGATGTGGCCGTAAACTTGCATCGTTGCAGAGCCGACCAATACGGACAGTTGTGGGTTAGTTCGCGAGGCGACTATTATGAGGAACCCTCGCATCTGTGCTGGTTGCAGCGGGATGTCAACGGACAGATGCACAAAATGGGAAGGATTGATGTGCCTATATCAGATATATGTATCGTAGGCGACTCGTTGTATTTCATCGGTGTGCAGTTCAACTATAACACAATGAAGAACGAGCGGACACTGGGCATTATTGATGTGACGACGCACGAGGTGACGAACAACCGCTTGACAACAGCGCCGGAGGCGGATGCCATGATTCAACCTTACGGCATCATCGTCAATCCGAATGAGCGCGACTTCTACCTGATGGATGCGAAGAACTACGTGTCGAGTGGTGACTTGCTGCACTTCAAGAAAGACGGCACATTCGACTATAAGGTGCGAACGGGAGATATTCCTGCCCACGCCGTATTTTTAACGAAACCCAAGAAATGATGAAAAAGATATTGATGATATTAGCCCTGATGGGCACGTTGACTGCTGAGGCTCAACGCATGGACGATGTGACAGATCACTCGAAATATATCAAGGTGGTGGATGAGTATGTGCCAGCACCTGGGCAATTTATAAATACCATGCCGCCGTATGAGGAAGGCGATGATGCAAATAAAATGGCGCAGAAGTGCACAGAATATCTGGCCAATAATCAGAGGGACATGGTTTGTCTGGGCGGTTATGGCGGTTACATCACTTTCCACTTCGACCATTCCATCGCGAATGTAAAAGGACAAAAAGATGTGTTGATTCTGGGAAATTGTACTTTCGAAAACAATAGTGAGCCAGGAATAGTCATGGTGTCAAAGGACGTGAATAATAATGGGCTTCCTGACGATCCGTGGTATGAACTGAAAGGCAGTGCCGATGTGGACAGTGTGGGCAAGGTGGTTTATGGTTACAGCATCACTTATTCACGACCCATCACAGAAGAATATGACGGAAAGACGAGTGAAATCAGCAAAGATATCACGATAGAAAAGTATATTCCTTGGGAAGATAATAGGGGTGGCGCTGGCTATATGCATAAGAACAGATTTCACGAACAGACATATTATCCTCAATGGGTTAGCGAAAACCAGATAACTTTTGGAGAGCAGACGCTGTTGCCACGAAACGCCACAAATACTGGAAGCTATACTCAGGAGAATTGGTTGCTGAAATCGTTGGCATGGGGCTATGTTGATAACAAACCGAATGCGGACCAAGATGCTTCCAGCTTTGATTTCGACAATGCCGTTGAGGTAGTGAGTCGTACTCCTGTGGAAATAGATTTCGTTGACTTTATCCGTGTTTATACTGGAATTAACCAGGATTGCGGATGGATAGGCGAAACATCAACAGAGATTATGGGTGCCGAAGACCTGCATTTGGATACTTCTATCCAAAGAATAAAAGATGCACTGGCTGGTGTGGAAAGTATAAAGAAAGAGACAACGACTGATGGTGAGTTCTACGACCTGCAAGGCAGGAAGATAAAGGCTCCAGGTAAAGGTCTTTATATCAAGAACGGAAAGAAATACATTATCAAATAAACTTTTTTATTTAATTCATTAAAATACTATCATTATGAAAAAACAACTGTTTTTTGTCGCTGCCGCATTCGTAACCATGGCAGCATTCACATCTTGTTCTGAAGTTGACAACCCAGGCACTCCTACTGGCCAGATTCGTGTGTTGACCTTCGAGGATTCAGACTGGAAAGCTGGTAAGAACTACATCGGCCAGCAGAGCTGGACTTCACTGATTGACAATCCCCAGTATGGTGGTGCATTGCTCTATCCAGAGGATGACGAAGCAACTATCTATCAGTGGGCAGACTTGAACAACACCTACCTGGCTCATGAGCTTTGCAATGGTTATATGGACAAGGCTTACTGGGGTGGCGGACATGCTGTTTCAAACTATGTCAGCGAGGATTACACAAAGGCCAGCTACTCGCAGCAGTTGGAAATTCCTGCAGCAGGAGGTCATAACGGTTCTAAGAACTTCTGTGTTCACAATGGTTATGCATCATATCCTGGCGCTCCACTGCCAACACTCTATTTTGCTAATGGCGAGGAGCACGTGATTGACCACATGTATGTAATCAACACTAGCTATGCATTGAACGACATGACCAATCCATATACTACTTTCAAGAAGGATGAGGACTGGTTTAAGATTGTGGCTAAGGGCTACGACAAGCAGGGTAATGCCACTGGCGTTGCTGAGTTCTATCTGGCTAAGGATGGTAAGTTCGTAACAGAGTGGACCAAGTTTGACCTGACCGGTCTGGGTAAAGTTCAGAAGGTGGAGTTTGACATGGAAGGTTCATGCGTTAATGCATGGGGCTTGAGCACTCCTGCTTACTTTGCTTACGACGACGTAGCTGTAGTATTCTAATAAATGCACAAACTCTTTTTAATAATACTCACAACGGTGTTGCTATCGTCTTGTGGCAGACAAACTGCTGCACAACAGGACGGTGGTGACACCGTTGCTTTCAAGTATGCACGAAAACTGACGGTGGTGCGCCACGACGGATATACCGAAGTAACCCTGCAGAACCCTTGGAGAGAAGGCAAGGTGTTGCACCGTTATGTTTTGGTGCCATCGGATGCGAATGTGTCGCAACCTCTTCCCGAAGGAACCGTTATCCGTACTCCGTTGAAGCGCAGTGTGGTGTTCACAACGGTACATTGTGCTTTGTTGCAGATGTTGCATGAAGAGGACAAGATAGCTGGTGTGGCAGACTTGAAATATATCAAAATTCCCTTTATCCACGAACAGGTGGAGAAAGGTCGCATCACGGACTGTGGTGATGCCATGAGTCCGGTCATTGAGAAAATCATAGACCAGCATCCTGATGCTATTTTCCTGTCGCCCTTTGAGAATAGCGGTGGTTATGGAAAAGTAGAGGATATCGATATTCCGCTGATAGAATGTGCGGAGTATATGGAGGCGACGCCGTTGGCTCGTGCAGAATGGATGCGTTTTTACGGAATGCTTTTCGGTTGTGAGCAGCGTGCCGACAGTTTGTTTGCGGTGGTTGACAGCTGTTATCAAGCGCTGAAAGAAGTGGCAAAGACCTCGAAAATACAGCGCTCTGTCGTATTGGATAAGGTGACGGGTTCGGTTTGGTATGTTCCGGGAGGACATAGCACCATCGGACAAATGTTGAAAGACGCGCAGAGCCAGTATCCATGGGCAGACGATGAGCATAGCGGTAGCGTGTCACTGCCTTTTGAAACGGTGTTGGAAAGGGCAGGAGAGTGCGATGTTTGGCTGTTCCGCTATAGCAGTGATCATCCAATAACTTATCGTGAACTGTTGAGTGAGCATCATGGTTATAATCAGTTTAAGGCTTTCCGAAAAAAGGAGGCGTATGGCTGTAATGTGGAGCTGTCGTTGTTCTACGAAGAGGCACCGTTCCGTCCGGACTGGTTGCTGACTGACTTCATAAAAATGTTACATCCAGATATACTGAATCTGCCGCCTTTGCGTTATTATCAGAAAATAGGTGAGTAAAGGAACAACATATTGTCTGCTGTTGGGCATTGTCATCTTTGTGCTCTTCGCCCTGAACATCTTTGTGGGTTCAGTGTCAATTCCTGTTGCAGATACTTTGCGCATATTGATTGGCGATGAGGTGAAACCTTCGTGGCAATATATCATTCTGGAATCGCGACTGCCTCAGGCTATCACGGCACTGTTGGCTGGTGGAGCACTGGCTGTGAGCGGATTGATGTTGCAGACTGCTTTCCGTAATCCGTTGGCTGGTCCCAGTGTTTTTGGCATTAACAGTGGTGCAGGTTTGGGCGTGGCTTTGGTGATGTTGCTGTTAGGCGGTAGTTTTTCTGCCGGTTCCGTGAGCGTGTCAGGTTTTGTGGCAGTATTGGTTGCTGCTTTTATCGGTGCAATGACGGTAATGGTAATCATCTTCTTTTTCTCTACGTTGGTGCGCAACAATGTTATGTTGCTCATCATCGGCATCATGATAGGTTATATCTCCAACTCAGCCATCTCGTTGCTCAACTTCTTCGCTACTGACGAGGGGGTGAAGTCGTATATGGTTTGGGGAATGGGTTCGTTTGGTGGTGTGTCTATGCGCATGATGCCAGCTTTCGCTATCGTCACACTGTTCGGATTGTTTGGCAGTGTGTTGTTGATTAAACCACTGAATGCCCTGATGCTTGGCGATCGCTATGCGGAGAATCTGGGCGTAAATATTGTGAAGGTGCGCAACTGGTTGTTGGTGGTTACGGGTTTGTTGACTGCGATTGTCACTGCGTTCTGTGGTCCCGTAGCTTTTATCGGACTGGCTGTTCCGCACATTGCTCGTCTGATGCTTCGAACGGATAATCATCGTTCGCTATTACCCGCCACAATCTTAATGGGAAGTATTGTCGCCTTGATGTGTAATCTGCTCTGTGTGTTGCCGGGCGAGAGTGGGGTAATCCCTCTTAATGCCGTAACTCCTTTAATTGGTGCACCAGTGATTATTTACGTCATTATTAAGGGAAATAAATAATTAAATAGGACAAATTCCGAGGATTTTGCACTTTTTTCTAAAAAAGTTGCAGAAATATTTGGCAGTTACATAAAAAGTCCGTACCTTTGCATCCGCAAATCAGAAATCGACCGCTGCGTTTAGCGCAAGTCGGAATAGAAGAGGAGCCAAACGAGGTTCCGTAGCTCAACTGAATAGAGCATCTGACTACGGATCAGAAGGTTGTGGGTTTGAATCCCGCCGGAATCACAAACGAAAGAAAAAGACCGAGCAAAGTTTACTTTAGCTTGGTCTTTTTCTTTTGTTTGTGACCATTAGCCCGTGGCAGGGCTAAGGGTTCGACAAAGTCAATTCGCCGGAATCACAAACAAAAAGAGAGATGATTTTCGAATCGTCTCTCTTTCTTGTATTTAAGCGCTTCCTTTTAGGTGTAAAGGAAGCGTTTAATACTTCTCTTAGGTGTCTTCTCGAACTCCTCGGTGCGAATCTCGATTTCTGCAATCTTTTCATAGGCTGGTAACGTCTCATTGAGTTGCTGACGGTTCTGCTCCATAATGTTCTTGAGATCATCCTCGGTGAAACGCATGTTCTTGGCTTCGTCATAATCGGGATATACCAAACCAACAAGTTTGGTGTCGCGCTGTACGACAACGCTCTCAACTACCATAGCCATAGAGTTCAACTTGTCCTCGATTTCCTCAGGATAGATGTTCTGTCCACTTGGACCTAACAACATGTTCTTGGAACGTCCGTTGATAAAGACGTTACCGTCGTAGTCCATGGTGCCTAAGTCGCCCGTATGATACCAACCCTCCTTATCGAGTGTTTCTGCTGTTGCATCTTCATTCTTGTAGTAGCCTAACATCACGTTCAAACCCTTTGCCATGATTTCACCAGGAATATGGACAGGGTCGATAGAGTTCACCTTCACCTGCATATGGTAAGCAGCCTGTCCACAAGAACCTTGTACAAAGGTCTTCCAGTCGCGATAGCAAATGATTGGTGCACACTCTGTCGCTCCATAACCTACGGTGTAGGGGAATTCTATTCTCTTGAGGAATGCCTCTACTTCCTGATTGAAGGCAGCACCTCCAATAATTACCTCATAGAGTTCGCCACCAAAAGCATTGATAACCTCCTGACATATCTTCTCGCGTACTTTTTTAGATATAACGGGCATAGAGAGCAAGAGGCGCATGCGGTTGTTCTGTATCTTGGGGAATACTTTCTTGCGGATAATTTTCTCGATAACCAAAGGCACGGCAATGATAATCTTCGGCTTGATGTCGGAGAATGCCTGGGCAATGATAGCGGGAGAAGGAATGCGGTTGAGGTAATAGACATGACAACCATGCAGGAATTCAAAGATGAACTCAAAAGCCATTCCGTACATGTGGGCCATTGGCAGGATGCTGATGATGCGGTCGCCACGCTGTATAGTCTTGCCCAAAACATGATCGGCGAAGTCGTAGTTAGACCACAGGGCACGATAGGGAATCATCACACCCTTTGAGAAACCTGTTGTTCCAGAAGTGTAGTTAATCATGGACAGTTCCTCACCGTTCTCCTCTATATAATAATGTACGTGTTCTTTTCTAAAATACTTCGGGAACTTCTTGCCGTAGAGTTCATTGAGGTGCTCACGGGCATAGGTCAACTTGTCCGTGCGACTAATCATCAGCGAGTAGTCTGGGTTGTTGATAATGCCTTCTAGATGTGGCATCTGCATGGGATCTATCTGAGTTGCCACATGGTCGCCGACGAACAGGAGTTTGGCATCAGAGTGGTTCACGATGTTATGAATCTGGTCGGCCATGAACTCATGCAGAATAGGTACGGCAACGGCACCATAAGTCAGTGTGGCCAGAAAGGCAACAGCCCACTGGCTGCTGTTTCGTCCACACAGCGCAATCTTGTCACCCTTCACCACACCGCTGTTTTCAAACAAGATGTGCAGCTTCTCAATCTTACGGGCCACATCATGGTATTGAAGTGTTGCGCCTTTGTAGTCAGTCAGTGCATCAAGATCCCAGTTGTCGATGATGCTCTGCTGTATGAGTTGGTTAAAACTGGGTACGTTTTCCATATATCTTTCTTATTTATATAAATATCGTTTAATGCTCCTTTTGGGAGTTTTCTTAAATTCTTCTTCTTGTAGTTCAAAGGCTTGCAGCTTGCTATAGACAGGCAACTGAGCGTTCAGTTCCTGACGGTTCTGTTCCATGATATTCTCCAAATCCTCCTGTGAGAATTCCATTTGCTTGGCCTCGTCCATGTCTGGATATACCAATGCTACGAGTTTGTCGCCTCTCTGAACAATCAGGCTCTCGCTGACCAGTGGCATAGAGTTCAGCTTGTCTTCTATTTCTTCGGGGTAAACGTTTTGACCGTTGGCTCCTAAAAGCATGTTCTTCAGTCGTCCGCGAATGAAAATATGACCGTCGCTTGACATCGTTGCCAAATCGCCAGTATGGTACCAACCTTCTTCATCAATAGCCTCATGGGTGGCTTCTTCGTTCTTATAGTATCCCAGCATCAAGTTTGTGCCTCGGGTGACAATCTCACCTTCGATATTTTCTGGGTCAGGAGATAAAATCTTCACTTCCATGCAAGGCAGAGGTGTTCCGCACGATCCTGGTACAAAGTCGTGATAATCACTATAGGAAATAAGAGGGGCGCATTCCGTTGTGCCGTATCCAACCGTAATAGGGAATTCTATGCTCTTCAAGAACAACTCAACCTCTTGGCTCAGAGGAGCGCCACCCACAATTACCTCATAGGCTTTTCCGCCAAATGCAGCATACACTTCGTGGCAAATACGTTCCTTCACTTTCTTGGAAACAACGGGCATCTGAAGCATAATCTTGATGGTGTTGCTCTGGATTTTGGGGAACACGCGCTTGCGGATAATCTTCTCGATAATCAAGGGAACTGCTACTACTACGTCAGGACAAACTTCTTTGAATGCCTCTGCGATAACGGCAGGTGAAGGCAGACGGGTAAGGAAGAAAAGATGATAGCCTGAACAGAACGGGAATAGGAACTCAATAGCCATTCCGTACATATGAGCCATAGGCAGAATGCTCAGTGTGCGACTGAACTTCGGCATCTTGTCTCCCAGATTCTTCTGGCAGAAATCCACATTGCCCCAAAGTGCTCGATAAGGTAGCATCACACCCTTTGAGAATCCTGTTGTACCACTGGTGTAGTTAATCATGCACAACTCTTCAGCCGAGTCTTTATACCAATGGATGTCTTCTTTGCGGAAAGCATTGGGATACTTGTGGCCGAACATTTCATTTAAATGTTCGCGCGCATACATTAATTCTTCTGTACGACAAGTATGTAGTGAGAAATCGGGCAGATTGATAATGCCTTCCAATTGAGGCATCTCGTCAGGATTGATAACGTTCACGATATAATCGCCTACGAAAAGCAAACGAGCCTCTGAGTGGTTTACGATGTTATGAATCTGTTCGTCGTTAAACTCGTGAAGAATGGGAACAACAACAGCTCCATAGGTCAGCGTGGCTAAGAATGCTACAGCCCAGTGTGCAGAGTTTCTTCCACACAGCGCTATCCTGTCTCCTTTCTGTATGCCTGCAGCTTCCATCATGATGTGTAGCTTCTCTATTTTGCGAGCTACATCATGATATTGCAGGGTTGTGCCCTTGTAATCCGTCAGCGCGTCGAGCAACCAATTATCGATTATCGTTTTTTCAATATAAGAATTGAAACTTGGTATATTGTTCATTGCACAGTTTTCAAAATTTTGTGCAAAGGTAATTCATTTTCTGCACATTTGCAAAAAATATGTGCAATATTTTATGAGATAAGCGAAAAAAAATACGAATAAAGAAAAAACCACCAATATTGGCGAAAATAAATCAAATTTTATTTTGTTATTTGTCTGAATCTTAGTAACTTTGCAGCCGATTTCGAAAAAAACAGTTGATGAAGAACGACAAAATGAAGAATCAGTACCGTATAAACGAGCAGATTCGTGTTCGTGAGGTACGAATTGTAGGTGAGGACGGCTCAACAGTTGTTCCTACTCGTCAGGCTCTTGATATGGCTCGCGACCAAGGTGTTGATCTCGTAGAGATTTCGCCTAACGCGAATCCTCCCGTTTGTCGTCTCATCGACTATTCGAAATTCCTCTACCAGCAGAAGAAACGCCAGAAGGAAATGAAGGCCAAGCAGGTAAAGGTTGAGGTAAAGGAGATTCGCTTCGGACCCCAGACTGATGAGCACGACTACCAGTTCAAGTTGAAGCATGCCAAGGAATTCCTCGAGGAAGGTAATAAGGTTCGCGCCTATGTATTCTTCCGCGGACGTTCCATCCTGTTCAAGGAACAAGGCGAGGTTTTGCTGCTTCGTTTTGCCAACGACTTAGAAGAGTGCGGTAAGGTAGAGGGAATGCCCTCGCTGGAAGGAAAGAAGATGTTCCTTTATCTCGCACCTAAGAAGGCTGGTGTGGCTAAAAAGAGTCAACAGGCTCGCGACCGTGAGGCTTCTGAAGCTGAGGCTAAGGAAAATGCCAAGCAGCAGGCTGCTGAGGAAAAACCTTCCAATGGCGGACTTTTCGCTAATGCCAAAATCAGTGCTGATGCGCTGAAGAAGTTGACAGAGACTGATGAGTAATCATAAAGCTCAAAGTTCAAAGTTCAAAAGAGAAAAGAAGGTGGCGCGCCCGGTATATGCGTAGTCGCCGATTATTAATAACAATTTAAATTTTATAAAACAATGCCAAAAGTAAAGACAAATTCCGGTGCCAAGAAGAGATTCTCATTCACCGGTACAGGTAAGATCAAGAGACACCATGCTTACCACAGTCACATTCTGACTAAGAAAACCAAGAAGCAGAAGCGCAACCTTTGCGGTTCTACTATCGTTGACGTAACAAACATGAAGCAGGTTCGTGACCTGTTGTGTCTCCGTTAATTCACCTATTGTCAAACATTTAAAAGTATTAGAAAACTATGCCAAGATCAGTAAATCACGTTGCATCACGTGCAAAACGTAAAAGAATTCTGAAACTCACTCGCGGTTACTTTGGTGCCCGCAAGAATGTTTGGACAGTAGCCAAGAACACTTCAACGCTGCCGCTCGTCAGGAAGGTATGAGCTATTCAGCCCTGATGGGAGCTCTCTCAAAGGCTGGCATCGAGATCAACCGTAAGGTTCTCGCCGACCTCGCTCTCAACAATCCTGAGGCTTTCAAGGCTATCGTAGCTAAAGTTGCAAGTAAGTAAGAGAAGAAAAGAATGCGTTCTTTCTTCCGAACGCAAGCAACTTCGAGCCATAGGCTTAGGGTTAAGTAAGCGAAATCGCTTAATAAGCGACATAAAAAGAGCTGCATCTTTATGATTGCGGCTCTTTTTTTTGCTCTATTAAAAAATAAATTGTATCTTTGCAGGACTAAAAAGTTACTATTTATCACAAAAGCAAGGAATATATGAAGAAATTGTTGTTGGGAGACGAGGCTATTGCTCAAGGTGCACTCGATGCAGGCTTGAGTGGTGTCTATGCCTATCCAGGTACTCCCTCTACGGAAATTACCGAGTACATTCAGATGTCGCCATTGGCTAAAGAGCGTGGTGTGCACAGTCGCTGGTCAACCAATGAGAAAACTGCGATGGAAGCTGCATTGGGTATGTCTTACATGGGCAAACGTGCTTTGGTATGCATGAAGCACGTCGGACTGAATGTCTGTGCCGACCCCTTTGTCAATTCTGCTATGACGGGAACTAACGGTGGTATAGTTGTCTTGGTTGCTGACGATCCCTCCATGCACTCTTCTCAGGATGAGCAGGACTCCCGTTTCTATGGAAAGTTTGCTATGATTCCAACGTTGGAGCCCAGCAGTCAGCAGGAAGCCTACAACATGATGTCGAAGGCTTATGAGATGTCGGAGCAGTTACAATTGCCCGTCTTGATGCGCGTCACCACTCGTATGGCTCACTCTCGTGCTGTCGTTGAGTGTGCTGATGAACCTCGTCAGCAAAATGAGCTCAACTATAATGCTAAGGCCTCAAATTGGGTGTTGCTGCCTGCTTTTGCCCGCAAACGCAATGATATCGTTACTGCCCAGCAGCCTTTGTTAGAACAGATGGCTGTTGACAGCGCATATAATAAATATGTAGATGGAAAAGATCAGTCGTTAGGCATCATAGCCAGCGGTATTGCTTATAACTACCTCATGGAGTGCTTCCCTAACGGTTGTCCATATCCCGTGCTGAAGATTTCCCAGTATCCTATTCCCAAGAAGTTGATTCGTCGTATGACTGACGATTGCGAATATGTATTGATTGCTGAAGAAGGTCAGCCCTTTATTGAGGATCAGGTGCGTGGCGTCATGCCTGGAAATGCAGTTATCAAGGGTCGTTTGACGGGTGAACTGCCTCGTACAGGTGAGTTGAATCCTGATTTGATTAAGAAAGCTCTGGGTATGGAGATTGGTGAGAACTATGCTCCTTGCGAAGATGTGGCTCCGCGTCCACCCGCACTCTGTCAGGGTTGTGGACATCGCGATGTTTATGCAGCTTTGAACGAGGTGCTGTTGAACTATCCTAATGCGCGTGTTTTTGGCGATATCGGTTGTTATACTCTCGGTTTCCTGCCACCCTATAAGGCTATTCACTCTTGCGTTGATATGGGTGCTTCCATTACGATGGCCAAGGGTGCTAGCGATGCAGGGCAGTGGCCTGCTGTTGCCATCATTGGCGACTCAACCTTTACACACTCTGGTATGACAGGTCTTTTGGATGCAGTTAATGAGAATGCTGATATCACTGTTATCATCTCTGATAACCTTACTACCGCAATGACAGGAGGTCAGGACTCTGCTGGTACCAACAAGTTTGAGGCTATCTGTCGTGGACTGGGTGTTAGCGAAGACCATCTGAAGGTGGTTGTTCCCTTGCCCAAGAACATGGAGGAAATCAAGAAGACCATCGATGAGGAAATCAACTATCATGGTGTCAGTGTCATCATTCCTCGTCGTGAGTGTATGCAAACATTACAACGTCATCTCAAACAAAAGAAAGCAGCAAAATGAAGACAGATATTATATTGTGCGGAGTAGGAGGACAAGGAATCCTCTCTATCGCCACCATCATTGGCGAAGCTGCCATGAAGGAAAACCTGTATATCAAGCAGGCCGAGGTTCACGGAATGTCTCAGCGTGGAGGTGATGTGCAGTCGAACCTGCGCATCTCCAGTGACCCTATTCAGAGTGATTTGATACCTATGGGTGGAGCAGATGTTATCATCTCAATGGAGCCTATGGAGGCTCTTCGTTATCTGCCTTTCCTCTCGAAAACGGGTTGGATTATTACGTCAAGTACTCCTTTTGTCAATATACCGAATTATCCTGAGATTGAGACAATTAAGGATGACTTAAACAAGTTGCCTAATGTCATTATGCTCGACATTGAGCAGAAGGCTAAAGATGCTGGAGTGCCCCGTTCTGCCAACGTTATTCTGTTGGGTGCTGCCCAGAAAGCATTGGGCATTGAGTACGAGAAATTGGAGGATGCCATCCGTCGTGTATTCGGACGTAAAGGTGATGCCATCGTCGAGGCTAACATCAAAGCTTTAGCAATCGGTAAAGAAGCGCAGAAATAATGAAGGAGACTCCGATTAAAAAAGAGATTGTGGATGGCTTGATAGCCGAACTTGGCATTAATGATTTTGCCAAGGCTACCATTCGCGAAGTGAAACAAGTAGCTGCTAAGGCAGAGAAGGCCAGTGGTGTAGAGTTTATCAAGATGGAGATGGGAATTCCTGGACTGCCTGCCGCTCAGGTGGGTGTTGATGCTCAGGTGAAAGCCCTACAAGAGGGTATTGCCCATAGCTATCCTGATATCCAGGGATTACCTGCATTGAAGCAGGAGGCTTCTCGCTTTGTGAAAGCCTTCATCGGACTGGATGTTGCTCCTGAGGGCTGCGTGCCAGTAACAGGTTCTATGCAAGGCACGTATGCTTCGTTCCTTACCTGTTCACAGGCTTCGAAAGAAAAGGATACGGTGCTTTTTATCGACCCAGGTTTCCCTGTTCAGAAGATGCAGTTACAAGTGATGGGTGTTAAGTACGAAACCTTTGATGTCTATGATTTCCGAGGTGAGAAACTGGGTCCCAAAGTGGAGAGCTATCTGAAGAATGGTAACATCTGTGCCATCGTCTATTCCAATCCTAACAATCCTGCTTGGATTTGTCTGAACGAAGACGAGCTGAAGGCTATTGGAAGTTTGGCCACTAAATATGATACCATTGTAATGGAGGATTTGGCTTACTTTGCAATGGACTTCCGCCAGAACCTTAGTGTACCCTTTGAGCCACCTTATCAGCCTTCTGTAGGTAGATATACAGATAACTACATGCTGTTGATTTCTGGTTCCAAAGCTTTCAGTTATGCTGGCGAACGCATTGGTGTGACTTGTATCAGTAACAAGTTGTTCCATCGCCATTTCGCTGATCTTGCCGAGCGTTATGAGGGACTGCCCTTTGGTTTGGTGTTCTCAACCCGTATGCTCTATGCCCTTTCCTCTGGTACCAGCCATTCTGCACAATACGCAATGGCTGCTATGCTGAAAGCTGCAACCGATGGAGAATACGACTTCCGCAAGGAAGTGAGTGTCTATGGCGAGCGTGCCCACAAGCTGAAGGAGATTTTCTGTCGTCACGGTTTCCATGTGGTTTACGACAAAGACCTGGACGAGCCTGTGGCTGATGGATTCTATTTCACCATTGGCTATAAAGGCATGACCAGCGGAGAGTTGGCTAAGGAACTGATGTACTATGGTGTGTCAGCTATTTGCCTGATTACTACAGGCTCTCATCAAGAAGGACTGCGCGTCTGCACCTCGTTTATCGAGGAACATCAGTATGCTCAGTTGGAAGAGCGCATGTGCATCTTCGAAGAGAACAACCCACGATAAACAGGAAAAAGAAACAGAAAAAAGAGACTGTGTGTTGACACAGTCTCTTTTGTTTAGAAACTAAATGCTATCACATAGCGCATACCCCATTTCGGACTGGTAGGCAGTTCGTTGTAGCTTAATCTTCTGACGTATTCTACGTGGAAGAACTTAAAGATGTTATGGATGCCAATTACCAGTTCTGCATAAGGACGGTTAGACTCCATGATGTTCACTCCGTCTGGGAAGTACATGAGGCGAGAACTACCCTGATTCTCTGCTAAGAAAGGATTGTTCTTATCGCTCAGTGCACCCCAAAGCATGCGAACACCAATGATCTCACGCCAATGCAGTTTCTTTACCAATGGAATACGGTTCAGCAGCTTTCCGTTCAAGTCCCACGTCATCATCATCGAGAAGAAACGGTCGTTCAGGAACTCCATCGTGTTGATGAGGCTGAATGTCTCAGGCAGAATGATGTATGACTGGTTGGCTGCAGGGAATATCAGCAAGGGGTAGGGCACTTGGCTCCATTGAATTCCACCCTTTAGGTAGAAGTCCAGCTTTCCCCAACTATTACCCATCCAGAAACGCTTATGTAGTCCAACCTCTGTGTAACTGTAGTTGTACTCGCCACCAAGCACGCCGTCAAATCCCATGGTGTGTGACAAACTGAATACTGGAGCATCCAGATTAATCACACGACGACGCAACTTGTTATTGATATACGTCTCGCCTGGAGCATAGCGCAACTTGGCACTAACCTCTGTGGTACGCATGAAGTCGCCGTTGCCAGTCTTTTTGAATTCTGTAGGAAGCGGTTGGTCGAGTGTAGTGAAAGTCATGTGTCCACAACTCTCGTTTTCCTCCAGTTTTCCTATCAATGTTGCTTTCAGTCCCCAATCAGTCTCGTATTCAAAAGCAATCTGCTGGCGATTGTAGAACATCATCTTATTAATCTCTGCCCATTTCAGTGCCACCATGAAGTTATCCTTATCGGTGTCCATGAATCTATCGCCTGGTGAGCAGACATCCTTTGTCGACTGAATGGTTATAGTACGACGTGGAAACTCGTGAGGCAGATATTTCTTAGGATTCAACGAGTAGGTAAACTCGGCATTATAATAGTCCTTCTTGCTTCCCCATCCATGACCATAGTATCCTGACAGGAAGAAGTGCTTATTCAGATTAGCTGTCGTCTTTAACGAAAGTCTTGAACGCCATCCATCCACATAGTTATGGGTAAGAATGGTGTTGACAGGACAGATGTCGATATAGTTTGGCGTACTGGTCTCTATAGAGTTCTCAAAAAGAGCCTTAAGTCCGAAGATGACATACTTGATGCCCTTCATATTCTCTATTCGATGGATGAACTTATCCATTGAACTTTCGCTCTTCGTCAACTCTACCTGTCTGTATTGTGACCAGAATGCATCATCACGCATCTCTGCATCAGCCTCTGTCACCTCCTTGGCCATTCCTCTGAACAGTTTCTTCGGAATAGGATTGAAGGCATAGTCGCTCATACGGGTGGTACGAGTTACCGTGAAACTGCGCACGAAGCTTAGCAACTCCAGTTCCGTAGTCATGTCGTCCTGTGTCAGCACCCATTGTCCATCAGGCAGTTTGTTGTATTCCTGCAGTATCTTCACATTGTTCACGAAGTTCACATTGCTCTGCTTTGGAATGGTCATCTCGCAACGTCTAACGTGCAATGTCGAGTCTTTCAGGATGTACAAATCGCCCCTGAATCCCATGTCATTCTGGTTGTTGGGCAGGAAGTGCAGATGGAAACAGGAGTCACGATCAATCTTAACGGTATCCTCTATATAATAGCGGTAAAATCCGATTCCCTCGTTAGAGATTGGTGATACAAAAGGATATTGCAACAGACGGATATGGTCCTCGTACAAGTCTACATTGGTAAACACATCCTTCAGTACGTTGTTGATGATGTCGCCAGTCTGGAACAGGTCGTTCACACCCTTTGATGTCTGACCCGTGATGATGGTTTTCTCTGAACGAGGATCCTTACGATAGATTTTCTGCGAAACGGTCTCATCCACACTCACTGGAAGAATCATCTTACCCGTTGTTGGGTTTACCTCCACTTGGTCTATCAACCACGGATGACGCTTGAAGATACCTGTTTCCAACTGTTCTGGCTTCAGGTCGTTCATGGAGAGGGTTATCTTCTCGTACTTATTATACTGATAATAGTCGTTCTGGCTGAGGTCGGTCTGCTTCTTTGCTGCCACCACGCGCTTCATCAGCTCAACAGCCGGATTGTTCTTTCTGCTATAGCGTCCGCGTTTTGCCTTCACAGTAACCTCCGCCAACATCTGCTTATCGGGCTTCAGCTTGATGTTCAGACGAGCTTTGGTCTTGTTGGTAATGGGAATGATGCGCGTCTTGTAGCCTACGGCACTGAACGTGATGTTCCATCCCTCATGGCGCCCAATCTTATATTGTCCGTTGATGTCAGATATGGCAGCAATGTTATGACCTTTATAGACCACGCTGGCAAAAGCAATGCTGTCACCTGTTTCGTCATCAGTAACGGTACCGTAAATCTGCTGAGCATGAACAGTAATGCTTAGCAGACTGAATAGTAGGATAATAAAATGTCGCAATGTGCTCATTGAGTGTTATTTTCCAGAGAAGGTGTATTCTGTGTAATCTTCGCCACGTCCATTCATACGAAGGGTGCGGAAAGCAGAGGTCTTGGCATCAACGCTCAGTACAAATGAGGTAAACAATTGACGTTTTTTCTTGCCATCAGGTGTGATGGTCACTATTTTCTGTCCACCTTTTGTAAGAATGGTCAGCTCTTCGCTCGTTGGAATGGGCTGGTTGTTAATGACAGCTGTCAACACACGCTGGAAAGTAACAAACTGCGCATTCTTCTTGCTGTCCGTCACATGCTTACGCTTGCCCATCGTCATGGTGAACTGTGTTCCGTCCATGATGAGCTGGTCCTTGTCATTGTCTGTCGAAATGCAGATATAGTCGGGCTTGCGAATCGTCACTGTACCTGTTGTCACCACATCCGTCTTGACAGCCTTTTTGTGTGTTGTCTTGGTGACCGTTTGTGCCTGGGCTGTGAGTGCCATCAGGCAGAATAAGAACAAAACAATCTTTTTCATCTCTTTAACCTTTTAAGTATATAATCCTCCGTTAATTGAAATCACGTTACCAGTAATGTAACCAGCGTCTGCAGAAGCCAGGAAAGCCACAGCATGAGCCACCTCTTCAGGGGTGCCGAAACGGTTGGCAGGAATGGTTTTCTTCAGTGTTGCCTCGTCCAGTCCTTCCGTCATGTCCGTCTTGATGAAACCTGGGGCAATAGCGTTCACAGTGATACCACGACGAGCTACTTCCTGGGCCAAAGCCTTTGTAGCAGCAATGATGCCACCTTTGGCAGCAGAGTAGTTCGTTTGTCCAGGCAATCCCTTCAGTCCGCTTACACTTGCCATGTTGATGATGCGTCCGAACTTATGCAACTGCATGGCGGGCAACAAGGGTTGTGTCACATTAAAGAAACCAGCCAGTGTGATGTCAAGCACTCGGTGCCAATCATCCTCAGGCATCAGAGCCATCACGTTGTCGCGACGAATACCTGCGTTGTTGACAACTACCTCGATGTATTCTCCATCGTGCTGTTGTTGCCATTGCTCCAGTGCCTTACGGGTCTGTTCGCTATTGCTGACGTCACAGCGCATCAACTCGCCCTTTCCACCAATCAACTCCAGTGTCTTCTGTGCCTCAGCATCATTGCTGGTGTAGTTGATGATTACCTGATAACCCTCTTGGGCCATTCTCTGGCAGATGGCACGACCAATGCCGCGACTGCCTCCTGTTACCAATGCATATTTCATACTTTTCTGTTTATTTCTATTTTAATATAATATTCGTTGTGTTCATTGCTGTCATTGCCACACCTTCCAATCCGTGTAACATCAGATTCTGTCCTGTCAAGAGCAAGTTGGGTATGGGAGTCTGTGGCGACAGCATGGTCAGCATCACGCTCCTGCAATCTTTTCTCACTCCGTAGGCTGAACCTTCAGGGGTTAGCGTATAGTCGCGATAGGTCAGGGGAGTGCTGGTATATTGTTCTGCTATCATCTCGCTGAGACCAGGAATCACTCTCTCTGCCAATTTGATACACTCGTTGGCCATGCGTTCCTTCATGCTCAAATATTCCTCGCCACGATGACCTATGGTAGTATCTTTCCACGGTTGGCACCATGTCCAAGGCATAGGCGTTAGCAAGTCAACTTGTTGTGCATCCTTCTTATCATCTTCAGGCACCCTGCAACTTACCATTACGCCACCTATACCACCTACATCCTCATAGAATGTCCAGACGTTAGGCTTCTTATATACATATTTATTATGGTTGAAGTAAGGCAATACATCTGGCTTCAGCTTCAGCGATACGGTAAAGATTCCGAACGTGTTCTCCAGTGCTTTCATTCTTCTGCGATACATGCCTTTCAGCACATACGAATCTTTCACCCAATCGAAGGTTATAGCAGGATGTACATCGCTGATAAACGTGTTGGCCTCATATTGTTCACCATTCTTACAACGCACAGCCGTAATCTTTCCTCCTTGTTCTATCAGTTCTTCAACCTCCTGCTTGCATCGTATGGTTCCTCCCATTGCTCTGATGTCATCAGCCAATTTGTTCACCATCAGGTTGCCTTCTCCTTTCAGTCGCCAACTGCTCTGAATATAGCTTCCTGTGGTATGAGCAAAGCTGTACAAAGGCAGCGATTGTCTTCTCAGTTCTGTTTTCAGTGCCGTACCTGAAAGCACGTTAATCAGCAATGGGTCCTTGAAGAGCTCGTTCAGATATTCGTAGGCATTTACCTCCATCATCTTCAAAGCTTCCTCTTGGTTGTTGAAGGTAACCTGCTCAGCCTTCTGGAGCATTTCCACATAACGCTTCAGCGCCTGCTTCTCTTTAGGGAAATAGTCGCTCATACCTTCCACAAAGTTGTCATAGCCTTCACGGAATTGATAGGTCTGATTGCCTATCGTCACATGGTCAAAGCCCTCTGCGTCCAGTCTTTGCCAAGGCAACTCCATCAGTCCCAGTTCAGTAAACAGTTGGTTCAGTGGTTGTCCCTCAGCCAATCCGCCAACATAGTGTAGCCCCGTGTCGTACTGCATGCCGTGACGCTGATAGCTCTGTATGCAGCCTCCCAGCTGTTGCTGTCTTTCCAGCAACAGTACGCTCCGTCCTGCCTTCGCCAATTGGCGAGCGCAAATCAGACCTCCGAAGCCTCCTCCTATGATGCAGATGTCATACTTCATTTCTTATTTCTGTTGAGCCATCTATAGACGGCTGGTTGCAATACGTATGATAGGATGACTGCAGACAACAGACCCACCAGTGTTGAGAATCCTACCGACTTGATGGCAGGGTGTTGTGCTATCAGCATGCTGCTCACTGTTACAATCAGGGTTACTGCCGATAGCAAGATGGCTGTCTTGTGATAAGCCAGCTTCTCTTTATTGCCATTCGTCAGTCCGTCCATTACGAATATACTATAGTCGACACCAATACCGAAGATGAACGTCGATATGATGATGCTAATCAAGTTGAAACGCACATCGGCTATGACCATGGCACCCAGTACGATGAGCCAACTCAGCAGGATGGGCATGAATCCCAATATCGTATGCTTGATGTTAAAGTGGAACGAGAGAAGCAATACCACAAACACAAACAACATGGACAACCATTGTAGCACATCAAAGTCGCTGCTCATTTGCAACAAAGTATCCGTGGTATAATAATAGGTGTCCAGCACCAGCAGGTTCGGATCGCTGGCTATGGCATCACAGATACGAATGTAGTCGCTCTCAGCACTGCGCACAGAGTCGTTCTGGCAACGCACACTGGTAAAACAGAGATAGTTGCCATCATACGACTGTTCCATCAACGTTGATTGATAACCCTGTGGTATCAGTCCTACTTCGTATAGCTTATCGGGCTCATAGTCTCTTGTAGCTGCTTCGAAGAAGGTGCTGAAAGCATCTGCGTTCAAACCAGCCTGAGTTGCCGTCTTGCTAATCAGTTGACGAACCTTTGCCAATCTCTCTTCATTCCAGTAGTTATGCCAAGCGTCAATGCGCTTCTGCTGTTCCTTTTGCGAAACGAATATCTGGTTGGTGTGCGTATAGCTCTTCACCAATCCCAGTTTAGCCAGCGAGTCCAACTTCTTGTCCAATACGGCAAAATGCTCGATGGCTTCCTCCATGGTCTTTCCTTTCGAGGCGAAGTATTTCTGCTTGTCGCCCGTATAGGTCTTGTCGCGAAGCAACTGCTCCGAGTGCTCCGTCATGTCTTCCAGGTATCCCAGATTATGCATATCGGCATCGAACCTTGTGCCCTCCTTTACATAAGCACCGATGCAGATAATCGATAGGATGCTGATGATGATCAGCAATGCTTTCTTTCGGTCAAAGGGATAGTTGTTAATCTTTTCTATAAAGGCAGGGAATCCTCCTTCTCCTTTTCTAAGCAATGGGGGCAGATAAGCCAGCGAGAACAATGTCGTGCCCATGATGGCGAATGCTGCAAACAGTCCGAAGTCCTGCAACAATGCCGTGTTGATAAAGATGAGTCCTGCAAATGAACCAATGGTTGTCAAGCACCCCAGGAATACGGGCTTAACTTGGTCTTTCAGTAATTGTTCGCCATTGCTTACATATTGATGATGTGTCAATATGTGCAGCACATAACTGAGTGCCACACCCAGTACCACACCACCAATGCCCAGTGCCAACAACGAGAACTCACCCTTCAACCAATACATCATGCTCAGTCCGAACAAGGTGCCGAACACAACGGGCAGAAGGAGTAGGGGAATGGTGTCCACCCTGCGGAAACATACCAGCAAGAAGATGAGCACCAGTACCAATGCTCCTGCTATGGTTGTTGTCAGGTCGTGCTTGATTTGTGATGAGTTGTAATAGCCACTGGCTGGTGTGCCATGATAGCTGATGTCAATGTCAGGATGGCTTTTGGCAAATTGTGCTCTCAGCGCATTCAAGCGCTCGAACAATGCCGAGCCCTGTCCTGTATTGGTTGACGAAAATCTGGGTGTAAGGAAGGCGATACATACCGTTGAATCAGGTACGAAGAAATGTCCGTCCAGCGTCTGATAGTTACCAGCGCTTAGCAGTGGTTTCAATTGCTCTGCCAGAACGGTGCGCATGCCTATCGGGTCCATCTGAATCAGTTCTGGAAACATTTCGCCTATCTCGCTTGCCAAGTCCTCACGGTTCTGGTCCATCTGCTGCACCATGTGTTCCTGACTCATCAGTGTGTCGAAACCCTCATAAGCCTTTGAATCAATGTAGGCAGGCAGATGCTCCATCATGTAGTCAATGCCTTCGGGCATCAGGTCTTCGCTCAACTGATAGAAGATATCCTCTACCAATGCAGAGTCCTGTTGCAGTGAGTCTACGAAAGCATCACATGCAGCTGATAGTTCTTCATAGCTTGTACCCTCTTTCTCCTTGGCAAACAACAGGAACACCTTGTCTTTGATTTTCAGGTCGGCAAATGCCAGTTTTGTTGTGCCATCCTCGTTTTTTGACGAGGGCATCAGTTTGTCGATATCCTCCTCTAGGTGTATCTGCATGGCAAAATAGCCAAAGAACACGAAGAGTGCCACCATCGATGCCCAATAGGCAGCCTTATGGTTTTGGAAATAGTCAAACAACCTGATGAAAGCTTTCGTCATTATTCCACGAAGATTTTTAAGTCAACCTCTGCAATTTTCTCTTCTCCTACGTTGCAGTCGCAGTGTGCCAGTGTCATATTTCCAAACGAGAAATTGAAGCTGATGCTTGTTTCCAGCATTTCTTCAGCCTTCGGACGACGCTCGCAGTGGAAGTTCTTTACTTCCACAATCATTCCTATGGGTGCCTTTTCGCTGTTGGCATTACTGCCAGCCAGTGCCGAGCACGACTGCGCCATGTGTTCAATGAGTCCTGTTGTAGCCATCGTTCCATCGGGCAACATAAAGTAGTTGTCCTTAGCGATGGTAAGTCTGGTGATGGCATGAGTGTCATCACCAGACTCAAACTCGCTCACCATCATAAACGGATAGCGCTGAGGAATGAGTTTCTTAATATCCTCCCCTTTGTAGTGCATTATGCCTGATGACTTTCAATGTAATCGTACAGGTCGCTGAAGGTCTGAATCTGCTTCAGGTCGGCTACAGGAATGGTAATCTTGTAGGTCATCTGTACCAGTGCAATCAGGTCTACCAAGTTGATGCTGTCCAGCTGAAGGGTCTCCTTCAGGTTGGCATCTGGGGTGAATTCACTCTCTTCTACTTCAAACTCTTCTGCGAGCATGCTGTTTACCTGCTCAATAATTTCTTCTCTTGTCATAATGTTAATTTACAATTTAAGTATTTACAATTTACTATTTATTTTTCAATTTACATATTCTTCACAATCAGTGTCGAGTTGGTACCGCCAAATCCGAACGAGTTGCTCAGGAATGTGTCAAAGTGAGCCTCGATGGTCTCAGGGATAACGTTGACGCAGGCAGTCTCCTCGTCAGGATTCTCGAAGTTTACGTTACCAGCAATGAAGTTGTTCTTCATCATCAGCATGGTATAGATAATCTCCGATGCACCAGCCATCCACATCTCGTGTCCTGTCTGACTCTTGGTCGATGTCACAGGCACGCGATAGTCACCGAAGATGCGGGCAATAGCCTGAGCCTCACGGCTGTCGCCAATCTTGGTTGAGGTGGCATGTGCGTTCACATAGCCAATCTCCTTGATGTCCTTGATACCGCTCTTCTCCAGACAGAGCTCCAACGAACGGGCAGGGCCCTCTACGTTAGGTGTTGAGATATGATCGCCATTGCCAGAGAATCCCCAGCTTACGATTTCTGCCAAGATGGGAGCACCACGCTTTACAGCACTCTCGTAGCTCTCAACTACCAGTGTTGCAGCACCACCACCAGGAACCAGTCCGTTTCTGTCTCTGTCGAAAGGACGACTGGCCTTCAGTGGGTTGTTATCCTGTTCACGCAGGGCAAACGACTGGATACCGTCAAACGAAGCTACTCCATACATGTTAGCCTCCTGGGCACCACCGCATACCACGCAGTCCTGCAGGCCGTTCTTAATCAGCAACCAAGCCAGTCCGATAGACTGTGAACCTGATGCGCAAGCTGCTGAGGCTGTCAGGTTGATACCCTTCAGGTGGAACAGACAAGCCAAGTTCATGGTTACTGTCGAGTTCATCGACTGGAAGATGGCACCACTACCGCAAGCAGCTGTAGAACCAAACTGACGGAACTTGTCCAGCGCCACCATCGTGGCCTCGGCTACGGAGTCGTTACCATAGATAATGCCTACCTCATGGCTGTCAATATAGTCCTGCTCCAAGTGGGCAGCTGCCAGCGCATCCTTTGTAGCCATATAGGCATACTGTGCCTCCTCAGGCATAAACTGGCGGAAATTACGATTGACAAATGGTTTCAAATCGGCTTTGGGTACATTGGCGCAGAAAGGCGAACGGAAACCAGCGTCCATGCGCTCCTGACTGTAAATGATACCACTCTTGCCTTCGTACAGCGACTGGCGCACTTCATCGAGCGTCGTGCCCAAGCACGACCAGATGCCCATTCCTGTAATTACTACTCTTTTTTCCATGTTGTTTTTATGATTTAACCTTTATTCTTCAATTTTCTTTGTGTAGCACCTACGACGTTTCACAAACAGGGGCTTCAGTGGTTTCCACTGTGTCAGTTCCCTCATGTTGTTCTCCAATTGAGGACCCGTTTCTGCCCATGTGAATCCACATTTATTATAAATAGGTATTAAGTCGTCAAAGAACAGCGCATTCACGCCCAGCCCCTGGTAGTCAGGACGAACGGCTATGAGCAACATCTCCGCATGATCCTCCTTCTTCCATTTCAGCGACTTCAGCAAGTGCCACCATCCAAAGGGCCACATCTTGCCCTTCGACTTCTGTAATGCTTTGTTCAGACTACCCATCGTCACAGCCAGACCTACCATCTCGTCCTTGTCGTTCAGTATGACGGGTAATAGCTTCAGGTCTATCAGACTGATGTATTTCTTCAGGAATTCGTCCACCTGCTTGCCCGATAGCTTCGAATATCCGAATATCGGCTTGTAGGCCTCGTTCAGCAGACTGAACATCTCTCTGCCGTATCCATTTAAGATGTCATGAGCAGTCTTCTTGACTACCCTCAGACCTATCTGCTCCCTCGCATACTGTGCCACACGGGCATATTTCGCAGGTACCTCTTGGGGTATGTTGATGCGAATCTGTAACCAGTCGGTCTCTTTCTCCATGCCCAGTTGTTCCATGTGCTTGGGGTAATATTCTGGATTGTAGTAGGTGTTCATCGAGCCCTCTAGGTCGAAGTCCTCTATCAACATACCCTCCTTGTCAAAGTCTGATATGCCCATCGGACCCTGCAGGGTGTCCATGCCTTTCTCCTTTCCCCATTTCTCTACAGCCTCTATCAGTGCTTTCGACACGATGGGGTCGTCAATAAACTCAATCATCGAGAATCTGACGTTCTTCGACTGCCAGCGCTCGTTAGCCCTGTGGTTGATAATACCCACTATGCGACCAACGGCTATCTCGTCGCGATAAGCCACGAAGGCTTGTACGTCAGAAAAATCTAGTCCAGGGTTCTTCTCAGGAACGAAAAAGTCAATAAGGTCCTGTTCCCAATCGGGCACGTATTGTGGGCAGTTGCAGTAGATGTCATCCGTAACGTGGATGAAATCCTTCATTTCCTGCTTGGTTTTTACACGCACAATGTTTACATCGTTCCTTACCAACTTCATTTTTTAACTTTTTCCTTCTAAAAAACCTTATATTTGTACAAATCGGGTGCAAAATTACTAAATTTTTCGCAGAAAACTCTCTTTTTTATTCAGTTTTTGTGTTCGTTATGTTATTTCTTGACTATTTCTTTAAAATACGCGAATAAATTTGGTATATTGGTATAAAAATCGTACCTTTGCACCCGTTTTTTGAAACATATTAATTAAAAGTAAGATATGAAAGCATTTGTTTTTCCCGGTCAGGGAGCACAGTTTGTTGGTATGGGCAAGGACCTGTACGACACCAATGAGAAGGCAAAAGAATTGTTTGAGAAGGCTAACGAGATTCTGGGCTACAGAATTACAGACATCATGTTCGAGGGTACTGATGAGGATTTGAAGCAGACCAAGGTGACACAGCCTGCCGTATTCCTGCACTCTGTTATCAGCGCTATCTGCATGGGCGACGCTTTCGACCCCAAGATGACTGCTGGTCACTCTCTGGGTGAGTTCTCTGCCCTGACAGCTGCTGGCGCACTGTCTTTCGAGGATGGTCTGAAGCTGGTTTACGCTCGTGCTATGGCTATGCAGAAGGCTTGCGAGGCCGCTCCTTCCACCATGGCCGCTATCATTGGCTTGCCCGATGAGAAAGTAGAAGAGATTTGCGCAGGTATCAACCGCGAGGGCAACGTAGTGGTTTGCGCTAATTATAACAATCCTGGTCAGCTGGTTATCTCTGGTAATGTAGAGGCTATCAACGAGGCTTGCGAACAGCTGAAGGCTGCTGGTGCCAAGCGTGCTCTGCCTCTGAAGGTGGGTGGCGCTTTCCACTCTCCACTGATGCAGCCTGCCAAGGACGAATTGCAGGCAGCTATCGAGAAGACCGACATCAAGGCTCCTAAGTGCCCTGTTTATCAGAATGTAGATGGCAAGCCCCATACCGATCCCGCTGAGATCAAGGCTAACCTCATTGCTCAGCTGACTTCAAGCGTACGCTGGACCCAGTGCGTACAGAATATGATTGCCGATGGTGCCGACGACTTCACAGAGTGTGGTCCTGGCAAGGCCCTGCAAGGCATGATTGCAAAAATCAACAAGGAAGTTTCCGCTCATGGAATCGCAGAGTAAAACTATCATCTATCAGGTTTTCACCCGTTTATACGGTAATCGCAATACTACTCGCAAAGAGAATGGAACGATAGCCGACAACGGTTGTGGCAAACTGAATGATTTCACGCCCACTGTCCTGAAGAATATCAGGCAGATGGGCGTGAGCCATATTTGGTACACAGGTGTCATCCGTCATGCCTCACAGACGGACTACACAAGTTACGGCATCCCTCGTCAGCACCCCGCCATTGTGAAGGGTAGGGCAGGCTCACCCTATGCCATTACCGACTATTATGACATTGACCCCGACTTGGCTGTCGATGTCAAACAGCGCATGAAGGAGTTCGAGGCCTTGGTAGCGCGCACCCATGAGGCTGGTCTGAAAGTCATCATCGACTTTGTGCCCAACCATGTGGCTCGTCAGTATCACTCCATCTGCAAGCCTAAGAAGGTGCAGGATTTGGGCGAGGCGGACAATACAGCCCATGGCTTTGACCCTCAGAACAACTTCTACTATTGTCCTGGTCAGCGCTTCACTCCTTACTTCGACCTCTATCAGGGCGCAACGGAACCTTATCTCGAAGAACCAGCCAAGGCTACGGGTAACGACCATTTCGACAATGCCCCAGGCCGTACCGATTGGTATGAGACCGTGAAGCTGAACTATGGCGTGGACTACTATGCAGGCAAGATTGGACATTTCGACCCCATTCCTGACACATGGCAGAAGATGACCGATATCCTGCTGTTCTGGGCCAAGAAGGGCATCGACGGCTTCCGTTGCGATATGGCCGAGATGGTACCTGCCGAGTTCTGGCAGTATGCCACCACCATCGTCAAGAAGAAGTATAAGCACCTCGTATTCGTTGGCGAGGTGTATAATCCCTATGAGTATCGTCACTATCTGGCTGCCGGCTTCGATTGGCTCTACGACAAGGTGGGCATGTACGACACCATGCGTAGTGTCATTTGCGGACATGCTTCTACCCATGCCATCACGCAGGCATGGCAACAGACTGACGACATCCGCGACCACATGCTCTACTTCCTCGAGAATCACGACGAACAGCGCATTGCCAGCGATTTCTTTGCAGCCAGTGCCCAGAAGGGTGTGCCAGCCATGATAGCCTCTGTGCTCATGCAACAGAATCCCTTCATGCTGTATGCTGGCCAGGAGTATGGCGAACGAGGCATGGACCGTGAGGGCTTCAGTGGCAACGACGGACGCACCACCATCTTCGACTATTGGAACATCGACACCCTGTGTCGTGCTGCCAACCATCAGTTGGCCAGCGACGAACAGGCACTCAGCGACATCCATGCAAAGACCCTTCAGTTGGCCGCTCAGGAAAAAGCTGTTAGCCAGGGTGTCTTCTTCGACCTCATGTATGTCAATCCGCACCTCCAGCGCCAGTATGCCTTCCTGCGTCATGTCAAGGGCGAGCTGTTGCTGGTAGTAGTCAATTTCGAATCTTACGATGTCACCATCGATGTCAACGTTCCCAGTCATGCCTTCGACTATCTGAGCATGAAGGAGAAGAAAGCCATTGCTGTCGACTTGCTGACCAAGGAGAAGTTGGCTGTTTCGTTGAAGAAGGATGGTCCTGTACGCATGGAGATAAAAGCCAATGGCGCACGAGTTTGGAAAGTGAAATTGTAAAAGAAAATATGAGCGACGATTTTGCTTTAAACGAGCATAACAAGGATGAATTTCCCCCTGCCCATACGGCAGAGCATTTGCTCAACCAGACCATGATACGCCTCTTCGGATGCGAGCGTTCCTATAATGCACACATCGAGCGCAAGAAGAGCAAGATGAGTTTCTATCTCGACCGCAAGCCCTCCCGTCAGGAGGAGAAGGAGATAGAGTGTGAGATGCAGCGTCTTATCGACGAAGACCTGCCCGTCACCTTCGAGTTCTGTAAGCTCAGCGAACTGCCCGATGAGATCTCCCTCGACCGTCTTCCTGACGATGTGTCAGACACCATCCGTCTGGTTCGCATTGGCGACTACGATGTCTGTCCCTGCATTGGCAAACATGTCCGCTCCACTGCTCAGATAGGTCGTTTCGAAATGCTGGGCACCAATTGGGACGAACATGAGAAGTCCTTCCGCGTCCGCTTCAAAATCATTGCTCCGTAAAATAAATTCATTGCTTTACAATCAATAAACAATGGGGTTGTCTTTCGGCAATCCCATTATTTTTATCTCTTAAAGTTCGTGCGCCTGCGATTACAACTTGGTTTTACGGCAAAGTGAATCCAAATGACGTGCGCCTTCTGTTCAATCAATAGCTCATCGAAATCTTCGTTGTTCAGATCTGAGATGTCGAGCAATATTGCTGCGTAGCGCAAGGCTTGCTCAATGCCAATACACCTTATATCAACAGCACACCCTGTTAAGTGATTACTCAGTGTCGCTCCACCCACAGCTTTGTTCACTTCAGGACTTCTGAATCCTGAGTTGATGATGATGGGGTCATCCCCATCGCCATACAGGCCATTCCATCGTCTTCTCAGTTCCTCTAACCAGCGACATAAACGTTTCAGATTATTCACTTGTTCCTCATTCGGAACGTTCTCAATTCCCGTTTTCGTTTCGGTTAACTCAGCGAGCGTAAAGTGCTCGCTGAGTTTTGCCTGCTTATTTATACTTACTACTGTCATAATTCTCAATTATCAATTATCGAAATGGCACGTTGGCACGATGGCACGTTTACAGCATCTGTACGCCTGTCTTGCGGAAGGTCGAAAGGCCTGTGGTCGTACCCCTGCCATCACTCACTTTCTCTATCAGATGGTCGCTCAGCAGACGGCGCGTCTTACTGCGCACGGCTCCGTCGCTCGTCAGTCCAAAGCAGCGCATCACGTCCTCGCTGGTGAAGGTCTCAGGCAGTCGGGCAAAGGCCTCGTAGGTCTTTGAGCGACGCTGCACATTCACGCTGGCATCCTTCAACTTGTTGTCGAAATACGCCTCTGCCATCGCACCAAAGTAGTGGCGCTGACAGGCATACTGGATGTTCACTATCAACTCTGCGAGTTTCCAATCCACCTCGTCCGTTTCGAACTCGCCACACCAGTAAGTGCCGTCCTGTTTCATCTGGTCCCAATGGCGCATCACGATGAATGGTGCAGCGAAGTTCAGACCATGATAGGCACAGCGTTTCAACAGCATTTCATCGGCCTTGGAGTCGTTCTCCTTGGCATCCTCCATACGGCGAGCTGTCCAGTCATAGAGTTCATCTACGATTTTCTGAACGGTCAGTTCACCCTTCATGCGATCCAACTTTTCCGCCCAATCCTTCAGACGATTGTCGCTGTCGTAGTCAACGTTCGATTCGCGACTCATCATCTCAAAATTAGTAGCTGGCAGAGGGATGCAAGTCAAGCGAGTGGCGAGACCTGAACCAAAATTCTGCTCGTTTACTTTCTTCTTCAGGGCGATTGGCGTGCCTGTATAGATGAAGTTCCACGTCACATAGAAGTCCTGCAAAATCGAATCATTGTTCGAATACGCCTGACCGTCTTCTTCATTATGGAAAGCTTTCAATTCCAACGACTGCTTGTCAATCCATGATCCGCCTTTCTGAACCGTCACAGTATTATCCAATTCTGTGTCAAACGTCAGCATGTGCAGCTGCATGGGCTGACCATCCACATCTTCTACACTATTCACCATATCCTGAATGAACTGTGCGTTAGAGGTACGAGCAGGATGCACACGCACAATGACCTTTGGCTTCTTAGGTTTCTCTTTGTTCGCCCCCTTGGTGCGCATCTGCTCACGATAGGCATTGATAGCCTCCTTACCCACCTTATCGGCTGCCACAATGGGCGAAGCCAGCAGTTTGAACAATCGAGTCGCAAAGCTCTTACCACTTGCAGGGTCACCAATAATCAAGGTCGAGTTATTGAGCCTACGCAGTTCCTCTGGACGATGATAGAAGCGATAAGTACACCTTGTCATGAGTGTCATCAGCAAGCCACCACCAACGAACATGGCCGCAGGAAATTGGTTCTTCTTCAGTCCCTTCGTGATGTCCTTCAACAGCGGAAAGTCCTTGCTCAGCGCCTCAATCTGTGCGCCCCAGTCCCAGAGCCAACGAGTGATGTCTTCATCGCCAACGACTACCGCCCTTTGTGTCTGCGCTTTCGTAATCTCCTGATACGACTTGCCCGTTGCCTTCTGAATCGCTTCGAGCATCGCCTTGGATGGATGACTGCTGGCATACTTCTTTTCCTTCTGAGCAATACAACCTGCTGCACTTTCCACCGTCTGTGCCACATTCTCATCACGTTCGTCGATGATCTCCTTGACCCACGACTGCGACTCCACAATGCGCTGCACTTGGGCTTTGTCGCCATCGAGCATGAGCAACAAGTCGGTTGCCAGTTTAAGGCTCTCGTTGTGGCGGTTGCTGTCTGCTGCGCAGGGCAGCTTTTCTGCATAGCGAGCATCAATAATAGACTGTACATCATAGCCTCGCCACATTAACGATACTTGCTCAGCGTCCACTTGCCCGCCATCCTCAACCCCTTGTTTAACATTCTTATTGGCCACAGCAGCAGGCTTAGTGTCAGCACTATGACCAGCACGATACTCAGCATCGTATTTCTCACCAAACTCTTTGTTCTCATACGTAAACAATTCCTTGTCAATATACAAAATATCTGATTCTTTGCAGATAAACGACATCCTCGACGCATCCTTGCAACTTTCGTCAACCTCCACGCCAAGCACCTCGGCCATAGCGTGCTGGTTATCGATGAGATTACCCTTCTGGACATCTGCCTTGAAGACAATCTTCAAGCCCTTGCCTGAAGGTGTGATGTAGATAAGAAGAATGCCAAGTTCAGCGGCACGCTGCTTAAAGTCGGCGGCAGCAAATTCTTCACTCTTCACTCTTAACTCTTCACTTTCTACGTGGTCAACATCCATCACCACGAGACCCGTCAAACGTGTTGCTGCCTGTTTGCGCCATTGTCCCAGCTTACCAGCCTTCGATGTGGTCTCGTCAAATGTCGCCTGGAAGATAAATGCAGGCAACTTGCGCTTGAGCGCTGCATCATGCGTCTCGCGATATCTGTCGATGTTCTCGTTCCATTGTGTCGCCTTGACGAGGGCCCAGAATTGGGCCTCGTCCACAGGCAACGTTGGATTACTGAAATTCTTCTGATAACAAAATCCCATACTCAAAGCGTTTGAATGTCAGTAATGTAGAAGGCGTTCTCGTGGCGTTCTTCGCTATTCTTGTCCTGCCACGTGCGATGCTTCCAGAATCCCTTCACCACGTATGGCTGGTTCTGATAGTACTGCGTGTCACGGTTCTTCGATGCCAGTTCCCCAGTCATCTCACCATAGATTACATCACCACCACGCTTCATTGTCACGCCACGGCTCTTAAAGTATTCAGAGCTGCCGTCCTGCTTCTGATACTGGCGCTCAGCGTATGCGCCTACCGCTACAATTGTCACTAATGCTTCCATAGTCTGTCGAATATTAAAGGTTCTCAATTTCTATCTTCATGCCGCTTGTCTCTCCAGCAACCATCTCCAGTACATTCTCCGTGCACTCCAGCGTAGCTTTCACGCACACGCCGTGTTTCATGAAGAAGTCCATATACACACGAGCCCAATGCAGAGCAGCCTTAGCATCGTCGAAGCCGTCGAGCTCAAACAGTCGCATCCATTCGCTGTCAGAGTCGTCACACCAAACCGTGTACGAGCCATTATTTTCGAACACACGAATCTTCAAGTTCAGCACCTGAGGCACAGCTTGGAACTTCACACCCAGCGCATTGATGTCCTTGAAGCGGCTCTTCAGAATCTCCTTGGCGTTCTCGTCGCCAGACATCAGGGCACAACCCATCATGCCTGCAAGATCCTTCACCTGAATCAACTCGTCCTTCTCGCACAGGTAACGATAGTCACTCTTGTTGTAGGGACTGTCATCATAGAGAGGCTCCAGCTTCTCATCCTTAGAGGTTACCCACCACTGATTTCCCAAGAACGTTGCGATGGTGGCAACGCCTGAACACTTACCATAAACTACAATCTTATCTTTCATAACTCAATACTCCTTATTAACAAAACTCCAACAAATCCAACTCTCTGTCTATCAGCGCATCTTTCGCCTCCTTGGTTTCACGGTCAATCACCGCCAGCACCTTTGGCGTGCCGATGTCCTTGGGAATACTCTCATAGACCTTGATACGCTCCACGCTTTCCTTCACCCAGCCGTGTTCCAGTCGGCGAATAAGCAAGTTGTGCTGCTTAGGTTGCGGTTTGCGGTTGTAACGGTCAAACCAGATGATAAACTCGCCGTCTTCAGTCTCTTCCAGCCAGAGACGGCCCTCAACTTTGAACCCCTTCTTCAGAAGGTTCATCACGATACTCTCGTTCTTGAATTCTACTCTTTTCATAATCTTGCGGATTGTGAGTGAAGGGTGTCGGAATTTGGCCATTTTCACTACGTAGACTTCCTTCACTTGTCTTCGCTCGATTACTACTTAATGATTACTTCTGTGGTTCCTTTCAGGCGAACCACGCCTCCCCCTTTACCGGCATTATTCATACCGTCGCTCATCTGCCACTGCTTGCACTTGAACTTCTGTTCCACCACCATCATCTTCAGTGCACAGAATCTTGTTCCGTCATTCTTGATGCACTTGTGTTGGCAACTGGCGCAGCAGCGCTTCACTTTCACACCATGAGCGTTTCTTACGCTCGTAATTCTTATCTTATCCATAACTTCAATTCTTTAATTTTTCAATTCATCATTCAACTCCTTAATCTCTCGTTTCTGCTCTCTGATTTCCTTTTTCTGCTCAGCAATCAGGGCCTTCAACTCTGTCACCTCAGCCTGGAGTTTCTTCACGGCACTGCCATCCTTCAGCGAGTTCAGCATATCCTTGATTTCCTCCTTGGTCATCGACTCCAGACGTTCAAGTCCTATGTGAACCATGAAACCCTCCAGCAGACTCTGGGCATTGAAATACATATAGCCCTCGTTGTTCACCTCCAGCATATAACCGTTTGTCATCGTTCTCAGCAGAATCGCCAATTTCTTTTTGTTTTCAACTTTCTTATTCATACCTTTCATATTTTATAATGTTCGTAACTTCGATACTTTCTGCCTCTATATCCGGCTCAAATATCGCGGCCAGATCTATCAGCGTTCCAACGTAAATAATTCTTCGTTTCATAACTTTCAATTTTTCGTTTTACTTTTAATTTCTGATGCAAAGGTAGCGTGATTTTTCATGCACCACCCTCGATTCCGTCACTCCGTCAAAACTCCGTCAAATGCTCCGTCATATCGATGGTTTTCTCCGTCATTTCTCCGTCAATATCATGCTTTTCACTATCTCCCAGAACGTATCGCACAGTTCCTTCTGAGGATTCTGCTTCATGTCGTAGTAAGCCTCGCCACGATCATTCGCATCTATTTCTCGTCCAAAGTTTTTCGAGGTATTCTCACCAATCCTCAGTCTGATAGGCCAGTTGTCTGGCGTAATCTCCTTGGCAAAGCCGAAGAATCCTGTCTGTTTCAGACTCTCACCCACCAAACGGTCTCTTACCACCATGAAGATAGAAAGCCAGTGCCGCGTATATATAAATAGGTGGTAGTGGGTCATCAGAAAACTCATGCTCCGTTTCAGTACGTCGCGACGTTCCTCCTTGGTCATTTTCTGAAACACGAATCTCGCCTGATCGTCAGCCGTACAGTTCAGCCCAGTATGATGCCAGGCTTCATCTTCCTCTTCTCTGTCTTCAGGCAGAGGAATCAGTGGCACATGATAAAACTCACGCACCTCGTTCACCTTCAAAATTACATCACGCTTGCCGTAGATAACAGCATTGGCCAGCAGCGCACAAA
Organism: uncultured Prevotellaceae bacterium; assembly: GCA_902782305.1. Classification (GTDB taxonomy): domain Bacteria; phylum Bacteroidota; class Bacteroidia; order Bacteroidales; family Bacteroidaceae; genus Prevotella. The sequence continues at coordinate 54,501 of CACZMV010000020.1, forward strand.
GATAATGTTCAGCCAGTGCAAAACTGCCAACATTCATTGCCAGCTTCAGCAATTGTTTCTCCTGAAGCCACATTCCATCCAAAAAGATGTACTCACTAAAATTATTTGTCATAACTCAAAGCTTTGTGAGAAGAGAAAGATTGCTAGCTTTTCACCTCAGAGGACTCTCACTCCACTCTGGTTTAACAATAATTGATTTCTACCATTCAGACCATTATAGTCCTCAGGTTTACTCTGCAAGGACAGCGCAAACCGAATGCAATCGAGCTCGCTCGAATTGCTGAGGTGCAGCCTGTTCTCGTAACTGGTTGCAAAATTACAAAGGATATAGGAAAGAAAACAGAAAAAAATAACCTCATACGCCCGAAGGTATATGAGGTATATGCAATTTGTCAAAAAGGTACACGACTGAGGTGTACGAGGTATACGTTTTACTGGCCTTGCATTTACTCTGCAAATAAGAACACTCTGACAATCAGTGGTTTACGAAGAGCGTGGATTTACTCTGCAAATAAAAACCATCATCCATAGAAAGGAATATATGTCATGTATTTCCTTGACATTGTCTCTTCATCTGCGGGCTTAATCAGCCCAGCCTCAAGCGTATCAGCAATAATACGGGAGGCAACTGAAGACTTGTTCTTGTTTAGTTCAAAGCGTTCACGTACTGACTGGTTATTAATAGGCGTATCTTCCTCATACATCAGACAGGCATGTTGATAGCAGGCATCTATCTTCTCCTGCTTAGTCATATCCTTCAAACTCTTCTGAGGATAGAGGAACACACGCGTATGTTCCTCGCCCTTCGTAAACTTCACAGCGGGCAACACCATTTCCTCTATGGCTGCTACAGCTCTGTCAATACCACTACCACGCTTCTCGCAGATGTGCAGCATGAACAATGTTTGTGCCAGTTTCTCATTACGTGAATTTGGCGGCAAGTCTATCAGACGGTTGATGTTGTTCAGTGGCGCACCTGGGTTAGTGAACGTAATGCGATTGGAATAGATCTCAATCATAATGGGCATACCAGTGATCCCAAAATCCTGATGGACCAGCATGTTGGCCGTAATCTCTCTGATGGCCACACGCGGATAGGTGGGTATCTGCTCACGGTTTACGTCAATCTTTTCCGTTCCTGTTATTCGCATCACATAATTAATCAGATCTTCAAAAGCAGCAGCATAACCTCGCGTAATATGCTGTTCAAACTCCTGCTGCTGGTTATTGCTGCCCACATATTTGTGAATCACTATTTCACGACCACTCAGAGTGGGGAAATCGCGCAAGTCATTAGCATACAGGATAGCACCCAGATTAGTGATATTCCACAGCTCACCGTTCCGCTCGCAAAATCCATAGTCGCTCATCTTGCTCAGGATAGTATCTGTCGACGAAGGCACATTCCTGTCTAACCGCTCATAGAATGCCTTGTAATCCAGCAAAGCCAATACCTGTTCCACAGTCTGAGCCTCTTTGGCTGCCTGCTGTTCAAAGGTGATACCCTGCGACTCAGCAATCATGGCCTTCACCTGATTTTTCGACATCTTAACCGTCTGTCCAGCCGAACGGTGATAGGCATCAAAGATGTCGCGCCCACGCAGATACACAGGCTTCTCCTTCTGCTCAGGTATATAGATGAACAGCAACGAATAGCCCTCGTACTCCATCACACTATGGTCTATCTGTATGGAATAGCACAGGTTGTTCTTGGCAATGTTACCAAGTTTTTCTATCGTCAAGTCAATATCTTCCTTCGACATATTGAAACACGTTCCGTCGTTGTTCACGCCATATACCAGCATACCGCCACCCTTGTAGTTGGCAAACGCCGATATATGCTGTGCCAGTCTGTCCGTCTTGGTTGAAAGACCACTCTTCCAGTCAAGCTCGTTCAACTCAGCAGGAACAGGAAACAAACTGTCCTTCAATGTCTTTATCGCTTTTTCTTTCCAATCCATCATATCTATTTTGCGTGCAAAATTACAAATTTCTTCTTAAATCATGACCAATATACATCGGCTTTCCGTCAGAACCAAGTTTCAAGAACTCTTGTTTGTCAGTGATCTTACTGCTGGCATCGATGTCAACAAACTGGCTCCTCACGTAGTTTGCAAAGTCACGATATTCACGACCTGTATTTGCATCGTTAACAGTGTTCTCATCCCAAGTCAGACTATGTGTATGCTTGAAGTTTGACAGCACTGATTTGAAGTCGCGAGTCTTCCAAGGCCACTTGTACACATCGTCATACCATTGTATGAATGTAGTATCAGTATCGTCATCAAGCCAATCGATTTCCTCCAGCACCTTATGCAGGATGAATGTTTGTTTAACTGATAGTCTGAACTTACCTTCCTCACCCTTCATAATGATGATATCCTCAATGGCTTTCTTAACCTTAACCAGATTAAGAGCCTTGTGGAATATGCTGTCAAGGGAGCTTAAAGGATATGCATTTTTATTTGTTGTTGAGCCTTCGGCAGATTCCTCATCCACTTTCATTTCTTCAACGACCATAGCGTCCTCGGCATCATCCTTGAAGAAAGCACTGATTAGTTTCCCAATATCGCCACCATTCACAGTGTCTATATGAAGTTCTTTGTGGTGATCGTAATGGTTGGCCCCTTTTTCATAATAGCTGTTACTCATTGGCTATTCGTTTTAGTTGCACTTCCTTTTCTTCTACCTCTCCAATGGTGAGTTGCTGGCGCTTGTCATCATGAGTAGAACCTGCCTCATAATTATATGTCGGTCGCGCTGCAGCCTCCTTTATTGCCTCAGTTAATTCTGCTTGTTGTTCTAAAGGAACAAGCAAACGCTTACGGAACCTATCACGCATGGCAGGATAATGCCCTCGCCAGACAGGACTCCATCCAAGGTCATTGTTTAGATTGCCAAGCATCGTCCAAGCAATACCTGGGGGATAATTCATCAGTTCGCTTTCAACCTCCTCCATAGGGATTGAAGACTCCACCATCTGTCTAAGCAGACTGGTGATTCGTGCTATCCGTTCGTTTAGCTGTTGATTTTGCTCTGCCATCTGTCTAAGCAGCAACTCTTTTTGGTTGTTTTCACTGGCCACTTCATCATAACTCTTTGGACGATGGTCACGTAGCATTCTCTGAAACTCTTCTGGAAAGATCGTATCACAAAGTTCATAAAGTATTTCAGATGGCTTTGTGTTGTCAAGAACTTCTGTACGTAAGCGTTCCTTGGCATTGTCAAGGCTCTTATATTGCTTCGCATTCAAATGGAAGCTCTCCATCCGTTCCATCAACGCGCAGTAGTAGATATGCGCATGAGGGTGGTTCTCGTTAGTTTGCACCACATTGTTGGTTACCGCTGCAAAGTTTGCAAGCCTGCTTCCAACAATACGTCGTATCATTACGGAATAGAAATGCTTTAAGAAATCCCAATGATTGCAGAGCAATTCAAACGTTTCTTGCTTTTTCTGAACGTTCCAATCCTGAAGCCAGATTCTTACAGTAGCATGCAAGATGCACAATAGCTCGCCAGTCTTATAGTCTGCATTGACCTCTGAGCTAAACAATCGCTCTTCCAATTCACTTGCAATATTATCCCAATTTTTATGGAATTTGCCAAAGAAAAGGATTCGAAGTAATCGAAAATAGTAACTGACACTACCATCGCGTTTACGTTTCATGTATTCTCCCCAGCACTCAGCAGCAGTTATAATATCCTGTGACGATACCCATATACCAAACTCTGGGTCGGCTTCAGCCACACTCTCCATAAAAACTCGGCTGTCAGGGCGGTCGTGTTTACAAATGGCAGCATCAGCAAACAGATACATTTCGTAATAAGGCTGCATCATAGTGTGTAGTGCCGATATATAAGCACCGCCCTTTCTTACACATGTCCTGACGGATTCATACATATCATACCAAGGCAAGTCTGTTTGTGAAGCTTGTCCTTGCGTCAGCCGTTCTAAGTGGCAAATAATTAAATCTTGAATGTATATCTTTTCGTAATCCTTTTGCATGTTAACAATAATAGGTTATCCTCATCATAGCAAATTAAAGAAATTTAGCAGAATAAGAAACTTGAATGACCTCTCTTTCGTGTCTTTGAAATAGCAAAGCATTAGAGTGTAAAGGGTCAAAATACAATTGATGTTCTGGAATACTTTTGAAATTGCGAACAACGAACAAGCAATAAAGTTCCTTCATGGCTTCTGCTACTCGATGTTCTTTTTCTGTCATAAGAATATTGCCAGAACTGTCATTTATGCCTTTAACTTCGACGAAGAAATGAGAAGATGGCCATGTCAATCTAAAATCATATCCACACCCCTGATTTGTTGTGTCTATTAAGGTACAACCTTGGAACAGATTAATACTTTGGTAATTCATAATAAAGTATTGTTCAGCTGCTTTGCCAGTAATGAGTCTGTTTGCCAAAAATTCTCTTTTAGATTTATTGCTGTCAGAGGTAGATGTGCTAAAGTTATCAACAACTTCGTTAGAGACAAAAGAACGTATTATACCATAAAAGTCTTCAAAAGAAAAACTCTCAGTCTCCTCCATCAACACTCGACAATAATCCCTAAGTTCTCTGTTTCTCCAACCTTTTCGTGGATTTGAAAAGTAAGGGTCAAATTCATCTCTATAGTTTTTCACCGACCTTGGGGGGATTCCAATAGAATAACCGAGTGTATTGAAAGCTTGCCAAAAACCATCAAATCCAAAAACTTCCAACGCTTTCCTGTCAAACTTTGATAGGAAAATACCCATGAGAACAGCCTTGTCTCTTGGGCTTATGTTGTTGAAATCTAAAGACGTCATGCTCTTTGTCTTTGCATCAATAATTGTTACATATTATCGTATATTTTGATGGCTTCATCCCAATTATCATAGGCAGCAACGATGTCATAACCTGCATTCTGGAAGCCAAGGGATAACCCTCCACATCCACAAAACAGGTCAACCACCTTGAATGTATCTTTTCTTTTCGAAGCCATTATCTATTTTATAGGGTGGATTTCTCCACATTACACTTTATCGTGCAAAAATACAAATAAAAAATGGGATAAGGAAGTAAAAGACGCAAAAATTACACATTATTAATAAATATGCATTACCTAACACTGGCACAAATACTTAAAATTCAAATCGCAATATTTGACTATCTGACAATTTGAGTTCTTTCTGATAGATATAGGTCTCACTTTTATCTTTTGTTGTATGCCATCCCATTTTCCAAGTAGCTTCAGGGAGGACTGAAGACTTTACTTTCTTGAAATAAGGAAGGTCGATGTCTGAATAGGAATGCCCCATAACAATCACACTATTAACTTGCTTAAGCCTTTCAAAGAATGAAGAATTCCTTTCAATAATGTCATAGCATGGTTTTATAAGACCGTTCATCTCACATATCCTGTCTATTCGCTCATTATTATCTCTGAAATCATTTCCCTCTATAACAACAGAGAGAGGGTCAATATAATTATTATGCCCAACAATGAAAGGCTTTTCAGGAGTGAGAACAGAACCATGTATGTGGAGAATGTTGTCTGGAGAAATATTATATAATCGCTCCAAAGTATCAGTATAGTTGAATGTTAGATAGAGAGCGGAGTTTGATAGATTCAGGTCGTTGTCAGGTTTCTTGTCAGTGTTGATGGTTGGGACCCATCGACGAAATACCGATGTCAGGGTTTCTGAAAGCGAACCTAAACAATTAAAACCACTTGATACTACTACATCTTTTACCATTTCCATTGTCTCAATTGTAAGGAACTCAGGAAACAGCCCCCATCTTTGAATGGCTACCACATTAGTATCATACTTGCCTATGTTGTGCTCAAAATTTGACCACAATTTGGCTTTTGCATTAAAGAACCTTTCCAGTTGTTGTATCGTAAATGCAAAGCGAATGTCCTTCTTGCTCTGGGCTTTGATCCAATCTTGGAAATCATAATAACTTGATGATATGTCATGATGCTTATCAAAACCGTTGCCAATAATATAAAGAGTTGTTTCTCTTGTTTTCTCGTTTCTTTTTGTCATACCTTTATTGTATTAAGACTACAAAAATACGAAATATCTGTGAGAATAAAGTGGTGTCGTTCTATAAATTATAGAATATTATTAGAAAGACATTCTTTCCCATACTCATGCCACCAACGGGTGGCATCGCTGAGGGCGTAAACTCTTTCACTGATGAAGTCTGGGTATTTGGGCGTTAACTCTTCAGCGTTGAAGCCTGCAATGACACAGAGGAAGGAGAGGTTGCCCTCGATGTATTCACACCAATGGTTCTGCCCCAGGCAGAAGCCAAGGATGTTGTCAAACTCGGCCTCCGTCTTTGGTAACTGGACGTGGGCCACAACGTGCGGCTTTGACTGTTGGTGCAGTAGCCAATAGTCACCATGCCCTTCTACATGGCGCAACTCAGCGCGATAAGCATCACGCTCTACATGTCTGAACTGGAGTCCACGATGCTGCATACGTGGGAACATCACAAAGTCACTCTTCTCAATCTTCTTAATTTCCATAATCGTTTATTTTTAGTGGATTAAACGTTCACTCGCATCGCTTTACCACCGCTGCCAACGATCTATGAAGTAGGCCGGTTGGTGGGCACATGTGCCACTCTTGATGCTATTATCGAGTACAAAGATAATAAATATTTTCAATATCTCGCATTTTTTAATAACTTTGCAGCAAAATTAACACATTTCGAGCATTATGAAATTTATAGAAGTGGATGAAAATCGAATGTATTCTGACTTTCAAAGGAAAGGAAGAATACGAAAATGCTTCTATTGTGGGAAAGACGGAAACATCATCTCTTCTCATTCTATATCTGAAAAGAGATGTTTGTCTTTACTGGCAGAGAAAATTAATGGACAAATAGGGATTTACAGTTTTAAAGATATAACATGGAGCAAAGAGCATTATTACGATGCATATGGTTTTGGCGATTTTGAATTGGTAGGCATAAAAAAGGCATCAACATTTAAGGGATTCTGCTCGTGTCACGACCAAAGCCTATTCAAATTAATTGATGAAACACCTTTTGATTCCAAATCCTTAGAACAATGTTTCTTATATTGCTATCGTGCTTTCGCACGTAATTTTCATTCCAAAAACGAGGAATTAAAAAGATGTAATGCAGAGAGCGAATATAAAGAATGGAATCTTGCAGCCGTAGAAGAGGAAGGTGAGGGCACTGACCTCTGTTTGAGTTTAGACATGGGGGATTATCCAGATTTAATGAACGAATGGTTGGATTCAAGGGACTATACACACTTTTCCCATTTTCATGTTGAGACAAAAACAATATTACCCATAGCAGCTTCTAGCACATGTGAGCCACCATATACGATTAACAAATGTAGGATTAATGACTATCTTGACTTCTTAACACCACTTAATCATATCTTTATCAATATTATACCTGAGGATGATAAAACCCATATATTAATTTCTGCCTTCAATGACCAACCAAAAGCAATTCAATTCATGGAGGAACTTGAAGAGACTTATAAATTGGACAAAGACAAATTTGGGCGTTTTTTGACCTCAATACTCATTTTCCATGTAGAAAACACTTTTTTATCTCCCTCACTAATTAATTCACTGACAAACTTTGAGAGGAGGAACTTGCTGCTAAATCTAAAACCAGGAATACAAGAAAATCTATATAATCGATATATTATAGGTGATTTGAACATATTTAAAAACACGCTATAAACGTGCCAACGTGCCATCGTGCCATTTCGATTTTTGTTTTTATAGAATGGGATGGATGGAAGTAAAGTGGTAGTAAATATTTATTTATAATATAATTTATTATAATAAATTATATTATAAATAAATATCATAGTGACAAGATTTTTCAATATGTGAATTTTGCAAATAGCACGATGGCACGTTGGCACGAAAGCAAGTGATGGGAGGTGGATTTAACGAGAAACGATGCTCGATTGGAGCGCGAATAAGGCAATCTCCTGGATTGAATTATTTTTCGTGGGAGATTGAACTAATCTCGACGCGTGCGCGCAACCTCATAGGATTTTTAGGGTGTTTTTGCTGATACTGATGCTCCATGCAGTTGAATATCAAATTCGATTTAGGTTGGGTGTGTTCTGTAAACAATTCGGACAGATTGTTTATGAATACAATAGCGTTTTCTTGCTCTTTGCAAGTGTCGCTTCTATTGTGGTTTTGAACGGTTTTAAAATTGTAAAACATTGATATTCAATTGTTTCCAAATTTGAAACTAAAATTAATTTGGAACATATTGTAAAATAGCTTGTTTTGCATCGATAATTTGTGTACCTTTGCATTGTCAATCATGAGAGACACACGAAAGGCGGGATTCGGCCACCCGATGTAGCTGGCCGAGCAGGATAATACTAATACGAAAAACACAAGATTATGGCGAAGATTATTTATGAGGTTTACCAGAACCAGAACTCGAAGAACGCAGCCTATGGCAAGCACTATGCTCGCGTAAAGTATCTGGAGTGTATGAACACACGCAAGCTGTCGAATCACATCGCAGAGCACGGCTCTGTCTACACACCCGACGTGGTGTACGGCGTGATGGAGAAGTTCCGCAGCTGCCTTATCGAGATGCTGCTGCAGTCGAAGAAGGTAAAGATTGATGGACTTGGCACGTTCTATGCCACCATCGAGTGCCGCAAGGGTGGCGCAGTGTCAAAGGACAAGTTCAGCGTGCAGAGGGACGTCGAGGGTCTGCACATCCGATTCCTGCCTGAGCAGGAGCAGGAGACCAACATCTCCAGCCGTCAGTTCCTGAAGCAGGCCGAGTTCATCAACGTGGACAGCCTGGTGAAGAGCGACGAGGACGGCGGTTCTTCGACAGGCTCAGAAACCAATGCTAAGGAAAACGGTAGCGGTAGTGGTTCTACTGACGACAACACCAACAACACTGGTGACAACACCAACAACTCTGGTGACAACAGCCAGAATGGCGGAACCATTGGCGGTAGCCAGAACCAGGGCGGTAGCAGCAACACCGGCGGCGGCCTGGGACAGAACTAGGCGATGTCTGATGTAAGATGTCTGATGTAAGATGTAGCTTATGAAGACGAATCGTATTGTTGAGGTAGCGGTGAAGGTGATAGTAGCCGCTCTCACAGCCTTCCTGACGAAGTGAATAGTGAAACGCTTCGCTAGTGAATAGTGAAACGCTTCGCTAGTGAAGAGTGAAGAGTGAAAAGTGAAAATGGAAAGGGGGAGCGTACCATCACGGTGCGCCCCCCCTTAATATTATTATGAAAAAACTAAATTACATGGAAACCTTCATGAAGACGGGCAGGTGGTCAGAGTAGGTGAGGTCTGACGTGTAGTAGGTCATGCCCTTGAAGGCCTTGTCGTGGAAGATGTAGTCGATGCGGACGGCTTTCTTGCCTCCACGGAAGGTGCGCATCCAGCCAGAGCCACACTCCTTGAATCCATCGACCATATTGCCCAACATGGTGTTGTAGACGTAAGAGTAGGGCACGTCGTTGAAGTCGCCACAGAGAATGACGGGCTTCTGGCTGCTCATCTTCTCAGTGGCAACGATGTTGGCCTGCGAGGCACGGAACATCATGCCCAGGGTGTAGTTGCCAAAGATGGCATTGAGGAAGCGGGAACCGCTGACGTCGTAGTCCTGAGAGGCCAGCTTGGCAGCCTGATGGAGGGTGCCGTTGATGCCGGTGGTCTGCAGGTGGACATTGAACACGCGGATGTCGCGACCTTTATAGTTGATATCAGCCCACATGGCGCTGTTGTTGGTATAGTCGAAGAGGATGGCCTTGCTGTTCTTGATGGGGTAACGGCTATAGATGACCATATCATCGCGACCAATGGCCATATAGGGGAAATACTCCTTGTAGGAGTCGGAGTTCTTCTTGTCGCCACTGACGTTGGCATACTCCTGCATACAGCAGATGTCTACCTTCTGACGACGCATCTCTGCCAGAATGTCGAGGGCCATGAATCCTGAGGTCTCGCGATTGAACGCAGCCACGTTGTAGGTGGCTATCTTCAGTCCGGCACTGGCTTCTACGTGCTTGTCGACGGAACGGAACTGAACGAGGGTTCCGATGTAGGGAATGCAGCAGGCCAGCGTGAGGACGGGGATGGCCAGCATGAGCCAACGGCGACGGATGAGCCAATAGAAGACCATCAGGAGGTTGGCGATGATGAGCAGGGGAAGCACATAGACCAACATGGCGCGCGCCGTATTGCCGATAGGTGACACGTCGCCTCCGTAGAGGGCTACGATGGTGAAGACGGTGATGATAATCTGGATGACCAGAAACATCATGGCCATGTATTTGTAAACGGCTAATTTACCCATAGTGACTGAATGTTTGTAGGATTACTGATTAACGTATCGCTGAACGGTGTCGAGCAGGTCTTCCACACGGAATGGCTTGGCCATGAACTCGTCGCAACCGGCCTCGCGGGCCTCGCGGATGTTTTCGTCGAAGGCATAGGCGCTCAGGGCCACAACGGGGATGTCGGGGTTCACCTCTTTGATAATACGGGTGGCGTCCAGACCGCTCATATCGGGCATACGGACGTCCATGAGTACCAAAGCGGGATGTTCCTCCTCGCTATAGGTCACAGCCTCGATGCCATTGTGGGCGCGCAGCAGACGATAGCGCTTGGCCAGCACAATGCGTACCAGCTCGTAGTTGGAGTCTTCGTCCTCGGCCACCAGAATCAATGGGGCTGTATTCAAATCGGTCTTGGTGCTGACGCGGATGGTGCGTGAATTGGTGGTGATGCGAGCGTCTTTCTTCATGCCTCCGATGGTGCCCTGGAAAGGCAGTATGAAACGGAAGGTGGAGCCTGCGCCCAGCTTGGAATTGACGGTGATATGTCCGCCCAGCTTCTCGACAATAATCTTGCAGAGTGCCAAACCGAGTCCGTAGCCGTTCTGTTGCTCGGCATCGCGGGAAACGTAGGTCTCGAAGATGTGTTTCTGGTCTTCAGGAGCAATACCTGTACCTGTGTCAGATACGTAGAACTCAACTTCCTGACCATCGTTGATAAGGCGATAGCCGTAGTTGATGCTTCCCTTGGTGGTATGTTTCAGCGCATTACTGATAAGATTGGAGAACACCTGGGTAACGCGATTGGCATCGGTGTTGAGCGTCACGTTCATGTTGGGGCGTGTCCATTGCAACTGCACGTTTTCAGGACAGCGGAACTTGAAGATGTTCTGCATGCTGCGACACATCTCGTTCAGATCGGTCATGCTCTTCTTGATAGACAGCTCGCCAGCCTCTACGCGCGAGAGATCCAGAATCTCGTCGATAAGGGCAAGCAGACGGAGATTGTTGCTCTCAACAATCTCCATATACTTCATACGCTCATCAGCTGAATCGGTCTCAGCCATGATGCGGGCAAAACCCTCGATGGCGTTCAGTGGTGTGCGGATTTCGTGGCTCATATTGGCGAGGAAGAGCGACTTCATGCGACTGGCCTTCTCAGCCTTGTCGGTCTTCTCCTCGTATTCTGCGAGCTTTTTCTTGGCCACACTCAGCTCATATTCAGCTGCTTGTCGTTTTGCGTTGGCTTCTGCAATCTTCTGTAACAGCGTTTCTTTTTCGTTAGAATCCATTTTGAAATACTACTTTTATCCAGTAAAATGAATAATTCGAGGCAAAAGTAGCAAAAAAAAATCAAATAACGAAACCTTTTTAGAAAAAATAACGCAAAAATGTGCGAGGTTCTTGATGGGGGGTAATCAGGCTCGTTTGGCCTTCTCCCATGTTCCTGCGTGCTGATGGCTTTTCAGATAGGATATTCCGTAGAATACGTTCAGGTTCATGAAAAGGAAATAGTAGGGCACGTAAAGCCACTTGTTCTTCTTGCCATGTTGCTCTAAGTAGCAGCCGTGTAAGGCAGCCAGATAGAACAGCACTTGCAACGCCCAGATGAGGGTGTAGATGGTGCCTGCATTCATGAACACCAGAAGCACGTTGATGGGGATGAGTGCCAGGAGGGCAAAGGGGGTGATGGTCCAGCGCAATACGCGATGGGACACGAACTGGAAGGCCACGGTGAAATGACGGAAGGGATTCATCATCGAGCGCAACCACCATGAGCTCTGCAAGCCTCCGGCAGCTATGCGACGCTTGCGCTTCGACTCCTCGTGCAGGTTGGCTGAGCCATATTCCATGGCATAAGCGTCAGGGGCATAGGCAATACGGAAACCTCGGTCCACGATGCGCATGGACATCACGAAATCGTCGAGCAATGCATTCTCAGGCATGGGCTTATAGAGGGTTGTACGAATGGCATTCAGCTCGCCCGCAGCACCCATGGTTGAGTAGAGCTCGCTGTCAAGTCGTTTCAATGTGCTTTCGTAGCGCCAATAGAGTCCTTCGCCCTGAGCGGCTGTTTCTCCGTCAGTGCGAGCCATCACGCGCTTCTCGCCAGCAACGCAACCTACATCTGGGTCTTGGAAATGAACCACGATGTTGCGCAGTGCCTCGCTGTTAACCAGCGTGTTGGCGTCCGTCATTACAGTAATTTCTGAACTGATTTGTTCAATGCCATGATTCAGCGCTGCCGTCTTTCCGCGACGCTCTGGCGAATAGACTATCTCTACTTCTGGGTAGCGTTTCAGTCGCTCGTTGGTCTCATCGGTAGAGCCGTCCGTTACCCACATAATGTGAAGTTTATTCTTGGGATAATCCAGCTGCAAAGTGTTCTCCATCTTCATGTCAACAACGTCTTGTTCGTTGTAGGCACAGATGAGGAAAGTGACGTGAGGCAGGTCTTCGTCCGCAGGCAAAGTGAGGGGTGCGGGCTTGCCCTTGAAGAGGCGTTTCAGTTTAACGAGCAGCCATAACAACACGCCATATCCTACATAGGTGTAAACCACGAGGAAAATGCAAATCCAAAAGAGAATTTTCAGTGTTGCCATGACTGCCCGATGAAGTTAAGCGTTTGTTTCAATCTCTTTCTCCTCCTGCATGTCGATGAACTGACGGTCTTTGTCGTAGAATTCATATTGCAGGAAGGCGAGTTTCTGTGACGGTACGATGCGTACACCCATACCGTATTTCATCTGCCATTTGAGTTTCAGCGATACGAGGCCCTGATTGATATAGGCGGCCACGTAAGGATGAACATGCAAATAGAACTTGCGAATGCCTATCTTGTTGACTAGGCGGTCAATCTTGCTCTCCAGTTGGTCGGTAAACAGGATGGACGACCTGATTTTACCCTTGCCAAAGCAGGTAGGGCAGGTTTCTTCTACATTGACATCCATGGCTGGACGAACACGCTGACGCGTAATCTGCATCAGTCCGAACTTGGACAGCGGTAGGATGTTGTGGCGAGCTCTGTCTTTCTCCATGTTCTTACACATGCGTTCATAGAGCAATTGACGGTCTTCAGCCAGATTCATGTCGATGAAGTCTACCACGATGATGCCGCCCATATCGCGCAATCGCAACTGACGGGCCAATTCATCAGCAGCACCGAGGTTTACTTCCAGTGCGTTCTGCTCCTGACCGTTTTCTGCGCGAGTACGATTGCCCGAGTTCACGTCAACCACGTGCATGGCTTCTGTGTGCTGGATGATAAGGTAGGCTCCACGCTTGTAGTTCACTGTCTTGCCGAACGAAGACTTGATCTGCTTCGTCACATTGAAGTTGTCGAAAATAGGCACGGTGCCATTATACAACTTCACAATGTCCACCTTGTCTGGGGCAATCAGTGAAACATAGTCGCGAACCTGCTGGTAGATGGTCTCGTCGTTCACATGAATGCCGTCGTAGGTTGGGTCGAACAAGTCGCGCAACATGGCTACGGCACGTCCTGTCTCCTCGAAGCACAGCACGGGTGTCGTAGTGGCTTTCTGAACCTTTGTAATAGCATCTTCCCAGCGTCTTACCAGCACCTTCAACTCTGCATCCAGTTCAGCTACACGCTTGCCTTCAGCGCTAGTACGTACGATCACGCCGAAGTTCTTGGGACGGATGCTTTGCACGAGTTGTTTCAGTCGGGTGCGTTCCTCGCCTTTTTTGATTTTTGAAGAAACCGAAACCTTATCGCCAAAGGGGATGAGCACCATGTAACGCCCTGCAAAACTCAAGTCGCACGTCAATCGTGGACCCTTGGTGTTAATGGGCTCCTTGACTACCTGAACCAAAATCTCCTGATCTTTTTTCAGAATGTTCTGCACACTGCCTTCCTTAGGCAGGTCAGGCAATCGGGTAGCCTTTGAAATGGGATAAAGTTTCTTCTTGTCGCTCTGTACCTGTTTCAGGTATTTCTCATAAGAGCTGAATTGAGTGCCTAAGTCCAGATAATGCAAGAAGGCATCGCGCTCAGAGCCTACTTCCACGAAGCAGGCGTTCAGTCCAGGCATCAGCTTGCGCACCTTGCCCAGATAGATGTTGCCTACGGAGTAGCTTGCCTCTTCGCGCTTCTCGTTCTGGTATTCCACCAGATTCTTGTCTTCGAGCAGGGCGATGGAAATCTCCTTCGGCTGGACATCGATAATTACTTCACTTGTCATTTTCTTCTTGTCTTTCTTGACGTTAGGATTACTTAAAAAGCAAAAGGGGTGCGCCGATTATCTCGGCAACACTCCTTTCATTTCTCTTTGCTTGCGTCACCAAGAGCTTACTTGCTCTTATGACGATTCTTGCGCAGTCTCTTCTTACGCTTGTGAGTAGCCATCTTGTGGCCCTTCTTCTTTTTTCCGTTTGGCATAATTCTAAATATTTAAAATTGAAATTTTGATTAAGTTGTCTTTACTTCGCCATCTTCTCAAGGAAACTCTTGGCTGGCTTGAAAGCGGGAATGTCGTGTGCTGCTATCACCAAGGTGGTGTTCTTCGAAATATTGCGAGCTGTCTTCTGAGCGCGACGCTTCACGGTGAATGTACCAAATCCTCTGAGATATACATTCTCTTTCTCGACAGCCATACAGTTGCGGATTTCCTCCATGAATGCCTCTACCGTAGCAGCGACATCCTTCTTAGGAAGGCCCGTGTCTTCAACGATTTTGTTGATTATTTCTGCTTTTGTCATCTCTATAATTATTTTAATGTTTCATTTTCGGACTGCAAAGATACTGTTTTTCAGCGAGATAAGAAAATTTAAACAGGATTTTTTTCTAAAAATATATATTTTTTGTATCTTTGCACCTAAATTTAAAGGTATAAAGAGATGAAACAGACTAAGATTGTGGCCTCAATTAGCGATCGTCGTTGTGATGTTGACTTCATTCGTCAGCTATTCAATGCGGGTGTAAATGTCATAAGAATGAACACCGCCCATGCTTCTGAGGAAGGGATAAAGAATATAATAAGGAACGTGCGCGAGGTGAGTCGCCATATCGGTATTCTCATCGACACCAAGGGTCCTGAGATTCGTACGACGGGTTGTGAAGGGCATATCGAGTATAAGGCGGGCGATGTGGTGAAGCTGTTTGGGCGCCCTGAGATTGACTCTACCCATGACATCGTAAATCTGTCGTATGAGAACTTTGCTGCCGATGTACAGGAGGGCGACCATGTGCTCTTCGACGATGGCGCTTTGGATATGGTGGTGATTGGCATCAACGGTCCAGCCGTTATTGCACAGGTTACCAACGATGGTGTGCTGGGGTCGCATAAGAGCGTGAATGTGCCTGGTCGTCATATCGACTTGCCCGCACTGACCAGCAAGGACCGTAAGAACATCATGCTGGCCATTGAGCAGGATATCGACTTCATTGCCCACTCCTTTGTGCGCTCTGCAGCTGATGTGCGTGCCGTTCAGGCCATTCTGGACGCCTATAATTCCGACATCAAGATTATATCGAAAATTGAGAACCAGGAGGGTGTCGACAATATCGACGAGATTATCGACGCTTCCTATGGTATCATGATTGCGCGTGGCGACTTGGGTATCGAGGTGCCCATAGAGCGCATTCCTGGTATTCAGCGCCAGCTTATCCGCAAGTGTCAGGAGAAGAAGAAGCCTGTGATTGTGGCTACGCAGATGCTGCACACGATGATTAACAATCCGCGTCCCACACGTGCTGAGGTGACCGATATTGCCAACGCCATCTACTCTAGTGCCGATGCACTGATGCTCTCTGGCGAGACAGCCAGTGGTAAGTATCCTATTGAGGCTGTGCGTACGATGGCTGCTATTGCCGAGCAGGCTGAGCAAGACCGTGCCAACAACCATATCGACATTCCGCTGTCAGCCAATTGCGACATCCGCGAGTTCATGGCGCATAGTGCCATTGAGGCTACGGAGAAGTTGGGCGTGAAGGGCATCATCACGGATTCAGCTACTGGAACGACAGCCCGTTCGCTGGCTGCTTTCCGTGGTCCACACCCCGTGTTGGCCATTTGCTATAAGGACAAGCTTCAGCGCCTGTTGAACCTATCGTATGGTGTGATTCCCGTTTATCAGAAAGACCACATCTCCAGTGAACAGCTTTTCCTGGCAGCTGTGCGTATGCTTCGCCAAAAGGGTTATGTGGAGCTGAACGACAAGATAGCTTACCTCAGTGGCAATATCAGTGTGGGTGGAGCCACTAAGTTCTTGGAAATCAACACCGTGAAGGAGGTGTTTGAACAGGGTTACGAGTTCCACATGCCCAAGATATAATAATAAAGTATTATACCTTATTATATAAAAAACGTCAAAGAACAACGAGATAAAATTTTTTTTTCGTACCTTTGCACAAAATTGTGCATTTATTGGAAATGAACCATATACGAAACTTCTGCATCATTGCACACATAGACCACGGCAAGTCAACGCTGGCCGACCGTTTGCTGGAGTTTACCAAAACCATCCAGGTGACGGAAGGACAGATGTTGGACGATATGGATCTGGAGCGCGAGCGTGGCATCACGATTAAGAGTCACGCCATCCAGATGGAATATGTGAAGGATGGTGAGAAATATATATTAAACCTCATCGACACCCCAGGACATGTCGATTTCTCTTACGAGGTGAGCCGTTCCATCGCTGCTTGCGAGGGCGCTTTGCTGGTGGTTGATGCCACGCAGGGTGTTCAGGCTCAGACCATTTCGAATCTCTACATGGCTATCGACAACGACTTGGAGATTATTCCTGTCATCAATAAGATTGATATGCCCTCAGCAATGCCTGATGAGGTGGAGGACGAGATAGTAGAGCTGATTGGCTGCGACCGTTCTGAGATTATCCGTGCATCAGGAAAGACGGGCGAGGGTGTCGAGGACATCCTCAACGCTGTCGTTGAGCGCATTCCTCATCCAGTGGGCAACGAGGATGCTCCCCTGCAGGCTTTGATTTTCGACTCTGTATTCAATTCGTTCAGAGGCATCATTGCTTACTTCAAGATTACCAATGGTGTGATTCGTCAGGGCGATAAGGTGAAGTTCTTCAATACAGGTATGGAGTATGTGGCCGACGAGGTGGGTGTGCTGAAGATGGACATGATTCCTCGCAAGGAGCTTCGTACGGGCGAGGTGGGTTACATCATCTCTGGTATCAAGAATGCCAAAGAGGTGAAGGTGGGCGATACCATTACCCACATCCAGAACCCTTGTACAAAGGCTATTGAGGGATTTCAGGAAGTGAAGCCGATGGTGTTTGCGGGTGTTTATCCCATCGACCCCACGGATTATGAGAACCTGCGCGCTTCCTTGGAGAAGTTGCAGTTGAACGACGCTTCGCTGACCTTTACCCCAGAGACTTCTATTGCCTTGGGCTTTGGTTTCCGTTGCGGATTCTTAGGTCTGCTCCACATGGAGATTGTGCAGGAGCGCCTGGACCGTGAGTTCGATATGGACGTGATTACCACGGTGCCCAACGTAACCTATATGTGCTACACCAAGCAGGGCGAGGAGAAAGAGGTGCACAACCCCTCAGGACTGCCTGACCAGACGATGATAGACCATATTGAGGAACCTTATATCAAGGCCTCGATTATCACCGCTGCCGACTTCATCGGACCTATCATGACACTTTGTCTTGACAAGCGTGGCGAATTGATAGACCAGCAATATGTGAGTGGCAATCGCGTGGAACTGCGATTCATGCTGCCTTTGGGCGAGATAGTGATTGACTTCTACGATAAGCTGAAGAGCATTTCGAAGGGTTATGCCTCGTTCGATTATCATATCGACTCGTTCCGTCCCTCGAAGCTGGCTAAGCTCGATATCCTGTTGAACGGTGAGCCTGTGGACGCGCTCTCAACGCTGACCCATCAGGATAATGCCGTCACCTTTGGACGTCGCATGTGCGAGAAGCTGAAAGAGCTGATTCCACGTCAGCAGTTCGACATAGCCATTCAGGCTGCTATTGGCGCCAAGATTATTGCCCGCGAGACGGTGAAGCAGGTGCGCAAGGATGTTACTGCCAAGTGTTATGGTGGTGACGTGAGTCGTAAGCGCAAGCTGTTGGAGAAGCAGAAGCGAGGCAAGAAGCGCATGAAGCAAATCGGCAATGTGGAGGTGCCCCAGAAGGCCTTCCTCGCGGTGCTGAAACTGGATTGAGGAAATAAAGGATATCCTATTAATAACAAAAAACTTAACCTAAAAGAGATTTATGACAACAATTGGACTGACAACAAGAGACGTAGCAAGAGAACTGGCCAGACGCTACAGTACAATGACCCATGAGGAGCTCGACGTGCTGGAGAGCATCCTCGTACCTATGAAATTCCAGAAGGGTGAAGTCATCGTGAAAGAAGGCGATGTCTGCACCAATATCTATTGGGTAGTAAAAGGTCTGGTGCGCCAGTATTATTATAAGAATGGCAAGGAGCTGACGGAATATATGGCTACTGAGAATACCATCTGCATGTGTATTGAGAGCCTTTTCAAGGAAGAGCCCAGTCGCCAGCAGATGCAAGCCTTGGAGCCCTGCATCATCTACGCTATGCCCAAAGCCCGTCTGGAGCGTGAAGCTGTGCGTAACACGAACATCCAGATGCTTTATCGTAAGATTTTGGAAGAATCACTCATCATCTCGCAGATTCATGCCGACATGCTGCGCTTCGAGTCTGCTCCTGAGCGCTATGCCAAGTTGGTGAAGCGTTCGCCCCAGCTGGTGCTGCGCGCTCCGTTGGTATATATTGCCAGCTATCTGCAGATGACTCCTGAAACACTCAGTCGTGTGCGCACTTCCGCCTTGTTGGGCGATCGTAGCGACGACTAAGCCAGATACATTTTACAGTTCGCCCACAAAGGTGAACATGCCAGAGAAGTGCCCACTAAGAAAGTCGGGCTTCTCCTTAAACAGTCCAAATAGGGCGCTACCTGAGCCAGACATGGCCGCATAGGTGGCGCCCATCTTATAGAGCTCGTCTTTGATGGCTCCTATCTCAGGATGCAGGGCAAACACACTCTCTTCAAAGTCGTTTACCAACGTGTCTTTCCACGTTTCCACAGGTTGCATCACCGCTTCCTTGCAATTCACCGCTGGATAATGAGGATGAATGCGCGAGAAAGCCTCCTTGGTAGGCACGGGGATGTCTGGTCTTACCACTCCGATATACCATCCTTTCAGGCTCAGCGCAATGGGTTGCATCTTCTCGCCAATGCCCTCAGCATAGCAGGGCTCGCTCTTGATGAAGAAGGCGCAGTCGGCTCCCAGTCGTGCGGCATAGCCTATCATCTGCTCATCGCTCAGTCCCAGCTGGAACATCTTGTTCAGCAACGTAATCATGTAGGCACAATCGCTCGAACCACCACCCATACCAGCCTGCGTGGGAATTCCCTTCCAAAGGTGCGTGTGAATTCTGGGCAGAGTAGGGTAGTCCTCCTTCAGCAGTTTGTAAGCCCTCACCACCAGATTCTTCTGCTCGTCGCCCTCAATCACGATGTTCGTCACTTTCAGGTCGCAATCTACGTCAGAGGGGAATCCCTCGTCCATTGCTTGCACTTCCAGCGCATCCTTGATGGCTATTGGGTAAAACACGGTCTGCAGGTTGTGATATCCGTCTGGACGCTTCTCTACCACGTTCAGACCTAAATTAATCTTGGCTATCGGAAATGTAATCATGTGTGCAAAATTACGAAATAGTAAGCAAATGGCCAAATTTATCTGCGCTTGAATGTCAGCGTTTTGGGAAGCTTCTGCCATTTTCCCTTGTTGGGCACCTTGATGGTGTTGCCAGCCCCTTGGCGAAGCACGTAAATAGAGTCGTTCTGCCGCGTGAGTGTGGCCGTCAGGTCTTCGCTACCAAAGTCGTTGATGAGTTGCAGGGTGGCTTCATGGTCATTCTTGATTTCGCACGACGTAATTACCCAGCAGAACGAATTGTACTGCTTGCCCAGATAGCCAGGCAACGGTCCGTAGAGCTCCTGCCCAGGAATGGTGACGTCCTGCTTGTAGAAATTGATGCGCAGATAGACATTATATTCATTATTATATAGGTACGCGCGGAAAGTGGTGCTGTCTTGCTGGGCATAAAGACCCGTTGAACAGCACAGCAACAGCATTGTGACGAGGATGTTTCTAACCATAACTAACCATTTTAACGGCTCAAAGGTAATGAATCTAAATCAATAAAAAACGTTTGCGTAGAAAAATAATAGAAAAACATAGTAGGATTTAAAATTATTTAAGTATCTTTGCAGGCGTATACTAGTATAATTAAGAATGGGAAAGGATTTATTAAAGCCTGATTACATCTTTGAGTCGAGCTGGGAGGTTTGTAATAAGGTGGGCGGTATCTATACCGTACTCTCCAGTCGCGCAAAGACGTTACAGGAGGAGATGAAAGACAGGATTATCTTTATTGGTCCTGACTTTTGGAAAAAGGAGGAAAGTCCCTATTTCAAGGAAGACAAGCTGCTCTTTGCCGAATGGCAATGTTTGGCTCAGCAGCAAGGCCTGAAGGTCAGAATTGGTCGTTGGACCGTTCCTGGCGAGCCGATTGCTATCCTTGTGGACTTTAACCCGTTCTTCGAACAGAAGAATGAGATATACGGATGGCTTTGGGAGCACTATAGCGTTGACTCGCTCCACGCCTATGGCGACTACGACGAAGCCTCTATGTTCTCTTATGCAGCTGGTTTGGTGACGGAGAGCTTTTATCATTACCTGCTTACCATCACTCCAAACCCCAAGGTGATTTATCACGCCAACGAGTGGATGTGCGGACTGGGCGCGCTTTACATCAATGCCAACGTGCCCCAGATTGGTACTATCTTCACCACCCACGCCACCAGCATCGGCCGTTCTATTGCTGGCAATCAGAAGCCATTGTACGACTATCTCTTCGCCTATAACGGTGACCAGATGGCTGAAGAGCTGAACATGCAGTCGAAGCACTCTATTGAGAAGCAGACCGCTTGGTTTGTCGATTGTTTCACCACTGTGAGCGACATTACTGCCAACGAGTGTAAGGAACTGCTGGACAAGCCTGTTGACGTGGTATTGCCCAATGGCTTCGACAATAGTTTCGTGCCTAAGGGTGCTGTTTTCAACAGCAAGCGCAAGGCTGCCCGTAAGCGCCTGTTGCAAGTTGCCAACGCCTTGTTGGGCGAACAGCTGGATGACGACACACTGATTGTTTCTACCTCAGGCCGCTACGAGTTCCGCAACAAGGGAATCGACGTGTTTGTGGAGGCTATGAACCGTCTGCTGCGCGACCGTGACCTGAAGAAGAAGGTGGTTGCCTTCCTCGAAGTGCCTAGTTGGGTAGGCGAGCCTCGCAAGGATTTGCAGGAGCGTCTTAGCAAAAACGAGACGTACAATACGCCATTGGAAGTGCCCATGATTACTCACTGGCTGAACAATATGGATCACGACAATGTGCTGGGCATGCTGAAATACTACGATATGCACAATCGCAAGTACGATAACGTGAAGGTTATCTTCCTGCCCTGCTATCTTGATGGTAAGGACGGCATCCTGAACATGACCTACTACGATATCGTGCTGGGCAACGACCTCTGCGTCTATCCTTCCTACTACGAGCCTTGGGGCTATACCCCGTTGGAGGCTGTGGCTTTCAAGGTGCCTTGCATCACCACCGATTTGGCAGGTTTCGGCCTGTGGGCTAACAAGGAGTTTGGTCGCTATGGCGAGCTGGAAGATGGTGTGAAGGTGATTCATCGTACGGACTATAACTACTCTGAGGTGGCCGATGCCATCAAGGACACCGTTGCCCAGTTCTCTGCCATGTCGCAACAGGAGGTGGATGCTTGCCGTAAGAAGGCCGACGCTTTGTCGAAGAAAGCCCTTTGGAGCCAATTCATCCAGTATTATCACGAAGCCTACGACATTGCCTTGCGCAATGCGGCTAAAAGAATGGCCAATAAATAGTAAATAGTAAATTGTAAATAATCAAATAATACATTTAATTATGAAAATTAAAGCTGATTATGCCAATGAACCTCAGTGGAAGAATCTGACCGTTAAGTCAAGTCTTCCTGAGCAACTGAAGTGCTTGGACGAGATTGCCCACAACATGTGGTGGGTGTGGAACTTTGAGGCACGCGACTTGTTCCGCGACCTCGACCCTGAGATTTACCACGATGTAAAGCACAACCCCGTGATGCTTCTCGAGCGCCTTACCTTAAAGCGTAAGGAAGAGATTCTGAAGGACAAGGGCCTTATGAAGCGCGTCAAGGATGTTTATGCGCAGTTCCGTAAGTATATGGACGTAGAGCCCGACAAGAAGCGCCCCTCAGTGGCTTACTTCTGCATGGAGTATGGTATCCACTCAGCCCTGAAAATCTACTCAGGCGGTCTGGGAATGCTTGCTGGCGACTATGTGAAGGAGGCTTCCGACTCTAACGTAGACATGTGCGCCGTTGGTTTCCTCTATCGTTTTGGCTACTTTACACAGAGCCTTTCTATGGACGGACAGCAGATTGCCAACTACGAGAGCCAGAACTTCGGTTCGCTGCCCATCGAGCGTCAGCTTGACAAGGACGGCAATCCTATGGTTATCGATGTGCCTTACACCAACTATCAGGTTCACGCTTGTGTATGGCGTGTCAATGTAGGTCGTGTGAAGCTCTATCTGCTCGATACCGATAACGAGATGAACTCCGACTTCGATAAGCCCATCACCCACTCACTCTATGGTGGCGATTGGGAGAACCGCTTGAAGCAGGAAATCCTGCTGGGTATCGGTGGTATGCTGCTGTTGAAGAAGCTCGGCATCAAGAAAGATATCTACCATTGCAACGAGGGTCACGCAGCACTGTGCAACCTGCAGCGTCTGTGCGATTATATCGAGGAAGACGGCTTGAACTTCAACCAGGCTCTCGAGCTGGTTCGCGCTTCAGGTCTCTATACCGTTCACACCCCCGTTCCTGCTGGTCACGACTACTTCGAGGAGGGTCTCTTCGGCAAGTACATGGGTGGCTATCCTCAGAAGCTCGGCATCTCTTGGGACGAGTTCATCGGCATGGGTCGTACCAATCCAGACGATCACAACGAGAAGTTCTGTATGTCAACCTTCGCTTGCAACACTTGTCAGGAGGTTAATGGTGTGTCTAAGCTTCACGGATGGGTTTCTCAGAAGATGTTTGCTCCTATCTGGGGAGGCTACTATCCTGAGGAGAACCACGTGGGCTACGTTACCAACGGTGTACACTTCCCCACATGGGCAGCTGCCGAGTGGCTCAAGGTATATAAGAAGTACTTCGATCCTAAGTTCCTGAGCGACCAGTCTAACGAAGACATCTGGCACGGCATCTACAATTGTCCTGACGAGGAAATCTGGGCAACACGTAAGGCCTTGAAGCAGAAGCTTTTCGATTATCTGGCTATTCAGTTCCAGGAAACATGGCTGAAGAATCAGGGCGACCCCGACCGCGTGGTTAAGTTGATAGAGCGCTTCAACCCCAATGCACTGGTTATCGGCTTCTGCCGTCGTTTCGCTACCTACAAGCGTGCACACCTGCTGTTCACCGACTTGGAGCGTCTCGAGCGCATTGTCAACAACCCTGAGCGTCCCGTGATGTTCCTCTTCGCAGGTAAGGCTCACCCCGCCGATGGCGCTGGTCAGGGCTTGATCAAGAAGATTTTCGATATCTCACAGATGCCACAGTTCCAGGGCAAGATTATCTTCCTCGAGGACTACGACTTCCTGCTGGCTCGTCGCCTTGTTTCAGGTGTCGACATCTGGATGAACACACCTACACGTCCTCTCGAGGCTTCTGGTACATCAGGCGAGAAGGCCGAGATGAACGGTGTTGTCAACCTCTCCGTCAAGGACGGTTGGTGGCTTGAGGGCTATCGTGAGGGTGCCGGATGGGCTTTGACCGAGAAGCGCACCTATCAGAACCAGGCCTATCAGGACAAGCTCGACGCCGCTACCATCTACAGTCTGTTGGAGAACGAGATCATTCCTCTCTACTATGCTAGAGACAAGAAGACCGGCATCTCTAAAGGCTGGATCAAGGTTCTTAAGAACTCTATCGCCCAGATTGCTCCTCACTACACCATGAAGCGTCAGCTCGACGACTACTATAGCAAGTTCTACGAGAAGCAGGCTAAGCGCTTCAAGGAGCTGTCAAAGAACAACAACCAGTTGGCTAAGGACATTGCTCAGTGGAAGGAAGCCGTTGCCGAGCGTTGGGATGCCATCAACGTGGTTAGCTGTGAGTGGGACTTCCCCGTTACTGGTTGCGAGGCTGGTCAGAAGTACACCATCAAGTACGTCATCAACGAGCAGGGCTTGGACGATGCTGTAGGCTTGGAGAAGGTCAACGTTTGCTTCGACAAGGACGGCAACGAGAAGGTATACAACGTTGAGCCTCTGAAGATGGTTAAGAAGGAAGGCAACAACTTCACTTTCGAAGCTACGCTCTCTCCCAGCCAGTTCGGACTGTACAAGTCGGCCATCCGCATGTATCCGAAGAACAAGAACCTGCCTCACCGTCAGGACTTCTGCTACGTGAAGTGGCTTGAGCTTCCTCCGATGTAAAATCGTCTTTGATTTTGTTTTATTGTACATAACTTCAAGGAGCCCCCAGTCGTGATGACCAGGGGCTCTTTTTGTCTTACCCTGAAAAACGTTGTTTTTGATTCAACTTTTTCAGGGTAAGACACCTGCCGAAAGCCTTCGCACCTAGTACGCACACACTCCGTACCGTATGCCCGTCATTTTCGCTAAAATATTTTTGGAAGCAACTTTGTCCTGTTATGCAAATGAAATTCCCTTTTATGTACAAAAAGCTTCTACATTAACAAATTTTATACGAAATCGTTTACCCTATAAAGATATTTTTACTATCTTTGCCTTCGAAAATATAAATATAACAAACCTACAATATTATTTTTCAATTAACTTAAAACATTAAGCTTATGAAAAGGACTAATCTTTTAGTGGGGGGGGCACTTTTGTTAGCATCCCTGTTTACCACGAGTTGTGATCAGATTGCCTCAAGTTTGGACAATCCTGTAAAGAGTTATCTTTCA
Source organism: uncultured Prevotellaceae bacterium (assembly GCA_902782305.1). Lineage (GTDB taxonomy): Bacteria > Bacteroidota > Bacteroidia > Bacteroidales > Bacteroidaceae > Prevotella. The sequence goes on from CACZMV010000020.1 coordinate 79,894, forward strand.
TTAGAGAAGGATTCTGTGCTCTTGCTTTCAGGCCAAACAACGACAATTAATCCCAAAAGTATTAATGACAATGGTAAGTATTCATTCGAATCATCTGATAAGAATGTGGCTACCGTAGACGAGAAGGGTGTTGTAACAGCCGTTGGAGCAGGTTTGGCAACTATCACAGTGAAGGTAGCAGCAGACGATTATTATCAGGAAGGTACAGCACCATTTAAGGTTAAGGTATATGGTGTTATTGGTAAAGCAACAGAGCCTGAAATTGGAATGTTGGTTTGTCAAGATGGACATATTCATGCAGATAAAGATGCTGAATGTACTAAGAACCGTATAGCCATGTTGGCCTATGTTGGCAATAAATCAAAATGTGCTCACGGTCTGGCCATTGCATTGTGGGATGCAAAAAGCGGTTCATGGACTGATGCTGTTAATTACGCAGAGACTTGGGGTGAAAACTATCCTGTTACAGGTGGTACATGGAGATTGCCAAGCACCGATGACTGGCAGTATATGTTCATAGGTTGTGGTGGCACGACCCCCTATATTGCAACATTGACCCAAGGGGTGAAAGTTGATTCCTACGGGTTCTTTAACAAGTTAACTGCTACGGGCTATTCACTTCCAAGCGGTTATTATTATTGGACTAGTACAGAAGATAGTGAAATTACTGCCAAAGCATGGGAGTTTGTCAATAATAGATTTGAGTCATGGAGCAAGGTTTATGGAGACATGTTTCGCTATTGCTTAGCATTCTAACGAATCCAAAATAGATAAAGAATATAAAAACAGAATAAATCTTTAAGTTAAACATTATCTATGCGGAGCCCCTGGTCGTGATGACTAGGGGCTCCGTTTCATATAAAAAAGGCCACCCGAAAGAGGTGGCTTTAAATGTGGAGTAGCATCAATAAAGGCTTGCTTCTCGCAGAATTATTCTTTTTTTGCTTAAATTATTTGGAAAGTAACTATATTTTAGTTACATTTGCACCCAAATTTCAGTTACAAATGGGAACAAAAGAAAAACTAAGAGAACGTTTTCTAAAGATGCCATCGGACTTTACTTTCGATGATTTAAAAGAAGCAGGTTTTATTAAATAAAATAAGGAGGATTGATTATGAATACAATGACTTATAAAGGGTATTTAGGCTCTGTTGCTTATAGCGAGAAAGATCAAGTATTTTTTGGAAAAATAGAAGGTATCAATGGCCTAGTGAATTTTGAGGGCGAAAGCGTTAAGGAACTTACGGAAGCATTTCATGAGGCTGTAGATGATTATCTGGCCTATTGTGAAGAAGAAGGTATTGAACCGGATAAGAGTTATACTGGCGTTTTGAACGTAAGGCTGACTCCATCTCTTCATCGTCAGATAGCCATGTTGGCTCGTCAGGCTGGACTAACCATTAATGCTTATATCAAAGATACCTTGGAGAATAAAATAAAAACAGCTGTCGTGTTATAGATGCTGTATGCGGAGCCTCTGGTCGTGATGACGAGGGGCTCCGTTTCATATGTTCATTACTCTTGGAGTATCATCCAATACTTTTGGAGTATCATTCAATACTCTTGGAGTATCGTTCATTACTTTTGGAGTATCATTCAATACTCTTGGAGTATCGTTCAATACTCTTGGAGTATTCGAAGCAAACGTAGATTTAGTAGTAAGCAGTAGTCCGAAGGCTTCGGACTCTCAGTCCGAGCCGTTCGGACTGGCAGTCCGACGGGACGGACTAAAAAGAGACGTGGGACTTCAGTTCCTGACATTAGTACTGGAACACCATGCAGGCCCAGTCACCGTCGGTCTTGGTGTCTGTGAGTTTTAATCCTAATTGCTGAGCCTTGCTTTCGAGCAGGGCGCAGTCGGTATCATAGAAACCGCTGAGGATAAGGGTGGCGCCTGGCTTCATGACACGCACAAAGTGGGGCATATCGGCCAAAAGGATGTTGCGATTGATGTTGGCTAATACCACATCGAACTCAGCGACATAATCGCTGAGCACGGAGCTGTCGCCACAGAGCGACGTCAAGTGGTCATCCACATGGTTGATAACGGCATTATGACGGGTGTTGTCGGCACTCCACTCGTCGATATCGTAGCCTACGCAGGAGTCGGCTCCCAGCTTGAGAGCGCAGATGCCCAAGATGCCTGTGCCACATCCGCAATCCAAGACGCGCTTGCCCTGAAGGTCCATATCGAGTAGGGTAGAGCACAGCATGCGAGTAGTCTCGTGGGTGCCCGTGCCGAAAGCGAGATGAGCGTCGATCTCGATGGAGATGATGTCTGATGTCTGAGGGCCGAGGTCTGAGGGTAAGTGTCGCCCGTCGTGAATAACAACACATCTTCCATCATCCTTCTTACTTCTTTGACCTAAAGGTACAAAGCGACTTCGTCGATTACTTACCTCAATAGGTTCAAATCCCTCTTGTTCCCATTGCTCGTTCCAGTCTTTGTCCTCAGCTTCGCGTACCTTATATATTATATGGGTGCCCTCGAAAGGGAAGTTGGCAATAACAGCATCGAGCGCCTCCTGAAGGAAGAGCGATTGCTGTACATAGCCCAAAAGACCAGTGGGCGTTTCTTCAAAGGTTTCGAAACCAGCCTCAGCAGCCATGGCTGAGAGTATGTCTTGTGCATCCTGCGTACAGGGCGTAATGGTCATTTCAACTTCGTAGTATTTCATATGGAGATGTTAAATTTAAGTGCAAAATTACAAAAAATAGGGAAAAACCTACGCTGTCTTAGGGTTTTTCCCTACTTTTGCATGAAAATTAGCAGTATTTTTGCATCGTGAACATATAATAAAACGAAAAAGAAGATGAAAAAGTTACTCCTACTCACAGTTGTTGCGGCCTTGCCACTTGGACTGATGGCACAGGACGACGATATGTACTTCGTACCCACGAAGGAAAACGTGGCTAAAGAGACGAAGAACTATGGTATGCCTAAGAAGACGTACTACTCAGGCAGCAATCGCAGTGTGGATGAATACAATCGCAGTGCTTGGTCGAGCGTAGTGCCCATCGATTCTGCAGGCAACGATATCATAGACTTCTCGGCTGTACGTGGCGTTTACCCTGACAGCACTTATGTCGAGGCTGCAGACGACTACAAGTACACCAAGCAATTGAGCCGCTTTGAGGGCTATACGGCTTCCGATGCCTATTGGGAAGGCTACAGAGACGGACGCTGGACATCGCCTTGGTATTACTCCAGCTATTATCCCTGGTATGACTCTTGGTATTATTGGAACGACCCCTGGTACTATGGCTATTATGGCTACTACAGCAGCTGGTATTCGCCCTGGTATTATGGTGGCTACTATCGCCCCTGGAGATATTGGGGATGGTATGGACCGAGATACTATGCTCGCGGACATTATCGCCCAGGTCAGTCGCGCCGATTCCACATCACTCGCCCTGCAACGACCGTTGATCGTACGTATGGCAGCGGGCGCTTCAACAACAGCTCGCGCGTTAGTCATGGAACATTTGGCAATGGTTCGTCGATGAGCAGAAGCAGTGGTTCGTTTGGTTCGTCCACACGTTCATCGTCAGGTGGCTTCGGAGGTGGTGGCTCACGTGGTGGAGGCAGCTTCGGTGGAGGCGGTGGCTCTCGCGGAGGAACATTCAGTCGTGGAAGATAAATGAATTAAAAGTGAAGAATGATTATGAAAAAGATATTTGCAATAGCTGCAATGATGGTGGCTACATTGCCACTGGCAGCACAGGAAACCTATGAGAACGCTAAGATAGCGATGGAGGACCTGAACGGTACGGCTCGCTATGTGGGTATGGGTGGCGCAATGGAGGCACTGGGTGCTGACATTTCAACCATCGGCACAAACCCTGCAGGCATCGGATTGTTCCGTAAGTCGAACGTGAGCCTTTCGTTTGGCTTGGTATCGCAGGCTGATGCGACTAGTGTGTTGAATGGCAACAAAACCAATGCGTCGTTCGACCAGATAGGCTTTGTATACTCTGCACGTACCAACAAGACTTCGTATCTGAACCTGGCCTTCAACTTCCACAAGAGTCGTAACTTTGATATGATTCTGTCAGCTGCAGCACCCTTGCAGAATGCTTCGCTGAATAAGTTGACGTATAACAAAGGTAACAATGAACTGGTCTATCCTCAACAGGCAGGTGTTGACCTGTATGTAAGGGACGAGCAGGGAAAGGTGATTGGCTATAACCACCAGCCTGACTTCAAGCAGTATCCTTATGCCACCTGCAACCAATTGGATGATATGTTGGCTAATGGCTACAACTACACTATCGACGGGTTCTGGGCCTATGACGATGCTCAGCGCTATCAGTTTGATCGTGCGCACAAGGGTTATATTGGTGAGTATGACTTCAACATTTCAGGCAACATCAACAATCGTGTGTATCTGGGTTTGACGGTGGGCATTCATGATGTACACTACAAACACAACAGCGAATATACCGAATTCATGCACACAGCGGCCATGACAAGAGACTACAGCCTGACGGTAGCCGACTCGCGTGAAATTACAGGTACTGGTTTCGACTTCAAGGCTGGTATCATCGTGCGTCCTGTTGAGGAATCGCCCTTCCGCATCGGATTGTCAGTAGCCTCGCCTACGTTCTATGAGTTGCGCACCAGCAACTATACATACATCGTAGATTCAGATGGCAACATGAAGAGTTCGAATGACATCACTGATGCATATAATGGACGCACCAACTATAAGTTCAAACTCTACACCCCTTGGAAGTTTGGCTTCAGCCTGGGTCACACCATTGGAACACAGGTGGCTCTGGGTGCCAGCTACGAATATGCTGACTATGGGTCTATGGACACGCGTACCATTACAGGCGAATACTACGACTATTGGCGCGACAGCTATTCCACTGAGTCGAAGAGCGACAAGGTGATGAACAACCACACAGAGCGCACGCTGAAAGGTGTGCACACACTGAAACTAGGTGCAGAGTATAAGCCCGTGAAGGATGTGGCTCTGCGCATTGGTTACAACTACGTAAGTCCGATGTATCAGAAGGATGGCTTCAAGGATGGTTCGCTCGATTCGTATGGTACCTATGTAGCCTCAGCAACCGACTTCACCAACTGGGAAGATACTCATCGCTTTACGCTGGGTGCAGGCTATACCTACGAGAAGTTCAACATCTCGCTGGCTTACCAATACAGCTCGACAAAGGGTAAGTTTTATCCCTTCATGAGCTATACCGATAACTACGTAAGAGATTGTGATAACGTGGTGGATGGTATGAACGTGAAGAACAATCGCCATCAATTGCTACTCACATTAGGATACACGTTCTAAGGCGCGTTGCGCCAAATGAGAAATGAGAAATGTGAAATGAGAAATGACGGGCTTAGGCCCTAAATGATAAATGAAGAAATGAGGGTGGCGCAATGTCATTTCCTCATTTCTTCATTTTAATTCCTCATTTCACATTTCTCATTTCTCATTTGGAGCTTGCTCCATTTAGTAGCTTCGTGCAATAATGACGCGATGCTTGGCAGGTTTGCCAGTAACCATATCGACACCAGGAGTCTGTTCGTAGGCGAAAGGCACGCAACGGATAGTGGCCTGAGTCTCTTCCTTGATTCTAGCCTCCGTCTCAGCAGTACCATCCCAATGGCAGAGGAAGAAACCTCCGTCCTTAACCTTCTCCTTGAACTCCTCGTAGTTCTCGCACTCATAGACGTGCTCGTCACGATACTTGCGAGCCTTCTCGAAGATGTTCTTCTGAATGTCTTCCAGCAACTGCTCAACATACTGGGCGATACCCTCGATAGAGCGAGTCTCCTTCTCCAGTGTGTCACGACGCATCACCTCAATGGTACCGTTCTCCAAGTCGCGAGCACCCAATACCAAACGAACGGGAACACCCTTCAACTCGTAGTCAGCAAACTTGAAGCCTGGACGCTTGTTGTCGGCATCGTCGAACTTAACGCTGATGCCCTTTGAACGCAGCTCGTCGATGATGGGCTGAACCTCCTTGTTGACAATCTCCATCTGCTCAGGTTTGTTGGCAATGGGGATGATAACAACCTGGATAGGAGCCAGACGTGGAGGCAAAACAAGACCGTTATCGTCGGAGTGAGTCATGATGAGCGCACCAATCAAGCGGGTGGAAACACCCCATGAGGTGGCCCATACATACTCTGGCTTGTTCTCCTTATTAAGATAGGTAACCTCGAAAGCCTTTGCGAAGTTCTGACCCAAGAAGTGAGAGGTACCGCTCTGCAGCGCCTTACCATCCTGCATCATAGCCTCGATGGTGTAAGTGTCGAGAGCACCAGCGAAGCGCTCAGTCTCACTCTTCACACCCTGCAATACAGGAACAGCCATCCATTCCTCAGCGAACTTGGCATAAACCTTCAGCATCTTCTTGGCTTCCTCCTCAGCCTCTTCCTTGGTAGCATGAGCGGTATGACCCTCTTGCCACAGGAACTCAGAAGTGCGGAGGAAAGGACGGGTGCGCATCTCCCAGCGCATCACATTACACCACTGGTTGCACATCAGGGGCAGATCGCGCCAAGACTGAATCCAGTTCTTATAGGTGTTCCAGATAATCGTCTCAGAGGTAGGACGAACAATCAGCTCTTCTTCGAGTTTGGCAGAGGGGTCAACCTCGACACCACTCTTGTCGTCCTTGGCACGCAAGCGGTAGTGGGTAACCACTGCACACTCCTTAGCAAAGCCCTCTACATGCTCAGCTTCACGACTGAGGAATGACTTGGGGATGAGCAAGGGGAAATAAGCGTTCTGAGCACCCGTCTCCTTGAACATCTTATCCAACTGCTGCTGCATCTTCTCCCAGATAGCATAGCCATAAGGCTTGATAACCATACAACCACGCACAGCACTCTGTTCGGCAAGGTCGGCTTTCACCACCAAATCGTTATACCACTGACTGTAATTGTCAGCTCGTTTTGTTAAATCCTTTAATTCTTTTGCCATACTTTTCCTTAAATGTTTTAATTTTGGGCACAAAATTACAAAATAATTATGAATTATGAATTATGAATTATGAATTATTTATTATCTTTGCAAACAGAATTGATATGTTTCACTAAAATAAAAGTAAAAAGTATGAAGACAAAAGTTATTTCTCTGCTGCTTTGCTTGGGTATGATTGTTGCATGTAACAATACCCAGAAGGGTGCAGCTATCGGCGCTGGTGGTGGCGCAGTGTTGGGTGGTATCATTGGCGCAATTGCTGGTAATACGGCTATTGGTGCTGCTGTAGGCGGTGCTGTAGGTGCTGGTGCTGGTGCCATCATCGGTAAGAAGATGGACAAGGCTAAGGCTGAGGCTCAGAAGGTTCAGAACGCTCAGGTTGAGACCGTAACAGACGCTAATGGTCTGCAGGCTGTGAAGGTTACCTTCGATTCTGGTATCCTGTTTGCTACTGGTAAGGCTGACCTCTCTCAGAGTGCCAAGAACTCACTGGCTCAGTTCTCTAAGGTGCTGAACAACAACAAGAGCTGCGATATTGCCATCATAGGACATACTGACTCTACAGGCTCAGACGCTGTAAACCAGCCCTTGTCTGTAAGTCGTGCCAACAGTGTGAACAACTATCTGAAGTCTTGTGGTGTTAGCCCCTCTCAGATTAAGAGTGTTGAGGGTCAGGGTTCTACCAATCCCGTTGCTGACAACTCTACTGAGGCTGGTCGTAAACAGAACCGTCGTGTAGAGGTTTACATGTATGCTTCTCAGGAAATGATTAAGCAGGCTGAAGCTGGTACGCTGCAGTAAATGAACACGCTGATTCAGAAGATAAAACAAACAATCAAGTGGATAGTGGTTGCATTCTTTGCCTCCACTATCCTTTCTGTTGTGGCGTTACGTTGGTTGCCTGTCTATTTCACTCCGCTGATGTTTATCCGTTTAGGTCAACAGGTGGATGAGGGTAAATCAATGACGCTACATCATCATTGGGTGCCGATGGAACAGATATCCCCATCGTTACCTATTGCTGTGATGGCCTCTGAGGATGCTCGTTTCTCAGAACATCACGGCTTTGACTACAAAGCCATTGAGCATGCTGCCATGCGTAACATGAAGCATCCGGAAAAGCAGAAACTGGGCGCTTCAACCATCTCGCAACAGACTGCCAAGAATGTGTTCCTATGGCCTGGACGCTCGTGGGTTCGCAAAGGCTTTGAGGTCTATTTTACCTTGCTCATAGAACTGGTGTGGTCTAAGGAACGCATCATGGAGGTTTATCTGAACTCTATTGAGATGGGCGATGGAATTTATGGAGCCGATGCAGTGGCTGAATGGCATTTTAATACAACCGCTGCTAATCTTACGAAGGCTCAATGTGCGCTGATTGCCGCCTCGCTTCCTAATCCGCGTCGTTTCAACTCTGCACGTCCCAGTGGCTATATGCTGAAACGCCAAGCTCGCATATTACGAGAGATGCGCTTCGTGAAAAAACTATAATAATACTGCCTATATATGAAGAAAGAAAAAAAGGTCTATTCGTTTGCTACAAGACTTTCACAATGGGTAATGCTGGTGCTGTTTGTCATGATGTCCGCATTAGCCATCTTTATCTATTACATCACTGGTTCGGTTCTTTTGGAATCCGAAGCAAGCACGATCAAGAACAGTATGAAAAGCGCAGAGCGTAGTATCAGTGATATGATGTCGGACGTGATGGTGGCAACTGATAACAACGTGTTTGACATAGAACGTAATCTTTCAAAGCCAGACGAGATGCAGGCTATCGTGGAGCGTATCGTAAAACAAAACAAGCATATACGCAGTTGTGGTATCAGCTTTATTGAAAACTACTATCCCTCGAAGGGACGCCAATTCTGTCCGTACGCTTGGCGTAGCGACAGTTCGGAAGTACAAGTGCAACGGCTGGGCGATGTAGTCAGTGACTATCTGAACAGCAAATGGTTTAAAGAGGCACTGGCAAAGGATTCTGCCTATTGGTCAGACCCTTTTGTTGACGGACATGATGGCAAGACACCTTTGGTTGCTTTCCTTCAACCTATTCACGACCAGCAGGGACGTGTTGTGGCTGTCATGGGTGCCGATTTGTCACTCGACTTCATGACAGAATTTCTGGAAGAACAAGACAGCCTTACAGAGGATGCTATGTTGGTAGCTCCAACAGAGATTCCGCTGAGAAGTTATATGTTATCGCAGGATGGTACCTACCTGACACACCCTGAGTCTTGGCACATCATGAAGGGTAATTTCTTCCAACACGTAAAAGATTATGATGGTGAAGAAGGAATGGCCAAGAATGCTATCAAGGAGATGAAGGAAAAAAAGGTAAGTAATAGTGAGACGGATTATATGATGATGATCAACAGAACTCCTTCTTATCTTTTTTATGCACCTGTAAAGGGAACAGACTGGATATTGGTAGTGGTTGCTCCCAGGGTAGTGCTCGACTTCATGGGACTGGTAGTGGGTTTATTCATGCTGGTGGTGGTGCTTATTATCATACAGGTGACCTTCCTGGTTTGCAGGTTTGTCATCAAGCGTTCTGCGAGACCTTTGAAAGTGTTGGCAGATGCAGCCGATATGGTGGCTCAAGGACATTTCGACACACAGTTGCCATCCATCAAATACAACGATGAGATTCACCAGTTGCGCGATTCGTTTGAAAACATGCAGCAATCGCTGGCAACCTATGTGGAAGACCTGAAAACGACAACGGCGGCTAAAGCCTCTATAGAAAATGAACTGGAGATAGCCCACGGCATACAGATGAGCATGTTGCCGAAAACTTATCCCGCTTTCCCATATCGTAACGATATTGACATCTATGGGCAGGTGACACCAGCCAAGGCTGTTGGCGGTGACCTCTACGATTTCTTTATCCATGACGAGAAACTGTTCTTCTGCATTGGAGACGTGTCGGGCAAGGGTGTGCCTGCGTCATTGGTCATGGCGGTAACACGTTCGCTGTTCAGGAATATTGCTGCTCATACAGCCCACCCAGATAAAATTGTAACGGCACTGAATGAGGCATTGAGCGATAATAACGAAACGGATATGTTTGTTACGCTCTTTATTGGTGTGCTCGATTTGCAATCAGGTCATCTCAGTTATTCAAATGCAGGTCATGATATGCCATTGTTGCTGACGGATGACGAAGTGATTGTCCTGTCTTGCGACTCCAATGTACCGGCAGGTGTCGTACCTGGCTGGAACTTCACTTGTCAGCATCTGGAGATGAAGACAGGTACTACGATTTTTCTCTATACTGATGGTCTTAATGAGGCTGAGGATATCCATCATAATCAGTTCGGAATGGAGCGTATGCAGCAGACAGCAATGAATGCTAGTCGTACCCCTCAGCAGTTTATATCAGTTATGAGAGAAGCGGTGGCGAAGTTTGTGGGAGACGCAGAACAAAGCGACGACCTGACGATGTTAGCCATCCAGTATAAAAAATAACCAGCTATCAGCGAATCATTTAAAGTCCAGTAAGATGATAAACGAGAATTATATATACGTATTGATGTTGGCGTTTGCCTTGTCCATCATCATTGTCATGGCCTCTGTCATTATCCCCATTCGTCTTTTCAACTGGAAGCGGTGGAAGGGACTTATCCTGGGACTTGTGTTGCAGCCTATTGTATGTGCCATTCTGATATTCTGTGTGTTTATGGGAATCGTTGGCTACACAAAATCCAAGGCGGATCGTCAAAGGGAATCTGCTATGGTCGCCGTGTGCACGGTGCAGACAGATTCTGCAAAAACGGATACGCTGACATGGTATATTAAAGCTGACGATGAATGCTTCCAAGTATATAAAAAAGACATCAAAGCATTTGATGTTATCCGACTTGATCAAGCCAGTGTGGGTGTGGAAGATAGAATTGTCGTTAAGTTTAACGTGAAGAAAAAGCAAGTCGTAGCCACTGATTTTGGTAAGCCTATCAAGGTTGAAAAGGTGGACTGGGACCAGGTGAGAGACTATTTGAACAAGAAATAACATCATCATTTGTAGGTATTTTAAGGTGTAAAGTTGTTAATGTTGAATTTATTTGCTACTTTTGCAGATAAATAATATAAGGTATGAATCTTTCGGAACTGAAGACAGGCGATAAAGCCTATATAGTAAAGGTAAAAGGACATGGTGGTTTCCGCAAGCGTATTGTGGAAATGGGCTTCATCAAGGGACAACGTGTAGATGTCTTGCAGAGTGCTCCGTTGCAGGACCCTGTAAAATATCGGGTGATGGGATACGAAGTAAGTCTGAGACGTCAGGAGGCCGAGAAGATTGAGGTGACTGACAACGAGCGTGAAGTTGCAGAAATCAGTGAGCCTCAGAATGTAGCCACCACGGCCCATTATGCTACACATTCTGCTCGTCATACCATTAATGTGGCTTTAGTGGGTAACCCTAATTGTGGCAAGACTTCTCTCTTTAATTTCGCATCAGGTTCCCATGAACGTGTGGGTAACTATAGCGGTGTCACGGTAGATGCCAAAGAGGGCTATGCGGACTTTGAGGGCTATCACTTGAAACTCATTGACTTGCCTGGCACCTATTCGCTGTCGGCTTATTCTCCAGAGGAGTTGTATGTTAGAAAGCAGTTGCTGGAAGATACTCCGGATGTCATTATCAACGTCCTTGATTCTTCGAATATCGAACGTAACCTGTATCTGACTACTCAGCTGATGGATATGCACCTCAGAGTGGTGTGTGCGCTGAATATGTTTGACGAGACGGAGCGCCGAGGTGACCACTTGTCCATTGATACGCTGAGTTCATTGTTGGGTATGCCGATGGTGCCCACGTCGTTTAAGACGGGTAGGGGATTGCCGGAATTGCTGCGTGAGGTGATTCATATCTTTGAGAGTCAGGAGGGACACGACAACTACTATCGTCATATCCATATCAATCATGGACATGAGATAGAGGATGGTATTGCCAATATACAGACGTTCCTGAAAGGCAATGACTTGCTTCGTCTGCGCTATAGTACCCGATGGCTGGCATTGAAACTGCTTGAGAAGGACCAAAAGGCAGAAGAGGTTATAGCATCGCTTCCTGAGAGTAAACAGATATTGGCTGCTCGTGACATGGCCATACATCGTGTGAAAGAGGAGACAGGCAACGACTCGGAGACGGCTATCATGGATGCAAAATACGGTTTTATCCGTGGTGCCTTGCATGAGGCGGGCTATGTTGTTGGCGCAAAGGAAGATACCTATAAAACTACCCATAAGCTTGATGCACTGATTACCAATCGTTGGGTTGGTTTCCCCATCTTCTTCTTCATCCTTTATCTGATGTTTGAGGTAACGTTTACCTTAGGACAATACCCGATGGATTGGATTGAAATGGGGGTTGAACGCTTGGGAGAATTGATTGGCGATACGATGTCTGAAGGTCCGTTGAAAGCAATGCTTATCGACGGAGTTATTGGAGGTGTTGGTTCTGTTATCGTATTCCTGCCACAGATTCTGATACTCTATACTTTTATCTCTTTTATGGAGGATTCAGGCTATATGGCGCGAGCAGCATTCATCATGGATAAACTGATGCATGGAATGGGACTGCACGGCAAGTCGTTCATCCCCTTGATAATGGGCTTTGGTTGCAATGTGCCTGCAGTGATGGCAACGCGAACCATTGAGAGTAGACGTTCGAGATTGATTACGATGTTGGTTCTGCCCATGATGTCGTGTTCGGCACGACTACCTATTTATATTATGATAACAGGTGCCTTTTTCAGTGTTCGTTATCAGAGCCTGGTAATGATTTCGCTCTATGTCGTTGGCATTGTGCTATCCGTTATCATTGCCCGTGTGCTCAGCACGTGGGTTATCAAGGGTGAGGATACTCCGTTTGTAATGGAGTTGCCACCTTATCGTTTCCCCACAGCAAAGGCTATTTTCCGTCATACTTGGGAGAAGGGTAAACAGTATCTGAAGAAGATGGGTGGTGTCATCCTTGTTGCCAGTATCATCGTGTGGGCATTGGGCTATTTTGGAACGATGGGTGTAGCACCTTCGTTGGAAGAGAGCTTTATCGGATTGTTGGGTAAGAGCATAGAACCGTTGTTTACACCGCAAGGTTTTGATTGGCGTTTGGATGTCAGCCTGATAGCAGGAGTGGGAGCCAAGGAAATCGTAGCCTCAACTATTGGCGTGCTTTATACGGATGATTTTAATTTCACTCCGTTAACGGCTTATGCCTTCCTGTTGTTCGTTCTCATCTATTTCCCATGTATCGCCACTGTTGTTGCTATTAAGAATGAGAGCGGATCTTGGCGCTGGGCTTTCTTTGCCGCCTGCTATACCACGCTGTTGGCTTGGGTGGTGAGTGCTCTGGTTTATCAGATTGGAAATCTCCTTCTCTGACGTCTTCCCTCTGACCTCTTACTTCTCATTCATGGTGATAGGGCTCGCCTTTAATGATGGTGCAGGCACGATAAATCTGCTCTGTAAAGGTGAGGCGTATCATCTGATGAGAGAATGTCATCTTGGAGAGTGACACTTGTTCGTTAGCTCGCTGATATACATCTTTAGAGAAACCATACGGACCTCCGATGATGAAGATAAGGCGACGAGCGGTATTACGTTTTTGTTCTAACCAGCGGGCAAACTCGATGCTGCGATATTCCTTTCCGTGTTCATCAAGAAGAACAACGGTATCGGAAGGCTGTAATTGCTTTAGGATCAGTTCTCCCTCGGCTTGTTTCTGCTGTTCTTCCGAAAGGTTCTTGGTGTTCTTCAGTTCCTGTATGGTGACTACTTCAAACGGCATATAATGATTAATACGCTCGACATAATCGTTGATGCCGGCGATGAAATGCTTGTTGACGGTCTTGCCAACCTGTAAAAGTATTGTTTTCAATATTGATAGTTTATTTTTCGTAATCAGCAAGTCGCTTGGGATTCTTGGGAAACCATCCTTTCAAAACGCGTTTGCGCTGAGCAAAGAGTTCACCAATGCCCCATAGTGCTGAGGCTCCGAAGACACCAACGACAGCGGAAACGATAGCATTCTCAATGAATAAGGCTGCGATGATGCATGTCAAGCCAATGACCAGGTAGATCCACCAAGGACGTGTGCCCCAGTAGTATTCAGTCTTGATGACGATGGGATGCCAGATACCGATGGTCAGGAAGGTACAGACAGCAATGATAATACCTGTGAAATACATAATCTATCGGGTTGAATGGAATCCTTCCAAGTTCTGATAACGACGCTTCATCATGCGCTGATAGATGTTACGCATCCAATAAGGCTCAGTGGCAGTAAAGAAGATGCCAATGATAATCAGTACCCAGTAGGCTGTTGTAGAATCAAAGGCGGCTTCGATGGTAAAGACAACAATAACGGGAGCAAACATGGCTATCATAGAGAGGATGCCTTGCCATTTGTTTTCCATCTGATTCTTGCCTGTAATCTTATCATTAAGGGGTAGGGTGTCCTTGTTGAAAATAGCCAATTGGAAGAGCATGCAATATACAGGACCTGTGGCTGTCAACAGGTAAGCCAGGATCATCAGGATAGAGAACTGCCCCATGATAACGGGTGGCAGTTGCAAGAGTACTGGTAACAGCAGGATAGCACAATAATAATAGTACTTGGCTGTCAGCAATTTCAAGATGTTCTCCTCATGAACCATCAACATGTCGATATAATTGCCCTCTGGACACATCACCTTGGTAAGGTTTGTGGCTCCAAAGAAGATGAAGGCATAGAGGCAAAGGAAGTTGCGGGCAAAATCACCTTGATAGATACTGCCAAAGGCGATGGTTAGTGAGAAGAAGGTGATGAAACATAAACCCTGGATAAAACGAGAACGAATGGCCTTGTTGCGCATGGTGCTCTTGATTTCCAGTTTCAGGTATTCGCCAATTTGTCCGAAACGATTCAGGGCTTTGAACTCAGAAACATGTTTAAGCTTTGTATTCTCTTTCTTAGATACCTCGTCATAGATGAGTTGCATCTGCAGTCTTCTGTTGATGCAGAATAGGATAGTAAAGAGTGTTGCAAATAGGACGAAGATAAGCCATAGGCCACCATACGATTGTACAAAGTCAATGAGACCATCTGTGAAAACATCAATCGTGTCATCGTCCAGAAAGATGAAAGGACCGATTAATGCACCATAGAATACGATAGGTAAAGCCCACCATAAGATATTATGATTGACCAAGGTGCGAACAAGTAGATACCACTGGCTATTGACAACAATCATCAGATGGAGCAGGAAAAGCATTCCAATAGCTGCCCAACCTGACAGTCCTCCACACCATACGACAAAGACGTAAGGCAGGAAGGTGACCATCCAAAGGAGATTGCCCAAGTCGAGAACCTGTGAGACAAGGAAGCATTCAACAGCGGTAAACTTGCTGATAGGTGTGAGCAGATAGGGCTTGACAAGCATCAGAGGCGTCTGCTGCGTGGCAAAACGACCAGAGAAGTCGAAGATGAGGAAGAAAGGCATGATATAAAATATCATTTCGGGCACATCTTCCTTTGCCGCCAACCATCCGAAGAAAGTGCCAAGGGCAAGAAATTCGATCGCTACGATACTTATCACTATATATCCGATGAGCTTGCCATACTGGTTGGCTTCAAACATCGGATGACGTTTTTCGCTCAATTTGGTGTTCTTCCTAAGCAGGAAGAATAGTTGAATCTTATTCATTATCTGAGGTCTATGATTTCTGCTGAAGGAAAGTCCTTGGAGTTGAATCGGAAGGTTCCATCAGCAATGTTTGTCTTCTTGAAATTCTTGATATCTATTGTTGTCCACCCTTTTTGCTGCTTCATGCGAATCTGAGAAGGAGTGTACGATTTCTGATTGATGATGATATACATCTCGTTGATACCTTTCTTGTCTGTAGCTTTCAGATGTACCTCAAAATTCGCACCTTTCTTCGTCATCGTATAAGTATATCCTTTCTTATACATGTAGATGAAGTTATAGGGATTAATGGCAGCAAGCTCTGCTTCAGTAGGATTCGATACGTTAACCTCATCGTTATCCTTCATATAGGTCCACTGGGTTTTTCCGTCAAACCAGATAGTGGCTTGTGGCGTAGATGCATGAAACTTCTTGCCCTTAATGGCAATGGTTCCGCTGGCATTCATGTTGTTACCCTTGATGGTAAAAGAGGCAGAGGCACCTGCTTTGTTGGATACCGTTGCCGCGGTCTTGTCAAGCACTTGCTTGGCTGTCTGTCCGTATGATACTACAGCGAAGAGTAGCATCAACAAAATCATCTTTATCCTCTCCATTGTAATAATAGATTTTCAAGACTGTTTTCATCCATGATTAATACTTCGCGTGGCTTTGAACCGTGAGCTGCCCCTACAATTCCTGCCTTTTCTAACTGGTCCATCAATCGACCAGCGCGGTTATATCCAATAGCAAACTTACGTTGAATCAAACTTGTGCTTCCACTCTGTTCGCGGACAATCAGACGAGCTGCATCTTCGAACATCGGGTCAAGATGTTGCATATCCACATCGCGACTCTCGCCACCTTCACCCTCGTCAATGTCAGGCTCAGGCAATTCAAAGGCTGAAATATATCCTTGTTGCTGGGCAATGAACTGGTTGATACGCTCAACCTCAGGAGTGTCAACAAAGGCGCATTGAACACGAACGGGTTCACCACCATTCAGATAAAGCATATCACCACGACCAATCAACTGCTGAGCACCTGGACGGTCAAGGATGGTACGCGAGTCAATCATGGCACCTACGCGGAAGGCGATACGGCTTGGGAAGTTTGCCTTAATGGTACCAGTGATGATATTTGTGGTAGGACGCTGGGTAGCAATAATCATGTGAATACCTACGGCACGTGCCAACTGAGCAATACGTGCGATAGGCAACTCTACTTCCTTGCCCGCTGTCATAATCAAATCACCGAACTCATCGATAACCACCACGATATAAGGCATAAAGCGATGACCATGTTCTGGATTCAACTGACGATCAATGAATTTCTTGTTATACTCCTTGATGTTACGAGCTTGCGCAACTTTCAGCAAGTCGTAACGGGTGTCCATCTCCTTACACAACGAGTTCAATGTACGGATAACCTTTGTAACATCAGTGATGATAGGCTCTTCACCTTCATCGGGCACTTTTGCAAGGAAATGCTTTTCGATGGAAGAATATACGCTGAACTCAACTTTCTTCGGGTCTACCAACACAATTTTCAGTTCTGCAGGATGCTTCTTATATAATAAAGAGGTGATGATAGCGTTCAGTCCAACAGACTTACCTTGACCAGTGGCACCAGCAACCAGCAAGTGGGGAGCTTTTGCCAAGTCGAACATGAATACCTCGTTGGTAATCGTCTTACCAATGGCACAAGGCAGTTCCATCGTTGACTCCTGGAATTTCTTCGAATTCAGGATGCTTTCCATCGATACGGTGCTTGGCTTCGCATTAGGAACCTCAATACCAATGGTTCCTTTACCAGGTATAGGAGCGATGATACGAATTCCGAGTGCAGAAAGACTCAATGCTATATCATCTTCCAGGTTACGTATTCTTGAAATACGAACACCGGGAGCAGGAGTTATCTCGTATAGAGTGATGGTTGGACCTACTGTTGCCTTGATACTGCTGATTTCAACTCCGAAGTTGCGCAACACATCCACGATACGGTTTTTGTTGGCAGTCTGTTCCGCCATATCGATATAAGGCTTACCATCGTCCTCATATTTCTTCAACAAATCAAGGGTGGGATAGTGGTAGTTCTCCAAATCGCGCTTGGGGTCGTAAGGCGTACTGATATCACCATAGTTGCCAACGAGATTGTTGCCTTTGGCTGCTTCTTCCTCAGAAACTTCTTCAATCTCCATGTCAATGTCGTTGTCACTCTCATTGCTGTTGATGTTGTAATTATTTGGAGTGACAACAGTTTCGATAACCTCTTCTTCATGTTCTGGAGTACTTATGTCATCGAACTCAACGACCTGTTCTTGTGGATCATCAAACACATCTGGATCTTCCAATGTGTTTAAGACATCTGGTTTCTCATCTTCGGAATCTCCTTTTCCAATATGTATTTCCATTGGAATCTTCTTCAGATATCGCAAAGGGTTGAACATTTTGCGGAGAATGATGACTGTCTCCATACTCAGATAGGTAAGGAAAGCAATGGCGCACAGAGCAAGCACTGCCACCAGTCCAGGAACACCTATCAATCCTTCTATCTGCTGACTGACTGCTAATCCGTGATCACCACCAGGATTGTAGCAGGCATCCTCGAAGAAAGGCACTAGGAACTTGGCCATCGTGATAGAAGACCAAATCATGACAAGCGTCAGACACATAAACCATTTCAGCAGTTTAACCTGATAGGCTCGCATGAGTCTGACAGATACCAGCAGTATAAATACTGGGATTAGGAATGCAGCCAAACCGAAACAACGCTTGATGAAGAACCACGCAGCATAAGCTCCAAGAGAACCACAGGCGTTCTGGAATTCTTGATTCTGATTCAGAATCTCACCAGCACGTGGCACTTCTATCATACTTTGGTCTGCTTCACCTGTTACCAAAAACGAAGCGAAGGCCCATGTTAAGTAGCCTGCAATGAATAGTAGACAAAAACCAAGCACAAAATTAATGCGCTCGTTATGGAAGATGTTATCTATGCCGATGGCTTGTTGAAAGCTTGTTGACTTCTCCGAAACCTTAGTTGTTTTCTTTTTTGCCATATTTTCTTTTTAAATAATGTGCAAAATTACAAATAAAAACTTAGATTTCATCATAAATCTGCCGTTTTTTGTTTTTTTTGCATTACCTTTGTCGCCCAAATGAAGAAAACCATTTATCATAAATACGACAAACAAAGGATAGCCGACTTGCCCAGAGTCTTGTTTGAGGGGCGAATCGTAGTGATATTGACAGAGTCTGAGGCCCAGAAAGCTGTTGATTATCTCTTGTCGCAACCTATTTTGGGCGTAGATACGGAAACAAGACCCTCATTCAAGAAAGGACGTGCCAATAAAGTTGCTTTGTTGCAGGTGGCCAGCCATGAAGTTTGTTTCCTGTTTCGCTTGAACCAGTTAGGTATCTCACCAGCTGTTAAACGACTTTTAGAAGACAAGAAAGTGCCTAAGATTGGACTTTCGTGGCACGATGACTTGAAT
This sequence comes from uncultured Prevotellaceae bacterium, assembly GCA_902782305.1. Taxonomy (GTDB): domain Bacteria; phylum Bacteroidota; class Bacteroidia; order Bacteroidales; family Bacteroidaceae; genus Prevotella. Next base: position 99,013 of record CACZMV010000020.1, read on the forward strand.
ATGCTTCATAAATCAGGTGATTTTGAAACGGGCTATTTTATTGATTTGCAGAATCATGTTCGTGAGATAGGTGTAGAGGATTTGAGCCTTCAGAAACTCTATGCCAACTTCTTCGGACAGAAGATTTCAAAACGGGAACGGCTGACTAATTGGGAAGCTGATATCTTGAACGATAAACAGAAACAATATGCTGCTACGGATGCATGGGCTTGCATTATGCTTTATGAAGAGCTCATGCGGCTTGAGGAAACGGGCGATTACGAACTAATTAAAACAGTAGAGGATGTACAAGCAGATTCAGTTGCGTAAAGGTAAGGATGAGAGTCTTCGACGTTTTCATCCATGGGTATTCTCTGGTGCCATCCAGAGCATGGACGAGGGTATAGAAGAAGGTGAAATCGTGCGTGTGGTTACTAATACTGGCGATTTTATCGCGGTTGGTCATTTCCAGCAGGGCTCTATTGCTGTGCGTGTCTTGTCTTTCTCTGATGTGCAGATTGATGAAGAATTCTGGCATTCTCGTCTTTCTTCTGCTTTGCAGATGCGCCAAGCCATTGGTATTGCTGACAATCCAAACAACAATACCTATCGTTTGGTACATGGTGAGGGAGATCATCTTCCAGGTCTGATTATTGATGTGTACGGGCAGACGGCTGTCATGCAAGCCCATTCTATCGGTATGCATCTGTGTCGTAAGGAGGTCGCTCAAGTGCTGAACAAGGTGATGGAATCGCGCATTTCACATATTTATTATAAGAGTGAGACGACGCTTCCGTTTATGACAGCCGATGATATGAATGGTTTTCTCATTGGTGGCAGTGATGATAATATTGCAACGGAGAATGGTTTGAAGTTCCGCGTTGATTGGCTGAAGGGTCAGAAAACGGGCTTCTTCGTTGACCAGCGTGAGAATCGTTCGTTACTTGAGAAGTTCTCTAAGGGTAAGCGTGTGTTGAACATGTTCTGTTATACAGGTGGCTTCTCGTTCTATGCCATGCGTGGTGGCGCAGAGTTGGTTCATAGCGTTGACAGCAGTGGTAAGGCCATCGAACTAACGAAACAGAATGTGGAACTGAATTTTCCCAATGACTCTCGTCACGAAGCCTTTTGTGAAGATGCGTTTAAGTATTTGGAGCGTGCTGGCTCTAACTATAACCTAATTATTCTTGATCCGCCTGCCTTTGCCAAGCATCGTGGCGCTTTGCATAATGCGCTGAAGGGCTATACCCGTTTGAACCAGAAGGCTTTCGAGAAAATAGAGAAGGGTGGTATCCTCTTCACATTCTCTTGCTCGCAGGTGGTCACAAAAGACCATTTCCGCAATGCGGTATTCACAGCAGCGGCTCTTGCCAAGCGTAAGGTGCGCATCCTGCATCAGTTGCATCAGCCTGCCGATCATCCCATCAACATTTATCATCCTGAGGGTGAATACCTGAAGGGCTTGGTGCTCTATGTGGAGTAAAGTATCCGCATATATCAATAAACATAAACTGCTTAATGCCAATGATTTGTATATTGTTGCTTTAAGTGGTGGTGCAGATAGTGTTGCTCTGCTTTTGTTGTTAAAAGAAGGCGGTTTCAACGTGCATGCAGCCCATTGTAATTTCTTTCTTCGGGGCTCGGAGTCTGATCGCGATGAGGCTTTTTGTGTAGATCTTTGTCGACAGTTGGGTGTTGAACTGCATCGTGCTCATTTTGCTACGCGAGAATATGCGGAAGCACATAAAGTGAGCGTCGAGATGGCTGCTCGTGAATTGCGATATAATTGGTTTGAACAGCTGAGAAAGGATATTGGGGCGGTTGGAATTTGTGTGGCTCATCATCGCGATGACTCAGTGGAAACGGTTCTTTTAAACATGATTAGGGGTACCGGGTTGCGTGGTTTAACGGGCATTCAGCCTCGAAATGGTTATGTCTTGCGCCCACTTTTATGCGTTTCAAGGGATGAAATCGAGCATTTCTTGGCAAAAAGGGGGCAACAGTACGTAACAGACAGCACCAATTTAGAAACCGATGTGATGCGAAACAAGGTTCGCCTGCAAGTTCTTCCTTTGTTTCGTACGCTCAATTCTGCTGTTTGTGATAACATTCAGCGAATGGCCGAAAATGTGGCAGAAGCGCAAATAGTCTTGGATTCCTTGTTGGACAACTTTAAAAAACATAACACACTTGAACTTAGCGAGTTGGAAAAATATGGTTCGAGTGAATATGTAATATATGAATGGCTTAAAAACTATGGTTTTAACGGCACTCAAGCACGACAGATTTTAGAGGCAGGAACTGGTAAAATCATGAGTTCTTCGCAAGGCTATGATGTCTTGAAAGATCGTGAGCGATTGATTATCGAACGCACATTGAAACCCTTTAATCCAATGCGAATTCCTGAGGAAGGAATGTATGTCTTGGATGAGAAAATGCGGCTTTCGTTACGTAAATGTGCTGCTTATGTGTCAAAAAAACCGTTTGTTGCCACGTTTGATGCTCAAAAAGTGGTGTTTCCGCTTACTGTTAGAAGAGTCGAGGAAGGAGACTGGATGATTCCCTTTGGTATGAGGGGACGTAAATTGCTGAGCGACTTAATGACTGACCGTAAAATGACTGTTTTTGAGAAGCGTCGCCAGTTGGTTGTCGTTGATGCTCAGGACGTTATCATATGGGCAGTGGGTCTTAGGATAGCCGATTCTGTTGCTGTTGCTGAAACTACCCAGTCTGTATTGGAACTCATTTTAACATTTTAGCACGGGTGATATTTGGCGGTTTGAAATAAAATGCTTACCTTTGCAAACAATTTTGCGAGAGAAAGCTTTACCTCGCATGTTAAAAAGAAATAGTAAAAGATAATATCGATATTTATGACAAAGAGATTTGCCGAACATAACGGCTTGAATTTAGTGCAGACGAACGATGACGTGCTGCAGATGTGGAAGGAGAAAAATGTCTTCTGGCGCTCCGTGACGGAACGCGAAGGTTGTCCGCAATTCGTATTCTTTGAGGGTCCTCCATCGGCCAATGGTCACCCCGGAATCCATCACGTGCTGGCGCGCAGCATCAAGGACACCTTCAACCGCTACAAGACCATGCAGGGCTTCCAGGTGAAGCGTAAGGCAGGCTGGGACACCCATGGACTGCCCGTAGAGTTGGGCGTCGAGAAGGAGTTGGGCATCACCAAGGCCGACATCGACAACAAGGAGAGCGACAAGTATATCTCGACTGAGGACTACAACAAGAAGTGTCGTCAGAATGTCATGATGTATACCCAGGAGTGGCGTGACCTGACGGAGAAGATGGGTTATTTTGTTGACCTGGACAATCCCTACATCACCTACGACAACAAGTATATCGAGACGCTGTGGTGGCTGCTGAAGCAGTTCTACGACAAGGGTCTGCTCTACAAAGGATACACCATCCAGCCTTATTCTCCAGCAGCAGGAACGGGACTTTCAAGTCATGAATTGAATCAGCCCGGATGCTACCGAGACGTGAAGGACACCACGTGTACCGCCCAGTTTAAGATGAAGAATCCGAAGCCCGAGATGGCTCAGTGGGGCACACCTTACTTCCTAGCTTGGACGACCACACCTTGGACACTAGCTGCCAACTCAGCCCTTTGTGTAGGTCCGAAGATTGACTACGTGGCTGTGCAGACCTATAATCCCTATACTGCCGACAAGGTAACGCTGGTGCTGGCCGAGGCTCGTCTGAATGCCTACTTGCCCGCTGAGGGTGCTATCACCGATGGTGGCGAACTGCCCGAATATAAGAAAGGTGAGAAGTTGATTCCTTATCGCATCGTGGCTCGCTACAAGGGTACTGACCTTGTTGGCATGGAATATGAACAGCTGATGCCCGCTATCAAACCTATGGGCGATGCCTTCAAGGTGATTCCTGGTGATTATGTAACCACAGAGGATGGTGCAGGTATCGTACATATCGCGCCCAACTTCGGTGCTGACGACGCCTTTGTAGCCAAGAAGGCTGGAATCTGTCCGATTGTGCTGATTGACAAGAAAGGTCAGGAGCGTCCTGTGGTTGATCTGCAGGGTAAGTACTTCGTCATTGAAGATCTCGACCCTGAGTTCGTCAAGAACTATGTCAACGTCGATGAATGGAACAAGTTTGCAGGCCGTTATGTGAAGAACGCCTACGACGAGACACTGACCGACAAAGACGAGACGCTGGATATCTCTATCTGCATGGATCTGAAAGCTCAGAACAAGGTGTTCAAAATTGAGAAGCACGTCCACAACTATCCCCACTGTTGGCGTACCGATAAGCCTGTGTTGTACTATCCGTTGGATTCGTGGTTTATCAAGTCGTCAGCTTGCAAGGAACGCATGTCAGAACTGAACAAGACCATCAATTGGCAGCCTGAGTCAACCGGTACAGGCCGTTTCGGCAACTGGCTCGACAACCTGAACGACTGGAACTTGAGCCGTAGCCGTTTCTGGGGTACACCGCTGCCTATCTGGCGTTCAGAGGACGGCGAGGAAATCTGCATCGGCAGCGTAGAAGAGCTCTATAACGAGATGGAGAAGGCCGTCAAGGCAGGTGTGATGAAATCGAACCTTTTGAAGGATCAGGGCTTTGTACCTGGTGATATGAGCAAGGAGAATTACGACAAGATTGACCTGCACCGTCCTTATGTGGATTATATTGTGCTGGTCAGCGAGAGTGGCAAGCCCATGAAGCGCGAGACCGACCTGATTGACGTGTGGTTCGACTCTGGTTCGATGCCTTACGCGCAGGTACACTATCCTTTCGAAAATGCCGAACTCATCGACAAGAACATAGCATTCCCCTGCGACTTCATCAACGAGGGTGTTGACCAGACGCGTGGTTGGTTCTTCACATTGCACGCCATCGCTACGATGATTTTCGACAGCGTAGCCTTCAAGAACGTTATCTCCAGCGGTCTTGTGCTCGATGCCAAGGGCAATAAGATGTCAAAGCATGTGGGTAACGTGGTCAATCCGTTTGAGATGATTGACAAATACGGTTCTGATGCCGTGCGCCTGTATATGATGACCAATAGCGAGCCTTGGGATAACCTGAAGTTCGACCCAGAGGGTGTTGCTGAAATCAGCCGTAAGTTCTTTGGCACCTTATATAATACGTATTCGCTCTTTGCGATGTATGCCAACGTGGATGGCTTCGACCCGCAGACACCACAGATTCCCGTCAGCGAGCGTCCTGAGTTTGACCGTTGGATTCTCTCTTGTCTGAACTCGCTGGTTCAGGGCGTTCAGCAGGAGATGGACGGCTACGATCCTACACGTGCAGGCCGCCTTATCGATGCCTTTGTGGATGAAGACCTGTCAAACTGGTATGTCCGCTTGAATAAGAAACGCTTCTGGGGCAAGGAGATGGACAACGACAAGTTGGCTGCCTATCAGACGCTGTACGAGTGTCTGATGACTGTTGCCAAGCTGTTAGCTCCGTTCGCTCCGTTCTTTGCCGACCAGTTGTATAAGGACCTCGGTGGTGCTTTGGATAGCGTCCATCTCGATAAATTCCCTGAATTCAACGCTGCTCTCGTCAATAAAGACCTAGAAGAGCGTATGAGCATTGCTCAGCGCATTACTACCATCGTGCTGTCATTGCGTAAGAAGGAAGGTATTGCCGTGAAGCAACCTCTGCAGACGCTGATGATTCCTCCCGTTGACCAAGCTCAGCGTGAGGCCATCGAGACCGTCAAGCAGATATTCTTGCAAGAGGTGAACGTGAAGGAGGTGAAGTTCGTGGAGGGTGCCGGTATTCTGGTGAAGAAGGTGAAGTGTAACTTCCGTACGATGGGTAAGAAGTTCGGCAAGGACATGAAGGCCGTAGCTGCTGCTGTTGCTGCCCTCACTCAGGAACAGATAGCCGAGCTGGAAGCCAACGGCAAGTTGCAATTGGGTAGCTATGAAATCTTGGCTGAGGACGTTGAAATCATCAGCGAGGACATTCCTGGCTGGCTAGTAGGCAACGACGGCAACCTGACCGTCGCTCTCGATATCACACTGACCGATGAGCTGCGTGCTGAGGGTATGGCTCGTACGCTGGTGAACCGCATCCAGAACATCCGTAAGAAGAGTGGACTGGAAATCACCGACCACATCCGCGTGAGCATCGAACCCAACGAGGCATCCACGAAGGCTGTCGAGGCCTTTGGCGACTATATTGCCCGTCAGGTATTGGCCGACGACTTGAAGTTGGAGGCTAACGATGGTCAGGCAGTTGAATTCGACGACTTTAATCTGAATATTCAAATAACAAAAATCTAATAATTATGGCAGAAAAAACTCGTTACTCAGACGAGGAACTCGAGGAGTTCCGTGAGATTATCAATGAGAAACTGGCTTTGGCCAAGCGTGACTACGACCAGATGATGAGAGTCCTCATGAATCAGGATTCAAACGATGTTGACGATACATCACCAACGTATAAAGCGTTGGAAGAGGGTAGTGCAACACAGTCAAAAGAAGAGATCATTTCGCTGGCTGCTCGTCAGCAGAAGTTCATCCAGGGACTGAAAGCTGCTCTGACACGTATCGAAAACAAAACCTACGGCATCGACCGTATTACGGGAAAGTTGATTCCAAAAGAGCGACTTCGCGCTGTTCCTCACGCTACGCTGAGCGTAGAGTCGAAGATGGCAGGCAAGAAGTAATTTAAATGACGAACAAGAACATAGCGAAAAGAGGATGGCTGGCTGCGCTCATCGTCGTAGCTATCCTTGTTATCGACCAAGTCATAAAGATTTGGGTCAAGACGCACATGACGCTCCATGAGCAGATAGAAATCTTCTCATGGTTTAAGATTGTGTTCATCGAGAACAATGGTATGGCATATGGCATGGAGATTGGTTCCAAACTGGTGCTTAGTCTTTTCCGTGTCGTTGCCGTCAGTGTTTTGGGCTATTATATTGCCCAACAGGTCAGAAAACAGGCTCGTTATGGTTATCTCATCTGCCTGTCTATGGTCATGGCCGGAGCCGCCGGCAACATCTTCGACTCGATGTTCTACGGTCTCATTTTCAATGCCAGTTCCGAGTTCTACACCAGCTATTTCGTTCCTTTCGGAACTGGTTATGCTTCGTTCTTGATGGGCAAGGTGGTAGATATGTTCTACTTCCCCCTTATCGTTACGACTTGGCCTGATTGGGTTCCGATGTTTGGCGGACAGCCTTATGTGTTCTTCAGTCCGGTCTTCAACTTTGCTGATGCTTCTATCTCTGTGAGTGTCGTGCTTGTTTTGCTCTTCTATCGTAAGGAAATCAGTGAGATAACGCTCAAGAAGAAAACGGAAACTGCGGATGAAGCATAGTTCTCTCTACATATTTGTCTTGATGCTGGCAGCAGCTTGTACGCCCAGTGTGCCAAAGCAGTATATCCAACCAGATGAAATGGAGGATATTCTTTTTGACTATCATGTGGCTCAGGCTATGTCGAAGACAACGGGTAGTGGGGATTATGAATACAACAAGCAACTCTATATTGATGCCGTGTTGAAGAAATACGGGATTAGCGAGGCTGACTTCGATTCATCGTTGGTTTATTACTATACCCGTGCAGACAAGTTTCGCGATATCTATGCTCATGTCAGCGAACGCCTGAACGAAGAAGCCAAGCTTTTGGGCGCTTCAGTCGGCGATATCAGTCGTTATTCGCAGTATAGTGCTACGGGCGATACAGCCAACATTTGGTCTGGTATTTCTGATGCCTTGCTCATTCCACGTCCTACGCAGAACCGTGTTGATTTTACTATAAAGGTTGATACTACTTTCCATTTGGGCGACTCATTCATGTTCCAGTTTATGACGGAGTATCTTTACCAGAGCGGTTCAAAGGACGCAGTGGTATGCATTGTTACTAAGTATGAAGGCGACAGCATAATCCAGACCACCAACCACGTTTCCGTTTCTGGCCTTTCACAGATTCGTGTTCCGGCCAATCGCGAGAAGCTGTTGAAGGAAATGCGCGGCTTTATCTATCTGAACGATGGTGGTGACATCTCTGAAACACGTAAGATGATGTATATCAGTCAGCTACAACTTATCCGATTCCATTCAAAAGAAATACTGAAAGTCGATGAAACAGCAAAGAAAGACTCCGCACAGGCGGATAGCATGCAACGAGTTAATAACCCTGGAGGGACAATGCCAGACACTTTGCGTCGTCGAATTATCGGAAGACGGCAGGGTGGAACGCCATTACCCCCTTCAGCAGGAGCTGGCATACACCGAGTGGATGCAAGGCCGCTTGAGTTTAAGGAAAGACGCTGACGATGTCATTCGATTATATAAGGATGATAATTTAATTAACTAAAAAGATAAAACTATGAATTTGAAAGTACGTTTAGCGGTCATGAACTTCTTGGAGTTCGCCGTGTGGGGAGCCTATCTAACATGTATGGGTAACTATCTGGGAATAGCTGGATTAGGTGAGAAAATTTCTTGGTTTTATGCTATTCAAGGTATTGTGAGTATCTTCATGCCAACACTAATGGGAATTGTGGCAGATAAGTATATTCAGCCTCAGCGCCTGTTAGGTCTCTGCCATCTGTTGGCTGGTGGATTTATGATTGGCTGTTGGTGGATGGGTGAACAAGCTGGCTTTGGCAATGAATTGCCTGACAAGTCGCTATTCATTGCACTCTATACGTTAAGTGTAGCTTTCTATATGCCAACTATTGCACTTACCAATACAGCGGCTTTCTCTATTTTGAAGAAAAACGGGTTAGATACCGTTAAGGATTTCCCGCCTATTCGTGTGTTGGGAACCGTTGGTTTCATCGCCACTATGTGGTTTGTTAACTGTGCCTACATCGATGATAGCGGCTTCGGTTTCACATTGGCAGAGAATGCCCGTAAGTTCCAGTACACTTACATGCAGTTCTTTGTGTCAGGTATATTGAGTCTCGTACTCTTTGCTTACTGCTTCACGTTGCCTGAGTGCAAGTTGGAGAAGAGAGAAGGCAAGGTTTCGCTTGCTGAGAGCCTTGGTCTCAATGCTTTCAAGCTCTTCAAGCGTCGCCAGATGGCTCTGTTCTTCATCTTCTCAGCACTGTTGGGAATGTGTCTGCAGGTTACCAATGGCTTCGCAGGTCCTTTCCTTACCAGCTTTAAGGGCGTTCCTGAGTTTGCCGATTCCTTCGCAGCCAACAATGCCACACTGCTTACCTCTATCTCTCAGATGAGTGAGGCATGCTGCATTTTGCTTATCCCCTTCTTCCTGAAGCGTTTTGGCATTAAGGTTGTGATGCTGATGTCACTCTTCGCTTGGGTATTCCGTTTCGGATTCTTCGGAATTGGTAATCCAGCTATGCCTGGTGTTATCTTCTTCATTCTCTCCTGTGTCGTTTACGGTGTCGCCTTCGACTTCTTCAATGTGTCAGGTGGTATCTTTGTTGACCAGGAGTGTGAAACCAGCATCAAGGCCTCTGCCCAGGGCTTGTTTATGATGATGACCAATGGTCTTGGTGCTACTATCGGAACATTGACTGCAGGTGAGATTGTCAATAGCTTCTGCTCATGGCAAGACTTCGTTGTCAATGGCGAGAAGCAGAGTTTCCTCGTTGGCGAATGGCAGACCTGCTGGTTTGTCTTTGCCGCCTTTGCTCTGGTAGTTGGAATCACCTTCGCTTTGGTTTTCAAACCAGAGAAGAAACCAATTGGTGAGATTAAACATTAAATTTACTTTGCTCAGAAAGGTTTAATAAAAATATGAAAGAGGTTCGGTTTTTCTTTGTGCCCGATGCTGCTACGAGCACAGAGCTGCCTCCTGACGAAGGTCAGCACGCCATGCGCGTGCTCCGCTTGAAAGCTGGCGATGAGATGATGCTCATGGACGGCAAGGGCGTGTTCTATCGGGCAGAAGTGACCTTGGCTCACACGCATCATTGCTGCTACGAGATTAAGGAGACCTTGCCTCAAGAGCGTCAATGGCAGGGCGAGATACATTTGGCCATTGCGCCCACGAAGCTTATGGATAGAATGGAATGGATGACGGAGAAAGCCGTTGAAATCGGCATCGACCGTTTGTCCTTCCTGAACTGTCAGTTCTCTGAGCGTCGGGTGGTCAAGGTGCCTCGCATCATGAAAATCGTTATTTCTGCCGTCAAACAGAGCCACAAGGCTTGGGCGCCAGAGGTTAACGAGATAACCGCTTTCGACAAGTTCATAGCTAAACCTTGTTCTGCCCGCAAGTATATTGCCCATTGCTACGAAGAGATTCCTCGTACCTATTTATTCGACGAGTTGCGCAAGCCTTCTGATATTCAGGATGCTGTCGTGCTTGTTGGTCCAGAGGGCGATTTCTCTATCGATGAGGTGCGCAAGGCTGTTGCCGCAGGCTATCAGTCTGTGCATTTGGGCAAGAGTCGTCTTCGCACAGAGACAGCAGGCCTTTCTGCCGTCATGATGATGCAGCTTGCTAAGTGATAAATGAAGAATTAAAAATGATAATTCATTAATTAAACTAAGATATGACTGATGAAAAGATTATGGCTACCATCAAACCCGATGGGGAGTGCTGGCAGCCGGAACTGGAGAAAATGCCTCGTAAACAGCTCGAGGAGCTGCAAGTAAAGAAGCTAAAGGACACGATTAAAGTCTGTCTGCAATCGCCTTTCTATAAGAAACGCTTGGGCGAGTTAGGCATTACGGCAGATTCCATTAATAGTCTTGAGGACCTGCGAAAGATTCCGTTTACTACCAAGCAGGAACTGCGCGACAACTATCCTTACGGATTGGTTGGCGGCAATTTAGACGATGCCGTTCGTATTCACTCTACCAGTGGTACAACGGGCAATCCTTGTGTTGTTGTTTACTCCGAGCACGATATCTGCTCGTGGGCTAACATGATTGCCCGCAACCTCTATATGGTTGGATGTCGCAAGAGTGATGTGTTCCAGAATTCATCGGGTTATGGAATGTTTACCGGTGGACTTGGTTTCCAGTACGGTGCCGAATGGCTCGGTGCTATGACCGTTCCTGCAGCAGCTGGTAACTCGAAGCGCCAGATCAAGTTCATCAAGGACTTCGGTACTACCGCTCTCCACGCCATTCCTTCTTACGCCATTCGTTTGGCAGAGGTATTCCAAGAGGAGGGGGTAGACCCCCGTTCCACCAAGCTCCGCACTTTGTGTATCGGTGCCGAGCCACATACCGAGGAGCAGCGTCGTCGTATTGAGCGCATGTTGGGCGTCAAGGCTTACAACTCGTTCGGAATGACCGAGATGAACGGACCTGGTGTAGCTTTCGAGTGTAAGTATCAGGACGGCATGCACCTTTGGGAAGATAACTATATCGTCGAGATTGTTGATCCTGACACCCTCGAACCCGTGCCCGATGGCGAGATTGGCGAGATGGTGCTGACCACGCTCGACCGTACCATGATGCCGATTCTGCGTTATCGTACTCGCGACCTCACCCGCATCATTCCTGGCGAGTGCAAGTGCGGACGAACACATCGCCGCATCGACCGCATCAAGGGTCGTACCGACGATATGTTCATCATCAAGGGCGTCAACGTATTCCCGATGCAGGTCGAGAAGATTCTCGTTCAGTATCCTGGCTTGGGCAGCAATTATCTCATCACGCTCGATACCGAGGAAGACAACGACATCATGACCGTTGAAGTTGAGTTGGATGGTCTGAACACCGACGTCTTCCCTGAGTTGCAGAAGATGACCAAGGACATTCAGCGCGCTTTGAAGGATGAGATTCTGCTCACACCTCGTGTCAAACTCGTCAAGAAGGGCTCACTTCCTGTTAGCGAAGGCAAGGCCGTTCGTGTGAAAGATCTTCGTCCCGGTCGCGGATAAACGGTTTTCGTTATGAGAAGAATTCTATTAGTGGCAACATTCTTTTTGGCACTTGGCTCGTCGGCACAGACTTCGATGAGCCAGGTGTTTAAGCAAATGCCTGACTCCGTTGTTCCGTATCTTTCGGAAAACAACAAGCTCGATTTGATTGACTTCCTCGATTCAAATATGAAGGCTGAGGTTCACAATCAGTTGGAGGGCAAGACCGAACTCCTTTCGTTGACGGAGCGCGCTGCCGTTTTACAACTCAACGAAGCAACCCGTCTCGATTTCCGGCTGCTCGATGTCGCAGAACCCGTTGACAGTGCCAACCAGATTCTTTGTCTTATCAGCACCTATGGCTCCGATATCCGCGACAGTCAGTTGACGTTCTATTCCGCTGGTTGGCGTAAACTCGATGCGGCTCCATATATCACGCTGCCTGCTGAGATGTTTACGGCCTCTTTCTCTGACGATGAGAAACAACCCGTTCTTACGCTCACGATGGCTCATCCGCTCGACCGACCTGCCAACGAAGAACAAAAGCCATTGAAGGAAAACTTAACAAACCTTAAATGGGATGGCAAAACTTTTAATAAAGATTAAATATACAACTTTTTTAGGCTAATAGTTTTGTGAAAAGCGGAAAATTTTGCTATCTTTGCAATGTGTTTTTCATGGTATTAGATTATTAAGGTTAATTTAAAAGATTGGTTGTCGTGAGACAATCAATTTTTTTTTGCCCCATTTTCAGAGCAAGCATGATGAAAGGAAATCCTTAAATAAAGAGCAAGAAGAAAGGGAATCCGTAATTGGACTCCCTTCTTTTGTTTGTTTGGAATAAATTATTTGTTTTTGTTCTCTTTAGGCCTCGGCTTCAGGAATTACTGAAACATAGCTCTTATCGCGCTTGCCCTTGTGGAACTGTACAGTACCGTCTACCAGAGCGTAGAGGGTATCATCTTTACCCATAGCTACGTTCTCACCGGCATTGTGCTTTGAACCACGCTGACGAACGATAATGTTGCCTGCAATGACCTTCTGACCGCCAAAAATCTTAATGCCGAGTCGCTGAGCTGCACTCTCGCGGCCGTTCTTAGAACTACCTACACCTTTCTTATGTGCCATTTCTTGTTCCTCCTAATTTTTAAGCGATTACTGATTTAACTTCTACCTGGGTGTACTGCTGACGGTGACCGTTGCGCTTGCGAGAGTCCTTACGACGCTTCATCTTGAACACGATAACCTTCTCACCCTTTACGAGTGGATTAACCACTTCGCATACTACCTTAGCACCACTTACGGTCGGTGCACCAACCTGTACTGAACCTTCATTGTCGACAAGCAGTACCTTGTCGAATTCAACAGTTTTACCGGCTTCCACGTCCTTGATGTGGTTCACGAAGATCTTCTTGCCTTCCTCAACCTTGAACTGCTGACCGTTGATTTCTACAATTGCGTACATTGTGTTTATTAATTGTTTAACGGGTTTTTCTGCGTGGCGTGTCACCTCGTGCGACAGCTTCTTTGAGCCACTACAGACTAAATCGGGCGCAAAGGTACAAAATAAATGAGAAATGAGGAATTAGAAATGAGAAATGGTACTAATAATTATGATAATTTAACATTTTTGATAGAAGATAAAAATAAAGCGATGACCCTCACAGGCAACCGCTCTATATCTTCAATAGGTATTAGTCCTTTTTTTTAAGGTAAAAAGATTGTTTTCAGGATAACGGTAGCAAAGTTACAGCCTTTTTTTATAAAACCCAAACTTTTCGAAAGTTTTTTTATGAAAAATTTGTTGTGTGCCCACACAAAGCAAACGATTGTCTTTTTTTTCTTATTTTCTAGACCTATTTCAAGCATTTTATTGAGCGAAATCAACTTTTTTTATGAACAGGGGATTCGATGCGAAAAACTGTTAAAATAGATTAAGTATTTGAGGAAAGTTAGTTGTTGTGTGGGAAAATTGTTACTTTTGTATTTTAAGAATTCTACATCATAAACATAACTATGATTCTGTATCGTTAATATAACTATTATTCGGTATCATATATATATAAATATGTATTAAAGCGTGAAGACTATGATAAAACGAATGAAACGGAATGTGCTTCTGACAGTGCTCCTGGTATTTGTTGTTTTCTCTTCCATCGTGCTCTGTGCCTGTTATCAGGCAGCTATCTCAGAAAGTCATGTGCGCTATGTCGGCATGATGAATATCGCCTCTGAGAAGATAGCCAAAACCATTCGTGGCATGGAAATGAACGCCATGAACGAGTTTGACGAGGTTGAGAAACATCTCGATTCGCCTGAGTCGGTCATTGCCGCCTTGGAGAGCAAGACCAGCCTGAATCCTGAGGTACGAGGCTATTTCGCCGCTTTCGAGCCCAATTTTTTTCCTCAGAAAGGAACGTGGTTTGAGCCCTATGTGGTTCATGTCGATACCAGCGCTTTCGAAGTAAGAATGGTGGGTTCGGCTCGTCATAACTACCATAAGTCCGATTGGTATATCCGCGCCAAGAAGTCGAACAAGAGTTTCTGGTCAGAACCATACTATTATTATGATGGAACCGACATCAGCGGTCACTACACGACGTTTGTCAAGCCCGTTTTCGACGCCCAGGGTCGACTGGCCTGTGTCTGCGGAGCCGATATGACCTTCGAGTGGCTGAGCAAGGAACTGCAGCGCGTGGACGAAGGATTCAGAAACAACGAACTGCTGAACCGCTTCCTGTTGAACGGCAAAGAAGACTTCTATACCATGGTTATCAATAACGACGGCAGCTGCATTGCCAGTCCGGAAGGCAAAAAGGTGTCGCTCACCCAGGACCAGTTGGTTAACAGCCTGTCGCGCAAAGAAAGTGGCACACTCGACCTAACTATCAAAGGCGTGCCGTCAACCGTTTATTACGGACCTATCGATTATGTCGACTGGTCTGTTGCCATTGTCGTGGCTAAGCAGAGCATGTGGGGCCCGTTGTTAAAGATGAGCTTGGTATTGCTGTTGGTCGTTGCCATCGGCATGCTGATGGTTTGGCTGGCGGTAAGGAAACTTGGGACTCCTGCCCTGAAGTAATCCACGTTGAACAGATTCTGGGCAATTATCAGAACTATGCCCACGAGCTGGCAGATACACGGATATAGTGACACTACCCCACAGGGGGCAGTGAGCGGAAGGTTTATTCGTGTATGGCTGATAGCTCTGCTGCTGAACCAGTTTCAGAGAATGAGCTACGAGCCCGTGACCAGCACGCTCATCTTCGAGGGTGTTGATGCACAAATCATCAGTCAGCTGTTCTAAATAAATACAATAAAGGAGAATTAGTTTTCGCAAATTCTCCTTTATTTTCAACGAAAATTTGGAAGTATCAGAAAAAGTGTTTATATTTGCAGACAGAAACAAAACATGCAAGATATGACTGCAATACAATTACGAACGGAATTGTTTCGCGAAATGAGTCCTCTGTTGGACAATGAATCAGCAATGAAAAAGATGCTGACATTCATTAGAACCTTGTCGCCAGCGAAACCTGTAAAGGATGAGAGCGGCTGGGCGGACCGTTTCGTGGGCGCATGGAAAGAAGACCGTTCTGCCGACGAAATAGTCAGCGACATACGTAGTGCCAGAACTACAAACAATATTGATGTCAAGTTATGAAAGGATATCTTCTTGACACGAGTACATGTGTAGCTATTTTCCGTGGTAATCGCCAAGTGGCTGCAAAACTGAATGAAGCAGGGAAAGAGAAATGCTTCATTTCTCCTATTGTTGTGGCCGAACTGCTTTTTGGCGCATACAGAAGCAAACTCGTCGAAGAGAATCTGAAGCAGACCCGTGCTTTCATCAGCGAAGTACAGGTGTTACCTTTTGAGGAAAGTCTTGAAACCTTTGCTAAAGAGCGTGCTCGACTCTGGGCAGAAGGCAAGAAGATAGAGGACTTTGACTTGCTGATAGGATGTGCTGCCAAGGCTGCAGATCTGACCATTGTCACTCATAACGTGAAGCACTTTAATCACATTGAAGACCTCAACATAGAGGACTGGATCAATAATGTAGAACCCTAAAAACGCAGATGCCTATGGGCTGAGAGAAATATAACACGGGACATATAGGATGAATATCCGCTTTTAGATTCTTGCTAACTGAAAATCGGCAAAATTTTCAAAGATTGTTTCAAGAACTGAAGTAGATAGTTCACGCTTGGTAGCGTGGGCTTTTACTCGTTTAAGAAACATAGGTGTTTGCCGATACCTCAGTTAGCGTAGACGATTTCTAAGATAAAACCAAGAATGAGGCACTTAATAAATGTTAAGAAGCTTCATTTTCTTCATTTTTAGGACTGAGACAACAATTTTTGCT
>CACZMV010000021.1 GCA_902782305.1 uncultured Prevotellaceae bacterium
ATTGTTAAAATTATATAATTATATAACGCGTTTATTTTCAGAGATTTACAAACATTTGAATTAGATGGAAATCGATAGGATTTAACGCTTTGTTGTCCGGGTACCCCAACAAGAAAAACGCTCAATTGTTGATTTCAACAACTGAGCGCTTTTTCGTTTATTAGGATATTGGTTAAAAATATTCTCTCACCGCAAAGTCAAACTGGTCGATGAATATCTGTTTGAAGGCATACAGATTGTTCTGCTCGTAGAAGAATCGGCTCATTTTGAGCCCAAAAATATCATTTAAGGAATCACCTCTGACCACTACACCATCCATTGCACTGCCCGCAAAGACAGCGGTCCGGAGGGTTTCATTATCGTGTTCAACTATGTGGATACCCAGCACTATTGCCAGCTCAACTTCGGCACCAACGGCAACACACAGCATGCCATTGAACAAATCAGCGGCGACAGCAGGACACAGACGACAGTGCGCACCGGCAGCGTAGAGACAGGAAAATGGTATGACGTGAAACTTACCGTAGCCGGCGACAACGTTAAAGCGTGGCTCGATAATGAAATAGTGTTTGACATAATACTCAAAAAAACGCCCTAAAATTTGATTATTCCCAACTGTGCCATAAAACGATATTTTTTAGGGATTTTTATCTTTTATTTAAAATTATATTTGTATCTTTGCGGAGAATTTCTATGGTAAAAGTTATAATGTAAGAAGATATGAAAATAATGAATACAAGACCGCTTTCTGCGATTCCTTCCAAAATGGTGTATATCCTGCTGATGCTGACAGCAATGCTGACAGCCTGTGTGGCTAACGACGACAACGCCGCAGCGGATGAAGATGCTGGCGTGATATACGTGCAGCCGGAGGCCGAGCCCACCACCGATGCCATGAGCGTGACGGTGGACGGACTGACCTATGTCTTCGACGGCGGCTATCAGGGCGACGGCAAGGCACTGGTGGCCCGCGTGGGCAACCGTGCTGCGAGTCTGGTCTTAGAATCGGACAAGCCCAACGAGGAGGTGGAGAACATCATCCTGCACAACGGCAACATCGGCAAACTGACGGATGCGGAATGTGCCGCCCTGATAGTGGTGCTGGCCAAGGGCGGCTCGATAGCCATCGCCGAACCCACCATCGACCAGCTGCAGGTGCTGGTGAACCGGCTGCGGAGCGTGATCAATGGATTTGTGGAGGGCGAAAACACCGTCTTGGCCCAACACATTGTGCAGATGCTGAACACGGAGACGCTTAACCGCATCGTGATGTGGACGGCGGAGGACTTCGACTTCTCCGTCTATCTGGACGAGAATGGCAGGGGCGACTATCTGTCGCTGGCCATCTTCCGAGGGAATGATACCTATCTGGCCTATCGAGCATCGGAAGAGCTGACCGACTACCAGTATGGACAGAAAGCCGACAGGGCAGCCGAGTGGTTGAACACCAAGGAGGACGAGGCCAGCCAGCAGGCCGCCCGTTGGGAGGTCGCCCGCATGATGGCTCATCGCGCCGGAGGAACTGCAGAGCAGTATGTGGACAAGATTTCCGACGCGCAAGAAACCGGTTTCGAGGGGAGCATGAAGTTAGACGGTCCGCAGGGCTACTCGCGAAACCATCGCTATGAAGTGACAGACAAGATATGGACGGCCTATTCGAAGGAGAAGAAGTGTGACGTCTACTGCGTGACGTCGTCGTTGACAGTCTACAACCAGGACCTGAACTGCGGTCCCAGTGGCGAACGAGAATGGTATGATGGCAGGGGCTGGCAGCCCTGGGAGAATCTTAATGCGACATTGAAGAAACGCGGTGTGTACGGCCCCTATATGAGGCAGATATACACGCGGTGCGAACTGGAGGATGCTGGCAATAGGGTGAAGATAGAGAACTATGCCCCGATGAACAGCACCAGCGGCGGTCAGAACGTCACCACTGGCTTTACCTTCCAGTTGGGGCCCAACGCCTCGGTGAGTGCCAGTGGACCGATGGCGGGCGCGTCGGCCGGCATGTCGTGGAGCCGTACCGTCAGCAAGTTTGATGCCGACTTGGCGATGACGGCCTCACCCTCGCCCGACGGAGTGGCGGAGTGGAGGTACACTGGCCCCAGCGCGCAATCGTACTGGGCCTTGTTTAGGAATGAGGCACACGATATAGCCCGGCACATACAGACGAACCCTTGCACCGTGGAGCAGGCATGGGTGTGGACGGTGCCCAACAGCAGCTCGAAGACGGTGGCCTTTTTTCACGTATTCCATTTAACAGACGAGTGGATGACCTATGACCTTAGCAAGATTTTTGCGACCACTCCGCATCACATCCAACCTGCCATTAAGCTTACAAGCAGGTCTACACTCAACTGCCCGCCCCGCTTCATTCAGACGTGGAGCATGAGCGTGAGCGTGCCAGAGGACGAGAAGGGTGCCGACGTGACGAAGATTAAGAATTACTTGACCGACCAGCTGAAGCAGTACTTCCTGGCATCGTGCGTGTTCTATACCAGGCGTCCCGACCACAAGAAAGCCTACAACGAGGGCAAGAGCGTCGCCCAGTACGACGAGATAGGCCAGTTTGTGGTGACGGCCAAGAATGCCTTTACCCACAACGACAACGTGAAGGAAATCCTGCGCGAAGCTGCACAGGTGGGCGGTATGCCCAAGACGGGCAGCTACACCATTGTATGGCGACAGACCGATGCAGGAATCAACAGCGACAAGGAAGAGTTTGTGGTTAACTATTAAGGCAGAGGAAGTGGTAAATCAGGAGAACCGTCTAGAAATGATAAAAAGAGAAATGAAACGATTCGTGGCCTGTATCGGTGTTTTGCTGGCAGTGATGCTGTCGGCAGAGGCACAAACGTATGTCAATCCGATACTGGGTGGCGACTATCCCGATCCCACCATCATGCGTGAGGGCAAAGACTACTACATGACGCACTCGGCTTTCGACTATCAGCCGGGACTTACGGTGTGGCATAGTCGTGATCTGGTGAACTGGGAACCGATTAGTTATGCGCTGAAGACGTATCTGGGCAGTGTGTGGGCTCCTGACATCTGCAAACATAAAGACAGGTATTACATTTATTTCACGGTGGCTTCCAGACCGCGTTCCAACTATGTGGTGTGGGCCAAGAGTCCGTATGGACCGTGGAGCGACCCCATCAACCTGCAGGTGCAGAACATAGACCCCTGCCATGTGGTGGGAGAAGACGGTAGCCGATGGTTGTTTATGAGCGGCGGTAAGCGCGTGAAGCTGCGTGACGACGGGCTGTCGATAGTGCCCGGAACGGAGGAAGTGGTGTATAAAGGGTGGCCGATACCCGAAGACTGGATAACGGAGGGTATGGCACTGGAAGGTCCGAAGTTGCGCAAGATAGGTAAATACTATTATTATATGAATGCCGAGGGCGGTACGGCAGGACCTCCAACAAGTCATATGGTGGTGCAGGCCCGTTCAGAGAGCATCAACGGTCCGTGGGTGAATGCCCCCAACAATCCGCTCATCCATACGTGGAGCAATGACGAACGCTGGTGGAGCAAGGGGCATGGCTCTATTATCGATACGCCCGACGGACAATGGGTTATCGTATATCACAGTTATGAGAACGGATTTACCAATCTGGGACGTCAGACGCTGATGGAACCGATATACTTAGGTAAAGACGGATGGTTCCACCGTTATGACACTATCGATGTGGCCAAGCCCATTCGTGCTCAATGGTTAACGGTTAATGATTCACGGTTAACGGTTAACGGTCCGCTCGACCAAAGGTCGCTTGCAAGGCAAGAACGTTCAAAACGTCTTTCGGAGTTCCGTCTTGGACTTGAATGGAAGTTCTATAAGGCTTTTAATCCGGAACGGGTAAAGGTGGCGGATGGTGTATTGACGCTCCAGGCTCAAGGCACCGACCCTGGCACCTCTGCTCCGCTGATGTTCGTGACGGGTGCTCACCGCTATCAGATAGAGGCTGAGATAGAACTGCAGGGCGACGTGACGGCAGGTCTTGTGCTGTACTACAATAGTCAGTTCTATCAAGGTACAGGGTTCGACCACGAGAAGCGCTACCGCTATCGCAAGGGTGGGGCAACACGCTCGGGAGTGCACGCCCAGAAGACTACCCGCTTGTGGCTTCGCCTGCAGAACTACGACAGCATTGTGACGGGATGGTGGAGCGTGGATGGAAAGAACTGGAAGCGCGAAACGTGGGGCATGGACTGCTCGGGCTATAACCATAACACCCTTTACGAATTCCAAAGTGTGCTGCCCGGCGTCTTTGCCGCAGGCAACGGACAAGCCGTGTTCCGAAACTTTAAATATATAAGTGAATAGAAATGAGGGAATTCATCAAGTCACATACCAGTCTGACGGTGATCATCATTGCGGCTTTGCTGATAGAGTTGACAACGGGATTTATCTATTATAATAGTCAGGATATCATCAAGCGCACGACCGTACGAGTGATGGAGCGCGAGAATATCGCTCTCTACCTGTGTATCCGCAACAAATTGACAGAGGTGGAAGTGGTGCTTGATAATATGTCGTGGATAGTTACGGACGACTTGATACAACCGGACTCCCTGACGAGGGAGACCTACCAGATAGTGGAGAACAATCCGATGATTCTCGGTAGCAGTATTGCTTGTATACCGAACTTGTTCCCACAGCGTGGGCGCTTGTTCGAACCTTATTCTATCCGCAGATCGGACGGCACGATAGAAACGATGCAGTTGGGAGGACTTGACCATGACTATACCAAGTCTGAGTTCTTCACTGTGCCATTGGCTACGGGGAAAAGCCACTGGACAGAGCCCTACCATGATCATGAAGGTGCCAAGGCACGTATTACGACTTATAGTGCTCCGGTTCGTAACAGTAAAGGTGAGATTGTGGCTGTTGTAGAAGCCGACCTCTCGCTCGAGTGGCTGGAGGATGTGGTTAATGAGAAGAAAATGTACAAATCGAATCAGCGTTTCCTTGTAACAGGTAAATACAACTTGCTTGCAGGCGAGGATAATGAGCTGTTGAAGATGTCGCTCGAATATCTGAAAAAAGATGAAGACCAGAGTGGCTACGTGACTATGAAGGACGAACACGGCCATGAGAAGTTGCTGTTCTATAACCCTGTTGGTGGTAAGACAGACTGGATAGTGCTCAACGTCTTGGACGAAAACGAAATATTTGAGGAGTTGAGTCGGGTACGAACGAAGCTTTTGCTGATGGTCATAGCGGGCTTGTTGCTGATAGGTTTTATCGTATGGCGTTCGAAGCGAAATTTGGAGCGTCTGCGTCAGGTCAATGAAGAGAAGGAGCGCATCAGTTCGGAATTGCGTGTGGCTAGTCAGATACAGCAGAGCATGCTGCCCAAAAACTATCTGAAACAGGACAATCTGGAAATCATCGGGTCGCTGGTGCCTGCTCGCGAGGTGGGAGGTGACTTGTTCGACTATTTCATCCGCGACGAGAAATTGTTCTTCTGTATTGGCGATGTCAGCGGCAAGGGAACTCCAGCAGCCATGCTGATGGCAGGAATCCATTCACTTTTCCGTGCTTTCTCTGCACACGAGAACAATCCTGCCCATATCATGCATCTTATCAATGAGTCGGCTTGCCAAGGTAATGAAACCAATATGTTTGTTACGCTGTTCATTGGCGTGTTAGACCTGCCTTCTGGAAATCTGCTCTATTGTGATGCTGGTCATGATAAACCGATTCATTTACAATTTGACAATTTACAATTTACGGTTTCTCCGCTCAACTGTAATCCGCACCTGCCCGTCGGTCTGTTTGATGATGTAAAATATAATGCACAGGAAACCACGCTGCCTGCTGGTAGCACGCTGTTCCTTTATACTGACGGATTGACAGAAGCCATGAACGCTGAGCGAAAGCTGTTTAGATTGGAGCGCGTAAATGACGTACTGAAGCATTGCATCGAGACACGACAGAGTCCTAAGGACATCCTTGATACGATGACCAATGAAGTTCACCGCTTTGTAAAGGATGCCCCACAGAGTGACGACCTGACAATGCTGATTATCCGTTATGACGCCTATCTAGGGCGTTGAACAGGACGGGGCATGTTGCCTGGCTGGGGAGCCTGAGGACGAGAATTGTTGAAATGAAGGGGATTGTCGCGGTCACCCCAGACGAATGCTTTCAGGAGGCTGCCTACAGGAAGTTCAAGCTTAGAATTGCCTATCTTGATATAGGGATTGACAATGGGCTCGGTGGTCCATTGGCCTGTCATGGGGTTCTGGAAGCGCTGGACGCCAAGCTTGGTGCCAAAGACGCTGCTGAAACGGATGTCAGCATAACCTCCATAGTTGGTGGTGCTGACATAAGGATAGTAAGCAGGACCAAGGATGGGGTTGGTGGCATAGTATTGTCCGAAGGCATGGAGGGAGACAGCATTGCTGAGCTGATAGGCTACAGCACCTCCCACACCGTATTGCGTGGTAAGGTCGTGTTGCCAGGGCATCCAGTATTTATTGGCCATCACGGAAGCAGAGAACTGAAAACGTCCCATCTGCTGGCGAAGGGCTATCTGGCCTGACGCGATGTCCATCAGTCCGGTATAGTGTTGGGTGGTACCTATAAAAGATAAAGGACCGAGAAGAACGCCTCCTGCCACGGAGGGCATAGAGATGTCCAGGGGCTTGCTGTAATCGACCACTGGGGTGGTGAGCGAAGGACCCATGGCGGGAAGATGGAAGGTGGAAGGATTGGCTTGCAGCGTCTTGTCAAGCAAGGTGGGGTCGGCATATCTTGTATTGTCTGATATGCCAGGTTCTGTCTCCGTCTGAGCAATGAGCGACAGGGGCAGTAGGGCGAGGAATAGTCCTGTCAGTCTGAGGAGTCTCATATACAAACTATTCGAAAATCTTGAATTGGTAGCCTTGCTGCTGAAGCCATTCGATGGCCTGAGGTAGCGCTGTCTTTAGCTTGTCAATGCTTTTCAGTGAATCGTGGAAAGTAATGATGGAGCCATTGCGCGTGTAGTGTTTTACATTGTAGAGCACATTGGCTGCTGACATCCATTTGGAATAGTCGCGGGTGACCACGTCCCACATAACTATTTTAAACTTCCTCGAGAGCCACGCATATTGGCTGAGGCGCATCCAGCCGTGGGGTGGACGTACCAGATTGGTATGGAGATAGGCATTGGCCTTCTCTACATTATAGCTGTAGTCGCGGATGGAGTAACGGATGCCACTGATGTGGTTGTGGGTGTGGTTGCCAATGCGATGGCCCTCGCTGACCACTCGCTCGTAGAGCTCAGGGTATTTGCGCACATTGTCGCCCACCATGAAGAAGGTGGCCTTGATATGGTATTTGGCCAGTATGTCAAGCACATAGGGTGTGGCCTCGGGTATGGGACCGTCGTCGAAGGTCAGATAGACGGCCTTCTCGTGACGGTCCATGCGCCAAAGTGCCTTAGGATATAACCAGCGCAGCCAGATAGAGGGTTGCTCGATGATCATGGTGCTTGACTTCTTCTTACTGGTTGTTGTTATTCGTATAGCTGTCCACCCAGCTCCTGATAGATGGACCCCAGGATGCTCAGTTCCTTGAACTGCTTATCAGCCAGCTTCTCATCGATGGTCTGCGTCAGAGCATTGCACTGTTGCAGGATGTAGAAGTGCAGCAGGCAGTCTTGTTTGGCAGAATCGAAGCGGAAACCTGAGAGTGAGCAGTACCACTTCATGTACTGAACGGAGTTCTTCCAGAGGTCGTTAACAATGTTGAGGGCCTGCTTCTTCTGGCCCAGCATAGCCCATGCACGTGCCATGTCGAGTGAGCCAGAGCTGTAGTTGTGGGCTACATTATAGGTAGGAATCATCTTGGCCGTATAGGTCAGTACCTCCTGAGCCTTCTTGTCCTTGCCCTCGGTAATCAGTTCCAAAGCCAGACGAGCCATGGTGCGACGGTGGGTATAACACATACGCATAACGGTCTCGTCGAGATAGAGGCCTGGCTTTTCGAGTCCACCGAACTTGAAGCGGTGCATCACATTATCATAGGTGCGCTCTGTATCAAAGTTCTTGACACCAGGAACAGGCTTACCATCCCTGCTGGTGGTGAACGGAGTGATACGATAAGCGAGACCTTCGGTAATGGTGTTGTCGCCCAGATTGATGTAGTTGTCCTCACCAACGGAGATGGCTACATAGATAGGACGTGTCCAGTTGCACTCTGCCAACATCTCCAGAATCATGAGGTCGCCCTTGTAGAGTGCACCCTTGCCTTTCAGCGAGATAACCATGCGATCAGGAATAGAGTCGCTGGCCATCATCATGCCACTCTTGCGAACAGCCTCCTTATCGATGGTCATATAGAGCGTGTCGGTAGGAATCATGTGCAGGTCGCTGTTCTTAGAGCGAACCCAGTATTTCAGCACGTTCTTCAGTTCGAAGGGATCGTCGCCAAACTGCTCACGAGCCTGCTCGGGATTCTGCTTGTAGAGTTCCTCGACAGCAGCTTTCATCTCAGGCTCGATACGAACATACTCATTGGTGCCTGCACAATACTCAATACGTTCCCAAGAGATGGGCACGGAAGGAGAATCATAAGCAGGACGGCGCATCTGGTCGATATACCAATCGGTCTGCAGATAAGAGAGGTTGCAGACGCGTGCATCGGTGCGTACACCCTCTACGTCCTGGTTGTACCAGAGTGGGAAGGTGTCGTTGTCGCCATTGGTATAGATGATGGGGTTGCCCTCCTGTTGCAGGGTCATCAGATAGTTCTGTCCGAAGTCACGACACGTGTAACGACCGCTGCGATCGTGGTCGTCCCAAGTCTGAGAAGCCATCTGGATAGGAACTGCTAGTGATACTAGAGATACTAGAGATGCTAGAACAATAGGATTGACTTTTTTCAGGCGCTCACTCAGCATGCTGATGATGGCGGCTACACCAATGCCACACCAGATGGCATAAGCATAGAAAGAGCCCGCATAGGCGTAGTCTCGTTCACGAGGTTGCATCGGGGTCTGGTTCAGGTAGATGACAATGGCAAGACCCGTCATGAAGAACAGGAAGAAGACTACCCAGAACTGACGGATACCCGTCTGGTCCTTAGGATTGCCGTGATGCTTGGCCAATGACTGCCAGAAAAGTCCGATGAGTCCGAGAATCAAGGGCAGCATATAGAATACGTTATGACCCTTGTTGTTCTTCAGCTCGTCGGGCAAATGGTCTTGGTCGCCCAAACGCCAATTGTCCAGCCAATCCCAGCCGCTGAGCCAGTTGCCATGCTCCAGTTCACCATTGCCCTGCAGGTCGTTCTGACGTCCGGCAAAGTTCCACATGAAGTAGCGCCAGTACATGAAGTTGCACTGATAGCTGATGAAGAAGCGCAAGTTCTCCAGCTGAGAAGGAACCTTCACGGTAACCATCTCGCCACAGCGGTCGAAGGTTTCCTCGTGTCCGCTGATATCGCCCATCCAACTCTCATAAGCACTTTTGTGACTAGAGCTGTACATACGAGGGAAGAGCATGTTCTGGGCGTATTTATATTCGTCCTTGGTGCGTACGATGAAGTATTCGTCCTTTTCATCGGGAGAAGCCTTCTCCTTGCGCTGCCAAACGGGATCACCCTTCGTCATAACGGGGTGGCAATACTCACCATCCTTCTCCAGTGCTACTTGAGAGGTGTAGGCTGGTCCATAGAGCAATGGGCGCTGGCCATACTGCTCACGACCCAGGTATTCACCCAAGGTAAAGATGTCCTCTGGTGAGTTCTGGTCCATAGGCGGATTGGCTGCAGAGCGGATGACGATGAGTGCATAAGAAGAATAACCAATCATCAGCATCAGCATGCAAAGCAGCGAGGTGTTCTTGATACGTGCAGAAACCAAGGGTTGCCCCTTCTTCTTATATTGCAGTACGAGCCACATGAGAATCAATACGATGATACCAATGAGGGCTGCGCTCCAGCCATGACCATAGAAGGGAATACCCAGCATGGCGACAGCCAAGAGGAATGCTGTGTTCTGACGTTTCTCATTCAGGTTGTTGTAGGTCTCATAGATGGCCCAGATGATGATGCCGATGAGCAGGAAGATATAGACAATCTCGCCCGTATTGAACGGCATGCCCAGGATGTTGACGAACAACAATTCGAACCAACCGCCCACCTGTACGATACCTGGAACGACGCCATAAAGAACGGCAGCCAGGATGACTATAGACAGGAACAAGGCAAAGAGCGAACCTTTCAAATCGCGCTTGGGGTCGTCGGTGGGGAACTTGCGATAGTAGTAAACCAGTACGATGGCTGGCAGACAGAGCAGGTTCAGCAGGTGGACACCAATGGAGAGGCCCGTCATATACATAATTAATACCAGCCAACGGTCAGCATGGGGCTGATCAGCCTGGTCTTCCCATTTGAGGATAAGCCAGAAAACAACAGCGGTAAAGGCAGATGAGTAGGCATAAACCTCACCCTCGACAGCAGAGAACCAGAAGGTATCGCTGAAGGTATAGATGAGGGCACCCACCATGGCTGATGCCTCAATGGCTATCATCTTGGCAGTGGTTAGCTCGCTCCAATTCTTGATGAGCAGGCGCCTGACAAGGTGGGAGATGGTCCAGAACAGGAAGAGGATGGTAGCTGCAGAAAGCAGGGCACTCATCATGTTGACCATCAAAGCCACTTGACTGGGGTCAGAGGCG
The DNA here is from genome assembly GCA_902782305.1 of uncultured Prevotellaceae bacterium. Classification (GTDB taxonomy): domain Bacteria; phylum Bacteroidota; class Bacteroidia; order Bacteroidales; family Bacteroidaceae; genus Prevotella. The sequence continues at coordinate 10,675 of CACZMV010000021.1, forward strand.
AACTGTGAAAAAAGATTGGCGGTAAGCATGAAGAAAGGAGCACCGGGTGGGTGACCGATTTCTAGCTTATAGCCTGTAGAGATAAATTCGGGACAGTCCCAGAAGGAGGCTGTCGGTTCAATGGTGGAACAATACACAAAGGCGGCAATGGCAAAGGTCAGCCAGCCCAGGATGTTGTCCACAAGTCTGAATTTTTTCATTCCTATTTTGGTGATTTAAATATTTTCCAATCTGCAAAGGTAAGCCATTTGCTTTGAGCTTTGAGCTTTAAGCTTTGAGCTTTATATTTTTTTAACGCTATAAGAGAAGGTTGACACCATAGATGAGGATTACGTAGCGTAGAAACTTGCCAATGGTTATGCTCGTGATAGAGATGGGGATATTGGCACGCATGAGTCCAAGGACGATGGTAATGGCACTGCCCAGAATAGGGACGAAGGCGAAGAAGCCCATCCAGGCACCTCGCCCCGCCATGAAGCGGGTGGCACGATCCATGTCCTTTTGCTTGACATGCAAGTATTTCTCAATCCATTCAATCTTTCCCATGCGCCCCACAAAATAATTGAACATACCACCAGCTACGTTTCCTATGGTACCATAAATAATCAAGCCCCAGGGGTCCAGACCAGCGGCCAGGAGTCCTGTCATGACGGCTTCGCTACTGAAAGGGAAGAACGAACCGGCAATGAAGGCTACGATGAGCATGCCCCAATAGCCATAGCTGATTAAAAGCTCAATGATATAGTCCATAGATGGTAGATTGTGAGCGTGACGATGGTGATGACAATGATGTGAAACACTACGTTGGTAATCTTGGTAGAGGTCAGCGCAAGGAAGTGTGCAACAAGTGGAGAGGTATTGATAATCATCAAACGTATCAGCAGGTCGTAGTGCTGTGGCTGAAGAGCCAGAAAGACTGCCGTAATCAGGTCTGTCCAAATGAAAATGGAATAGAGCAGGCGGACGCGAATGCTGTCCAAATAGCTCTTGTGGAGGAAATGGACGGCACCCATGATGCCCAGTGTGATTAACAGCAGATAGAAGAAAATCTGACCTGCGGAGAGGATGGTATAGTCGGCTATCGGAGCAAACTCTGCCAATGGCTGAAAATGATTATAGAGGACCCAGGGGCCTTCACGATAGATATACCAGCATTCTGCAAACCAATAGGGTAGTAGCAATCCCAAAACGGAGGCCAGCCACGTGCGCCAGCTAAACGCCAAGAGATTGTACTTCATGAACAGCCAGAACAGGGGAACGTAATAGAGTAGATGAACATTGCTCAGACTGGCTATTCCGTAGGCTGCAAAGGCATATAGGATGATGCCCGTTTTGGCTTTATCCTGATAGCTGTTAAACAGAATAAAATAGGTGAGGACAAAGAACAGACTACTGATGGCCTCGGGGATGGAGGCGAACAGTTGGCAGTTGCAACAACTCAGAGCCAGGAAAAAGACGCTGATGAAACGGGAATAGACGCGAATGAGCGAATACTCGTTGTTAAGGAGCATCATCAGATAAGCAGTGATGGAAAAGCAACCCAGTTGCATCCACCACTGTTCTTGAATGACACCAGCCATCAACCAAACCACCAAGGTATAGATGGTGGTGATAGGCAGTGTCAGCCGACTTCCTGATATTCTATTCTGTAGGTATTTATGCATTTACAGGTCAGCACCGATGTCACGACGGAAATACTTATCAGTAAACTGTATCTTCTGGGCTTCCTCAAAGGATTTCTGAAGGGCTTCTGCCTTGTCCTTTCCATAAGAGGACACAGCAATGACGCGACCTCCGGCAGTGACTACCTGACCGTCTTTCAGGGCTGTGCCGCTATGGAAGACGATGCTTCCCTCTACCTGATCGATACCTGTGATAGGGTAACCCTTCTTGTATTCCTGCGGATAACCACCAGAAACCAACATGACACATACTGCTGCACGCTCGTCAAACTCAATGGTGCGCTGGTCGAGATTGCCCTCTGCAACACCTTCGAAGAGATCGACGATGTCTGACTTCAGGCGGAGCATGACACTCTCCGTCTCTGGGTCGCCCATACGACAGTTGTATTCGATAACGTAAGGCTCAGGCTCACCAGAAGGCGTGTTAGTACGGTTGATGAGTCCGAAGAAGATGAAGCCCTTGTAGTCGATGCCCTCTGCAGCCAGACCTTCCACTGTGGGTCGGATAATGCGGTCCTCCACTTTCTGCATCCATTCCTTGGTGGCAAAGGGAACCGGGGTAACAGAACCCATGCCGCCCGTGTTCAGACCCGTGTCGTGTTCGCCAATGCGCTTGTAATCTTTCGCCTCAGGCAGAATCTTATAGTGCTGTCCATCGGTAAGCACAAAGACGCTACACTCGATGCCGCTCATGAACTCTTCGATGACCACGCGACTGGAAGCATTGCCAAACATGCCGCTAAGCATCTCTTTGAGCTCCTTCTTGGCTTCCTCGAGGGTGGGGAGGATGAGTACGCCCTTGCCAGCACAGAGACCGTCAGCTTTGAGGACATAGGGTGCCTCAAGCGTTTCCAGGAAAGCTAAACCTTCCTGCACATGTTCGCCGTCGAAGGTCTGATAGCGTGCGGTGGGGATGTTGTGGCGCTGCATGAATGCCTTGGCAAAGTCCTTGGAACCTTCCAGGACAGCTCCTGCCTTTGAGGGACCGATCACGGGCACGTTCTTGGTGCGCTCATCAGCTTTCAAGTTGTCGTAGATACCCTTTACCAGTGGGTCTTCAGGACCTACGACCACCATGTCGATTTCCTCTGCTACTACGAATTGTTTGATAACCTCGAAATCATCAGCCTTCATGGGTATGTTGATACCACAATTGCTGGTGCCTGCATTGCCTGGGGCAATATACAGTTTCTCACATTTGTCACTTTGGGCAATCTTCCAGGCTAAGGCGTGTTCACGTCCGCCACTACCTAATAATAGTATTTTCATTTCTTTGAACTTTAATCTTTGAACTTTATGATTTCCTCAATCAGAGTTTTCCTTGTTCTCCTAAATACGAATCCTTAAATCCCAGGAAGTAGAGTACACCGTCCAGTCCGATGGTGTTGATGCTCTGTTTGGCATTAGCCACCACACGGGGTTTTGCATGGAAAGCAATGCCAAGACCGGCCTCTGAGATCATGGGGAGATCGTTGGCACCATCACCAACGGCAATGGTCTGGGCCAGGTTCACCTTCTCTACTTGCGCAATGAGCTTGAGCAACTCTGCTTTACGATGACCATCGACGATTTCTCCGACATAACGTCCTGTCAGTTTTCCATTGTCATCGATTTCCAGCTCGTTGGCATATACATAGTCAATGCCATAGCGACGCTGGAGATATTCTCCGAAATAGGTGAATCCACCACTCAGAATGGCAATCTTATAACCGCAGGTCTTTAGGACACTCATCAGGCGATCGACTCCTTCAGTGATGGGCAGATGCTCAGCAATGTCCTGCATAACACTCACATCCAGTCCTTTTAGCAGGGCTACACGACGGGTAAAACTCTCTTTGAAGTCTATCTCGCCACGCATGGCACTCTCTGTAATAGCACGAACCTCAGCTCCTACGCCGTTGCGCTCAGCCAATTCGTCGATACATTCTGTCTGAATAAGGGTGGAATCCATATCAAAGCAGATGAGTCGGCGCATACGACGGAACATGTCGTCGCGCTGGAAAGAGAAATCGATTTCCATTTCCTGTGACAATTTCATCAGCTTTGACTGCATCTCCTGACGATTAACGGGTTCGCCACGCAGGGAGAACATGATGCAGGCTCGTGTGTGGGTACTGTACTGCTTGATGCTCTTACGACCGGTCAGACGGACAATGGAGTCAATATTCAAACCCTGGTCAGCCAGGATACGAGTGGCTGCCTCTATCTGGCGTGCCTCTAACTGACGACCTAATACCATCAGAATATAGCGGTTCTTGCCTTGATGGCCTACCCAGTCTTCATATTCTTCGTCACTGATGGGTGAGAATCCGATGTTTACACCCAGTTCGGTGGCCTTAAACAACAGCTCTTTCATGGCTAGTCCAGACTTCATCTCGTCCATACGGATGAGAATACCCAGGGAAAGGGTTGAATGAATGTCTGCCTGTCCGATGTCCAGAATCTGTGCATCGTATTTAGACAGAATACCCATGACAGATGCTGTCAGTCCTGGACGGTCTTGTCCTGTGATACGGACGAGTATTTGTTCCTCTTTCATATATTGAACTTTATGATTACTATTTTAAGTAGTCTTCAAAATACTGTGTAATACGCTCATGCAGATGAACACTGGCATGTCCTCTCATGTTGTGTTCCTCACCAGGATAGGCAAAGAAGTCTGGTTGCGTGCCAGCCTTGATGCAAGCATCGAGGAAGGAGAGGCAATGCTGCGGTACAACAGTGTTGTCGTTATAGCCTGTGATGATCTGAAGTTTTCCCTTCAAGTTCTTTGCCTTTGAAAGGAGAGAACTCTTGGCATATCCTTCAGGATTCGTTTGTGGGGTATCCATGTAACGCTCGCCATACATGACTTCATACCATTTCCAGTCGATGACAGGACCACCGGCAACACCCACCTTAAACACCTCAGGATGGTTCAACATGAGCGTGAGGGTCATAAAACCACCAAATGACCATCCGTGAACACCCATTCTGTTGCTGTCAACATACGGAAGAGCTTTCAGATAGTCTACTCCCTTCATCTGGTCTTGCATCTCAATTTGTCCTAACTGACGGAAGGTGGCTTGTTCAAAGTCACGTCCACGATTCTCAGAACCACGGTTGTCAAGAATGAAAAGAATATATCCTTTCTGAGCCATATAAGTTTCCCAGGAACGACTGTGCCAATGCCAAGAGGCCTCTACGTTGTGAGCATGAGGTCCACCATAGACATAGATGACGGTAGGATATTTCTTGGTAGGGTCGAAATCGTAAGGCTTGACCATGCGATAGTAGAGATCTGTCACACCATCGGCAGCCTTGATGATGCCATTCTCATAGATGGGCTGGGTATAGCCTTTCCAGGGGTCTTCTGCAGTCAGCAGGCGCAGAGCCTTTCCTGTCTTGACGTTGGTAACATCAATATTACGGGGCACATCAGGCTCTGTAAATCTATCATAGAACCATTGGCCACTTTCAGAAAGGGCTGGATGGTGCGAGCCACGTCCGTTGTCTAAGAGTGTGCGCTTCCCGGTCTTGACATCTATGGCATAGGTGTTATGCTGAATAGGATTCGCTTCGTTTGTAGTAACGATAATGCTCTTCTGCTTCTTATTGAACCCCAAGACTTCCTGAATGACAAAAGAACCACGAGTCAGTTGCTTAATCAGTTTTCCCTCCTTATTATATATATATAGGTGGTTATAACCGTCACGCTGACTTTGCATGAGGAACTGGTTGCCGTTCCATGGCAGGAACTGGATGGGGTGGAGTGGTTCTACGTATTTATTACTGGTTTCCCGATAGAGCTCAGCTATTTTCTGGCCAGTAGAAGCATCGTAGCTGATCAGGCGACAATCGTTCTGATCGCGATTCAACTCAAACATATAGAGGGTTTTCCCATCGGGAGCCCATGCAATATTGGTGAAATAGATGGGGGTAGAGGTGTCGACACTATCGCCACATACGGAACCCTTAGGTGTCTTCAGATAGACGGTCTTGTTAGTGTTAATGTCGTAAACGCCAACAGTCACGATGTGAGCATTCATACCTGCCATCGGATATTTGTCAGGCTCATAAGTGGCACTACGAGGGAAGATATCCACCTGAGGATAGTCTGTCACCATAGACTGGTCCATGCGATAGAAGGCCAGACGCTGACCATCCGGGCTCCAGAAAGTTCCTTTGTGAATGCCAAACTCATTGCGGTGAACACTTTGACCATAGACAATCTCGCGACTTCCGTCAGTAGTCAATTGGTGCTCCTTGCCTTGGGCATCGGCCACAAACAACTGATGATCCTTGATATAGGCAGTAGCCCGTGAGGTCTTGTTCCAATCGTTGGCTGTCTGACCAGAGATACTGTCTTGCCAGACAGTCTCATGGGTCTTGAAATCGACCAGGATAAATGCTTTTCTGTTGCCTAAAGCCACGATAGGCTTGTCAGCATAGGGGAACGTCGCGTTCATCAGGTGACGGACAAACTTGACATCATCGGCTCCTATCCATTGGTTTATTTCCTCCAAGGTGAAGAGACGTGTCTTCTTACCTGTCTTCTTGTCAATCAGAGAACACTCCTCCACATCGGTTTGTATCAACTCATCGCCCCACCATGTCAACCACATATTCTGAGGTTGCAGGTTGTGGTAGTTGGTTCCACCAAAGTTAAGATCCTCTAGGGTGAAGAGTTTTTGCGCACTCATGGGAAGTGAAAGCATCAATAGGGTCAGGAAAAACAAGAATTTAGTCTTCATCATCGTTAAATCGCCTGTTGTTCTTTTTCTTAAAAGGTTTCTTGAAGTCTCTAGGTCCCCTAGAATCTCTAGAATGTCTAGACTCTCTGGAAAATCTAGTATCTCTAGATTCTCTGTTGTCTCTAGGCTCTCTGGCTTTCTTGGGCTCTTTCTTCTCCAAAGAACGGAACTTGAAAGAACGGATGTCGGCCTCGGCATTCTCTTCTTGCTCGTCTAAACGCTTCTTGAATTCACGATTCTGTTTGAAACGACGCTTTTCAGCCATCTGACGTTTCTCTTCTTCTGTTTTAACAACGCCACCTTCCTCACGGAATTCGCGCATCCTTCCGTCAAACATCTGGTATTTGCGGAACTCGCATTCGAGAGAACCGTTGAACAGAGGAATCTTGATGCTAGGCTTCAGACCAATTTGAGCAAAGCATTCCTCACGATAGGAGAGAATCCAAGCCTCGTTGCCTGTAAATTGGTGTTTCAGTCGCTCGCCTATCATCTTATAGGTGCCAAGCAGGTCGGGGGTGGAGATACGCTCGCCATAGGGAGGGTTGGATACCATAATACTCTTCTCCTTGGGTTGGGTGAAGTCCTTGAAGTCACGCTCCTCAATGGTGATATCGCTGGTCAGACCAGCAGCTTTTACATTCAGACGGGCTGTGTTGACTGCCTTGATGTCGACATCATATCCGTAAATATGATGATGGAACTCTCGCTCGTGTGAGTCATCATTATATATCTTGTCAAACAAGTCTGCATCGAAATCTGCCCACTTCTCAAAGGCAAATTCCTTGCGGAAGATACCTGGAGCCATGTTGTGGGCAATCAGTGCTGCTTCAATCAAGAGGGTTCCGCTTCCACACATAGGGTCAATAAAGTCAGTCTCGCCCTGCCATCCAGTCATCAGAATCATGCCGGCTGCCAAAACCTCGTTCAGAGGGGCTTCTACGGATTCCTGTCGATAACCACGACGATGCAAACTCTCGCCACTGGAATCAAGAGACAAGGTACATTTATCCTCTGCGATATGAATATTCAGACGGATGTCAGGATTGGCAACACTGATGTTAGGTCTTTGGCCTGTCTTTTCCCTGAATTGGTCAACAATGGCGTCCTTTACCTTGTAAGCCACGAATTTGGAGTGGCGGAACTCTTCAGAGAAGACGACGGCGTCAACGGCAAATGTCTTGTCCAGTCCGATATATTCTGTCCAGTCGATGTCTTTCACACCTTCATAGACATCATCGGCCGACAATGCCTTAAAATGTTTGATGGGTTTCAGTATGCGGATGGCAGTGTGCAGTTGGAAATTAGCACGATACAATAACTCCTTATCGCCTTTAAACGATACCATGCGACGGCCAATCTGCACGTCGTCTGCGCCCAACTGCGTCAGTTCTTTCGCCAAGACAGGCTCAAGGCCCATAAAGGTCTTAGCGATGATTTCAAATTGCTGTGTCATTATGTAAGTATATAAAATATGGTGCAAAGTTAATGCAAACACATCAAAATACAAAATAAATCTGGATTTATTTTTGTTAATCCAAATCTTTTGCGTAACTTTGCCCGGACTCAAGTAATTCTTAACCCGATGGTTATTATAAGTGAATTGTTCCTTTTGGATTTGGGTACCTTCATGCGACTGGATATCATGGCATGGGTACTGGGTGTTCCTGTTGTAATTGTTGCCGTTGTTTTGTTGGTTGTCCAACAGCGTCAGAGTCGCAGATTACAGGAAGACTTAAAACAGTTGTCTAAAATCAAGCGCCATACTATTGAATACGAATTGGTGCTGAAAACCATGAAGCTGTGTGTTTGGCGTATAGATGTACCTTCTAAGACCGTTACCTTCGAGAGTGATTATCGTGACTCTTTTGATACGGTGGTCATCCCTCCGGAGACGGGTCTTGATGTCCTGAGTGAGACGATAGCTCCTGCTTATGTTGATAATATCAATAAGAACATGAAGGACCTGTTGGAGGGAAAAATAGAACAATACCACGTGCAATATGAGGTAAAGATTCCACATAGCGACCGAACTTATTGGGAAGAATCTTACGCTACAATAGATAAGCGTGATTTGGAAGGTAATCCTTTAACCATTGTGGGAACTTCCCAACGAATCGATAAGCGGAAAGAAATAGAACGCGACTTGATAGATGCTCGTAATCATGCAGAAGAGAGTGATCGCCTGAAGTCAGCATTCCTAGCAAATATCAGTCATGAGATTCGTACTCCGTTGAATGCCATCGTAGGGTTTAGTGAGGTGTTGTCTATGACACAGACAGACGAGGAGCGGGAACAATTAATTGGTTTGATACGAGAAAACAATGCCCAACTGCTACGATTGTTTGACGACATGGTGCATATGTCTAAATTGGAAGCTGGTGGAGAGACTATCCGTAAAAATAGATTTGAGCTAAGACCGTTATTGGAAGAACTCATACAGCGCTATTCTGAAAAAGTTGATGATCGTCGTGTGAAACTCCAGTTGATGCAATCGGAAGACAATCCCAAACCATTTACGGATAGGGATCGCTTGTCTGAGATTATCAATCAATATGTAAACAATGCAGTTAAGTTTACGTCTGATGGAAGCATCACGTTAGGATACGAACAAAAAGACAATATGTTACGTATATGGGTAAATGATACAGGAAAGGGTATTCCTGAGGATCGTTGTGATGATAGGCTCTTTGAGCGTTTTGTGAAGATTGATGAGTTTGTTCCAGGTACAGGTTTGGGACTGAGCATCTGTCGAAGCATGGCTTTAAGTTTGGGAGGAAAGGTTGGCGTACAATCATCATTAGGAGTAGGATCTAAGTTCTGGGTAGACATTCCCATGGAGTGATATGCAAGTTTTATTCTTTTCTATGCAACTTTTTCCGCTTGGCATTCGTCTAACGGATAAAAACATTAAAAGATGAAACGTATGAAAAAGTATTTTTTTGCATTGGTTATCGTGATGGTTCTTACCAGCTTACAGGTGTTGGCAGGAAACAAAGAGAAAGTGACGGAGCAGCGTAAGGTATCTGACTTCGAGCAGATTGTTTTGAAAGGCTCGCCCACGATAAAATATACTCAGGGTGATAAGTTCAATGTGAAGGTGAAGGCTCCGAAGAATATCATCAAGGATGTGCGTACCAATAAGGAGGGCAAACGATTGATTGTCAGCATTAAAAGCCCTAAATGGTTGTTTGGATTTGGAAACAAAGATGACGAAGTGACAGTTTATGTTACCTCACCAGATTTAATAGGTGTAGAGTTACTTGGCAGTGGAGACTTTGAATGTAGGAGTCATTTGGATACAGACAATCTGGATGTGATGCTTAAGGGCTCAGGAGATATTGTATTCTCAGATATTATTTGCGACAGAATAAAGACATCGGTAATTGGCAGTGGCGATCTGACGATTGAAAAGGTTATAGCACAGACTGCTGATGTTGAGTTGATTGGTTCTGGCGACGTAAAAATCAAACAGCAAAAAGTTAAACAGACTAAAGTGGAATTGAAAGGCTCTGGTGATATTAAGATGGCTTTGGCAAATTGCGGAACTATTGACTGCCGTTTGTTGGGCTCTGGCGACATTACTCTGCAAGGTGATGTGATGAAGCTCAACAGCTACACACGTGGCTCTGGCGACATCGACACCCAAGGGCTGAAAATAAGAAAGTAGTAAAAGATGTATATTATTTTAGCAGACAAACAAGACATAACGAGAGCGGGTATGATGTATTTTTCCAAAACCTTGGAGAATACAGAATGCCATCAGGCGGATGACAAGACTGAGCTGATAGAACAATTGAAACAGCATGGCGATGCAGTCATTGTATTGGATTATACCCTTTTTGATATTAATGATGTGGATGAACTGGAGATTCTATACCAGCGTTTTCCTTTGGCTCAGTGGGTGCTGTTCAGTGTTGATTTGTCTGTTGATTTTATTCGTCGGGTAGTTGCTATCAGTCCGCGTTTCAGTATCTTGATGAAGGAGTCGCCTACTCAGGAAATTCTTGAATGTCTGCAATATGCAGGAAGACACCAACGCTATATCTGTCAGCGAATGGCTGAACTTCTGCTGGCTCCAGTACAGAGTAGAATGGAGGAAGAAGTGAAGTTGACACCTACGGAGATGGAAATCTTGAAGGATATTGCTTTGGGACTGACTACGAAAGAGATTGCAGAGAAACGATTCTCCAGTTTCCATACCGTAAACACGCATCGAAAGAATATCTTCCGTAAGTTAGGCGTTAATACGGTGCACGAAGCAACAAAGTATGCATTACGTGCAGGATTGGTTGATTCAGCAGAATATTACATCTGAATTATCAATAGGTATTATTTCTGAATCATAAACATAAAAAAACTAAGAATGTCTCACGACATTCTTAGCCCTTGTTTTCTAACTAACTTATTATCAACTATTCATTACTCATTCTGAATTCTGGTGCAAAGATAAGCACTTTTATAATAGGTTCGTACAAAAAAATATAAAAAACTCACGTAAACGTTTGCGGATTTGCAGTTTTTTATTATCTTTGCTCCCACAAAAAAACATGAGGTATGAATATCAAAAAACAACATCGTATATCGTTAAAGGATATAGCAGTAGAACTGGGTGTCAGTATTGCTACGGTTAGTCGTGCTTTGCGAGATTCTCCCGAGATAGGAAAAGAGATGCAGATAAAGGTCAAGGAATTGGCGAGGAAACTTAATTATCGCCCCAATCCCTTTGCTCAGAGTTTGCGTAAAGAAGCCCCGAAGATTATTGGTGTAGTTGTCCCCAACTTGGTGACACATTACTATGCAGCAGTCCTTGATGGTATTGAGGATGAGGCCCGTCGTGCTGGCTACAGTGTTCTGAGTGCTAATAGTCATGAGAATTTCGAAGATGAGCGACAGGCTATAGATACTTTTATGAGAATGCACGTTGAAGGCATCATAGCCTGTCTGGCTCAGACAACAACAGACTATAGTCATTTTCAGGAAATCTCTGACATAGGTGTTCCTTTGGTGTTCTTCGGACGTACTTGTCTTACGGACCGTTTCTCCAGTGTGACAGCTAATGGTGATGAGGCAGCCCAAATGGCTACTCAGCATCTGATAGATACAGGTAGTCGGAGGATTGCTTTTATCGGAGGTCCTAATCATCTGGATATGGTACGTCGTCGTAAGCATGGTTATTTGGAAGCCTTGCGTGAGAATCGGCTGGATATTGATCGCGATTTGGTTGTTTGTGACAAGATTGACTATGAGGTAGCTCTCCATGCTGTTGAGAAGTTACTTGATAGAGATAACCGACCCGATGCAATTCTTGCTTTTAATGATATCATTACGTTTGCAGCATTTACGGCAATTAAGAATAAAGGTCTGCGCATACCAGAGGATGTGGCTTTGATTGGCTTTACAGACGATGTGCATGCAGCTTACGTTACACCCCAAATGTCTGCTATCGAGGACCAGTCGCATGAGATGGGAGTTACAGCCTGCCAGCTATTGCTGAAGAGTATCAATGGTGATACAAAGGTTTATAAGGAAATAGTTCCCCAGCAATTGGTTATTCGTGAAACATCTGCAAAAAATAAAGCAAAATAGTGGTATCATTATGAGAAAGACACGCTATATAATCTTGTTGGCCTTGTTATGGTCGTTGGCCTTACATGCAGGAATCCCTGAAATGAAGTTCCGTAGACTGGATACACGTAACGGACTGTCTAACTCGCAGGTGAACTGTGTGTATCGTGACTCGCGAGGTTTTGTATGGATAGGTACAGCCTATGGCTTGAATCGCTACGATGGTTATCGTGTGAAGACATTCTATGCCAATATGCGTGATACTACAACCATGCGCGACAACTATACCAGCGAGATTATGGAAGCCTGGGATGGAAAGCTATGGGTTAGACAGGGCATGAACTATTGCATCTACGACCCCGTGACAGAGAAGTTCGAGCGAAACATCTCACAAGAGCTGGAAAAATACTTTGGTTTCAACCAAGGTGTAGAGCGTGTCTATATAGATGCCAGGAAGAACTTTTGGGTAAAGTTCTATGAACTGGGTTTGTATTACTATAATCCGCACACGAAAAAGATAACCCATTTCAAACCAGGCTATACCGCCAACGAATTGAACCCTACATACGCCATTTCGAACTTCGCTGATGATGGTGAAGAACTGCTGATCGTAACAACTAATGGTGTGTTAATTAGACTGCATGGTGAGCAGGAAATGAAGTTAGGCGAAGACAAGTGGATGCCAGAGAATGGTAGCCCAGAGAACAGGGATTATAGAATCTGTGTAGATCCTAAGCATAATATATGGGTGGCTACGGAACTGGGCTCCTATGTGAAGTTAAATCGCGACAGACACTGGCGAAAGGGACTGAGTGCTCTGATGGAGGAATACCAGATAGACAGAACGCTGGCTAACATCCAAATATGGGATATTAAGATAGATCGTAAGGGACGCGTGTGGTGCGCCACAGACCATGATGGTCTGGTAATCTTTGATTTGGAGAATCATCAAGTAAGACAGTTCCTGAATAATAAACTGGACGAATCGAGTATCAGTGATAATACGTTGCGAAATATCTATTTCGACGATAAAGGACTGGTATGGTTGGGCAGCTATAAGAATGGCGTCAACATGTATAAGGGAGGTTCTGCTGCCATGAGAAATGTGGATTTGGGCGATATAAACACCATCAGTGAGGATCGCTATGGAAATTACTGGTTGGGAACCAACGACAAAGGAATCTTAGTATATAATCCTAAAACAGGTGAGGTAATGGCTCACTATACTAAAGAGAATAGTCCGATGGTTGGCAATATCATGGTGGGTTCCTGTCGTGCCAGCGATGGCAGCATCTGGTTCGGAGGTTATAACAGTGGACTGACGCATTGCATTGTCAAAGGTTCCAATGGAGAGGCTACCATCGTTAACTATCATTTTACTGGCACTCCTGATGGATTGGCTACTGACAACGTATGGAGTATCACGGAAGATAAGTGGCATCGTATCTGGATTTCTACATTGGGAGCCGGTTTCCAGATGTTAGACTTGAAGACAGGTAAGTTCCGTACTTGGAATACCAAGAATACCAATCTGCCTAGTGATTATATGTCATCCATTTCGTGGATTAAGAAAGGATGGCTGATAATAGGTACCTCTTGGTACTATTGTTTTGTGAATCCTGTCACTGGGAAGGTGGCTAACAGAATCATTCCTGAAGATCCAAGTGTTCCAGTGCAGACAGGATCTACCAATTGTGTCATGGAAGACTCAAGAGGCATCATCTGGCAAGGTTCCAGTTCTGGTGTCATTGCTTATGACCAAAAGCGCAAGAGTGTCAAGTTGCTGGATATGCAGGCAGGACTCTTTGGCTCTAGCGTCACCTCTATCGTTGAGGACAAGGCACATGCCATGTGGGTGGCAACAGACCATGGACTCTCGAAAATTGTCCCCCAGCTAGATGAAAATGGCACCTGGCGTTTTGCCGTGCGCAGCTATAACAATCGTGATGGCTTACAGATGGAATCGTACAACCAGCGCTCTGCCATATTGACTCATGATGGATTACTACTGATTGGAGGACAGGGCGGTATGGATATTATCAACCCCAAGGCACTGTCGGATGCATCTAGCAAGGAACGCCCCATATTCAGTGGATTACAATTGTTTGATGTTGATGTACCCGTGGGACGTGAAATCGATGGACGTATGATTCTTGATGAGGCTTTGGACGAGTGTCGTGAACTCACGTTGAATTATAATGACCAGTTTACCATCCAGATGGGTAGTGATGCTGGCACCATCAACAATGGTAAACGTTTTGTCTATAAGTTGGAAGGCTTTAACGAGAATTGGGTAAGAACCTCAGAACTTAATCCCAATATTATCTATAACTCCTTGCACGCTGGTTCTTATACACTCTGTGTTCGTATGCTGAACGATGATGGAACGATGGGTGAGGTGGAGAGCCGATTGGACATTACCATCAAACCAGCCCTTTGGCGCACCCGTTGGGCCATGTTGCTCTATATCCTCTTTATCGCACTGGTTGCGCTGGTATGGCGTCGTAGGTATATGAAACGTCAGACACAACGTATGAACATTGAGAATCTGCGACGTGAAACAGAGAAGGAACAATGGATGGGAGAAATGCGCATGAAGATGGCTGCAGAACAGCAGACTGCTTCTGTTCAGGAGGAAAAACCTCAAGAAGAAATGAAATTGGTTCGCCAAACCACGAATGTGGTGACTATGCTTCGTCATATCTGTGAGGATTATCAGCACATGATTGGTAGCAAAGCCAAGGTTACTTTCCTCTCTGCTGCCAAGCAGTTAGATGTGGATATCGCGAAAAATGAGTTTAATCAGGCGATGCATATCCTTCTTGACAATTCTGTAAAGTTTGCACCAGGAGAATGTAGAATCAGTGTTGGTGTGGCCAGGACTGCTGATGGAAAGGCGCAGATACAGGTTGCTGATAATGGAATCGGTATTCGCGACGAATATAAGGTACATGCTTTCGACCATCTGCCTGGTGTTGATAATGTAGGACTGCCCGTCGTCAAGGATATTGTGGTGGCTCATGATGGAGATATCCGTATGGAGGATAATCCTGGAGGAGGAACCATCTTCTTTATTACACTGCCTTTGGCAGATGAGATAGAGGAAGCAATTGTTATGGAAGATTAAATAAAATAAAGAAATGGAAATGTTAAGAACATGGGTGTTGGGACTATTGTCGCTGGTGGTTACAAGCATAATGGGTGCTGATTATACCATTGATGGACAATATGTGACTATTCCTGTAAAACAGGTGAAGGCAGAAGGTGCCAAGGTGGTACGTCTGCAAGTAGTTAACGACCATATTATCAGGGTGCAGGCAACTTCAGAGAATCAGTTGCCTGAGAAGCAGAGCCTGATTATTGTGCCCCAGACATCAAAGCCCAAATTTACGGTTACTGATGGTGATGTCATCTCTGTAAAGGCCGCCAATGTGGAAGCGCGCGTCAATAAGGAAACGGGTGCTGTTATGTTCTTTGATGCCAATGGTAAATTGTTGCTCAAGGAGGCCAAGCGCGGAAAGACATTCAAACCTTTCCGTGTTCCTGATCGGGAAATTGGCACCGATGTGGCAAAGGTTCCTGAGGAACAGCGCAATGGACTTACCTGGCGCATGCTGTTTGAAAGTCCAAGAGATGAGGCTTTCTATGGACTGGGACAACATCAGTCTGAAGAGCTGAACATGAAGGGGCTGAACGAAGACTTGTTCCAATATAACACTAAGGTTAGTGTTCCCTTTATCCTTTCTAATAAGAACTATGGCTTGCTCTGGGATAGTTACAGCTATTGTCGATGGGGCAATCCTGATGACTATCTGCAGTTAGGACGTGCCTTTAAACTCTATGACAAACAGGGTAGGGAAGGGCACTTGACGGGAATCTATACCGATAAGAATGGTCAGCGTCTGGTTCGCGATGAAGACTCTATCTATTACGAGTTCGACACCCCTGTGGCCTCAGAAATTGCTAATCGTACAGAGCCTGGTGGCATTAAGAATTTACCCAAAGGTTTTCAGTTGAATGGTTCAAAGGTTGTTTACGAGGGCTTTATCGAGGCTCCCAAGGATGCTCAATACCACTTTATCCTCTATTATGCAGGATATATTAAGGTATATATAGGTGGCAAGGAAGTTGTTCCTGAGCGTTGGCGTACAGCATGGAATCCTAATACCTATAAGTTCCGCAAGCGATTGCCAAAGGGTAAGCGCCAGCAACTGCGTATTGAGTGGCAACCCGATGGTGATGTCAGCTATTGTGGACTTCGCGTGGCCAAGCTCAACAAAGACCAGCGCAGACTCTCTATTTGGAGTGAGATGGCCAAGGATATGGACTATTATTTCATTGCAGGTGAGAATGCCGACGAGGTTATCAGTGGCTATCGTACCCTTACGGGCAAGGCTCCCGTCTATCCCAAGTGGGCATTAGGTTTCTGGCAGAGTCGTGAGCGCTATAAGACTTCCGACGAAATCGTTGGCACCTTGTCCGAGTTCCGCAAGCGACAGATTCCCTGCGATAACATTGTGCAAGACTGGAACTATTGGAAGGAGGATCAGTGGGGCTCTCATCAGTTTGAGGCTTCGCGCTTCCCCAATCCGCAGGCTATGCTCGACAGTGTTCATCAGATGGGTGGCCGTTTCATGATTAGTGTATGGCCTAAGTTCTATTGCAACACCGATAACTATAAGGAACTCGATAAGAACGGCTGGATGTATCATCAAGCAGTTGTTGATGATATACACGACTGGGTAGGCCCTGGCTATGTAGGCTCGTTCTATGATGCTTATTCAGAGGGCGCCCGTAAAATGTTCTGGCGACAAATGGACGAGAACCTCTACACAGGTCTTTCTGGTAAATTGTCAAATGGTAAATCGTCAAATAGTAAATATATTGATGCTTGGTGGATGGACGCCTCCGAACCCAATGTCCGCGATTGCACGCCTATGTGGTATCGCAAGGCCTTGAGTGGACCTACTGCTTTGGGTACGACAACTGAGTATTTCAATGCCTATTCTATTGTTAATGCCGATGCTATCTACAATGGACAGCGCTCTGTGAATCCTAACCAGCGCGTGTTCTTGCTTACCCGCAGTGGCTTTGCTGGCGAACAGCGCTATTCCACAGCCACATGGAGTGGCGATATCGGAACCCGTTGGGAGGATATGCGCGCACAGATGACTGCTGGTTTGAATTATTCGATGTCTGGACTTCCTTTTTGGGGTATGGACCAGGGTGGTTTCTGCGTGGAGAATCGTTATATGCAGGCCCAGGGCTTTTATAACCAGACAGGGGTGGAAAATGAGGACATGAAAGAGTGGCGCGAGTTGCAAGCCCGTTGGAGCCAGTTTGGCACCTTTATCCCTTTGTTCCGCGTACATGGCCAGTGGCCAACGCGTGAAATCTGGAACCTTGCCCCCGAGAATCATCCCTGCTATCAGTCGTTTGTCTATTACGATAAACTGCGTTATCGCCTCATGCCTTATCTTTATTCAATGGCTGGCTGGGTTCATCTGAAAGATTATACCATGATGCGTGGTCTTGTGATGGATTTCAATGGCGACCGTGAAGTCTTGAATATCAAGGACCAGTGGATGTTTGGTCCTGCCTTGATGGCTTGTCCTGTAGGTTATTATAAGGCTCGCACCCGCAGTGTCTATTTCCCCAAGCAGACGGGTTGGTACGATCTCTATACAGGAGATTTCATTCAGGGTGGTCAGCGCCTGATAGTGGATGCACCTTACGAGCGCATTCCCGTCTTTATCCGTGAGGGCAGCATCATCCCCTTCGGTCCTGAAATCCAGTATTGCGATGAAAAGCCTGCTGAGCTTATTAATCTCTATGTCTATGCAGGCAAGGATGGTCAGTTCCAACTCTATGAAGATGAGGGCGTGAACTATAACTACGAGAAAGGTAAGTATGCCACCATAGACATTACGTATGATGATGCCTCCAAGACCCTAACCTTTGGCAAGCGCAAAGGTCAGTTCGATGGGATGCTGAAGCAGCGTCGTTTCAATGTTGTGCTAATTTCTAAGGATGCCCCCAAGGCTCTTAATCTGGAAAATCCTGAGGGTGTGCTGGTTAACTATAATGGTAAGCAGATAAGTGTTAAGCTCTAGGCTTATCACTTATCTGTTTTTCCCTTCTTTGTTTTCTTGGCCTCTTCTGGCGTGATGGTAATGCGACGATTCGTCGAGTCTGACATTACATCACGGACAATGTCTGTGACCTGTTGCTTCAGTTCGTTGATAAACTGCTGGGCATCATATTTTTGATGCTCAATGTCGCGCAACTTCTTCTCCCAGATACCCGTCAACTCACAGCTCTTCAGCAATTCCTCGCGAATCAAGTCTATGAGTTCAATTCCTGTAGGTGTTGCCACCAAGCGTTTACGCTCTCGTTTGATGTAGCGACGCTTGAACAATGTCTCAATGATGCTGGCACGACTTGAAGGACGTCCGATACCGTTTTCCTTCATGGCTGCACGCAGTGTCTCGTCCTCCACAAATTTTCCTGCTGTCTCCATGGCGCGCAACAGCGAAGCCTCATTATAATAAGGTGGAGGTGTTGTCCACTTCTCTGTCAAGGTTGGCTTGTGCTCACCGCTCTCCCCTTTGACAAAGGTGGGCAGAGTACGCTCCTCGTCCTCGTCTTTCTTCTCGTCATCACCCTCTTCCTTCTTACTTTTGGCATCTTCCCTCACCACTCTCCATCCTGGGTCCAGAATCTCCTTACCCGTCACCTTGAATTCCACCTCGTCAACCTTTCCAAGTACGGTGGTGGTTGAGAATTTACAATCAGGCAGGAACACTCCGATGAATCGACGGGCTATGAGGTCGAACACCTTCTGTTCTGCATCGCTCAGGTTCTGTGGAATCACACCTGTAGGAATAATGGCATGGTGGTCAGTCACCTTCGACGAATCAAACACGCGCTTGGTTTTCTTCAGCGGTTTGCCACCAATGGGTTTGATATATTCTGCATAGACGGGCACTCCACCAAACTTGGTCTGATAAAGTCCGTTCAGCGTCTGTGGACATTTGGGATAGATGTCGTCAGAAAGATATTGTGTATCCACACGCGGATAGGTGGTGAATTTCCGTTCGTAGAGTGCCTGGATAAGGTTCAGCGTCATCTCTGCGGAATAGCCGAACTTACGATTGCAATCCACCTGCAGCGAAGTAAGGTCGTAGAGCTGAGGAGGTTGCTCCTTACCCTCTTTCTTCTCGACTTTTGTCACCTTGAAAGGCTTTCCCTCGATGGTGGCAAAGGCCTCCTCGCCTTCCTCCTTCGAAGTGAATTTCCCCTTTGTTGCTGTGAAGGTCGTATCACGATAGACCGTAGCCAACACCCAGTAAGGCTCTGGCTTGAAGTTGTCTATCTCTTTCTGACGATTGACTATAAGGGCTAGGGTAGGGGTCTGTACACGACCTATCGAGAGCACCTGACGGTTCTGTCCGTATTTCAAGGTGTATAGACGAGTGGCGTTCATACCCAGCAGCCAGTCGCCAATGGCTCTGGAGAGTCCAGCCAGATAGAGAGGCTGGTAGTCTTGCTGGTCTTTCAGGTTCTGGAAACCCTCACGAATGGCTTCGTCCGTCATGGACGATATCCACAAGCGACTCACTGGGCACTTGGCACCAGCCTTCTGCATCACCCATCGCTGAATGAGTTCACCCTCTTGTCCGGCGTCACCGCAGTTCACAATGCGCTCGGCTTTCTGCATCAGTCCTTCGATAATCGAAAACTGCTTCTTGATACCTTGGTCGTCTATGAGTTTGATTCCAAAGCGGTCAGGAATCATGGGTAGCGCAGACAAACTCCACGACTTCCACATCGGCGTGTAGTCGTGGGGCTCTTTCAGTGTACACAGATGACCGAATGTCCAGGTCACCTGAAAGCCATTTCCTTCCATATAACCATCGTGCGAGCTGGTAGCACCGATAATACGTGCTATATCCCTTGCCACACTAGGTTTCTCAGCGATACATACAATCATAATGGCTGCAAAGGTACGAATAATTAGGCTAATATCCTAAATTTTCGCCCACCAAAATGACGATAATGCGTCCTGGTTTGCTGGAATTGCGCAGGAAATGGATGTAATTACAGATGCTCTGGGGCGAATTGCAGTTGTGGCATTGCCCATCCAGTTGACAAGGTGTCTGGATGTCAAAACGGGCAGCATTGATGGGTGCAGCCGTGCTGCGCGCCCTTTTCAGTGCAGCCTCTGGGTCTTGTGCCACCTTGTTCATGCCCACTACGAAGATGACGTGCTGGGGCCCCCATGTGATAGCCGCCACGCGGTTGCCATTGCCGTCAATGTTTACGATAACACCATCTTCTGTAATGGCATTGGCTGACGACAGATAATAGTCTGCCTGGAAGGCACGCAGATACATCTCCTGTTTCTCCTCAGGCGTTTCTACCAAGTCGCGGTCCCATACCTTCAGCGTGCCACGCTCCTGCAGCATCTTGGGAATGTCCATATCGCGAACCGTCATCGTACCACCCCAGGTTACACTGGCTCCGTCGGGAATCAGTTCATTCACTTTCGCCTTTGCCTCACTGGCTGTGGCACAATAGTAGGCGTCAAAATGGCGACGCTGCATGGCTTTCACCATCTTGGCGCCTAATCGTTCATTACGTTGTTCATTGGGTGTCATAGTTTAATATGCGTGATCATCAATGATTTCTTGCTTGTCCAACTTCTTCTTGTCAATGGCTCTCCATGCATAGACAATGTATGCCAATACGAAGGGCACGAGCAGTGATACGTAGAACATGGTGCGCAGGGTAAACTCGCTCGAACATGAGTTCGCCATGGTCAACGACGACTGCAGGTCGGCAGTAGAAGGATAGTAAGCGGTATGGTTCCATGCTGACATAAGTAGCAAGGGCAGCACAACGAGCACCACGCCGATGCCGGCAGGCCAAATGCCCTTGGTGTACGTCTTTTGGATTCCCGACTTGACCGTACCGTAGAGCACTAGCACTACGCCGATGAGCAAGATAATGGTGAGTGGCCACATGTCCAAGAAGTTGTGCAGATACTTGTAAGGCTCTATGAAGATGACGCCCTCGTCGTTGTAGGCAAATCCGTCCTTCAACAGCAGGTGTACCAGATAGGCCACAAAGAGAATCAGGAAGCAGACAAACTGTCCGAACAAGCGGCTGTGTGCATTCTCTCGTATTTCTTTGTCGTCTACATTATTAATAATATAGAGGATACCCAATATGCGAGCCAGGAACATGACGGCCAGTCCGAAGATCAGTACCCACTGATTCAGTAGGGCGTCGAGCCCGTGAGAGGCATTGGCCCAGCGCGAGATGATGGGGGTAAACGACCCTGCATCAATCAGGTTCTCTTTGGTAACGATGAAGTTGCTACCCTCGAAGAAGGTCGCTACGGCACCGCCTAAGAGCAGCGGACCTAATAGTCCGTTGATGACGAGGAACCAATGGAACGTGTTAGCACCGAGGAAGTTGCCGAGCTTGTTCTGGAACTCATAACTCACAGCCTGCAACACGAAGGTAAACAGGATAATCATCCACAGCCAGTAAGCTCCACCGAACGAGGTCGAGTAGAACAGCGGATAGGAAGCGAAGAAGGCTCCTCCGAAGGTAACCAGTGTGGTGAAGGTGAACTCCCACTTGCGTCCTGTGGAATTGATGACGAGGCGTTTCCCCTCGTCGGTCTGACCTATGGAGCGCACCATCGAGTTGGCACCTTGTACGAATAGCAAGAATACTAGTAATGCGCCTAACAAGGCAACGACGAAGCACCAGTAGTGCTGTAAGAATTCGTATGTCATAGTCTTTGAACTTTAAACTTTATAATCGACCTTGGTCGCTTTGACCTTTAGGTCTAAGAACTTTGAACTTTGTGATTACTTCGTAGTCGGACCTTTTTTGATCTGCTTCAACATAATGTTAATTTCCACCGCCAGCATCAGCGTGAATAGGAAGAGGAAGAGGAAGAAGGTCAGGGCAACGCTGCATCCGTTAATGTCGCTCACGGCTACCCATGTGGGCAACATGTCCTGAATAGTCCAGGGCTGACGTCCGAACTCAGCCACCAGCCAACCACTCTCCGAGGCGATGTAAGCCAGGGGTACCAGGATGATGGCCACCCAATAGTGCCATGCGGGCAGACATGTAATCTCCTGCTCGTCGGCTGCTGTCTCAGGCAGAATGCCGAAAGTGGCCAGCAGTCTGCGCGTGGTAATGGTGATGAATGGAATCTTGAATGAAATCAGTGCCATTATCAGGAAGTAAAGGATGAACACACAACCCAGTCCCACCATGATGCGGAATGCCCAGAAGTTGACGGCAATAGGTGGAACCACGTCTTTCTTGTCCTTCACATATCCATAACCAAAATATTTCATGTTCTGCTTGATGGTCTTCAGATAAGGTGCCAGTGTCGCTTCGTCGGCCCCTGCCTTCTTGGCCTTTCTGTATTCAGCCAGTGCCGTAATGGCCTGCTTACCCATCTCTATCTTCTCCTCCACGCTGGGCTCCTTCTTGCCATCAGGCGTGGTGTAACCATTCAGCAGGTCGTTGATGCCGGGAACATAGCCGTTGAAGTCGTTGGTAGCCATAAACGACAGAGCGTTAGGCACTTCTATCTTTGGCACCAGTGTCAGTCCTACGCCCTCGCCACCATCATACAGCGCCTCCATGGCAGCCAGCTTCATAGGCTGCACCTCGGCCACGCTTTGTGCCGACTTATGTCCTGTTGCTGCAGCACCTAGTGAGGCTATCAGTCCCACAATCACGGCAATCTTGATGCTCTCCTTCGCCAGCTTGAGCTCGCGGTTCTTCATCAGATACCAGCAGGAAACGGCTACCACGAAGACGGCACCTATAATCCACGCTGAGATAACGGTATGGCAGAACTTGTCGATGGCAAAGGGCGACAAGGCCACGTCCATGAACGATACCATCTCGTTGCGCATGGTGTCGGGGTTGAACTCGCACCCCACCGGATACTGCATCCACGCATTAGCCACCAGAATCCACCATGCTGATATGGTGGCGCCCAGTCCTGTCAGCCATGTGGAAGCCAGATGGAATCCAGGCGATACTTTCTTCCAACCGAAGAACATCACTGCCACGAAGGTCGATTCCATAAAGAAGGCCACAATGCCCTCTACGGCCAGTGGTGCTCCGAAGATGTCGCCTACAAACCAGGAATAGTTCGACCAGTTGGTGCCAAACTCAAACTCCAGGATGATACCTGTGGCCACACCCATGGCGAAGTTGATGCCAAACAGCTTTTGCCAGAATTGTGCTACGTCGCGCCAGAAAGTGTCGCGCGTGCGATACCAACAAGTCTCGGCAATGCCCATAATCACCGCTAATCCCAAGGTTAGGGGTACAAACAGCCAATGATAGATGGCTGTCAGTGCGAATTGCGCTCTGGCCCAGTCAATGGAGCCTGCGTCAATGTTTAGAAATAGATTCGTCATAGCATTTATCTTTTAAGGATTTCACTTGCAACAAATTCCGATTCCTCCCCCTTCTCCGCATGCTGCTTGATGAAGTTAGGGAAGAAGAACAGCTTCAGAATCACGAAGATGACCACCAGCTTAATCAGGATAATAGCCCATAGCGTGCGCCCCAGTTTCATGTTGCGGAACCCATCGTAATATAGGTCAAAAACCCTGTAGAAAAAGCCTTGTTTGCTCATCGTTATTTCTGTTAGCAGTCAATATTGTTGCAAATATAATAAAAATTTATAAACTAGCATCATTTTTTTGCCAGTTTCATAGAAAAATTTTATCTTTGCACCGTTTTGAAGATAAATTTATCACGTTTTTAAGTAATAATAATGAGAAGACTCTTAGGTTTTATCCTCTTGGCAGGCATGGCTCAGACGGTGGGTGCTCAGCGGTTGCTGAACCTCGACAGTTGCCGGGCTATGGCGCTTCGCAACAACAAGCAGATGAGCATCTCGCGTGTCAAGCAGGAAATAGCAGCCAATGTGCGCAAGTCGGCTCGTACCAAGTACCTGCCCCATATCAGCGCGCTGGGTGGCTATGAGTACACCAGCAAGGAGGTTTCCATCCTGAACGACGATCAGAAAGAAGCCCTGAATTCCTTGGGCTCCAATCTGAAGAATGGTATTTTGAGCAGTGTGGGCCCCTATGCCCAGATATTGCCCGCAGCCTTGCAGCAACGGTTAGGTACCGACTTGACCAATTTGGCATCATTCCTGGATTTGAGTGGCCAGAACATTATGAATGCCTTCCGCACCGACACCCGCAATCTGTGGGCTGGTGCCATTCTGCTCACGCAGCCCGTCTTCATGGGTGGTGCTATTGTGGCCATGAACAAGTTGGCTGATGCTGGCGAGGAGTTAGCAGCCAATTCCGCTGAGGCAAAGCGCCAGGCCACCCTTTATCATATCGACCAAGCCTATTGGCAAGTGGTTTCCTTGCGCCATAAGCAGAAGTTGGCACAGGGCTATCTCGACTTGGTGAAGAAGTTGGATGGCGATGTCCAGAAGATGATCAAGGAAGGCGTAGCCACCCGTTCTGACGGTCTGAGTGTCAGCGTGAAGGTGAACGAGGCCGAGATGGCCATGCTCAAGGTGAGCGACGGACTGACCCTTTCGAAGATGCTGCTCTGTCAGCTCTGCGGCATTCCTGTCGACGAGCAGATTGTGCTGGCCGAGGAAGAAACCGACAACCTCGAAACGGTAGAGGTCACCCCTCAGGCTGATTTCCAGCAAGCTGTGGAGAACCGCCCCGAGCTGAAGATGCTCCAGAATATGGTCGATATGGGTAAGCAGACCACCAACATCCTCAAGGCAGGCAATCTTCCTCAGGTGCTGTTGACCGGAGGCTATATGGTTAGCAATCCCAATGTCTTCAATGGCTTCGAGAAGAAGTTTGCTGGCGTCTGGAATGTCGGCGTACTGGTTCGCGTACCCATCTGGAACTGGGGCGATGTAGCCTATAAGGTACGTGCTGCCAAGGGTGCCACCACCATTGCTACCCTGCAGAAGGAGGAAGCTCGCGAGAAGATAGAGTTGCAAGTCAACCAGAGTGCCTTCCAGGTGAGCGAAGCCAACAAGAAACTGGAGATGGCCAAGGCCAGCATTGAGCGTGCCAACGAGAACCTGCGCACCGCCAATCTGGGATTCAGCGAGGGCGTCATCTCTTCCACTACCGTCATGGAGGCGCAGACCGCTTGGCTCCAGGCTCAGTCGCAGAAGATTGATGCCGAGATTGATGTCAAACTCAGCCAGGTGAACCTGCAGAAGGCGCTGGGTACGCTTCGCTAGTGAATAGTGAATAGTGAAAAGTGAACAGTGAAAAGTAAAATCGTCAAATAGTAAATATCAAGATGAGTGCAAAAACACAGCATAACAATATTCTGTTAGCTATTATCGGATTTTCCGCAGTGGTGGCCGTTGTGGCCCTGATCGGATTCTTTGCCATAGGCCGCGACCCTGAGCTGATTCAAGGTCAGGTAGAGGTGAGTGAATATCGTGTATCCAGCAAGGTACCCGGACGTATCTTGGAGATTAGAGTGAAGGAGGGCGACTATGTGAAGGTTGGCGATACGCTGGCCATTCTCGATGCCCCTGAGGTTCGTGCCAAGATGGAGCAGGCCCGCAGTGCCGAGAATGCCGCTGCTGCTCAGGAGGAGATGGCTCGCAATGGTGCCCGTCAGGAGCAGATTCAGGGTGCTTTCCAGCTCATGCAGCAGGCCAAGGCAGGCTTGGAGATTGCCGAGAAGTCATACCAGCGCATCCAGCGTCTCTTCGACGAGGGCGTGATGAGTGCCCAGAAGCGCGACGAGGTGTATGCCAACTACAAGGCCATGGAAGCCCAGTACAAGGCTGCCGAGAGCCAGTATGAGATGGCCAAGAACGGTGCCCGCTACGAGGACAAGAAGGCCGCTGCCGCTTTGGTGGGCCGTGCCAAGGGTGCTGTCAATGAGGTCAACTCCTACATCCACGAAACCGTACAGATTGCCCAGATGGAGGGCGAGGTTACCGACATCTATCCCAAGGTGGGCGAATTGGTAGGTACCGGTTCTCCCATCATGACCATTGCCGTCATGAGCGACCTCTGGGGCACCTTCAATGTTCGTGAAGACCAGCTGAACGGTCTGGAGATTGGTAAGACATTCACCGCTTTCGTACCCGCTTTCAACAAGAATGTGGAGATGAAGGTTTACTATATGAAAGACCAGGGCTCCTTTGCCGTATGGAAAGCCACCAAGGCTAACGGCCAGTACGACCTGAAGACCTTCGAGGTAAAGGCCCGTCCCACAGAGAAGTTTGACGGACTTCGTCCAGGCATGTCGCTCATTGTTAAATGAGAAATGAGTAATGAGAAATGAGGAATGAAAGTTCTCGGGCAGATATATGAAGTCATGATGCGTGAGTTGCAGATTCTGCGTCAGAATCACATCTACCGCTTCTGCATGGTGCTGTTTCCCATTTTGGTGATTATCTTCTTCACCACGTTGCTGGACGACGGCCTGCCTACCTCTATGCCCGTGGGCATTGTCGATTTAGACAATACCTCCACCACGCGCGCCTTGGAGCGCAAGCTTGATGGATTCCAGATGTCGAAGGTCGTGGCCCACTATCCCAGTGTGGCCGAGGCGCGTCAGGCCATCCAGCGCAACGAGATTTACGGTTTCCTGTATATTCCCAAGGGAACCACCTCTAAGTTGCTGGCTTCCCGACAGCCCAAGATATCCTATTATTACACCTACACCACCATGGTTGCAGGTTCCATGATTATGAAGGATATGAAGACCATCTCCAGTCTTGGTTCTGCAGCGTTAGGACAAGCCACCATGCGCGCTAAGGGACTCACCGACAAGCAGATACAAACCCTCTTGCAACCCATCACCATCGACCTGCATCAGATTGCCAATCCCTGGAGCAGCTATAATGTCTACCTCACCACGGTCATGGTTCCGGGCATTCTGATGATTTTCATCTTCCTCATCTCCGCCTATTCGTTAGGTACCGAGTTGAAGTTTGCCTCCTCTAAGAATTGGCTGGCCATGGCCGATAATAACGTCACCATCGCGCTGGTGGGCAAGTTCCTGCCCCAGACCTTGATTTGGCTCGCCATCGTCTTTGGCTATCAGCTCTATGTGTTCTTCCATCTGGGCTTTCCCCATCAGGGCAGTCCCTGGATGTTGGTGCTCTTAGGCCTCATGCACGTTATGGCAGCCCAAGGCTTCGGCATCTTTGCCTTCGGACTCATGCCCTCGCTCCGTATGTCTATGAGTGTCTGTTCACTGTGGGCTGTGCTCAGCATCTCGATGGCCGGTTCCGCCTTCCCCGCTATGGGCATGGACGCTGCCTTGCAGTCGCTCGCGTGGCTGTTCCCCCTGCGCCATTATTTCATGCTTTACCAAGCCTGCATCTTCAATGGCTTCCCCCTTGTCGAGGTATGGTTCCACTTTGCTGCCCTGTTAGGCTTCATCCTGTTGCCTTGGATAGTGGCCAGTAAGATTAAAAACGCAATGCTCACCTATGTCTATATTCCATAGTATATATCAAGGTATAGAGGATGTCTGCTACATCTGGCGTCAGGAGGTGAAGCGCATCATCAAGGATGAAGGAGTACTTATCTTCTTCTTCTTGGTGCCTTTGGCCTATCCGTTGCTCTATTCGTGGATTTACAACAACGAGGCTGTCCACGAAGTGCCCGTCTGTGTGGTCGACCAGTCCCACTCCTTCCTCTCGCGCCAGTTCCTGCGTCAGTGCGACGCTTCCCCCGATGTGCGCATTGCCTATTACGCTCAGGATATGGATGAGGCCAAGTCTTTGGTCAGCCGACAATTGGTCAAGGGCGTCTACCTCATTCCCAGCGACTTTGCCGAGAAAGTCAACCGCATGGAACAAGGCGTCATCAGCGTCTATTGCGACATGAGCCTGATGCTCACCTATAAAGCCATTTTCCAGACCGCCCAGACCGTCACCATGGAGATGGGCAATGATATCAAGAAGAAGCTTAGAGGCGCCTATACAGCCCGCGAAGAAGCCATTTCCACCCGTCCTCTTGACTACGACGATGTGGCCATCTTCAATCCCCAGGGCGGCTATGGCTCGTCTGTGCTTCCTGCCGTGCTGATGCTCATTCTTCAGCAGACCCTCGTGCTCGGCATCGGACTCTCTGCCGGTACTGCCCGCGACGAGAATCCCTATCGCAACCTCATTCCCATTGGCGATGTCCGTTACGACAATACCTTTGTCATTGTCTTGGGCAAGTCCCTGTGCTATTTCATGGTCTATTGCATCATGGGCACGTGGTTGTCCATTGTGGTTCCGCGCTTGTTCAATTTCCCCCATCTCGCCACTTGGCAAACCCTTTTCCACCTCATGCTGCCCTACACCCTGGCGTGCATCTTCTTCGGCATCGTGGTGTCCTGTCTCGTCAAGTATCGCGAGAATGTCATGCTGCTCATGGTCTTCATCAGTGTGCCCCTGCTGTTCATGACCGGTGTCTCTTGGCCCCAGTCCAATATCCCCGGCTATTGGCAGGGCGTTTCGTGGCTCTTCCCCAGCACCTTCGGTTGCCGAGCCTATGTGCGTGTCAACACCATGGGCGCCACCCTCTACGATGTCGCCACTGAATATCGCATCCTGTGGATTCAGGTAGCCGCCTATTTCACGCTGGCCTGCGTGGTCTATCGTTTCCAGATTTACCGTTCCCACAAATACGCTTTGGAGCGCTTGGAGTTCCTTCGTCACAAACGTCAGGAGAAAGAGTCGAATGCCCAGTAAGAAGTTGTTTGGAGTCCCCCTCGATCGTCAGTCCCTAGGCGAGATGATTCGTTTCTCCATAGTGGGTGTGCTGGTCACCGCCATCCATTATGCCGTCTACTGGCTGCTCCAGCTGGTCATTGATGTCAATATCTCTTGGACGGCAGGCTATATCGCCGGCTTTGTGTTCAACTATTACATGAGTGCCTACTTCATCTTTCGTTCTAAGGCCAACGTCAAGAATGGCGCAGGCTTCGGTGTGGCCCACATTGTCAACTACCTGCTGCAGATGGTTCTCCTCAATGTCTTCCTGAAGATGGGTCTAAGCACCACCATGGCTCCCGTGGGTGTCTATGCCGTCTCGATACCCGTCAACTACATCCTTGTCCGCTTCGTCTTCAAGCATTCGTGACTAGCACGTAACAATTTCCTGCCTTCTCGACGTGTGTCAGGTACTTGGTACATGACATGTGTTGACCAATTTGAGAATTTTGTGATAAACTTTTGAGAATTCTGTTTGGTAGATTTGAGAATTTTGCGTATCTTTGCAGCAGAAAATCAATGAGTTATGTTCAAAAGAGCGCAATTTAAAGAATTAGAAGCAAGACTATTGGAACCTAGGAACAAGATTCAAGTTGTCTCTGGTCCTCGTCAGGTTGGTAAATCTACAATGGTCAAGCAGGTCCTTCAGGCTATCACCATTCCTTATATGTTTGTCAGTGCCGACAATATCGACCACGCTCATACTGCTTGGATTGGTGAGACATGGGCTACAGCCAGGGCTCGTATGAAAGTGGCTCAAGCAGAAGAATATCTGCTCGTTATCGATGAGGTTCACAAAATCGACAATTGGAGCGAGGCTGTCAAGAAAGAATGGGACGAAGACAGTTTCAATGACCTCAACATGAAGGTGGTCATTCTTGGTTCTTCCAGACTGCTGCTAAAAGACGGTCTGACGGAATCGTTGGCTGGAAGGTACGAACTGATTAGAATGCCGCATTGGAGTTTCGCAGAAATGCATGAGGCATTCAATCTTGATGTTGACCAGTATATTTATTTTGGTGGCTATCCAGGAGGTGCTATGTATATTAAGGACGAGCGTAGATGGCGGAAATATATCAAGGACAGCATTGTCGCTCCAGCGATAGAAAAAGATGTGCTACGGACAAAGGTCATCTATAAACCAGCCTTGATGAAACAACTATTTGAACTGGGATGTGCCTACTCGAGCGAAGAACTCTCACTGAACAAGATGTTAGGGCAGCTACAGGATGCGGGTAACGTTACGACATTAGCGAGTTATCTGACAACGCTTGATGAATCGAGACTATTGTGTGGGTTAAACAAATATGCTTCTGACAATGCTCGTAAGTATAACTCTGTCCCCAAACTGATGGTTTACAACGCGGCACTGTTCTCCGTGCAGAGCGGTATGACCTTTAACAAAGCATATACTACACCTAAACTCTGGGGACGTTGGGTAGAGAGTTCAGTTGGTGCCTATCTCCTAAACCAGGCCGATGAATACGACTACAAGCTCTATTATTGGCGTGAAAGGGAAGATGAAGTGGACTTCATCATCGAGTACGACAAACGTTGCATTGCCATAGAAGTTAAGAGTGGAAGACGAACCAGTAATGAGGGATTGTCCGTTTTTCGTGATAAGTTTCACCCTGTCCAGTCTTTTATTGTAGGTTCTGGTGGCATACCTATAGATGAGTTCCTTTCATGGGACATCGGCAGATTGCCACTATTTGAATAGAGAATCAAGGGCCTGGAAAACTGCCACGGGGACTGGTGCCACGGGAGACTGGAACTTGTTTCGTCCGCTTCGTCTTCAAGCATTCGTGACGTACAGTTTACAAGAGCCATCTAAACAATAGAGGAACTGGCGACTGATGCCAGTTCCTCTTTGTTTGGTCGTTATAGATTTTTCGATGCAGACTTTTTACTTGGCTTGCACAGTCATCGTGTAGGGCTCTGCGTGATTGCCATCGGTGCAGTACCACTTGATGGTGAACTGCGATACGCCTCTGTCCAAGGCATAGCCCTTCAGTGTCTGCAGGGCGTTGGGGTCGCTGAGCATTTTCTTCGACGTGTCCACCAGGCGCTGGATGGTGTTCTCGCTCTCAGGCGTCTGGTCGGCAAGCACGATGGTGGGCTGATAGATGTCAGGGAACTGCGTCTTCAGGGCGTCGGTCAGTTCGTCTTTCACGCCTTTGTAGCCATCCTGTCCCAACTCCGGGAAGTCCACATCCATGTACCATGTCTGCTTTGAGCGGTTTGGCACCAAGAGCTCGTAGGAAACGGTATTGTTGTTGGCATCCGTAGAAGAGGTGGAACATAATTTAAAGCCATTTTTAAAAAAAATCGGTTCAGAAAGATCGTCATGAGAATCTGTACAGGTTGCAACAAATGAACACATCGTTGGCATATGGTATGTTTCTAAGGTGTAAGCACCTTCTGGATTAGCAACAGACCAGCATGCTTGGTTGTCTATATTGACATCTGTGGTAAGAGCATCTGGTGCAATGGCATGTGTGTATTCACTCCCAATATCTCCCATATCAGTCTTGCCACATTCGTAGGTCCAGCTTACCTTGTTGCCCTCTGTATTCTTCACACATTTCAACTCCTTTGCATTTTCCGTAGTTGTCATGGTGTATGTTGTGCCTGTTGTCCAACCATGAGAGAAATTGAGTCCGAGTGAACCACTTGGATTACTTCCTACAAAACCGAGGCCAAAGGAGCCACCAATGGTATTGGTTGATGATTGTGTTGTACCAACGGCAACAGAACGGCTGATGTTGTTGTTGTCAGTATCAGGGATAGCATCTTCGAGTTGTATGCTGCCATTTCCTGTAAGGTTAAGCGAGAAATCACCCTTGTTAAACCAAGCACCATATACGACACAGCCCATATAACCAAAACTGTAGCCATCATCGGGAAATTCGAAGTCTAATACTTTGTCTGGGTCGCTATATCTGTCTTTTTCCGCGCCTATCCACTTGTTGCTTTCATACGGACCTCTATAGAGTGTCTTTGAGGCATCCCAGAGGTCATCGCCTTCACGCTTGCCGCCAACTGAGGCTACAACCTTCTGCTCTGTGTAATAATAGTCTTTGTTGGTCTCCATGTTATGAACACCCCATACGCGGATGATTTCCTGATAGGCATTGTCCTTCTTGAGAGGATTGTTCACCTCAAGGATTTTATTACCATCCTTGTCTTTGTTAACCAAAACAGCAGCGAGCGCATTCTGATAGGTGTGCTCCTCGCTGGCGCTCATCAGGCTGTTGATGGCATCGTTGCCGTCAGCTCGGTTGCTCGCCCTGCGCACCTGCTGTGCTGCGTCGCGATTGTTCAGCCACTGCGCTGCACCATCGGCAAGGTAGCCACTGCTGCATTGGTCATATTCCTGCGTGATGGTTTTTGTCTTGGTGCTGTTCGAACCATCTGTATTTGTTACAGTATAAGTAATAGTCCTGGTGCCATAAGGTGCACACTGATAATAGCCCATACGGGAGAAGATGACCATCTCGGCAACCGGTGCTGCATCGCCTACCCCACTGCGGGTGGATGCCAGAGCATTGATGTTGGCAATGCGCGCCTTGAAGCGCTCTGCCTCGGCATTGACAGCATTGGCAGACTGACTGTTGGACGGGTTATAGTTAATGATAATACCGCTACCGTCGTCCTCGGTCAGAATGGCGTGAGTAGCTTGCGCAAACTTTGCTGACAGCTGCTCCATCACGTTCACCAGGTGCGCATTGTGGGGTTTCTCCACGGCTATATATCCGCCGCGCAGGTATATCTTTGCCATCTCAAACCACTCAGTCATTGGTCTGCTCAAGATGTCCTCACCCTTAATCAGAACCATCTTCGTGTCAGCATCAAGGCTGCTCGTAGTCTTGGGCAGACGGCGCACCAACGCACCGCCCATAGACTTCGCGTCAAAGGAACTCAGCACTGCCGTGGGCACATCGGCTGTCACCTTTACTTGCAGCTGGTCTGTCTTCTCCCAATCAGTCGAAGGGTCTGTGGTAGGAAAACTTGTGTTATCCTCTTTTACACATGCTGTAAACAGGCTCAAAGCGCCACCAAGAAGGGTGGCTGCGAGCATCATTTGGATTCTAAGTTTTTTCATATTTTTCTTGTTTTGGCTTTTTATTGTTAGCAATATGGGGACAAATATAGTGAATAAAATTGAAAGTTCAAAGTCTTTTCACAAAAAGTTGGTGTTACGCTCTCTTCTTTGTATTTGTTTTCCGGGAACATTGGGGATCGGAACATTGGGGATCGGTATGTCAGGCACCGTGTTACATAAATAGAGTGGGGGACCGACAGATTTTCTGTCAGTCCCCATTCTTACATCTTACCTCTTCCCTCTTACATCGGAATCGGTCCATGCCCCATACATCGCAACGCCACACTCTGTACCTTTAGGTCAGAGAGCTATCACCTTCACCGCTACCTCAACAATACGATTCGTCTTCATAACGTTCACTGTTCACTGTTCACTATTCACTGTTCAGTTCTGCCCCAAGTTGAGTAGATCAGGGGACTTGTCTCATTATTAGTGTGTTTTTGTGTGCGAAATCTGCAAGACATTTTTTCAAAAACAGCAATGTGACTTTCAATATCTGCAAAATCAGTTTCAAAATTAGCAAAAAAATAAATTTTTGATAATTTTGTGGTTGTTTCTTTCATATTTTATTTATCTTTGTGCATTATTAATTATAACATAAAAAGTTAAACAATGAATAAGTTGATGCAATGGGTGATTGCCGCCACCCTTGTTTGCGGTACGAGTTTATTCACAGCGTGTACATCGAATAACGACAATGCTGTAACTCCTGCCCCACAGGATATGGAGGAGAGTCTTGTCGGTCTGTGGTGGGATGAGTTTGAATATGCCGACGTGACGGAGGATAATGTTCCCTTTAGTCGCGTGCTGCTGGCCGTACAGGTCAATGCTGATCACACCGGATGCATATATCTGGGTGTTTTCAACGATACAGACAGCAATCCAGTGGCAGTCTATGGTGGTCCTAAGGATGCTGGATTCACATGGCAAATGCTTGCTGACGGTACCGTGACGCTGAGCGATAGCGCCACTGATGTGATAGTGGCACTGAAGCGTGGTGCTGGCGACAGCTATGGTGGCAACATGACCAACGTAGGAAACACCAACATGACGCTGACCAACGGCATTGTGAACGTGACTAATGGCAGCTATTCCGGTATGCTCCGCAAGGCCAATGGCAATCTGGTGGACGAAGTCGTGAAGAAGCTGGCAACTGGCAACGCACTTTATACATCCGCGCCGGGCATGTTAGTGGGCTCCGACGGAAAGGCCTATGCCGCCAGCGATAAGGACAACCTGCCCCAGGGCGTTACTGCAGCCGGTATGGTAGCCTACAAGAATGGTTTCAACGGTATTGTCATCGCCCTTGCCAATGAACCCCAAAAAATGGACTGGTACACAGCCAACGGTCCCGACGGAGCAGCAAAACACACGCCAGCTGTCACGGGATATACATGGAGGGTACCCGCTCAGTCTGAGTTTAAGCAGATATTCAAAGCCACCAGCGGCTCAGAAGAAAATTATAAGAACATAAACGACATGTTGGCCGTGTTTGGCGACAGCTGTAAATTGCCATGGGAAGATGAAGTAGGGACTTCAACTCCTACGACCTATCTGGGTATGGATGAATACTGGTTTGTAGATTTATACCATAACGTTGCCGACTACGCATTGTTCCATGCTACCAAATCCCACGCTTGCATTATCCGTGCCTGCTTTGCTTTCTGATAATCACCATGAACCGACCCCTTGATCCTTCCTTTGGAATAATCATTGGGTCCCCCGTAACAACAATAAAGGGAGCGCACCATCTTGATGGATGCGCCCCCTTTCTTACACTTTTTACTGTTCACTCTTCACTAGCGAAGCGTTTCACTCTTCACTCTTCACTCTTCACTCTTCACTAGCGAAGCGTTTCACTAGGGCGAAGCCCGCTAGAACGGTCCGTGACCCATACACGAGGTCGTTGTGATGGCCGTCAGGAAGGCTGTGAGAGCGGCTACTATCACCTTCACCGCTACCTCAACAATACGATTCGTCCAGGCCGCCGCTGGACTTGGTGAACACCTTGCTCACAACCTCACTCGACTGTCCGTCCTTGATGGCGATAGCCTTCACGGTGGTCGTAGCGCTTAGGGAGAATGCCTCACTGTACACTGCGCTTTCAGCCGTAGGCACACTGCCGTCGGTGGTGTAGTGAATCTCAGCACCGTCAGGACCACTCATGCTCACCTGAGTAGAGTCGGTGAACTGCGTGTTACCGCTAATGGTGGG
Source organism: uncultured Prevotellaceae bacterium (assembly GCA_902782305.1). Classification (GTDB taxonomy): domain Bacteria; phylum Bacteroidota; class Bacteroidia; order Bacteroidales; family Bacteroidaceae; genus Prevotella. The sequence continues at coordinate 45,760 of CACZMV010000021.1, forward strand.
CGAAGTCAGCGAAGGAGTCAGCGAGCCGCTACCGCCCTGGTTTTGGTTTCCATTGTTGTCCCCGTTGTCGACGTTGTCGTTATTAGAACTACCGCCGTTCTCGTTGTCCTCAATCTCGCCGCTGTCGCCAGAGGTGACACGCTTCAGAACGTTGCCGTCCTCGTCCAGACAGGTAATCTGGATAGCGGTGTTCTTCAGCTCGTCCTTCACGTCCGTGTTGGGAGTGAAAATGATGCGACGGGTAGTAATCAGGTTGGCCTTCACGTCCTCCAGCTCAGCCACCGCCTTCGAGCGGACACTGAAACGCATCGTTCCCAGACCGGGCAGGGGTACCGAGTGACCCTCAGTGGCCCATGTGCGGATTACTTCACCTGCGGCATCCCAAGCCGCCTTGATCACACCTGCAGAGATACCGCTGTGGGTCGAGGCCTCTGCGAACACCTTCTTCTCCTGG
>CACZMV010000022.1 GCA_902782305.1 uncultured Prevotellaceae bacterium
CTACCTACGCCAACTCACCGAGTTTGGCTATCTGGAGGCACATGGAGGCAACAAGAACAGGACCTATCAACGTGCGGATCATGAAGCAATATCGTAGCGAGGACGCTGGGACAGGTTCCTGTACCGAATTAGGTTGTGGGACAAGTCATGCGGCAGAGCCGAACGCATACAATAGTACGGAAATCGAAAACGTTATAAGAATATGGAAGAAAATAAGATTCTCTCTGACTTTGACAGGTTTATTGAGGGATTGGATAAGGTATGAAAAAGATTATCGTAGCGATCGATTCGTTCAAGGGTTGTCTGACATCGACTGAGGCTAATCAAGCAGCGAGTGAGGGTATTCTCGATAGAATGCCTGAAGCAAAGGTCGTGCAGGTGCCTGTGAGCGATGGTGGTGAGGGATGGCTGGAGGCGTTCCGTGCTGAGATAGGCGGCGAGATAGTAGAGGTCAACGTGAAAGACCCGCTGATGAGGCCTATCGTGGCACAGTATCTCATACAGGGCGATACGGCGGTGATAGAGATTGCCAAGGCCAGTGGACTAACGTTGCTCAAGCCCGAAGAGCGCAACCCTATGGTGGCCACGAGTTACGGTACTGGTCAATTGGTGGTAGATGCCATAAGACGAGGCTGCAAGCACATCATCGTAGGACTTGGCGGTAGTGCCACCAGCGACTGCGGCATAGGGATGCTTGAAGCAATTGAAAATGCAGATTATAAAGATGTACGTTTCACGATAGCGACGGATGTCACCAATCCGCTTTGTGGCGAGAATGGTGCTGCACATATTTTTGGGCCACAAAAAGGCGCAACACCCGAAATGGTTGAGGCCCTTGATGCTCGCGCCAAACACTTTGCGGAGGCTTCTACTAAGCATCTGGGACGCGATTGCCAGAACATGGCTGGCGCAGGTGCAGCAGGAGGCTTGGGATATGCGTTCCTGCAGTACATGAATGCCGAGTGTCGCTCTGGCATTGACCTTCTGTTAGATACCATCCATTTCGATGACCTGTTACAAGATGCCAATCTCGTCATCACAGGTGAAGGCTCTGCAGACCGCCAAACGCTCATGGGAAAATTGCCCTTCGGCATCTTGCAGCGAGCAAGAAAACAAAATGTTCCTGTAATGCTTATAGCCGGCCGCATAGCTGACGAACAAATCCTCCTTGATGCTGGTTTCTCTCGTGTCGCCTGCATTAATCCTCCTGGAATACCCCTCGATATCGCGATGCAACCCGACACTGCAAAAGAAAACATCAGAAAAACAGTAAGAATATGAGAAACGATGAGATACATAGTTGTCCGGAACTGATGGACCTGATTCAGGAGGTAGGGTTCCTGCCGCTACTGGATAGTGGCATTCGTGGCTATTCTGCCGAGGAACTAGTGGATAAGGATAATCGCTATGTGGTGTTTGATGATGGCGGATGGGATTGGCCGTTGTGGAAGTGGAAGGGACCTATCGTCACTGAGGGCCGGTGTGTGTATGGCAAGTTCTTTGCAGGCAAGGCTGGGTTTGTGAGCAAGGAGTGGTGGCCCGATTTGTGCAATTATCGTCGTGCCTCGAGAAGTATCGAAGAGATTATCTTGCTGACATTGGCTGAACATGGCAATTTGATAACTCGCGAACTGCGAGCTGCCTGTGGTTTCGATGGTCCTAAGATGCGCAGCAAGTTCGATGGCTACGTGACACGCCTGCAGATGGCCTGTCGCATCATAACTGAGGACTTCGTGTATCCTACTGATAAGCATGGGCGCGAATACGGATGGGGCTGGTCGCTGTTGACAACACCAGAGTCGCTTTTGGGACGTGACATGTTGCGATGTGAGCACACGCCACAGGAGTCGTTCGAGCGGATGAAGGCGCATCTTAGCAAGCTGTTGCCTGAGGCGACGGAGAAACAGATAGAGAAACTCATCAGATAATAAAGAATGTTAAATAATTAAAGATGTCCCGACTTTTGGGACGGTCAAACTGTACCTTTGCACTCGATATGCTGACAGAACAGACAATGGAGAAGCTGCGGATACTCGCAGAGTCGGCGAAGTATGATGTGTCATGCTCGTCGAGTGGTACCGTGCGCAAAGGTAAGCAGGGCATGGTGGGATCGACGGTAGGTGGCGTGGGCATCTGCCACTCGTTTGCAGACGACGGGCGTTGCATCTCGCTATTGAAGGTGATGTTGACGAACTATTGTATGTACGATTGTGCCTACTGTATCAACCGCCGCTCGAATGACATCAAGCGGGCGACGCTCAGCGTGAGCGAACTGGAGGAAATCACCATGGAGTTCTATCGCAGGAACTATATCGAGGGATTGTTTTTGTCGAGTGGGGTAGTGCGCAATCCTGACTATACGATGGAGCGACTAGCTGCCATTGCACGCGATCTGCGTCTCGTTCATCGCTTCAACGGCTACATCCATCTGAAGAGCATCCCCGGTTGTTCGCAGGAACTGCTGAACGAGGCAGGGCACTATGCTGACCGCATGAGCGTGAACATCGAGATTCCCAAGGAGGAGTCGCTGAAACTCCTTGCGCCTGAGAAAGACCATAAGAGTGTGTTCCAACCCATGAAGCTCATCCAACAAGGGGTGCTGGAAAACAAAGAAGACCGCAGGAAATATCGCTATGCGCCGAGATTCGTGCCGGCAGGCCAATCGACACAGATGATTGTGGGGGCGACAAAGGAAACGGACAAGGACATTCTGACGATGTCGTCGATGCTTTACGGACAGCCCACCATGCGTCGCGTATATTATTCCGGCTATGTGAGCGTGAACACTTACGACCCACGACTGCCAGTACTGAAACAACCGCCATTGGTGCGCGAGAACCGACTGTATCAGGCCGACTGGTTGATGCGCTTCTATCACTTTAAGGTTGACGAGATCGTAGACGAGATGCATGCAAACCTCGACTTGGAGGTAGACCCCAAACTTGCGTGGGCCTTACGGCACCCGGAGTTTTTTCCAGTGGATATCAATACCGCTGACTACGAGCAATTGCTGCGTGTTCCTGGCCTCGGCACCAAGTCGGCTTGGCTCATCGTGAATAGCCGTCGCTTTAATCGACTGACATCATTCGACCTGAAGAAGATGGGTGTGGTGATGAAGAAGGCGAAATACTTCATTACCTGCAACGAACTGACCTCACAGTTCTCGCAGCCTATCATCGGCATCAACGAACTGCGTCCTGAGCGACTGCGCCCCCTGCTCATCTCGAAAGCACAGCAGAAACGGGCTGCGGAAGAAATGCAACTGAAACTGGATTTTGGAGAATGACGGTATATGTGTTTGACGGAACAATGGATGGGCTGCTGACGGCGGTGTTCGACGCATTTTATCTGAAGGAGCAACCTGAGCAGTTGCTGGCTGAGGGCGATGCGCTACCATTGTTCTGCGACCATACCTATCACGTGACGACCGATGAGGAGAAGGCACGACGAGTGTGGACGGGACTGGAGAAGAAACTGACGCGCGAGGCGCTGAAGCTGATATCCGTCAGTTGGCTGTCGGAACTGCGGGAACTGAACACGCCGTTGTTCCATTATATATGTAAGGTGTTTAAGTTGGGGGATATTTCGCGGAACTTTGCTGATGCTGATGTGCTCGACGTGACGAACATAGCCCGACGGGTGTTGCACGAACAGCTGAGAATGAAGCAGTTCATCCGCTTCCAGAAGGCAAAGGATGGTACGTATCTGGGCGTCGTTTCGCCTGACCATAATGTGTTGCCCATCATCACAGATCATTTTCAGGACCGCTTCAACGACCAGCCGTGGCTGATTTACGATGCTAAGCGGCACTATGGGTATTACTATGACGGCAAAATCGTTATTCGTGTTACGTTTGAAGATGAAGCAGCCGTTCCCTTTGATCTGCGGAACGGCAAGATGGATGCAGACGTGCTGAGCGACAATGACCAGCTGTTCCAGGACCTGTGGCGCACGTACTTCAAGGCCATCTGCATCAAGGAACGCATGAATCCTCGCAAGCAGTTGCAGGACATGCCGCGCCGCTATTGGAAATACATGACAGAAAAGAATGGGCGATAGTCAAGACATCCATTCTTTTCGCTCTGCCTCTGACATTTTTTCAATGGCATAGCGGAGCATGGTGCGAGGCATCTCGTGGGCATGCTGGCGAAGGAAATCTCTTAACAAGTCCATAGATACACGTTTGCCCATTTCGCGGAGCATCCAACCAACTGCCTTATGCATGAGGTCGTGGGGGTGGTGGAGATGAATCTCCGCATAGCGCAAGCACCACGAGGGGTCGCCCATCTGTGATGTTTTCCACGAACAGACAATGCTCATACGTTGCTTCCATAAGCAGGAGCTTTGGGCCAGATGGTCTAATACCTTTATCTTATAGTCTCTATCGCCCAGGTTACTTGGTAATAGTAGCCAATGGCCAAGGATTTTATGGACGGAGAGGTCGACAAGGTCCCAGTTGTTAGCTTGTTCGGCATAATGTAAATATAGCGTCAGGATTTCGTCACGACCTTTCATCGCTTCCTCGTTGTTTTCAAGGCGTTTAGTTGCCAGTTTCTCGAATTTTGCTACAAGAATCAGAAAACCGCAGAGGCGCACCTCGTGCCAGCGGTTTAATAATAACTCTGGGATTTCGCTCAAAGGAAAATCTTTTGAAATGGCACGTACCACCTCACGGGTCTGAGGAACTTTCAGACCGAGGAATTCGTCGCCCTCGCCATATTCGCCAGGACCTGTCTTGAAGAACCCCATAAGGATGCATCGCTGTTCTTCATTCTGTAGCGACTCCATATATTCGATAATCTCTTTAGCCGTTGTATTCATTTCTGTTTTATGCTTTTGGACTGCAAATTTAGTGATTCTTTCCGATAATCACCCATATTATTTGCATATTTCAAATATTATTTGTAATTTTGTCCGCAGATTATTATCACATAACTATGGAATTAATTAGTGACAGCATAAAGTATATCGGTGTTGACGATTTGGACATCGATTTGTTTGAGAGTCAGTATGTGGTGCCCGAGGGCATGAGTTATAACTCGTATCTCATTGATGATGAGAAGATAGCAGTGATGGATACTGCTGACCGCAGAAAGGGTGAGGAGTGGAAAAAGAACCTGACGGCTGCTCTGAACGGCAGACAGCCGGACTACTTGGTGGCTCACCACATGGAACCTGACCACTCGGCACTCATTGCTTGGATGCTGGAGACTTATCCTAGTGTGCAACTGGTATGCAGTGCACAGGCTGTGAAGATGTTAGCTAACTTCTTTGAGGGAGTCGATTTCACTGGTCGTGTGATTACTGTAAAAGAGGGTGATACACTGGCTCTGGGCAAGCATACATTGCAGTTTATTGGTGCTGCGATGATACACTGGCCAGAGGTTATCATGAGTTATGACACCACGGATAAGGTGCTGTTTAGCGCTGATGGTTTTGGCAAGTTTGGCGCATTGGTCAACGAGACCGATGACTGGGCTTGTGAGGCACGTCGCTATTACTTTAATATTTGTGGCAAGTATGGCGCGCAGGTGCAGAGTGTCCTCAAGAAGGCTGCCGCCATCGACGTGCAGACCATCTGTCCGCTGCATGGTCCTGTGCTGAAGGGTGAGGCCCTGGCAGAGGCCGTACGCCTGTATGATATTTGGAGCAAGTACGAGCCCGAGAGTGAGGGTATCCTGATAGCCTATGCCAGCATACATGGCGGAACGGCTGCTGCTGCTGAGCGCTTAGGCGAAATTCTGCGCGAGAAAGGCGCCAAGAAGGTAGTGGTAAGCGATTTGAGTCGTGAGGATATGGCTGAGGTCATCGAGGATGCCTTCCGCTATCCCACTGTCGTTGTAGCTGCCTCGAGCTACGATGCAGGCGTATTTCCCGTGATGCACGATTTCCTGTATCACCTGCAAATCAAGAACTACCAGAAGCGTAAGTTCGGTATCATTGAGAACGGCAGTTGGGCGCCCTCAGCCGGCAAGGTGATGCGCACGATGATTGAGGCCATGAAGGACTGCGAAATCGTTGAGCCCATGGTTACCATCCGCTCACGCATGAAAGCTGCAGACGAGGCACTGTTGCAGCAATTGGCTGATGCACTGATTTGATATTTGTACTACCTTTGTACTTGGAATAGACAAAAAGAATTATGAGTTTTATAAATAGACTATTCAATTGGTACTTTACTAAGAACTCACTACCATACTGGGTGATTTTCTTGTTGGACTGTGGCATCTTGATGGTGTCAGGAATGATGGTTTATTGGGTGTTTAACCGCATTGGACTGATAGAAGACTTCTGGAAAGTGCTGAACACCTTGATATTATATATCTTGCTGAGTCTGGTGGGATTCCGCATGTTCCATACCTATACAGGAATTATGCGCTATTCGTCGTTTGTTGATTTGGTGCGTGTCATCTATTCGAATGGCGTTTCGCTAATATTAGTACTTCTTGCAGATTATTTCACAGACTATTTACCAGGTGCCCATTTCGTTCATTTTACGACGACACAGATATGCTTAATCTACTTTATGGCTACGCTGTTAATGTGGCTTACACGTGTGATGGCAAAGACCATTTACGATGTAACGACATCTGACAAGCGTGCGCTGAGAGTACTCATTTATGGTGCTATGTCGGGTGGAGTAGGGTTAGCTAAGAATATCAATACAGTACGTCCGAAGCGCTTTATCCTTAAAGGATTTATCTCGCATAATCCGAAACTGAAGCATACCACCCTGATGGGCGAGAAGGTGTATAACCTTAGTGATGACTTGAAAAGCGTTATTAAGCGTCAGGGTATTGAGGCTGTACTGGTATCGCCGCTCCGCCAAAGAGAGTTCCGTAACAATGTAGAGTTGCAGGACATACTGATTAGCGCTGGCGTGAAAATCTTCATGGTTGAGGGTGCTAAGGAATGGAACGAAGATGATACAGAAGTGAATCTGTCGAATGTCCAACTGAAGGAGGTGTCGGTGGAAGACCTGCTGCCAAGAGAAGAGATACAGGTGGACATGAAGAGTGTTGGAGAACTGCTGAAAGGAAAGAAGGTGCTGATTACAGGTTCGGCAGGTTCCATTGGTTCGGAGATGGTGCGCCAGATTGCTATCTATAAGCCTGCATGTATGATTTTGATAGATCAGGCGGAAACACCACAGCATGACATTCGTTTGATGATGGCGAAGGATTTTCCAGACATCAAGGCTGAGGTCATTGTGACCAGTATTAGCAGACAGCGTAGAATGAACGAGGTGTTTGAGAAATATCGTCCAGACTACGTTTTCCATGCTGCTGCCTATAAGCATGTGCCGATGATGGAGGATAATCCCTCAGAAGCAGTGCTGAATAATATCTGGGGTACGAAGATTATTGCAGACTGTGCCGTGAAATACGGTGTGAAGAAGTTTGTGATGGTATCTACCGATAAGGCCGTGAATCCGACAAACGTCATGGGTTGTTCGAAGCGTATCTGTGAGATTTATGTACAGAGTTTGGATAGAGCCCTGAAACAGAATAAATGGTCTGATAAGGAAACTAGAAATTCAAATACACAGATAACGCAGTTTGTCACCACACGATTCGGTAATGTACTAGGCTCAAATGGTTCTGTTATTCCTTTGTTCCGTGAACAGATTAAGAATGGTGGACCCGTGACAGTAACTCATCCAGACATTATCCGTTTCTTTATGTTGATACCAGAGGCTTGTAAGCTAGTGCTGGAAGCTGGTACGAAAGGTAATGGTGGTGAGATATTTGTCTTTGATATGGGTAAACCGGTACGTATCGCTGATTTGGCAAATAGAATGATTCGTCTGTCAGGAGCCAAGAATATCGAGGTTAAGTTTACTGGACTGCGTGCCGGTGAGAAACTGTATGAGGAGGTACTGAACGAAATGGAAGGTACCAAGCCTACGTTCCATAATAAGATTCGTATTGCTGAGGTTCGCCAGTATGATTATGAGGAGGTGAACCAGGAGATTCTGGATCTCATCGAAATCTCCAAACAGTATGATGATATGGCTACGGTCAAAAAGATGAAGGAGATCGTACCGGAGTACAAATCGAATAATTCAAAATATGAGCAACTGGATTCCTAGTTGCTCATATTTTTATATATAAAACTAAAATCACTGTATTAGTTAATTTTGTCAGATTTTTAAGAATTAAACCGTTAAATTCTAATATCGATTAAATACAATGGTCGAATTGTTAAATTGCGACAAATAATTACGACATTCTGTCAGTTTTTAGATTCTTTGCCTTATTTTTGCACCAGTTTTCGAAACGAGATTGATAAACTGAATGTGTAACAATTAAAAATGAATAGAACAATGAGAAAAATGGTAAAGAACTTAATGCCAGCCCTCTATTTGCTGGTTATTGCTTTTTCTGCAGCTTCCTGCAACAAAACCCAGGCAGCTCCTGCAGTAGCTTCAGCCCCTGCAGTTCAACCCGTTGACTTAACCTATGCCGCAGAGAAGTCTCTGCCTTCTGTCGTGTATATTAAATCGGTACAGAACGCGAAGACACAGACAGTGGAGTACAATGATCCTTTCGAGGATTTCTTCTCTGATCCCTTCGGTGGTTTCTTTGGACGTGGACAGGGAAATAATAATGGCACTCGCAAGCGTCAGGTACAGACTCCAAAGCGTGCTGCTGCTGGTTCAGGTGTCATCATCTCAGCAGATGGTTATATCGTGACCAACAACCACGTGGTGGATGGCGCTGACGAGTTGACAGTAACACTTAATGAGAACTCAAAGGAGTATTCTGCTCGTATCATTGGTGCCGACAAGACCACCGACTTGGCCTTGATTAAGATTGATGCCAAGAATTTGCCCGCCATTGCTATTGCCAACAGCGATGATGTGAAGGTTGGCGAGTGGGTATTGGCTGTAGGTAATCCGCTTGGACTTAACAACACAGTAACTGCAGGTATTGTCAGTGCTAAGGCTCGTCAGATGGGCGAGGGTGTGACCTCGATGATTCAGACGGATGCAGCCATCAACCAGGGTAACTCTGGTGGTGCATTGGTGAACACCAATGGTGCGCTGATTGGTATCAATGCCATGTTGGCTTCACCCACAGGTTCGAACATCGGTTATGGTTTTGCCATTCCTACCGCTATTATGAATAAGGTGGTGGATGACATCAAGAAGTACGGTGCTGTACAGCGTGCCATGATTGGTATCAAGGGTGGTGACGTGAGCAACAAGGTAGATGCCGACAAGGAACAAGGCAAGGAAGTAGACTATGGTACCATGGAAGGTATCTACATCGGTGAGGTCGTAGAAGGTGGTGCTGCCCAGGCTGGTGGTCTGCAGAAGGAAGATGTGATCATCTCTATCGACGGTCAGAAAATCAAGAAGTTTGGTGAGCTGCAGGGTGTAATGGCCCAGAAGCGTCCTGGCGACAAGGTGAAGGTGACTTATCTGCGCAACAAGAAGGAGCATACCACAACCCTGACTCTGAAGAATGAGCAAGGTAACACCAAGGTGGTGAAGAATGCAGATATTGATGTCCTTGGTATTGATGTTCGTCCAATTACCGATTCACAGAAGAAACAGCTGGAGATTAGCTACGGTCTGGAAGTACTGAAGGTCAATGGTGGTAAGATGAAGGAAGCCGGTGTTCCCAAGGGCTTCATCATCCAGGTGGTTAACGATCAACCTATGCGTAGCTTTGATGATTTGCAGCAGGCTGTCAAGGATGCCAAAGAGCAGATGCTCATCATTCGCGGACTCTATCCGACAGGAAAGCGCGGTGGTTTCGTAGTTTATCTGCAGAATGATTGATTTTTAACACGGATAAATGCGGATTGACACGTATTAATTCTGTGTATAAATAAAAAGTAAGGTATTTTTTTGGTAGTTCCGAAAAAATACCTTACTTTTGCATTCGCTAACTAAAAAACGGAGTAATGAGACAACTAAAAATCACCAAATCGATTACCAACCGTGAGAGCGAGAGCCTCGAAAAATACCTACAAGAGATAGGTCATGAGGAGTTGCTTTCCACGGATGAAGAAGTTGAACTGGCCCAGCGTATCAAGAAGGGTGACCGTAAGGCACTCGAGAAATTGACGAAGGCCAATCTCCGTTTTGTAGTTTCAGTGGCGAAGCAATACCAGAACCAAGGACTCTCTCTCTCCGACCTGATTAACGAGGGTAACCTCGGACTGATCAAGGCTGCAGAGAAATTTGACGAAACGCGTGGCTTTAAGTTTATCTCGTATGCCGTATGGTGGATTCGCCAAAGCATCCTGCAGGCTATTGCTGAACAGAGTCGCATCGTGCGAGTTCCCCTCAACCAAGTAGGTTCTGTCAGCAAGATTAATCGCATGCTCAGCAAGTTTGAGCAGGAGTTTGAGCGTCGTCCTTCAACCGATGAGATTTCCGAGCGTGTGGACATTCCAGAGGATAAGGTTGACGAGGCTATGATGGCCAATGCACGTCACGTATCCGTAGATGCTCCCTTCGTAGATGGCGAGGACAACAGCCTGTTGGATGTACTTATCAACGATGATGCTCCTATGGCTGACCGTCAGTTGGTGATAGAGTCACTCAGGGCTGAGATAGCTACCGTGCTTCAGACACTCAACGAGCGTGAGCGTGCTGTAATCACTGCCTTCTATGGTATCGGACAACCCGAGATGACCTTGGAAGAAATTGGCAACAAATACGGACTCACCCGTGAACGTGTACGCCAGATAAAGGAAAAGGCTATTCGCCGTTTGCGTAACAATACTAAGAATAAATTATTAAAATCATATTTAGGACAATGAAGATTATCAAATTGTTTACCCTTGCCCTCGTGCTCACTGCTTTTGCCGTGAATGCACAGGCCAAGCCTATACAACCCGCCCATGTCTATATGTTCGGCTTCTCAGCCTCCTTCAAGGACTCGGTGGTTTATATCACGAATGTTCAGGATGTACAAGGAGCATGGATTGACTCCAAGACTAAGTTCCTTTTGAATCGAGACAGCTATTCTTATCAGTTGAAAGAGCATATGACAGAACAGTATCAGGAACCCGATCGTGTGTGTATCGTGTTCTATGCAACTAATAAGAAGAAAATTGAGAAACAATTGAAGAAACTCCGTAAGAAATATAAGGAATTGACTCTACTTCCTACAGAGTTTCACTTCGAAGTAATAGAACAGTCCGAGAATTAATCTCGGACTGTTTCTTTTCTTTATCTGGCCTGAACGTATTTATGGAGAGTCTTCCTGACTGCTCCAGGCCCAGCATAGAGTTCCTTAACCATACCTTCAATTTGGTCACCCAGACCTGCCTCATAGAGGTCGAGTCCGAAGACATCCTTGCGGGTGTAGAGTTTCTTCAGTGGGCTCCAGTCCTGATCGGCTTTGCCAATCTCCAGAGGAGCTACGATAGCCTGCAGTTCCTCGAGCATTGGGTCGGGTGAACAATCGAATGATGTACCATCATCCTTGATACCTTTCAGGTAGCGGGCATAGCCTGCAAGCGTCAGCGGAATAAGCACGAGGTTGCTCTTGTCCAGTCCACGAGCGATGTACTTCTTCAGGGTTTCACCAAAGCGGATGGGCAACTTCTGAGAAGTATCCATGGCGATACGCTGTGGAGCATCGGGCATGAATGGATTAGGCAAACGACGATTGATAACGGCTCCAATGAACTCGTAGGGATTCAGCACACCTGGATCTACTACTACAGGCATAGCCTCGATATACCCCAGCTTCTGTACGAATGGACGCAGGTCCTCGTCAGCCATCTCGGCAGAAATCAGTGTGTAGCCCAGCATGCAACCGTAGATTGACATTGCGGTGTGCAATGGGTTCAGACAGGTAGTAACCTTCATGGTCTCAACCTTATCTACAGTCTCGCGAGTGGTATAGAGCGCACCACCCAAGTCGAGTGGGGGACGACCATTGGTGTAATTGTCTTCGATAACCAGATACTGTACTTCTTCAGCGTTTACGAAAGGAGCTGTGAAGGTGTGCTTCTCAGTCTCGATGTAGTTGTTGTCGTCGAAGCCATCAGCAGCCAACATCTCCTTCACCTTCTCGTGTGGACGAGGGGTAATCTTGTCAATCATCGACCATGGGAAGGTAATCTTCTTTTCATCTTTCAGGTAGTCGAGGAAAGCTGCAGGAACCAGTCCGTCCTTCACCCAGCGCTCTGCATAGGCGAATACGCCAGCTTTCACCTTGTCGCCATTGTGCGAGCAGTTGTCCATCGATTGTACGGTGAGAGGCAGTTGCCCAGCATTAAAGCGCTCGAGCAACAGGGCGCAAACCTTACCCATTGCGAATACGGGCTTCAGACCACGAGCCAGATCGGCCTCGTTGTAGGTGTAACCCTTCTCGGTGATGGTGAACGAAATCATCTGTAGACTTGGATTCTTGAAGATTTCCACCAATCGTTTCCAATCTTCAAACTGAGGGTCGGCCTTCAGTGCTTCGGTCACGCTGGCGATAACCTTCTTCTCGATAGAACCGTCTGAGCAGAGGTTCACGCAGAGCGAGAGGTTGTTGTAAGGAGCATATGCTTTGTCAATTACCTCAAAGTCGAAGGTCTCTGCCACAATGACACCACGATCGTACTTTCCTGTGTTCAGGGCATCGTTCAGGATGGCTGCAGGGAAGGCACGGAAAATGTTTCCTCCACCAAAGTGTACCCAGGTTGGCTGCTTGGCAGTCTTCTCGCGTACCTCTTTAATATTAAACTTTGGCAATTGATAGCCTTTTGCTTCCCATTCTGCAGCATTGTAGTTGCCGCTAAAAATATCATTCAGTTTCATTTTACAAAAACGTTATAGGATAAACAATAACCGTTATACAAATATTCTTCGCAAAGATAGTGAATAATTTTCAATAACACTAATTGTGTTATGAATAATTAACCTATTCGTAACGCATGGAGCGTGCAGGACTGATGTGCGAGATGAAGAAGCTGGGGGCGATGAGCACAAAGACGGAAATCAGGAGCGTGCATACGTTCAGCAACAGTATGATGGGGATGTTCAACTCCATAGGTGCTGTATCCACATAATAGCTTGAGGGGTCAAGGGATATAAACCCTGTATACTTTTGAAGTAATACCAAACCAATGCCTATGATATCGCCCAAAAGCAATCCCTGACTGATGATAAAGGCAGCAAACCACAGGAATGTATGGCGCACCATGCTGTTGCGAGCACCCAAGGCTTTGAGTAGTCCTATCATCTGGGTACGCTCAAGGATGATAATAAGCAGTCCACTAATCATGGTAAAGCCAGCCACACAAATCATCAGGGCCAGGATAATCCATACGTTGATGTCCAGCAAGTCGAGCCAAGTGAATATCTGAGGATAGAGGTCGTGAATGGTCTGTGCAGTGAAGGTCTCGCCATAACGGTCGCAATCATGATTGACCAGCAATTGCACTTTCTTGGCTGCAGCATCCAGATGGTCGAAGTCATGTACCAAGATCTCTGCACCACTGCACTGGTCTTTTTCCCATCCATTGAGTTTCAAGGGGGTAGGATAGTCTGTGAAGCACAAAGCCTGGTCGAACTGGTTCATATGGGTCTCGTAGATACCTGCGATGGTGAACTTGCGGGCTCGCACATTTTCGTTGCCAATGAAATAGGCATAGACACGGTCGTTCACTTTCAGATGAAGTTTATCAGCCATCGTGCCCGAGATAAGCAATTGGTAAGACGATTTTTCTGTAGAGAACTGGGGTATCTTGCCAGCTTTGAGGTTTTGTTGAAGGAAGTGCAGGTCGTAATCGGTACCTATGCCTTTAAAGGCAACCCCCAGGAAATCTGCATCGGTCTTCAGGATGCCTTGGGTAAGAGTATAGCGCTCTACATGACTAATCTCAGGCATCTTTTTCAGTTCACGGGCTAGCGTGTCGCTGATACAGATGGGCACAGGACTCGCAGTCTGTTGGGCCATAAAACTCTCAATGCGGATATGAGAGCCGAAGCCTACTACCTTGTCGCGAATGGTGTGCTTGAAACCCAGGACTACCGATACCGTGATAATCATCACGGCCAGACCGATAGCTACACCCACCGTGGCTATGCGGATAGCAGGAATGCTGACATCATGTTCGCCTTCCTGTCCAAAGATTCGTTTGGCAATGAAAAGCGTTACCATTTATTAGATACGGATAAACACAGATGGACTCAGATTAATCATTTGTCCTTCCTGGATAGGCTTCCAAGGCTTTGCGTAGAACGAGGAGAGCTCGTTCCAAATCTTCCTTCTTCAGCACATAAGCAATACGCACCTGATTGATACCAGCACCAGGTGTGGTATAGAAACCTGCGGCAGGAGCCATCATCACTGTTTCGCCCTCATAGCTGAACTCTGCCAGACACCAGCGACAGAACTTCTCGGCATCATCAACTGGCAACTTGGCCACAGTGTAGAAAGCACCCATAGGAATGGGTGAATAGACACCAGGGATGCGGTTCAAACCATCAATCAAGCACTTACGGCGCTCTACATACTCGTCATAAACATCACGATAGTATTCCTCAGGAGCATCCAACGAAGCCTCAGCCACAATCTGACCAATCAGGGGAGGTGAGAGACGAGCCTGACAGAACTTCATCACAGCTTTGCGCACTTCCTGGTTCTTGGTAATCAGGGCTCCAATGCGGATTCCACATTCACTATAGCGCTTGGAAACAGAGTCTATGAGGATGACATTCTGTTCGATACCCTCCAGATGACACGCAGAGATATAGGGTGAACCGGTATAGATATATTCACGATATACCTCATCGGAGAAGAGATATAGGTCGTACTTCTTCACTAGGTCGCGAATCTGGTTCATCTCACGACGGGTATAGAGATAACCCGTTGGGTTGTTGGGGTTGCAAATCATGATAGCACGGGTGCGGTCGTTGATAAGCTCCTCAAACTTTTCCACCTTTGGCAGCGAGAAACCCTCGTCAATCGTGGTGGCAATGGTGCGAATCTTGGCACCTGCAGAGATGGCAAAAGCCATATAGTTGGCATAGGCAGGCTCAGGAACGATAATCTCGTCGCCAGGATTCAGACACGACATAAAGGCAAAGAGTACCGCTTCAGAACCACCAGAAGTAATGATGATATCATCAGCCGTTACGTTGATGTTGTATTTGGCGTAATAGCTAACCAGTTTCTCGCGGTAGCTCAGATAGCCCTGCGAAGGAGAATATTCAAGGATTTCACGGTCAATCCGTTTTAGGGCGTCAAGTCCTACTTGTGGTGTTGGCAGGTCAGGCTGTCCGATGTTCAGATGATAGACCTTGGTGCCGCGTTTCTTAGCGGCAGCAGCCAGAGGTGCGAGTTTTCTGATAGGCGACTCGGGCATCTCCAGTCCGCGTACTGATATTTCTGGCATGATACTCTTTTTTTTCAATTTTGTGTGCAAAGGTACGAAAATTAAGTGAAAAGTGAAGAGTGAAAAGTGAAAAATTTGCTACCGTGCTAAAATAATTTGGAATATGAATAGGAAATTATAATTTATTTTGTACTTTTGCGCATCCAAAGAATACAACGGTATGAATTACGAAGAACTGTTAGCTACCAAGAACCAAGGGAAGATGAATGTCACAAAGCTGCCCATCGGTGAATATTATCGTGCCCAAGTGGACGGAAAATACAGAGGACTGGTGGATATCCGTGAAGAGATGTTGCAGAACATTGTGTTCACCAAAGCCCTGGCGAAGGAGTGTGAACAGAACAAACTCCTGTTGAATCCTCACCAATTGCACTTCGAAGTGGCTGAGGAGAATCAGGACATCCGACAACTGAGGGTGGAGTTGGGCACGTATCTCTCCATGAAACAGTTGTTGGACGATCAGCCTGCCGTGGTTGCGGAGAAAGGATTTATCGACCAGACCTTAGAGGCGCTGGTCAATATTACCACATATCTACATCAACAAGGTGTACAACATATCTGCTATTCGCCCAATAATGTGCTGGTGCGTAAGGGTGACAACCGCGTGATGCTCCTCTCGCATGGTTCTTATTATTTAGGAATCTCCGATCAGACTGCGTTCTACGGAGTGGATGCCTCCTATGTAGCTCCTGAGGTGTTGGAGCATGGCACGATTGATGATCGCTGTGATGTGTATGGCATTGGAAAACTGATGGAAGTGTTGTTCGAGCGTGCTGAAATGCCGTTGGAATACAAGATGGCCATCAAGAAAGCAGTCAGCGAGAAACCTGAGGACCGCTTTGATACCCCTGAGGATATGTTGAAAATGGTGCAGAATAGGCGTAACACCAAGAAGTCGGTACTTACCTTTGCTCTTGCTGCGGGTATTGCTCTCTTGTGTATAGGCATCTATTTCGAGATGTTTCCTGAGTCACATCCTGTAGAATTTGTCAAACCAGCCGCCCAGAGCAATGATGATGACCTGTTGGACGATGGTTTCTCACCCGATGAAATCGGCATTGGTCTGACAGATAGTATAGACACGATGGCCGTTCGCGAACAAGCTCGTGATTATCAGGCCAAGGCTGAGCAGATATTCCGTAAGAATTATGAGAAAGAGGCTGATCGCATCCTCTCCAAGATATATAATAAGGATTATATGAGCAAGTCGGAGAAGAAGTTCATGGCTGAAAACCAAGAAACCATCAAAGAACTGATGGACCTTCAGCTGAAGATGGGTGAAGAGGCTGGTATGACTCCAGAACATGCTCAGGTGATAGCTAGCGAGATTATAGAGCGCATTAGCAATGAGAAGAAAAAACAATTAAAGAACAAATAAAGAAATATGAGATCAAGAACAGCAACATGGTTTGAATGCAAGATCAGCTATGAGAAAGTCATGGAGGATGGCTTGCAGAAGAAAGTGATAGAGAATTATGCCGTTGATGCCCTGAGCTTTACAGAAGCCGAGAAGCGCATCATGGAGGAGATGTCAAGCTACATCAGTGGTGAGTTTAAAGTGAAGGACATCAAGATTGCACCTTATGGTGAAATATTCTTCAGCGATGAGGAGATGGCAGACAAGTGGTATAAGGCCAAGTTGCAGTTTATCACCATTGACGAGAAGACCGAGAAAGAGAAACGCAGCAATGTGAACTATCTGGTACAGGCAGGAACCTTGAATGGGGCTGTGAAGAATATCGACGAGGTGATGGGTGGTACTATGATTGATTATGTCATTGCCTCTGTGGCTGAGACCACCCTCATGGATGTGTTTGAATATGGCAAGAGCCAACAGGACGCAAAACCTGAATTTGAAGGATGATGTTCGACGTAAAAGGAAATTTAAAGCAAGTGCTTGCTAAGCTGCCACAGGGTGTTCGCCTTGTGGCAATTAGTAAGTATCATCCCAACGAATATATAGAGGCTGCTTACGAGGAGGGACAACGAATCTTTGGTGAGAGTCATGAACAGGAACTTCGACAGAAAGTGGAGACCCTGCCTAAGGATATTGAGTGGCATTTCATCGGTCATCTGCAGACCAATAAAGTGAAATATATCGCCCCTTATATCACCATGATTGAGGCTGTTGACTCTTTAAAGCTTCTTCGAGAGATTGATAAGCAAGCTGCTAAGAATGAACGTGTTATCGACGTTCTTCTAGAACTACACATTGCCGAGGAAGAAACCAAATACGGTCTTACTCCTGACGCATGCCGTCAACTTCTTTCTGAGGGCCAATGGAGGGAACTAACCCACGTCCGCATCTGTGGTCTGATGATGATGGCCTCGTATGTGGAGGATGAACAACAGATTCGCAATGAGTTCCGCATAGCGAAGAACCTCTTTGACGAACTCAAGGATCGCTATTTTGCAGATGCCCCTTGGTTCAAGGAGCGTTCATGGGGTATGAGTCACGATTATCCCATAGCCGTCGAGGAGGGAAGTACTATGGTTCGCGTTGGAACCTCCATTTTTGGACCTAGAGTATATTAAAGTAATTAGTAATGAGTAATGCTCATTGCTCGTGAAACAAGTATTGTCCTCGCTTCATCGTGCCCCAATGGATTGCATGTTTGGGACAATGGTGATAACAAGCTAGGCAATTGGTACAACTGCCATCATGTTTCCAACGTGGTGGCAGTCCTTCTATATCGTCCACAGGACAAACTTTGGCGCACAATCCACATTGAATACAGGCGGTTTCATCGACCCAAAAGTGCTTGTCGGTAATCAAATGCTTGTTATAATACCCTCCAATCACGTAGGTGTAAGTATAAGGAATAGCCCCTTTCACCAGTTCTTCCGCGTTTTGTCGGTTCTTTACCACCTCGCAGATATGGGCAACCGTTACCTTAGCCTCTGCTATTTTCTTTTGCTCACGTTCAGGCGTGTCTAAGTGAAGGAACGAGAAACAAACGTTCGATTCAGGCATCACCACGGCAAATGTTGCATCGGCATGCAGTCCCTTTTGTTTCAATTCCTTGTTCAGAATCCGCATGGCATGTCCCATATTGTCGCCACAAGTGGTTGCTGCGTAGACGAAGGAAGAAGGATGAGCTAAGAAAGTGGATTTGCTGATGAAATCGCGCACAATGCGGGGAGGTTGCCACCCATGCGTTGGGAAGCAGAAGCCCAGTCGCTCTCCCTCCTGTAAGGTATATCTAAGCTCTCCCTTGCGCAACTCGTCAGGGATATATCTCAGTTCTTCACCTGTGGCATGAGCCAGTTGCTCAGCCACCCATTTTGTATTGCCTGTACCTGAAAAATAGAAAATCATGGTGCAAAGATAAACAATAACCAATAAACAATAGCCAATAATCGAGTTTTTTTCGTACCTTTGCACCCAATTATGCGATATTTTATCTGGTTCGGGTACGATGGTACTCACTATCATGGATGGCAGATACAGCCAAATGGGGTAACGGTGCAGAGTGAATTGCAACGTTGCTTGAGCCTGTTGATGCGTGAGGAAGTGAGTGTGACAGGAGCTGGTCGCACAGATGCCGGGGTGCATGCCCGTAGGATGGTGGCCCATTTTGATACTGCGCAGGAACTGGATTGTCCGATGATGGTGAAGAAGTTGAATGGACTTTTGCACGAGGATATTGCAGTATATAGCATCGAGCGTGTGGCAGATGATTTGCATGCGCGATTCTCTGCAACTTCGCGTACCTATCATTATTATGTGCATACGAGGAAGTCGCCCTTCCTGAACCAGTATTCGCTCGAGTTGCACTATCAGCTGGACTATTCGCTGATGAATGAGGCTGGGCGCATTCTCATGGAGTATGAGGATTTTGGTGCTTTCTGCAAGGCTGGCTCAGATGTAAAGACCACCTTGTGTAAGGTGACTCGTGCACAATGGGTCCAGACATCGCCCACAGAATGGTACTTCGAGATTACCGCCAACCGATTCCTGAGAAATATGGTGCGAGCAGTAGTAGGAACCTTGGTAGAGGTGGGTCGTGGACGTATGACACTGGATGAGTTCCGTCAAGTGATAGAAGGAAAGAAACGCACCCAGGCTGGTGAGTCTATGCCTGCTAAGGCGTTGTTTCTGGAAGATGTGGAATATAAATTGTAAATGGTAAATAGTCCAATTGTAAATCACAATGGCTTGGTTAATTTTGGCATTTATGTCAGCTGCCCTATTGGGTTGCTACGATTCGTTTAAGAAACAGGCATTGAAAGCCAATGCCGTGATACCTGTTTTGTTTTTGAATACCCTGTTCTCCTCGCTGATATTCCTTCCGTTTATCGTGCTGAGTAGTACGACAAACACACTGGATGGCAGCATTTTCTATGTAACTTCAGGAGGATGGGAGGAACATAAATATGTATTGCTGAAAGCTCTGATTGTCTTGTCGAGTTGGGTGCTGGGCTATTTCGGCATGAAACATCTGCCTTTGACCATCGTTGGTCCTATCAATGCCACACGACCCGTCATGGTGCTGGTAGGAGCCTTGTTGGTATTTGGTGAACGACTGAACGGATGGCAATGGGCCGGTGTGCTGTTGGCAGTGCTCTCGTTCCTGATGTTAAGCCATAGTGGTAAAAAGGAGGGAATCGACTTCAAACATGACCACTGGATTTGGATGATTGTGGGCGCTGCTGCCTTGGGAGCCTTGAGTGGACTCTACGACAAATACCTGATGGCTCCTGTAGAGAGTGGGGGCGTGGGTCTGAACCGTATGTTGGTACAGGCTTGGTATAACTTCTATCAGTGCGGCATGATGCTGGCTATGCTGGTGTTCCTCTGGTGGCCCCATCGTAAGGAGATAACCCCTTTCCATTGGCATTGGTCTATTATCGGGGTAAGCCTGTTCCTGTCAACGGCAGACTTTATGTATTTCTACTCGCTATCGATGCCAGAGGCTATGATTTCTATTGTATCGATGATTCGCAGGGGAAGTGTCGTTGTGAGTTTCCTATTTGGGGCCGTTTTCTTTCATGAGAAGAATCTTAAAGCCAAGGCTTTCGACCTGGCTTTGGTGCTCTTAGGCATGATCTTCCTCTACATTGGTAGTGCGTAGGATAATGCTGGTAGCCCCCAAAGTAAACAAAGTACCGTCCTCAATGATGCGACGTTCGCGAGGTTGCAACTCTACATCACCCACAAACGTACCCGTATTACTGTTGTTATCCATCAGTGTATAGCGCAAGCCACCCTTTTTGTCGTGGCTTACATTCACGGTGCAATGGTTCAGGTCTACACTGGGGTCAACGGTCTCAAAGGTACAGTTGGCAGGATTGCCTTTCTGATAACGCCCAATCACGTTATCGCCCATATGCAGGGGAATGACCTGCTTGAAATGGAACACGTTCTCAATCACAACGATAGAACCGCAAGCTTCTTCTGCTGTGCGCTGACCGTCATCTTGGGATAAATCTGCACTTTCCTGTTTCTGGGTTCCACGCAGTTTGGACACACCAATGCGTATGCCAAACTCCTTGCCACACTCGTTGCATTTGAATACCAACGACTGACCAGCCGAATATTTCGTCTCGTCAAACGTGATGTAACTATCGCATTTAGGACATCTTACGCGTTTCATTCCGTAAACTCTAAACTATAAACTAAATACTATGTTTATAGACCCAGGCGTCATAAAATTCCTCCTTGTTTGACAACCTGTTCACACGGCGATATGCCTCCGCTTCCGTTTCGAATTCACCACAAGAAACACGCACCACATTATTAGATATAAAGACCTTGGCATCCTCGTAGCCCTGTTTGTGCAACTTCTCAACATAAGCTTCCGCATTGCTGAGCTTCACCTGAGAGGCCACAATAACTAAATAGGAGGTGCTAGATGAACTAGAAGCACTAGTCTTACTAGATGCACTAGACTTACTAGAAAGACCAGATTTAACGGAATCTGCGTCCTGAGCTATCGTGGTTTTAACGATAGGCTGGGCAGGAATGACATTGCTGTCCTTGGGCATGAGTCTATAAAGGATGTTGTTCTGGAGATGACTCATGGTACGAGTACCCAGGTCGCTGTTGACCACTGGCGTACTCATGAAGAAGAAGGCGACGATAGCAGCTGCAACGGCTACCGTATTGCGTATCCACGACATGCGGATATGCAGGGTGTAACCGTCATTTTCTTCGGTATTATCGGTAAATTCCAACAGGGTAGGCTGCGACTCAACAGGCTTTTCGGGTTCTTCAAGTCTAACCTCACGAGCTACCGATGGAATGGCCTTCAAAGGCTCTTCAATGGGTCGATGATCCTTCAGTTGCTTAAAGGTGTAGGAACCTAAGCCGTAGAGTTCTGGTGTCAAGAGACCAGCCTCGCAGGGAGTGAATTCGTAATTACCCTCAGAATTCACAGTCAAAGTGCCTAAATCGGTCAGGGTATAGGAACCTTCTTCACTCAGGATATGCTTCAATTCCTCGACTTCTTCGGCAACTTGGCGAATAGCTTCAGGGTAGCTGATGTCATACGCCTCGACATACGATTGAACCAATACACTGTCGTTCATGCACAATTGAGGATTGAAACCCAAGGTGCGCAAGGGAGGAAGGAACGAACGGTCGTCTGCATCATAACGTGCAGGAACTAAATGTGTCATAAATCCCCCAAAATCAGGCACTATCACACATTCGTTCGATAACAACAGTATCTCAATATGTCGATTTAGTTCTATCATCGAGTGCAAAATTACGTTTTTTTTATGAAACAAACAAGCGTAAGAAGAAAAATTTTTTGTACCTTTGTCATCAAATTCAAACATAAAATAGAGAGATGGAGTACAAGAAAACCACTATCGAAGGCGTGTATATTATTGAACCAAAGGTGTTTAACGACGCGCGTGGATATTTTTTTGAAGCTTGGAAGAAAGAAGAGTTCGAACAGTACATCGGAAAAGTGGAGTTCGTGCAGGATAATGAGTCCAAATCGAGCTATGGTGTTTTGCGAGGCTTACATTATCAGAAGGGCGATTGCTCTCAGGCCAAATTGGTGCGTGTCATCAAGGGCAAGGTGCTTGATGTCGCTGTAGATATCCGCAAGTCCAGTCCTACGTTTGGCAAATACGTGATGGTAGAGCTGAGCGACGAGAACAAGCGCCAATTCTTCATTCCCCGTGGTTTTGCCCATGGCTTTCTGGTGTTGAGCGACGAGGCTATCTTTACCTATAAGGTAGATAATGCCTATGCGCCTCAGGCTGATGCAGGCATCCGTTGGAATGATCCCGATATCAATATCCAGTGGCCCATCGATCCTGCGCAGGTGCAGGCCTCAGAGAAGGATTTGAAACAGCCTTTCTTAAAGGACGCAGAAGTATTTGAGTAATCAACTTATTATCAATTATACATTATGAATATAGCAATTGTTGGAACAGGATACGTTGGACTGGTTTCAGGAACATGTTTTGCTGATACCGGTGCCAATGTAACATGTGTGGACGTAGATGCCCAGAAAATAGAACGCTTGAAGAATGGCGAGATACCCATCTTCGAACCAGGACTGGACGAGTTGGTGATGAAGAATGTTAAGGCTGGGCGCCTGCACTTCACAACAGACCTGTCGTCAGTGCTCGACGATGTGCAGATTGTGTTCTCTGCGGTAGGTACTCCTCCCGATGAGGATGGCTCTGCCGACTTGAAATATGTGTTGCAGGTGGCTCGTACCATTGGTCAGCACATGAACCACTATCTCGTGGTAGTCACCAAGTCGACCGTTCCCGTAGGTACCGCTTCCAAGGTGCGCAAAGCCATTGAAGAGGAGTTGGCCAAACGTGGACTGCAAGACCTGGAGTTCGACGTAGCCTCCAACCCTGAGTTCCTGAAGGAAGGTAATGCCATCAAGGACTTCATGTCGCCCGACCGTGTCGTGGTGGGTGTGGAGAGCGAACATGCCAAGAAGGTGCTGACCAAGTTATACAAGCCCTTCCTGATTAACAATTTCCGTGTGATTTTCATGGACATCCCCTCTGCTGAGATGACCAAATATGCCGCTAACTCGATGCTGGCCACCCGTATCTCGTTCATGAACGATATTGCCAACCTGTGCGAACGGGTAGGGGCTGATGTTAATATGGTACGCGCGGGAATTGGTGCCGACACCCGTATCGGTCGTAAGTTCCTGTATGCAGGCTGTGGCTATGGTGGCAGCTGTTTCCCCAAAGACGTCAAGGCCCTGATCAAGACAGCCGACCAGAACGGCTATTCCATGGAAGTGCTTAAGGCTGTTGAGCGTGTCAATGAGCGCCAGAAGAGCATCCTCTTTGAGAAATTGCAGAAAGCTTTCAAGGGCGAAGACCTGAAAGGCAAGACCATTGCCATGTGGGGTCTGTCGTTCAAGCCCGAGACCGACGATATGCGCGAATCCACCGCTTTGGTCATGATTCATTTGTTGCTGGAGGCAGGTTGTACCGTTCGCGCCTACGACCCCGTGGCCATGAACGAGTGTAAGCGCAGGATTGGTGACACCGTGACCTATTGCAACGATATGTACGATGCCACGCTGGATGCCGATGCCCTGTTGCTCCTGACAGAGTGGAAGGAGTTCCGTTTGCCTACATGGGCTGTCATCAAGAAAGCCATGAAGCGCCCCTTGGTCATTGACGGACGAAACATCTTCGATTCCGAAGACTTGGAGGAGAACGGCTTTGAATATCATTGTATTGGAAAATAAATGAGGAAACTGTTAGGAACGATATCGCTATTACTCTGTGGCTTTCTGCTGATAGGCTGTGGCTCCAAGCAGAAACGCCCTGAGGAGAGCAAGGAGGCCAAAGCCTTGCTCCAGGGAGTGTGGGAGGATGAGGAGACTGACGAGGTGCTCTTTAAACTGCAGGGCGACTCAGTCTATTACCCCGATTCCACCTCCATGCCCGCCTATTTCATGGTAGCTGCAGACACCCTATATATCGGCAATAGCACCCGTTTCCACATTGAGAAACACAGCGAACATGTGTTGTGGCTCTCGAATGGCGACGATGAGGTGATTAAGTTGCATAAGGACGATGATCCAGACGATGATGTAGAAGAATTCTCTGAACACCAGATACAGACGCTGACGGAGGTGGTGAAGAAGGACACCGTGATTTATTATAACGGTAATCGCTATCGCCTCTATTTCGCCATCAATCCAACCAAATATAAGGTCAAGCTCAATACGGTGAACAATGATGGCTTGGAAGTAGAGAATGTGTATTACGACAACATCATCCACTTGAGCATTTTCAACGGTTCTACCCAGATTTTCTCACGCGACTTCCGTAAGCCACAATATGAGAAAAAAGTGCCTGCCCAGTTCCTGACGAAGTCCATCCTGAACAACATGGAGTATGATAAGACCGATGCCGAGGGCTTCCATGTCAATGCCTCGCTGTGCACCCCTGGCAATGCCTCGTGCTATATGGTGGGCCATGTTATCTCGTTTGATGGCAAACTGACCACTAAACTACTGGAATATTGAAAGTTACACTTTTACAGACCGACATCCACTGGGGCGACCCCGAACGGAATATCCAGGAGGCTGAGCGCCTGATGCGTGAAAACCCAGGCAGCGACCTCTATGTCTTGCCTGAGATGTGGAGCACCGGCTTTGCCACCCAGCCAGACGGACTAGCTCACGAAGTAGGGCAGAACATCGCCTTGGAGTGGATGCAGCAAACGGCCAAAGCCTCTGAATGTGCCATTAGTGGCAGTCTGGCCGTCCACTTGGAGGATGGCACCTATCGCAATCGCCATTATTTCTGCGACGGACGTTCTGGCCAAACCTATTACTATGACAAGCACCACCTTTTCACCTACGGACATGAGAACCAGTATTATACCTCTGGCCGTGACCATTGCATCGTCCCTTATGCAGGGTTCCGTCTCTTGTTGCTTACCTGCTACGACCTGCGTTTCCCTTGCTGGAGTCGCTATGCTACTGGTTTGGAGTACGATGCCATCATCGTTGTGGCCAATTGGCCTGAGTCGCGCCAGAATGCGTGGCAGTTGCTCACTCGTGCCCGTGCCATCGAGAATCAGGCCTATCTCATTGGTTGCAACAGGGTAGGCGATGATGCCTATAACCACTATGCCGGTGCCAGTGTGGTGGTCGATACCATCGGACATACCCTCGCACAGTGTCATCGACATGTTCCAGAGGCATTAACCGTCGATTTAAATTTGGCAGAATTGCAGCGCAGAAGGGCTAAATTCCGCGTATTGGACGATAGAGACTAATTATTTCTTTAAAATTGCTTAATTTTTAGGTGATTTAGGGATTTAATTCGTACCTTTGAGGTGAACCTCGAAGGTACTTTCACTCGAAAATGCAAAATAAAACTAATTTATTTTGTATTTTGCTCGTTTATTCGTACCTTTGTGCGGTTTAAGAAAATAGTAAAAACGCGTCAGCGGGCTTAAAAATGCCCTCTACGGCGATTTAAGGTCAAAATAGTAATTGTAAATTGTAAATAGTCAAATTGTAAATTATAAAGATGGATCAAACTTTCGACAACGACAGAATTGTAAAAATCAACATTGAGGAGGAGATGAAGTCCTCTTACATCGACTATTCGATGTCTGTGATTGTGGCCCGTGCCCTCCCTGATGTTCGTGATGGTTTCAAGCCCGTTCATCGCCGTATCCTCTATGGTATGATGGGCATCAACAACGTTTCTACCCAACCTTATAAGAAATGTGCGCGCGTAGTAGGTGAGGTGCTTGGTAAGTACCACCCCCACGGCGACTCTTCCGTATATGGTGCTCTGGTACGTATGGCCCAGGAGTGGAACATGCGCTATACGCTGGTTGACGGTCAGGGTAACTTCGGTTCCGTAGATGGCGACTCACCAGCTGCTATGCGTTACACGGAGTGCCGCCTCTCCAAGATGGGTGAGCATATCATGGACGACCTC
Source organism: uncultured Prevotellaceae bacterium (assembly GCA_902782305.1). Lineage (GTDB taxonomy): Bacteria > Bacteroidota > Bacteroidia > Bacteroidales > Bacteroidaceae > Prevotella. Next base: position 26,269 of record CACZMV010000022.1, read on the forward strand.
GAGAAGGACACCGTTGATATGGTCAACAACTTCGACGACTCTTTGGTAGAGCCCAGCGTGATGCCTACCAAGATTCCTAACCTCTTGGTGAATGGTGGTAACGGTATTGCCGTAGGTATGGCTACCAATATGCCTACCCACAACCTGGGTGAGGTCATCGATGGTTGCTGTGCCTATATTGACAACCCCGATATCGATACCGACGGACTGATGCAGTACATTCCAGGTCCCGACTTCCCCACTGGCGCCTATATCTATGGTCTGGCTGGTGTGCGCGATGCCTATGAGACCGGTCGTGGCCGTATCGTAATGCGTGCCAAGGCTGAGATTGAGACCACCGAGACTCACGATAAGATTGTGGTTACTGAGATTCCTTACGGTGTCAACAAGGCCGACCTTGTGAAGTATATTGCCGACCTCGCCAACGAACATAAGATTGAGGGCGTAGCCAATGTCAACGACGAGTCTGGTCGTCAGGGTATGCGTATCGTGGTGGATTGCAAGCGCGATGCCAACGCCAATGTACTGTTGAACAAGTTGTTTAAGATGACCGCTCTACAGAGCTCATTCTCAGTCAATAACATCGCATTGGTAAAGGGTCGTCCCCGTCTGCTTTCGCTTAAAGAGTGCGTCAAGTACTTCGTAGAGCATCGTCACGATGTGACCATCCGTCGCACCAAGTACGACCTGAAGAAAGCCCAGGAGCGTGCCCACATCCTCGAAGGTTTGATCATTGCTGTGAACAACATCGACGAGGTGGTTCACATTATCCGTAATAGTAAGACTCCTTCCGACGCCCAGCGCAACTTGGAGGTTCGCTTCGAACTGGACGAGCTCCAGTCAAAGGCTATCGTCGATATGCGTCTGAGCCAGCTCACGGGTCTGCGTGTCGACCAGCTGCACCAGGAGTACGACGACCTGATGAAGCTCATTGCCGACTTGGAGGAAATCCTGAACAACCCCGAGCGTTGCAAGCAGGTGATGAAGGACGAACTGCAGGAGGTGAAGGAGAAGTATGGCGACGAGCGTCGTACCGAGATTATCCCCTTCGACCACGAGTTCAATGCCGAGGACTTCTATCCCGACGATCCCGTGGTTATCACCATCTCACATATGGGTTACATCAAACGTACCCACTTGGACGAGTTCCACGAGCAGGGTCGTGGTGGTGTTGGTGCCAAGGCTGCCCGCCATCGCGATAACGACTTCGCCGAGTATATCTATCCTGCCACCATGCACAACACCCTGCTGTTCTTCACCCAGAAGGGTCGTTGCTATTGGCAGAAGTGTTATGAGATTCCCGAGGGCGACAAGAACTCGAAGGGCCGTGCCATCCAGAATATGCTGAACATCGAGCCCGACGATGCCATCAATGCCGTATTGCGCATCAAGAACTTCAACGACGAAGAGTTCCTGCAGAGCCATTACGTCATGTTTGCCACCAAGCAGGGTATCATCAAGAAGACCCGCCTCGATGCTTATAAGAACGTGCGTGCCGCTGGTGTTCGCGCCATCAATATCAACGAGGGCGACGAGGTGGTAGGTGTTCGCTTGACCAATGGCCACAACGAGATTCTGTTGGCCAACCGCAACGGTCGTGCCGTTCGCTTCGACGAGAACGACGTTCGTACCATGGGCCGTGTTTCTACCGGTGTTATCGGTATGCGCCTCGATGGTGGCGACGACGAGGTAGTAGGCATGGTATGCGTCAACGATCCTAACGTCGAGACCATCATGGTTGTTTCTGAGAATGGTTACGGCAAGCGCTCTGAGGTCGAAGACTACCGCAAGACAGCCCGTGGTGCCAAGGGTGTGAAGACCCTCTCTATCACAGAGAAGACCGGTCGCTTGGTAGCCATCAAGGTGGTAACCGACGAGAACGACCTGATGATTATCAACAAGTCGGGCATCCTCATTCGTCTGAAGGTAGCCGATGTCCGCGTCATGGGTCGTGCCACCCAGGGTGTACGCCTCATCAACCTCGCTAAGAAGAACGACACCATTGCCAGCGTCTGCAAGGTAACCTCCAGCCAGGAGGAAGATGTCGAGGAGGCCGAGGTATTGAACGAAGAAACCGCTCCCGAGACTACTGTTGAGAACAATAAAGAATAAAGTGTTTAACCAATAAATGAAAATCGTATGAAAAAAATGCTTATGATGGCAATTGCGTTCATGGCAAGTTCCATGGCTTTTGCCGGTGACAGCGATGGTCTTAAGGCCATTAAGAATTGTAAGAACTATGCCGAGGCAGCTCAGCTGGTAAAACAGAACCTCGCAAGTCTGGCCGACAATGCTGAGAAGGCTAAGGCTTACAACCACTTGTTCGAGCTGGCTATGAATAAGGTTAGCAACGAGACAGGTACCATCACCGAGAACCAGATGGCCGTTCAGATGGGCACTGGTAAGGTAAAGCCTTACGACACGCTGGGTCTGGCCGATGCTATCTGCGATGCTATCAACGACATGATTGAGTGCAACAAGTACGACCAGCTTCCTAACGCCAAGGGCAAGGTAAAGCCTCAGTTCGAGAAGAACATCGGTCGCGTATGGGCTGTTCGCTCTCACCTTGTTAACATCGGTCAGGAAGAGGCTCGCAAGGGCAACAGCGCTGGTGTGCTGAAGTATTGGGGCATGTTCACCGACTCTGGTGCCGATCCCACCTTCGCCGCTATGGACAAGACCCCTGAGAAGGAGTATGCCGGACAGGTTGCTTTCTTTGCAGGTCGCTATGCTTTCGATGCTAAGGATATGGCTCGTGCCAACAAGTATTTCGAGATTGCCAAGAAGGACCCCACCCAGAAGCAGGATGCCGAGAACTTCCAGCTCTACGCTATGCGCAGCAGCCTGAAGAACCACGCCGACTCACTCGCTTTCGTTGACCAGCTGAAGCAGATGTATGCTGCTGAGCCCGAGAACGAGGTTATCGTCGACGCTATCAACGGCATGTACGAAGGTCTTGACAAGAAGGCTCAGGTTGAATTCCTCGATGCCCATCTTGCTAAGTATCCCAACTCATTCACCGCTCTGGCCAACAAGGGTCTGATGGCTGTCAATGCCAACAATGCCGAGGAGGGTGCCAAGTGGTTGCGTAAGGCTGCTGCTGCTAAGCCCGACAATGCAGTTGTTTACACCTATCTGGGTGCATGCTTGAGCGTTCAGGCTGCCAACGAGAACGACATTGCCAAGGGCAAGGAGCTCTACAAGCAGGCTATCGAAGCCTTCGACAAGGCTAAGGAGCTCGATCCTAACAAGCAGATGGCTAACTGGGGTTACAACCGCTATCAGGCCTACTACGGACTCTATGGCGCCGACGACCCACGCACCAAGGCTGCTGAGGAAGATAGCAAGAGATAATTTTAGAACTTTATATATAGTTTTAAGGGAGCCCGACTGTGAAGCTAGGCTCCCTTTCCTTTTCGTCTATTATTTGCGGCGCAGGCGTTTTCACGACAATCTGCGAACGATGAAGAATTGGCGGGTGCGCACGAAATAAAGTGTGACACCCGCTAAATTGATGATAGCGACGGTCCAGAAAGCAGCAGAATAGCCTAAGAGCTCGGCAATAATACCTCCGACAAGGATGCCAAGACCCATGCCACAATCCCACGAAACGAGGATGGTGGAGTTGGCGGTGCCACGCTCGTTATGATGGGCTACGGAAATCATCATGTTCTGGAAGGCGGGCCATAGGTGACCGTTGCCCAAACCTATCAGAAGGGCTGAGCCGTAGTAGCCTATGGAAGTGAAAAGTGAAAAGTGAAAAGTGAAAAATTTGCTACCGCCTATTGTTGGCATCAGAATAAATAAGGTGTAGCCCACGAGCGATATGACCATACCCTCAGCAGCATTCTGCGTGAGCTTGCCCTCACGAAGGGCTTTGCCGCCTTGCAGACGCGAGAGGATGAGTCCGATGGAACAGAGCATGAACCAAGCACCCGTGCCTCCCGTCATGCCCAGCACTTGTTTGCCATAGATGGCGAGGTAATTGCTCAGCACTCCAAAGCAGAAGCCGAAGAACACCATGTTGACGCCAATGAGCCAACCACTCTTGAGGAAGAAGCGGTCGAGGCGAAGGGGCATTCTTTGAACTTTGAGGTTTGAACTTTGAACTTTATGATTTGAACTTGAAACTTTATGATTTGAACTTGAAACTTGGAACTTGGAACTTGAAACTTTATTGAGGGTGACGGTGGAATCGACGATGAGTCCGAAGAGAGCCACGGCGAAGGCCAACCAGAACAGCAGTTGGAAATTGTGGGTTTCGCTATAGACGAAGAGGGCAAAAGTGGGCGATATGGCCATGGCGAGGTTGTTGCTCAGTCCGTAATAGCCGATGCCCTCGTTGCGTCGCGAGGAGGGCAACACATCGATGGCTACGGTGGAATTGGCCACGGTGACGGCTCCGAAGGGTCCTCCATGCAGGGTGCGGACGATGGTGAAAAGGAGTAGGGACGATGCTGCCAGATAGCCTGCAAAGAAGATGGCAAAGGCGCTATAGGAAATGAGCAGCACCATTTTACGAGGGAAGGAATCGACGAAGAAACCACTGAACGGACGGAACAGCAGGGCCACAATGGTATAACCCGACAATACCAGTCCTATCACATCCTTGGTAGCTCCAAACGTCTCGTAGAGATAGAGGGGCAACAGGGGTGTGAGCAAATAAAAGGCGAAGAACAGCGCGAAGTTGGCCGTCATCACCTTTAAGTAGTTACGATTCCAAAGTCGTTCCATCTAGTATTTTCGCAGGGCACCTATCAGTTCGTTGTTTTCCGAAAGACTGCCAATGGTGATGCGCAAGCAGTTCTGGCACAGCTGCACACGGGTGCGATTGCGCACAATGATGCCCTCGTTGACCAGATAGTCGTAAATGGCCTGAGCATCGGTCATGCGAGCCAGGAAGAAGTTGGCATCGGTGGGGAACACTTCCTGCACGATAGGCAGTTCGGTAAAGGCTTGCATCAGTCGGGTGCGCTCGTCTAACAGAATGCGAACCCACTTGTCTACCTCGAAGGGGTCGCTCAGGGCAGTGAGTGCCTGCTGTTGCGTCAACTGATTGACGTTATATGGATATTTCACCTTATTATATATAGCTATGATATCCTTCGAGGCAAATGCCATTCCCAGACGGATGGCTGCTGAGCCCCACGCCTTCGACATGGTCTGCAGGATGATGAGGTTAGGATGCGTAGGCAATTCCTGACGCATGGACAGCTGCTGGGCGAAGTCGATGTACGCTTCGTCGATGATGACGATACCCTGAAACTGATTGACCACCTTCAGCATCTCGTCACGATCCAACGAGTTGCCCGTAGGATTGTTGGGCGAGCAAAGCCAGATAATCTTGGTATGGGCATCGCAGGCAGCCAACAGTTTGTCGGCAGAGAACTGATAGTGCTCGTCCAGCAGAACGGTACGATACTCGATGTCGTTGATGTCGGCACATACCTTGTACATGCCATATGACGGAGCGATGGCCACCACATTGTCCACTCCGGGATTGCAGAACACACGATAAGCCAAGTCGATGGCCTCGTCGCTGCCGTTGCCCAGGAATATCATATCCTCGGGCACACCCTTCACCTTCTTCAGCACACTTTTCAGTTCGCGCTGCAAGGGGTCGGGATATCGGTTGTAGGGTGCGTTATAAGGATTCTCGTTGGCATCCAGAAACACATGAGCCTCATGGCCCGAATACTCATCGCGGGCTGAAGAATAGGGTGCCAACTTCCAAATATTTGGTCTAACGAGTTGCTCCAAGCTAAACATAAATCTATATTTTTAATGTTTAATCTTTAATTTTTAATGTACGCATTCGTACAGTCATCGCGTTTTTATGCGCGTCCAGCTGTTCAGCTTCAGCCATCAGTTCTACCGCACGACCTATTTGCTGAATACCCTCGGCAGTAAGATGCTGGAAGGTTATCTTGCGACAATAAGAGTCGAGGTTCACACCATTATAGGCTGTAGCATAGCCGTGTGTAGGCAACGTGTGGTTAGTACCACTGGCATAGTCGCCAGCACTCTCACAAGCATACGGCCCCAGGAATACGCTACCCGCATTCACCACGCGCTCAGCCAACTGTTCATAGTCCTTTACCTGCAGAATCAGGTGCTCAGGGGCATAGGCATTGGAGAGGGCTATCATCTCGTCAACGGAATCGACGAGCACGTAATTGCTGTTTTCGAGGGCTTTAGCCGCCATCTCCTTACGGGGCAGCTGTTGCAATTGGCGCTCCACCTCAGCCTGTACCTCGTTCAGCTTCGCTTCGCTGGTGGTGATGAAGAGCACCTGCGAATCGATGCCGTGTTCAGCCTGCGACAACAGGTCGGCCGCTACAAACTCAGCGTTGGCCGTATCGTCAGCCAATACGCACACCTCTGAAGGACCAGCAGGCATGTCGATGGCCACCTCGTCGAGACTGACCTGTTGCTTGGCAGCCATCACATACTGATTGCCAGGACCGAATATCTTGAAGACCTTGGGCACACTCTCCGTACCGTAAGCCATAGCGCCAATGGCCTGAACGCCACCCGCCTTGAATATCTTGCTTACTCCGGCAATGCGTGCAGCCACCAAAATGGCTGGGTTTACCTTGCCTTCCTTGTTAGGAGGCGTACACAGCACGATCTCCTTGCAACCAGCTATCTTGGCAGGTGTTGCCAGCATCAGCACCGTAGAGAAGAGTGGGGCAGTGCCTCCTGGAATGTAGAGACCCACCTTCTCGATGGCTACGCTCTTCTGCCAGCAAACCACACCCTCCTGGGTCTTTACCTTCTGACCCACGAAACGCTGTGAGATATGGAACACCTTGATGTTATGATGTGCCAGGATGATGGCGTCGCGCAGTTCGTTGCTGACCAACTGCTCAGCCTCGTCCATCTCTGCCTCCGTCACTGCCAGGCTCTTCAGCTCGGCTTTGTCGAACTTCAGCTCATACTCCTTCACGGCCTCGTCGCCACGAGCCTTGACATCAGCCAATACCGTAGCCACCGTGTCGTTCAGCTTTGTGAGGTCTAGGCGTGGACGGGCTATGATTTCAGCCCATCTGTCTTTCGAGGGATTCTTGTAAATCTTCATTAAATCCTGAAATTTAATGTTTAATTATTAATGTTTAATCTTAAAGTATCATTTTTTCAATCGGGGTGACCAGAATGCCCTGGGCGCCCATCTCCTTCAGTTTGCCAATGATTTCCCAGAAACGCTTCTGGTCCAGTACGGTGTGTACAGAGCACCAGTCGTCGTCGGCCAATGGAATGATGGTGGGACTCTTCAGTCCAGGCAGCACATCGATGATTTCCTGCAGACGGGCCTTTGGCGCATTCATCCGCACATATTTCTTATCCTCGGCATCCTTCACGGCCTTGAAGCGGAACAGCATCTCGTCCAAGGTGGCACGCTTGCTGTCACTCAGGTTCTTGTTGCCAATGAGCAGGGCCTCGCTCTGCATCACCACCTCCACCTCGCGCAGGTTGTTGCTGACCAGCGTAGAACCAGACGATACGATGTCGAAGATACCGTCAGCCAGACCGATGCCCGGGCTGATTTCCACCGAACCCGTAATCACGTGGATTTCGCAGTCGACACCCTGTTCCTTCATGTATTTGCGCAGGATGTTGGGATACGAAGTGGCAATCTTCTTGCCATTAAACCAGTTCACACCACGATAGTCTATCTCCTTGGGTATGGCCAGCGACAGACGGCACTTGGAGAAGCCCAGACGTGAAATGACGTCAGCATCCTCGCCACGCTCTATGAACTCGTTTTCGCCCACCACACCGATGTCGGCCACACCAGAGGCTACCGACTGGGGGATATCATCGTCGCGCAGGTAAAGCACTTCCAGGGGGAAATTACTGCTTTGCACCAACAGCGTGCGCTTTGATGCACTCACCTTGATATCTGCTTCAGCAAGCAGATTCATGGTATCGTCGAACAAACGACCTTTTGATTGTACTGCTATTCTTAACATATTTTCTATGATTTCTTTTCTTCTAATTTAGATTTGTGCGTGCAAAGGTAGTAAAAAACGAAGTAAAAGCCAAAAAAATAAATAAAAAGTAGTACCTTTGCATCGTGAAATTACTTTCAACACTTATATTTATACTGATTTTACTCTGTTCGTGCGGACAGAAGAAGCAAGAAACCGTAGTCACACCATGGGGTGAGATTGCGGACACCATCCCTACGGACGACAGTTTCGACCTGGACGAGATACAACGCAATGGCGAATTGATAGCCCTCACATTGACGGGCCCTGAAACCTATTACGACTATCGTGGTAAGCATCTGGGTGCGCAGTATCTGTTGGCGCAGAAGTTTGCCGATAAGCTGGGCGTCAGTCTGCGCATGGAGGTGTGTCGCGATTCTGCCGAGATGTTGCAGCGACTGGAGGATGGCGAAGCCGACCTCATCTGCTATCCCATGACCAAGAAAGGACTGGGCTGGTTGGTGGGCGACGATAAGGAAGACCTGGAAGAAGAACTGAAGGCGTGGTATAAGCCAGGCATGCTGGCTGAGGTGAAGAAGGAAGAAGAATTCCTGTTGTCCAACCGTGCCGTTCGTCGCCGCGTGTTTGCCCCTATGTTGAATCGTGCAGGTGGTGTCATCTCCCACTACGACGGTTTCTTCCAGCGCTATGCCTCCACCATTCGTTGGGATTGGCGCTTGTTGGCTGCCCAGTGTTATCAGGAATCTACCTTCGACCCCAAGGCTCGCTCGTGGGCAGGTGCTTGCGGACTGATGCAGATAATGCCTGGCACTGCCGATCATCTGGGACTCTCGCGGGCCAACATCTACGACCCTGAGCAGAACATTGCCGCTGCGGTGCGTTATTTGGCCCAACTGGAGCGCAACTTCTCCGATATCCGCGAACATTCCGAGCGCACCAAGTTTGTATTGGCTGCCTATAATGGTGGTCATTTTCACATTCGTGACGCCATGGCTTTGGCGCGTAAGAACGGGCGCAATGCTAACAGCTGGCGCGAGGTGGAGTCCTTTGTCTTAGGACTCTCTCAACCCCAGTATTACAACGACCCCGTAGTCAAGAACGGTTATATGCGAGGCTCCGAGACCGTAGATTATGTCCGCAAGATTCACGAGCGCTGGAATGGTTATCGTGGTGTCAAGACCGTTCGCACCATCTCCGGTCCTCAGGGCATTCCCCAGAAGGCCAAGCACGAGCGTAAGAAGAAATATCAGATTGGTGAGTAATCAATAATAGAATGGATATGGGAAAAATAATTGTTGCAGGCATTGGTCCTGGCAGTCAAGAAGATATCACTCCTGCAGTACTTGACGCAGTAAGAGAGGCTGACGCTATTGTAGGATACAAATACTACTTCCAGTTCATTGAACCTTTTGTAAAGGAAGGTTGCGAGTGTATTGATACGGGTATGAAAAAGGAGCGCGAACGCGCTCTGCAAGCCTTTGAATTGGCAGAACAAGATAAAAACGTAGTGGTGATATCTTCTGGTGATGCTGGATTGTATGGAATGGCTCCACTGATTTATGAGATGAAGCAGGAGCGTCATTCTGATATTGAGATATACACCTTGCCTGGTATCTCAGCTTTCCAGAAAGCTGCCTCCTTATTAGGTGCCCCCATAGGCCATGATGTATGCCTTATTTCTTTGTCTGACTTGATGACTCCCTGGGAGGTCATTGAACGACGTATCAAAGCTGCTGCTATGGGCGACTTCGTGACGGCTATCTATAATCCGAAATCGCATGGACGCTATTGGCAATTGTATCGTCTGCAGGAATTGTTCTTGAAAGAACGTTCCAAGGAAACACCAGTAGGTTATGTGCGTCAGGCAGGACGAGAGGAGCAGGAAATCAAGGTTACAACATTGGGTGCTTTCGACCCAGAGGATGTGGATATGTTTACCGTTATCCTGATTGGTAATTCACAGTCGTATGTAGCTGATGGAAAGATGATTACACCACGAGGATATTATCGGAAACAGGCTGATGACGGGAACAAAATTGGTCAAAACATCATGATAGAATCGTTCCGCACCATAGCCAAAGAACTGAAGAAAGATTATCCTTTAGGGCATAAGTGGGCCTTGCTACATGCTATCCATACGACTGCTGATTTTGAGATGGAGGATATTCTCTATACTGATACTGGTGCTGTTGAATCATTATATGATAAAGTGAAGGATGGTTCGCTGAAAACTATCGTGTCAGATGTTACCATGGTGACAAGTGGAATTCGCAAAGGTGCTCTGCAACGATTAGGCGTTGAAGCAAAATGCTATTTAAGTGACCCACGAGTGGCAGAGATGGCAACGACACAAGGGATTACTCGCACGCAGGCAGGTATTCGTCTGGCTGTAGAGGAGCATCCTGATGCGCTCTATGCATTTGGTAATGCACCTACAGCGCTGATGGAACTCTGCGACCTGATTCGCAAGGGTAAGGCTCATCCCGCTGGTATCATTGCAGCACCAGTAGGCTTTGTACATGTTCGTGAGTCGAAGTACATGGTAAAGCCATTTAAGGAAATACCCAAGATTATCGTTGAAGGCAGAAAGGGAGGAAGTAATCTTGCTGCTACCCTTTGCAATGCAATATTGACATTTGATGATGCAGAACAATTAAAACCAGGTCGCGACCTATGAAATTTGTGGTTATAGGAATATCAGATCATCCTAATCCGTTTTTTACACCAGAAGTGTTAGAGATTATCAAGAACGGAAAGGTGTTTTCTGGTGGTAAGCGTCATCATGAGATAGTGGCGCCGTTGCTACCTGCTGATGCGGAATGGATAGATATTACGGTGCCTCTGAATGATGTCTTTGCAAAATATACGGCAAATGAAATTATTGTTTTTGCATCTGGCGATCCCTTGTTCTTTGGTTTTGCCAATACGATTCAACGTAAGATGGCAGAGGCAGAAATCGTGGTTTATCCCACATTTAATTCCTTGCAGATGCTGGCTCATCGCTTGGTGATGCCTTATCATGATATGCGCATTGTATCACTGACAGGTCGTCCTTGGCCAGAATTTGACAAAGCACTCATCGAAAGAACAGGGAAGATAGGTGTTCTGACAGATCGTGAACACACCCCAGCAGCGATTGCCCAACGCATGCTAGATTATGGTTATACAGATTATCAGATGCATGTAGGTGAGCATTTGGGGAATCCTGAACTCGAAAAGGTTACCACACTTTCGCTTGAAGAGGCTTCAAAAAGGGAGTTTACCATGCCAAACTGCCTCATCATCAGCAAATCATCACTTCTCACTTCTCACTCCTCACTCCAGTTCGGTATTCCTGATGCCGCATTTGCATTGCTCGATGGACGTGAGAAAATGATTACCAAGATGCCTATCCGATTATTGACGCTTCAGACGCTCGAATTACCCAAGCACCGCGTTTTCTGGGACATCGGTTTCTGTACAGGAAGTGTCTCGATAGAAGCACGCTTGCAATTTCCACATCTACAGATAGAAGCTTTCGAGATTCGTCCTGAATGCGAGGTTATTATTCATGAGAATGCTCGACGCTTTGGTGCTCCTGGTATCAGTATTCATATGGGTGATTTTCTAAAGCAAGACATTACCAATCTGCCTCATCCTGATGCAGTGTTCATTGGTGGACATGGTGGAAAGTTGAAAGAAATCATGGCTAAGGTGTTGTCTGTATTATCAGATGATGGTGTTATCGTATTCAATAGCGTTGTTGCACCTAAGGTTATGATAGACAGTCAGAAGCTATGGAACGAGGCATGTGCTGAGTTAGGACTCAAACAAGAACCTCCTCTTCATATCCAATTAAACGACAATCATCCTATAACTATATTGAAATGCAGAAAATAGCGATTATACAAATCAGTGAGGCTGGTAGTGAGATTGCATTGACACTACAAAGAGAGCTGAAAGCCAAAGTGATTCAGCGCTCAGAGGTGGGCAAGGAATGGAAGAACCAAGATGCCTTCATTTTCATTGGGGCGATGGGTATCTGCGTGAGGACGATTGCACCTTACGTCAAGGATAAACACGAAGACCCTGCAGTAGTATGCGTTGATAGTATGGGACTGAATGTCATCAGTGTGCTGAGCGGACATATTGGTGGTGCCAACGACCTGACTCGTGATATTGCAGCAATGATTGGTTCCCGTGAGGTAATTACCACTCAAAGCGACAATGCAGGCCTCTGGGCACTCGACACTTTCGCAGAACGATTCAACTGGAACATCGCCAGCGACGACGATATGAATGAGTGTATCTATGCTTTCGTCAATCGTGAGCCCACAGCCCTGCTGATGGAAGTCTGCGATGAGGGTACGGACTATCTGGAGAAGACATTGCCTGAACATGTGACGGTCGTGAAAAGTCTCGAAGAGGTAGATCCCAATAAGTTTAAGCTGCTCATCATGGTGACGCCTTACAATCTCTGTGCACCAAACGGTGTGCTCGAGTTGCATTTCGTGCCGATGATAGCTGCTTTGGGCTTTGGACTCGCCCATCATCCTGATGACTATGAGGACATCTACGACGAAATTGACGAGACCATGAGCCAGATTGGTGTGTTGCCTTGCTATAAACGCTATTGTACCATCGATGTGAAGCAGGATGAAGAGTTTTGCGAGATGCTCGTCGATGATTTGGAAGAAGAGCTGTTATTCTACACAGCAGAGGAACTCGCCAAAGTTGAGGTGCCCAATCCCAGCAAGACCGTTCAGAAGCATGTGGGTACACCCAGTGTTTGTGAAGCAGCAGCCATCCTTGGGTCAAACAATGGAAAACTAATTGTTCCTAAAGTAAAGGGTAAGAACTGGACAGCTGCTCTAGCTATTGACTACAAATATCTGAGAGAGAAGAAGGGGCATATAGAGATTGTAGGCGCTGGTCCTGGTGATCCTGATTTGGTATCTGTACAAGGACGCAAGATGCTTGAACGTGCCGACCTTATATTATATGCAGGTTCACTGGTACCTAAGGCTTTGACAGAATGTCACAAGCCAGGGGCTGTGGTGCGTTCTTCAGCAGATATGAATCTGGAAGAGCAATGCGCATTGATGAAGGAACATTATGATAAGGGTCACTTTATTGTTCGTTTGCATACGGGCGATCCTTGTATCTTTGGCGCTATTCAGGAGCAGATGGCATTCTTTGACCAAGAAGGAATGGACTATCACATCACTCCTGGAATTTCCAGTTTCCTTGCTGCAGCTGCTGAATTGAGAAGTCAGTTTACGATTCCAGAACGTACGCAGACTATCATCTTGACAAGAGGAGAGGGGAGAACGCCTATGCCAGAAAAAGAACAGTTGCATCTGTTGGCGAAGAGTCAGAGTACGATGTGTATCTTCCTCAGTGCAGCTGTTGTAGATGATGTACAACGAGAGTTGTTGCAGGAATATCCAGAGGATACCCCTGTTGCTGCCTGTTATCATCTCACTTGGCCAGACCAGAAAATCTATCGCGGTGTATTGAAAGACCTTGCGAAGATAGTTCACGACAACCATCTTACCCTCACCACCATGCTTGTAGTTGGTGAAGCCATCGACAATCGCCAAGGACTCTCAGAGCTCTATTCTAAGTATTTCACCCATCTTTTCAGGAAAGGCGAAGCATGATATTAGTATTCGGAGGAACGACGGAAGGACGCAAGGCAGTAGAAGTATTGGAAGAAGCTGGTTCTCCCTATTTCTATAGCACGAAGACTGGTGAGCAGGAATTATCACTACACAACGGTCTGCGCATTGAGGGTGCGATGAATGCTGAGACTATGTATTCATTCTGCAAAGAGCATCAGATTCGTCTCATCATTGATGCTGCCCATCCGTTTGCCTCTCAGTTACATGAAACGATTGCTAATGTAGCTTCTGAGTATGACATTCCCGTTATACGCTACGAAAGAATCTATCCACCACGAGACGTGGATATTACCTGGATTGACGATTACGCAGAAGTGCCAACAGATATCCATACGCTTTTAGCCACTACGGGCGTGCAGAGCATCAGTAAACTGAAATATCTGGAAGAGAAAGGTATTAAGGTCATTTATAGGATTTTAAATCGAGAGAGCAGCATCTTGTTGGCTCATCAACAAGGAGCGACGGATGACCAACTGTGCTTTTATCCACAGACCGTAGAGGCTGATGCCGTGCTGATGAAGGAAAGTGGAGTTAGTGGTGGCTTTGTTGAGAAAATTGCTGAAGCTCGTGAAAAAGGAATGAGGATAATCGCTCTTAAACGTCCAAATCTATCGTTCGAAAATTCTGTTAATGGACCTTATGGATTGCGACGAGCAGTAGAGAAACTGTTGTCAGAATTCTTTCCTTTGCATAGTGGACTGACTACTGGAACTTGTGCCACAGCTGCAGCAATTGCAGCAACGATGAAATTGACGAAAGGCGAGACACCTGCAGAAGTACCCGTATTGTTACCCAATGGTGAGACGATTCCTGTAGCAGTAGTTTATAGTAATGACTATGCCTATTGTATTAAAGAGGCTGGTGATGACCCTGATGTGACAGATGGAATTGAAGTCAGAGCATATGTAGAGCCTAGTAATCATTTTGAGATTGTTGGAGGTGAGGGCGTAGGCAGATTTACATTACCAGGCTTTGACTATCCTCTAGGTGAAGCTGCCATCAATAAAGGACCTCGTGAAATGATGAGGAAAAACATTCAAGAGAATGTAAAGATAATCATTAGTGTTCCTGATGGAGCGGAAATTGCCAAGAAAACCTTCAATCCTCGTTTAGGTATCGAAGGAGGTATCTCGATTATTGGAGTTTCTGGCATTGTAAAACCTTTCAGCGAAGAAGCATTTATCGACAGCATTCACAAATGTATGGAGGTTGCAAAGGCTAGTGGTGCTGAGCGTGTGGTAATCAATAGTGGTGCGAAAAGTGAGCGTTTTGTCAGAACCATGTATCCAGAACTTCCTCGTCAGGCTTTCGTGGAATATGGCAACTATATTGGTGATACATTGAAGATTGCCAATGAACTCGGCATCAAACATGTTACCCTTGGAGTTATGTTGGGTAAGGCTGTTAAGCTGGCTGCAGGTCATCTGGATACTCATAGTCGCAAGACAACAATGGATATCCGTTTTATCCAACAGATGCTGCAAGAGTCAGACATTACTGTTGACATAAGTAATATCACTTTGGCACGAGAACTTTGGGATATCATTCCTTCCAACCAACTTAACGATTTTGCACAAACTGTTATTCGCCATTGTGCAACCTATTGTAATCCGATTCTGCCTAATGGTTTGCTTACTATTTTACTGATTGATGAAAATGGAAAAATCTATGGATAAATATCAAGACTTGTTCATCGACTTTGATGATACTTTATATGATACCTATGGCAATGCGGTCATAGCCTTGCAAGAGACCTTTGACGCATTTCATTTGGAGCAATACTTTGATAATCCTCAAGTGTTCTATGATGCTTATTGGGCAGCAAATATAGACCTATGGACACGATATTCGAAGGGAGAAATTACACGTCCGCATCTGATTGTGGAACGTTTCCGTCGTCCATTGAGCGAAGGCAAAGGACTTGATATTACCGAACAATATTGTTTGGAGATGAGTGACCGATTCCTCGACTTCTGTTCCTGTAAATCAGGTGTTATTGAAGGTGCGCATGAACTGATGAGTTATCTAAAACAAAAGGGTTATCGCATGCATATGTGCAGCAACGGGTTCCATGAAGTGCAATATAAGAAACTGGCATCCTGTGGACTTCGTGACTTTTTCGACACCATCATTCTAAGTGAGGACGCAGGAGTCAACAAACCATCGCCTCTTTATTTCGACTATGCATTGAAAGTATCTGGCGCCAAACGACAAAATACTCTCATGATAGGCGACAATTTAAATACAGATATCAAGGGAGCTCTTTCTGCAGGTATTGATGCTCTGTTGTTCAATAGGTGGCAGGTAAATCTCAGCGAGAGCACAATTACCCCCACTTACATTGCTGAAACGCTTCTTGATATCAAAAAGGTGTTGTAATTATTCTCCTATTTCGTTTTTCCTTCTGCCAAAGAGCACCATCGCAATGACGGGTGCTCCGACAAGAGCAGTAACGCTGTTGACGGGTAGGGCACCCTCGAAGCCAGGCATGCGGGCTATGAAGTTACAGAATAGTGCTAGGACTGCTCCACAGAGTGCTGTAGCAGGCATCAATATGCGATGTTCGGATGTTCGGAAGATGGCACGAGCGAGATGCGGAACAGCCAGTCCAATAAACATGATAGGTCCGCAATATGCCGTTACAATAGCTACCAACACACCTGACGAAATAATGATGAGCATTCTGCTTCGACGTATATTCAGACCCAGATTGGCAGCATAACGGTCACCCAACAGCATGAGGTTCATAGGCTTTACCAACAAACAAGCCAAAGGCAATAAGATGCACATCAACACGATGAACAGCATCATCTCATCGCCAGAGACACGCGAGAAAGAACCTAATCCCCATACCACGAATGCTTTCACGTCTTCTTCTGGCGAGAGAAATTTCAGCACGCCAATAATGGCATTTGCCAAATAGCCTATCATTACACCAATGATAAGTAGGGTGACATTTCCCTTAACTTTCTGCGATATCCACAGAATGAGCGACAATACAGCCAATGCCCCAACAACTGCAGCTACACTCATGGCAGCATCACCCAGATAACCCAACCGTGAGAGGGCTACACCACCAATGCGTCCTGATAATAAGACTACAAAGGCAACACCAAGGGCAGAACCGTTGCTGATGCCCAGAACCGAAGGACCAGCTAAGGGATTACGAAAAACGGTTTGCATCTGAAGACCGCTAACCGCAAGACCTGCACCCGCAACAATCGCTGTCAAAGCCTGTGGTAGTCGGCTGCTGAATATGATGTTCGTCCAAATCTCATTAGAGTCATCACCCATCAAGATACGACAAACCTCTATCATGGGAATACGGACGGAACCGATGAGCAAATTGATGATCACCAGCACCAGAACACCTACGATAAGGGCGAGTATCAAGGGGAGTGGACGTCTAATCATGTCTTATTTCAAAAGTTTGTAATAGGTTGCCTGATAATCTGGTTCTACCAATTCGGGATGGAAGATTGCCACAAAATCCTTCAACAGGACATCTGGCTGAACAGGCGATATTTCATAATAAGCCTGTTTCTTCATATTGCAGTAGATTACTTTCTTCTCTTTGAACGATTGGAAGAGTTCGTTGCGAGGCTCTGAGGCTTTCAATGCATCATAGCTGAAATCACCAGGAAAGCTGTTCAGAATACGCCAATAGTCTGCTTTTGCAGCCAATGCATACATTTTCTCAAATTCCAGATTCTCGCCAGCAGTCTCTTCGTCATTAATGATATACTCTGCACCAGCATCACGGAATATCTGAGCCAGATAGTTTTTTCCTCCAACAGCGTGCCATGTACCACTATGCATTTCGCCACTGAATACGGTTGGACGTGTTTCACTTTTAGATGCCAAAATCTTTATATCATTGTAACGTTTTTCGATACCTGAAAAGACTTCGTTAGCCTCACGCTCCTTGCCGATAAACATACCCACAAACTTAATCCACTCAGCCTGACCTAATGGATTCAGTTCCTTATATCCTAAATGTGGAACAAGAGTAATGCCAGTTTCCTTAATTGGTTCATAACCACCACGTTTAAATGGTGAGATAAAGATAATATCAGGATTAGCTGCAAGCACCATTTCTGTATCAAAATTACCTTCCATTCCAATCTTTACAATTCGTCCATCCTTTACACGTTCCAAGATATCTTTGTTAAAGAGATTCTTAGTTCCTGTAAGTCCTTTAACCACATCGTGAGCATCAAGAACGGTGAAGTTTGACAATTGCAAAGCTGTCATACAGATGGTACTTTTGATAGGTACACGAACCTTCGTATAACCTTCTGGAACTACAACATCATCTGCATGTACCAATGCAAAATGATCGTGCTTACCAACATCAACCAGACGAATATCGGCAGAGTCGCGAACACTGAATCCCGTAGCATACTTCACTTCAATTGTCGCAATGGAATCGCTGGGAGTCATATTGTCTGTTTCTTGCGACTTGTTATTCTTTCCAGAACAAGCGCAAAATACAACTGCAACACCCAAGTAAAAGGCTATTTTCTTCATTTCTCTATCATAATTTCGTTTTACTCTGCAAAAGTACAAAATTATTTTGTAATTTTGGCAGAAAAAGCAATCTTTCTTTATTTAAAGGCAGTTCGGGGTATTGAGGAAAATCAGGGTTACGGATAAGAGACGGTTCT
>CACZMV010000023.1 GCA_902782305.1 uncultured Prevotellaceae bacterium
ATATGCAACTTGAAGTGTTAAAATACAAAAAGTCCCTCATTTAGAGGGACTTAGTTCAAATTACTCCAAGTTGTTCAGAGTTGTTTATAAGGGGTCACTTGCCCACGCAGAAGTTTTTAAAGATATTTTCTAAAACTTCATTGGGAGTAATTTGACCTCCTGTTATTTCGGAAAGTTGTTCAAGGGCTAGGCGGAGATCTTCGGAAAGAAGGTCTCCACTTAGTTGCTGTTCCAGGCCATCAATGACACGTTGAATGCTTTGTTGGGCACGAACAAGCGCATCATAGTGGCGAGCGTTGGTAACAATGACATCTGTATCACTAAGGGTAGGTATATCAGCAGCTTGATAGATAGCTTGTTCCAAAATGTCGATACCAGTACCAAACTTTGCACTGATGTGAACTGTGGGGCTGTTTAACAAATTACAACCATTGTTATTCAACTTATCAATCTTGTTATTTACAATGATAAGTTTTTTATTTTCAATATGTTGTAAGATATCATTTGTTTCTTCAGTTGAAGGCTGATTGTCGATAATCCAAAGCACTATTCGTGCCTTCTGAATAGCTTGATAAGTGCGTTCAATGCCAATCTGTTCCACCTCGTCGGTAGTCTGTCGGATACCAGCTGTGTCGATAAAACGAAAGGTAACACCTTGTAGTTCCATCGTGTCTTCAATGGTGTCGCGGGTAGTTCCATGAATGTCGCTGACAATAGCTCTGTCTTCATGGAGCAGTCGGTTTAGTAGGGTCGATTTTCCCACATTGGTCTTGCCAATAATAGCTACAGGAATGCCTTGCTTTATAGCCTTTCCTGTCTCAAAAGAATGAGCAAGACGGGTTATATGATTGTTAATAGTTTTTGTCAGTTCTTTAAGTTCACTTCGGTCTGCGAACTCAAGGTCTTCATGGTCAGAGAAGTCTAGCTCTAACTCTAACAACGACGTCAGTTTTAGCAATTGTTCACGCAGTTGTGCAAGTTGAGATGAAAAATGACCTCTTAGTTGACTCATGGCAATTTGGTGAGTCGCATGGTTGCTTGAGGCTATTAAATCCGCTACAGCTTCTGCCTGACTGAGGTCCATCTTACCATTGAGATACGCACGTTGCGTAAACTCGCCTGGTTCTGCCATCCGACAACCATTTTGGATCAGAAGCTCTAATATCTTATTTAATATATAACGCGAGCCATGACAGGATATTTCTGCACTATCTTCACCGGTATAGCTATGGGGCGCACGGAAAACGCTGACCAATACTTCGTCGATAACTTGCGGAAACTGAATTGCTAAATTCTCTACGATGTGACCGTAGTGAATGGTATTGGGCTGAGCTGTCGTGAGGTTTTTGGTAAATATACGAGAAAGAATCTCAAGTGCCTGAGCACCTGAGATTCTGATAATTCCTAATGCACCACCAGGGGCGGTGCCCAAAGCACATATTGTATCGTTCATTTAGATGCGGTCGAGAACCTTCTGGATAATGGTATCGATTGAGCTCTTATAATCGGTGTTCATTTTCTTGGCAAAGCGGTTGGCAATTACCATGCAGCAAGTCATAGCGTGGTGACCCAACAGGGCAGCAAGACCAGCCAAAGCAGAAGACTCCATTTCGAAGTTACAAATCTTCATGCCCTCATACTCAAAAGCTTCAATCTTCTTGTTCTGGTCAGGGTCACCTACAGCTGCGCGGAGCTGACGTCCCTGAGGACCATAGAAACCACCGCAGGCTACAGTATAACCCTTCACCATATCGTCTGCAGCAATACGGTCGATGAGTTCACGATCTGCTACAGCTACATAAGGAGCACCCTTGATAGGGTTCCAGTCCATGTGCTTCTTGAATGCTTCCTCCATCTTCAGGTCGCACACCTCATTACGTCCTGCATAGAAGTTTAGCAGACCATCGAAACCGATACTCTTAACAGAAGCGATGAACGATCCTGTAGGTGTAAAAGGTTGCAAACCACCACAGGTACCGATACGTACCATTGTCAGAGTGCGGTGTTCAGGCTTCTCCTCGCGAGTGTTGTAGTCAATGTTTGCCAATGTGTCAAGCTCGTTCACGACGATGTCAATGTTGTCACAACCAATACCATGCGATTGGCAGGTAATGCGCTTTCCTTTATACATACCTGTAATGGTATGGAACTCGCGACTGCTTACCTCATGCTCAATGCTGTCAAAATGAGCAGCAACGGTATTCACACGGGCAGGGTCGCCAACAAGAACAACACGGTCAGCCAGGAATTCGGGCTTCAGATGAAGATGGAAACATGAGCCATCACCATTGATAATCAATTCTGATTCGGGGAAATGTTTCTTTGCCATAGTATTACAAATTAGTTATTTAATAAGGCAAAGATACGAAATAAAAATAAATAATGTATATTTGTGAATTGACAATTAAATTTATTTAATACTCTACGAGCTTTCCTTCTGCTTCAAGTGCCCCCCAAATATTGTAACGAGCCTCTGGATTCAGTTGTTGCATACGGTCAAAAAGTTCTTGAGCTGTCGTTCGATTGGTCTCACACTCATAGGGACATAGTTTCAGTTGTTTTTCATAGTTTTGCTGTTCGGCATAGACACGGATATCGTCTTCTTGACACAAACAGAGTGGACGAATAACGGTGAGTGGCATTTTCCGCATCTTCAATTTAACTGGCATGGTGGAGAAATGTCCTTGGAAGGTTAGGTTCATCAAGGCCGTATGGATGATATCATCCTGATGATGACCTAAGGCAATTTTCGTACAACCTAATTCTTGAGCCAGATTAAACAGCTGCTTACGTCGTTGCCAAGAACAAAGGAAACAAGCGGGTTTTTGTTTACCCGATGGAAAACCATCTGAAATGGTTGCACTTGCATTAGGATTGGTGACGAACGATGTGGTGGCGATGTGGAGAGGTACACCAAGATTATCGCAAAATGACTGGAGATAGGAGGTGTCCGTTTCGTAATGGATGTTCTCCATACGGACATGTAGCGCCTCAACCGTAAAGTGGGGCACATGGATTTTGGAGCGACGCGCCAGAAATTCCAGCAGACACAGCGAGTCCTTGCCACCAGACAAACCGACGAGGATTTTATCGTCCTCGTCGATCAGTTGATATTTTCCTAAAGCCTTGTTAAAGCTCTTCCAAAGTTTCTCCTCGAGAATCATTTCATAAACACCAGATAGACTGCACAAATGATTAGTACGAAAGCCAGGATATGGTTCCAGTGCAGATGCGTACCTTGGAACATGATGTTGGCTATCACGCAGAAAACAGCCAGCGAAATGCATTCCTGAATCACCTTCAACTGTATGAGGTTAAAGGGACCGCCGTTCTCCACAAAGCCCAATCTATTGGCGGGCACCTGACAACAATACTCAGATATTGCAAAAGATTTGCCCATCTGAAAATTTCTTTGTATATTTGCAGCGAATTTCATTATTTATCTAATTTTTAAGTATATGAGAGCAATAGGTTATGCCAGAGTTTCCACTACAAAGCAAGATTTAGCTCGTCAACGCTGCAAAATTACAAATTTTTGTGCAGAAAACGACTATGAATTACAATTTATTATAGAAGATTTTGGTATTTCGGGTGCTACACTCGACAGAAAAGGCTATCAAAAGCTTCTTACATTGACTGAAAAGGACTGTGATGTGATAATTGTTTCCGAAATATCTCGCCTTAGCCGTAGAGAGCAAGTTACGGAAGCACTTAATGATATTCAGCAAATATTAAATAATGGTATCTCGGTTATGCTCCTTGATAATAAAGGTCAAATTTATAAAGCAAATGAAGCACTTCCAATGATGGATTTGTTTAGTATCATATTTGGCTTATTTGGTGCGGCAAAAGAACGTATCGATATGAAAGAAAAGAATCAAGATGGAAAACAAGCATTATTTAAGTCTAACCCGTATGCAGTTGTTGATGCTAAAATACCTTTTGGTTATAAGAGAGTACCCAACACTATATCAAATAGACCAAAATATTTGTTAGAGCAAAATCCAGCAGAAGTTGAGGTCGTGAAGAAAATTTTTGAGTTGGTATTAGATGGCAAAACTCTATATGGTGTTATGCAGTATCTAAACGATAGAAATATAATGATAGGTAGAGGTATGCCTTCTTTACCTATTCTTAGCCGTATTATTCATAATGAATTGTATATTGGAATTAGGAAGCGTACACAATCGTATGGTAAAGAAAAGGGCAAAGAGGATGTAGCTATCCAACATATAGAGCCCATTATTTCCGAAGAGGATTTTAGAAGGGCTGGTGAGAAGATTCAGACAAATAATAAGTTTGTAGCAACAGGTAAAGTTTACTTTAATCCATTCAAAGGCATAATAAGATGTAGATGTGGACGTGCTATGATGGTAAAGGAAAAGAAACCAGAACAAGGTGTTTCTAAACTGACATATAGATGTTCCTGTAATGAAAGCCGTAATAGTAGCAAATTTTGTACTACCAATATTGATGAAATCTCTTATGAGTTAACAAATTCAGTAATTAAGAGTTTGTTTACTCAACGTAGCCAAGAAATCATAGATTTTTTTAAGGAAACAGGTCATTCCAAAATTGATGAACTAAATGAGATTATTGATGGTATTGCAAAGAAGATAGATTTCGCAAATCTTAGAAAAGAAGAACTTAATAAGCGTTCAAATCAAAATATTCAAAAACTATTAGCTGCAACCAATACTTTTTTTATCAATGCATTAGAGCTGGAGCAATCCAAAATAGATGCTGATAATGAAAAAGTTGATGTTGAGATAGCAGGTTTAAAACGTAAGGAAAGAGAAGTTTTAAATAAAATAGACTCTATCAAGAAAGCATATAGTAACATAGATGCTTATGAGCGTATAACTACTATTTCTAACGATGAACTCACTGAAATGTATCATTTGTATCTGGAGAGAATAGAATATTATCCGATCACCACAATGAAGGGCTTCTATAAGGTGCTATTTAAGTCTGGTATGATATTTTATATTGCTATCACAAAAGTAAGATGTTCTCCTAAAGCCTATGTAATAGATGCAAATGTTAATCTTGAAACAGGAGATATAACATTTAAATATGATAAAATGGTTGATGATAGCAATTATGCCCTTCCAACTGTTTTTGAGAAGACTATTAATATTAAAGATTTCTTCTATTCAGAATGGGTTAATTATGCCTTTGCAGTTGAATTATCATTAGACCTCTCATATAGAGAAAAGTATGCACAACAACTAAAAGAGGTTAAGCAAGTTGGAAAAGGAGGCGAGTAATCTCTCTCCTCCTCACTTCCTATTCTTCATTATCTCCCAATATTCAATCTTACAGTTCTTGCTAATAAAATCCATGCAGTTCACTTTCTTTTCTGGTCTGGGTATAAGCTTCTGTCTCATAATTCAAATCATTGTTAGTTCTACTCCGTCTAATCTCTTATCATCAATACGTATCTTAACTTTGTGGGTACTGTAGCCGTATAACTTTATATCAGTACCCTTTGCTTTAGCCTTGTAGCCTAATCTATCATATATAAGTTGAATCTATTCCTTTAATTCTTTGTTGGTAACTCTATCTCCGTCTTTATAGAGTTTCTATAGTTCATTTCTTATTTCTTTTTCCATGTTACATAGTAAAGTATTGTGGTTGAGACTTGGTAGGTAACTTCAAGTTCAGCGCCTTAAAGAGATAGTTCCATGTCAGATAACTGTTTTGGGGCTTAACTTTCCTAATGGTCAGTTCGTAAAGCAAATAGTTATGTATGAATTGGTACTTATCTATATTCTCTCTCATCATTTTGAAGTATTGATTTGGTTCAGCATCATTCATTTTGGCTAATTCAATAATGCCTTTTGATAAAAAAGGGTAATGTGCCCATATGATACTGAGGCAATTGTCCTCTCTAGGTGGTGGATATATATTCTTCTTCAAACACCAATTGAAAAGGTCTTTGTATATATCATCATATATATTCTTTTTAATGTAGTATGGGTATATGTTCCTATCCATGATTGCAAGTCCATTTGGAATCTTCTTTATCAATTCCCCATCTACAGCAAGGATTATGTACTTTTCTATTGTTTTCCTATCCATATTGAATAGTCTGGATAGTTCAGCATAGTTAATACCGTCCTTACCCTTACGTTGAAAGAAATAACAGTTAGTTCCATTTAAACAGTGAGCCTTCATGAGCAATAGCAAACCCCTTATTTGATTTACATATTGAGTTGGAATCTTACTGTAGTTTTCCAATTTAAATAGGTTGTTGCTTATATAAAAGAAGTTCTGGTAGGTCTCATGGAAGTAATACTTTAGATAGGTCTTGTTATCTTTATTGAAATGCTCAACCTTCTTAAAGATGGACTTATTTCCATATAATGTAGGTACTATGTTCTTCACTGTTTGAACAGGTACATCCAAATGGAAATGGACTTCTTCGTATGTAAGATTATCTAAAATGTGTTCTTTGTAGTTCTCCCTGCTCTTTATATAGGCATAGATAAATATAGCCTCTAACTTGTTGTTACCATCAATCTTGGTAATATCCTTCGTAATTACTGTGTACTGAATCATTGGTTGCAATGCTCTAGTCATTCATAAAATACAAATCTCCATTCTTAAATGCTCTGTTGTACTTATTAGTTCCACCTAAGAAGTCCTTAGCTTCTTTCCTTGTATGGAACACTCTTTGAGTTGGTCTGTGTAATAGCATAAGCCTTTTATAAAGTCAATGGTTAGTAATGTAGTCGAATCTGTAAAATCCGTATTCTCCATTTATGGGGAATACTATAATAGGTAGTGTTCTCCTTTAGGTAGTGTATAGAGTATTACTTTTCCCAGATTGTTCTGGTATCAGTTTTCCCAATTTTTAGCATCCAGAAGAAATTGGAGTTAGACACTGCCTAAAGTGATTATCTTGTATATGGAGAAAGTTCTACACCTAAGTATAAAAGAAAAGGAGCAATCCTGCTCCTATTTCTTGGCTTACCAAAGTCGTAGTAAGCATATATTTATTTATATGGACGATTTTACGAAGAACTTGAAGGATTAAGCGCCACAAACCACTATGTTATAAACTACTATGCCATGAGTTACAAAGAAGAAGTGTTGAGAAAAGAAAATATTCATCCTTCAAGTTCCTAATGCTAATATAATGCCCTCTGTCGTAAAAAACAAGTCTTCGGTCGAAAAATTGTTTATGCACCTCTATAGTCCGATTTTTCATCTGAAATTGCGCCATATAAAAAGAGAATGAGCATAAAGCCCATTCTACTTGATTACCCTAGAGTATTTAAATGCGGTTGTTGTCCTATACGCTTGTTATTGTTTCGTTAGTTTGAACATTTTCTCGCCTTTACCCATATTGAGTACGTTTCCAGAAATTGAATAACGCCACTGTTCTGGATAACCATCTCCAAAATCAATAGTTATTACTGTTTCAGTACAAGTATAATTAAAGGGATCTGTAAATGAACTCTTATCACTCCACTGGTTCCACGAACCTGTTCCATTAGAATTAAAGATAATCTTATGATTACTTGTCCAACCGCTTTCTCCAGCTAATCCAACCCATGTTCCTACAAGAGGATTACTGCTGTTGTCATCATCATCACCACCGCAAGCGGAAAAGCTAACACTCATAAGCACTGCAAGAAGTGCGACTCCAATAAATCTTAATGTTTTCATACGTTTGATAGTTATTTGATTAAAACTTTCTTTGTGGATATTATATTTCTTCATCATTTTGCTATAACATAATTATTGATTGGTCAATGCAACAATTTCTTTAAAGCCACTCCACGGTGACGTTGACTTGTATTCATTAATCATTCCCGAAGGTACATATAATGTGGCTTTTTTAATGCTGCTACTATTGAAAGATGTTTCATCAGTAGAAGGTATAGACTTTGCATAACAATAGACTTCCTTTATTTGAGTACATAATGTAAAAGCATTACGTGAGATAATATTTACATTCTCTCCAATCTCTATTTTTGTTAAAGCCTCACAGCCCCAGAAAGCTTCACTGTCAATTGATATGATGTTATTAGGAATAGATATGGATTTTAAACTTTTGCAATGCTCGAAACATCCACTACTTATAGAACTTACACTTTTAGGTATAGTAATAGAAGCCAAGCTCCAACAATACCCAAAAGCGCCATCATTTATAATTTTTATTCCATCATGTAATGTTACCGAAACCAAATTTTCGCAAGAAGAAATTGCTCCAGATTCTATTATCTCAACACTTGAGGGAACCCTGATTGAAATAACACCAGATTCTCCAGCAAAAGCACCATGACCAATAGAGGATACTATGTATGTATTATCCTTGTATTTTATAGAATTTGGAATAATTATATCACCATAATAGTTTTTCCCGATTGTTGCTGTGTTTCTCGTCACTTCTGCAAATCCTGACGACGAATCTATGTTATAATATATGTCATCAATCTTAACTTCTTTATAATAACCGCCATCATCATTACTTCCACAAGAAATGCAACATGCGCTAAACATTAATAAAGAAAAACCAAAATAAATGATTCTAAATGCCTTCATACCTTTAATATTTTAGCTATCAGTTCCCAAGATGAATAGCAGGTTAGTAGTTAAAGAAGCGTGGGACTATTGAGTACTATCAGACCGAGGTTCTGGACTACCTACCAATGGATAATAAACAACAGTGCCCACGACCTGAAATATTATGCCCATAAGGGTACAATAATCAATACGTGAGCCTATTGCTACTCTCCCCATTGGTCGAAATTGTCCAGATTTCGGTACTGGGATAAGCATCAATCGCTCTTTGCAAATATGAGCCCTTTATAACGCACTCCTACACGTAGGGTACTTGAAACTCGTTGGCAAATATAGCAATTATTCTTCACATAACAAAGAATTATGTAAAAAAACAGCAATAAACCACTCAATTTTTACAAAGAAGCATACACACAATAATAAAAAAGAGATAGAGGCTTGTACCCCTATCCCTATTTATAGATTGAAATCTTTCTTGATTCGTTGTACTGTTGATATACCTTTTCCTGTCAGTGTTGCAATGGTTCTGATACTGTAGCCTCTCTTTAGATATGAGATAATATCCTTATACTGTTCTTTCTTCTGTTCTAGTGTTTTGATGCTTCCAACCTTACGACCAAGTTTGCCGCCATTCCTTATGTATTGAGCACGTCCTGAGTTGAGGCGGAATTTAATGTTTTCTCTTTCAAGTTGTGCGCAAGTTGATAGGGTTGCAATCATAATGGGTGCAAATAATGTTGGTTTCCCTTCGTCATCTAATAGGGTTAATTGTTCTTTCTGCATATAGAGGTTAATCCCACTATCTATTAAGTCTTTGACTGTTGCCAGAACTTCAAAAGCATTTCTTCCAAGTCTGCTGAGTTCTGAGACTAATAAGATAGATACTTTGTTTTGCTTGCAGTAGTCAATAGCTTGCAACAAAATAGGTCTTTCAACATTCCGTTTTGCTCCAGAAATCTTTTCCTCAAATATTCTGGAAATCTCTAGTTTCTGATATGCTGCATATTGCTTTAAATCAGAAATCTGTCTTTCAGTGTTCTGTCTATCTCCAAGACTAGAAACACGAGCATAGATAATTGCTTTCATTTTAATCTTTGATTTAATTGAGTTGAAAATAGTACCCAAATAATTAGTGTTTCCAAATTTATTTGAGTACTATTTAAGTTTGTACTAAATATTTACCATTTCGTATAGTGGTGGTGTGCGTAGTAAGTCCATTTTGTTGCCTATAGCTACGAATCCTTCACCCCTGCGAAATTCTAAGAACTCTATTCGCCACGGATTAGGCTTAACTTCATAACGAATAAACTTCCGATTCTTGAAAAACCATGTATCGTAGTTATTATCCTCTATTACTTCAATAGCTCTAATGTGTATAGCTTGAAATCTGACAAAAGAATTATTGAGTCTTATCCTATACCATCCAACGTTTTGTTTTCCTTCTTTCTTTGATTCCAAATGACACCATGCGGCTATATTGCAATAGAATTCATTCTTGAAGTTATCGGAAGGGTATAATTTTACTTTCTGTTCCATATTATGTGATAGTTTAAGGGGAACACTCTGTTTTGATTTGGAATGTTCCCCTGTGAGTTGTTAATCGATAAACCAATGATATTTGTCATCAATGCCGTTCAATGCTGCATTGATTCCCAGTGCAATCTCCGAGGCATTGACAGTCCTGTCCAAGAAAGAATCGATATACGATGACTTTATAGAGCCTGTTAAAAGGTTAAAGAACGTCCAGAGATTGATGTCTTTGCCGTAGCTACTGAAATTCTCATCATGAATATAAGATTTCGCTACGTTGTTGAGTTGGGTATCAGTTATAAGCAATTGAGGGATGTTTCTTTGCAGTTTTAATGGTAGATGCTGCCAAAGTCTAGCTTTACCTATTATTTGGCAGAATTGATGCACTGAGAGAGAAAAATTGCAAAGTTGTTGCATCAAATGAATCTGTTTGGCAGGGTTAAATTGATTAAACAGTTCAAGAGCCTGACGATATAGTTCATTTGGACTGCTTGCTTTCAGTTCTGCCTGATAGCCATCGGTAAATATGCATAAATTGCAGCATACCGTATTCTTAAATCCAATTCCTAGCTGAAAAATGTCTGGAACCTTCTTTGAGAATAGATTTTGCCTATTATATGCTCTTACGCCAACGATTGAGAGGTAAAGCCTGTTGCCGTTGATGTCCTGATAGATTGTGGGTACGTCAATGGAGAAAGCGCAACGCTCAAAGTACTGAGTTTTGTCACTCTCTAGCAATTGGTTTGCAGGCTTGTGAATGGCAGACGGAATTCGACCTTTTATGACATGGCTGCAACGGATAATTGGGCTTTCAATAGTTTCACCCCTAAAGAAGTCTTTCGTGGCTTCGCCTATAGTCTCAATAAAGAGAGGGTGACTCAGTGTAAGTTCATTATCTTTAGCAAATACGGGTGTAATGCAGTCGTGCTTTAGCTGGTCTAAAGTCACCTCGACTGTGTTAGCTTCAATGAAGTGTTTTGTACGCTTAACGGCATTAACATGCACCTCATTCACTGGCTCGATAATCTCTGCATCAGAGAAATCGAATCTTTTACCGTTCTGAACGGTTGGCAATAAAATTTGCTCCATAATGATGATGTTTGATGTGTAAATAATAAATGAATTAATGGGACTGCCTAATATTTTGTATTAAGCATTCTTTTACTTTAGATATACGTGGAGGGGCTAGGAGGTTTAGTGTGCCGTTGCTCACATGTCTTTCATAGATTCATTTCCATAGGTATAGGGAGAGGGGGGATAATAAAAACTGTAACCTACATATAATAAGGTTAAATAGGTGATTTTTAGTAATACTGCTCGATCCAAATACTTAAATAAGATGGAATATATGAAACCAGACATTATTATACGACCAGAATTGTAGATGCTATACTTTGTAATATAGAAGCTGATTGTAGATTAAGTTGGAGCATCATTCTGGATTTGGATGGGGGAACTGTACCCAAATGGCTATTTTACGTTAAAAAATTCTACTTTTTAGGTGGAGGAAGGGGGATTATCAGATTAAATATTTACCTTTGATGAAAAATACAGGTAGGCTTATGGATGAAATGGAGTATGTAAAGTATTATTGTGACCATCTATTAGAAACAGCAGTAATAGATGGTGAGGAATATGTATTTAATGATATATCCAGAGTTGATGATAAGATAGTTGAGGAAAATGCTAAGAAGTTGGGTATAAAGAAAGATGTGTTTTTAGTTGAAGTATCCAAAAGATATAATAGCAATACCAAACCTCTTAATTATGACGCTTTATGGAAACTAAGCCTCTATCTATACCAATACATTTATCTCACTCCTGTTATATATACTGAGTATGGCATGGTGGATGAGTATATGGAATTATTTACACTCATTGCTAAGAAGGGGCTTAAAAAGATTCAATTCTATCCATCCATCAATGATGACAAAGGCAAAGTTACTATTAAAGATGAAAAGCTTGTAGATATGATTGCAACGTACATCATAAACGAGCATAATAAAACCCTAACAGAGGATAGCTTGAATAATTATGATTTTGACATAAGCAAGATCAAAGCCTCTAAAGATATAGATAACATGTCCACATTGAAATATGCTTTTATTCAGGAACTCACCAACTTCTTTACCCATAAATTCGGAATATTTACCTCTTCTATGAAAGTGGTCATCATGGCTATCTTAATTGTTTTCAACAAGGAAAGCTTTATAAAGAAAGAACGTGTTAAGATAAGTGATGATAATAAGAAGATTGACAGAGATAGTGATGATACTTTGGATATGAAATATAACAGGATTATGTATGATGCAAATAAAGACAGGCTTATTAAAACATTATATTCACATGAGATTGGAATCCTTAATAAGGAACCTATGCCTTTTGCTTTCATGTTGAATTCCAAGACAGCCAAGACTCGCTCCGAATACTTTGAATGGTTAAAAAAGTATCGGGAAAAGAATCAAATATAGTCCGATAATCAAAGTATAGTAATTACCCATACCTTTGCTGCCGTAAAACCATATATTAAATGTTTAACGGCGAGCTAGAAGCCAAGATAAATCCCAAGGGCATGGGTGATTATATGAAACAAGAAATATTTTCTTTAAGTGAGTTGTTGAAGTCTGGTAAGAAGGTTGCCTTTATAAAGGGTAACAGACAGGTCAATAACAAAAATGTTAAGTCTAAAAAAACTTCATTTGTAAAGTTTGGAATGAACCTTATTCCTCTCATGTATGTTGTTGGGGAAAAAGCTGTTGCTGATGGATGTACTCTCATTGATTCTAAGACGGGATTTGAGATTGATGCGGAACAGGCAGATAGGTACATTGCTATTGTTGACGGGCAGCATCGTTTTACCGCTGCAATGGAAGCAGAACTCAGTGAAGACAATCTTTACCTTTTTGAGTGTTACAATGGAGCAAACACTAAGGATTTGGTAGCCAGCACCAACATTGACTCAAATCCTTGGGATGGCAGAGATTATGCCTATAGTGCAGTAATGTTTAACCAAGACAGTAAACTAGCTCAAATTGCTAATGAATTGGCAGAACTAGGTTATGCTATAAGTACAATCGGATTAATTCTCTACTTCAAAAGTGGTAAGTTTGGAAAGAAAGACCTATCAAACATCATGCAGGGGAAAGATGCTAGGGAAGGGTATAATATTGATAGGGCTGAGTATTTTTTGGAGAAAGCCCGTGATAAGTTTGAAGATGTGTTTATCGGCAAAAAGTATCTGATTTCTGCTGTCAGTGATTTGTCATCTGATGAAGGCTATAAACGGGTATGTGATGTGTTGCCAAAATTATCATCAAATAGTGTGAAAAGGATTCTTGAAGAAAAATCAGATGATAAGATAGCTTTGATAAGACCATGCTTCTGAATCTTTTGGAAAAGCAGTAAGTTTTTATTGTTGTAATTAAGAAGGCTGGCCTTATCAGTCAGCCTTTTTCTATTTCATAAAAACCAGATAAACTGCCATTATTAAAAAAAGAAATGCTAAACAGTGATTCCAATGTAATGATTCACCATTAAAGAATATTGTCACAAATATAGTAAATACAGTGATTGATATAACTTCTTGTATTACTTTTAATTGTAATAGAGTGTACGCACCACCGTTTCCTACGAAGCCTAATCGGTTAGCAGGAACTTGACATGCATATTCTGGAAGTGCCAACATCCACGATGCTAAAATTACAACGTATAACGGTGTGTTATCAGTGAAAACATTTATCTGCTGCAACTTCAAATGACCATACCATGCGAAGGTCATAAATATATTAGAAATAATTAACAGTCCGATTGGATATATATAATTTGTCATATAAACATTTGATTATTAAAGAATTAACCGCAAATTACTTTGGTGGGCAAAAGTCTTTTGTTATCCTCAAAAAAGGCAATCATCCACGAAAAGGTGATGACACCAATCAGGGGCCAGTTGCTTGAAGTACCCGTTTCCTGGAGTTTCAAATGC
This sequence comes from uncultured Prevotellaceae bacterium, assembly GCA_902782305.1. Lineage (GTDB taxonomy): Bacteria > Bacteroidota > Bacteroidia > Bacteroidales > Bacteroidaceae > Prevotella. The sequence goes on from CACZMV010000023.1 coordinate 14,048, forward strand.
CCATACCAAGCAAGTGTCATAAACACGTTGCTTAGTATGAGCAATACGATGGTATATAGTCCGTTCATAATATTATCTTTGCGGCAGAACCGCAAAGCACATTATTTTTTCTGGAGGTATTCATCCATGTTCTGAGCAGCGCGACGACCGTCACCCATAGCCAAAATGACAGTAGCACCACCACGAACGATATCGCCACCTGCAAATATTTCACTACGAGCCGACTGCATGCCTTCGTTTACCACGATGGTATTCTTGCGACCCAGTTCCAGTCCTTCAATAGACTTTGGAACCAATGGGTTGGGTGAAACACCAACGGCTACGATAACCTGGTCAACGTCCAGTGTAACGGTTTTACCTTCTACGGGAACAGGACTACGACGGCCAGAAGCATCAGGCTCACCCAACTCCATAACCTGCAGTACAGCCTGCTTTACGGCACCTTGCTCATCGGCAATATACTCGATAGGATTGTGCAGTGTGAGGAATGAGATTCCTTCCTCCTTAGCGTGCTTCACCTCCTCTAGACGAGCAGGCATTTCCTGTTCTGAACGACGATAAACCAGGGTAACATTACCACCCAGACGTTTTGCCGTACGACAAGAGTCCATAGCAGTATTACCACCACCAACTACGAGTACGTTCTTACCCAAATTGATAGGTGTATCTGTTGTTGGGTTGGCTGCATCCATCAAGTTCACACGAGTCAGATACTCGTTTGATGACATGATGTTGATAGCGTTCTCACCAGGAATACCCATGAAGTTAGGCAGACCTGCACCAGAACCTACGAAAATGCCCTTGAATCCTTGCTTCTCCAATGTCTCCACACTAATGGTCTTGCCTACAATCACGTCGGTCTGGAAGTGAACACCCATCTTGGCGAGGTTCTCGATTTCTACGTCAACAATCTTGTTAGGCAGACGGAACTCTGGAATACCGTATTTCAGCACACCACCAATCTCGTGTAGTGCCTCGAAAACATATACATCGTAACCCTTCTTCACCATATCGCCAGCGAAGCTCAGTCCTGCAGGACCAGAACCTACGACAGCAATCTTGATGCCGTTGGCAGGAGCAATCTCAGGCAAACTGATGTTGCCGCTTTCACGCTCGTAGTCGGCAGCGAAACGCTCCAAATAACCGATAGCTACAGCGGGCTCATTCATCTTCAGGTGGATGCACTTGCTCTCACACTGCTTCTCCTGAGGACAAACACGACCGCATACAGCGGGTAGGGCAGAGGTGTTCTTCAATACCTTGGCAGCAGCTAGGAACTGACCGCGCTCAATGTTCTTTACGAACGATGGGATATTGATGTTCACAGGACAACCCTCTACGCACGATGGCTTGGCACAGTCCAGACAACGCTTAGCCTCAGTCATTGCCATCTCCTTGGTCAGTCCGATATTTACTTCCTCTGTACGAGTGGTCGCACGATAAACGGGATCAAGCTCAGGCATTACCACACGCTCAATGGCCGTACGCTCTTTGGGCTTCATCGAAGCACGCAGTTCCTTACGCCATTCGGCGTCACGGTCGGTCAGCACTTCAATGGTATCATTGGTGGGGTCGCTGTCCATCACGACATCGGTAGTAGGAGCGTTGGTAGCAACTGAATCGCTACCTGTGCATAAGTGCTCCTCGTAGTGGGCCAGTTCTTCCTGTTCCTCACGCTTGAAGGTGTTCATGCGCTTGAACATCTCGTCCCAGTCAACCAGAGCACCATCGAACTCAGGACCGTCAATGCAGACAAACTTGGTCTTACCACCAATGGTCAGACGACATGCACCACACATACCTGTACCGTCCACCATAATGGTGTTCAGCGATACCTCACAGGGAATGCCGTGTTTCTGGGCGGTAAGGTTTGAGAACTTCATCATGATAGGAGGGCCAATGGCAAATACCTTATCTACATGAGGCTCCTGTTCAATGAATTTCTCAATACCAACGGTTACTACACCTTTCTCGCCGTATGAACCGTCGTCGGTCATGATAATGACCTCGTCAGACGATTCACGAACTTTATCTTCTAGGATAATCAAATCCTTCGAACGACCAGCCATTACTGACAGTACACGGTTGCCTGCTGCCTTCAGAGCCTGGATGATGGGCAACATAGGAGCTACACCCAGTCCACCACCGGCACATACCACTGTACCGTAATTCTCGATGTGGGTAGGATTACCCAAAGGACCTACGACATCGGCTACACTGTCGCCCACGTTCAGTGCACAGAGCTTCTTTGATGATAGACCGACCATCTGTACCACCAGTATGATGGTGCCTTTGTCAATATCGGCACCAGCAATGGTCAAGGGCATACGCTCACCCTTCTGGTCTACACGAACGATTACGAAATTGCCCGCCTTGCGACTCTTGGCAATCAGCGGAGCTTCGATTTCAAAGAGAAAGACTTTTTCAGAAAATTGTTCTTTCCTTACAATTTTATTCATAATTCCTTTGTTTGGTTTGCAATTTGGTTGCAAAGGTACTAAAATAAAACCAAAAAGCAAAAGAAATCATCACATTCTTTTGCTTTTTGACATTATTCATGATATTGAAGAAACGTTGATTATCCAATGAACTGGAGAATCTGCTCTACAATCTCGTCCTCAGTCTTGCCAGCAATGTTAAATACAAGGTCATAGTTACGAGTGTCGTAACGAGAGGTTCCTGTATATTTCTTCACGTAAGCCTCACGCATACCGTCAACTTTCTGAATCACTTTTTCAGCCTCTTCGTGTGTTAGGTTCTGTTTGCCCATGATGCGCTGAATGCGGTGCTCCAGAGGTGCCTGAATGAAGATGCTCAAGTGGTTGGGGTGGTTAGCAAAGATGCTGAAGCCCGAACGTCCTGCAATCACGCAAGATGATTCCTCAGCAGCCTTTTCAAGAATTTCCTTCTCAACCTTGAACATATCGCTACTGGTTATCAGCGAACCGTCCTGACCGGTCATGCGCTGATAGTACCACAGCTCGTTCATGCCCTGACCCATATACATGGCTGCATTAATGAACTCGCGCCACCAGTCGCTCTTACCACTCTTCAGTTTCTCAATCTGGTTGGTGTCCAGTTGGAATTTACTTTTCAGTTCGTTAATTAGCAGCTTATCATAGTAAGCTACATTCAGTTTCTCGGCCAGCTTTCTGCCGACTGTGCGTCCACCACTACCTAATTCACGGTTGATTGTGATGACATACTTCTGATTTTTGTCCATATTATTGGGTTTTAGGGTAAATAATTAACTTTCTTTCGTTTATTTCTGCATGCAAAAATACAAAAAGTATATTGAATTGCAAAGAAAAATACTTGAAATTATATTTATCTAACACATTATTCTATTAATCTATCACTTCGAAACCCGTGTAAGGAACCAATGCACGTGGAATCTTGATGCCGTTTTCTGTTTGGTTGTTCTCAAGGATTGCGGCCACGATGCGGGGCAGAGCCAATGCAGAACCGTTCAATGTGTGGCAGAGCTCGGTCTTCTTGGTCTCGGCGTTGCGATAGCGGCACTTCAGGCGGTTGGCTTGATAGGTGTCGAAGTTGGATACAGACGACACTTCGAGCCAGCGGCCTTGAGCCTCGGAGTAGACTTCAAAATCATAGCAGATAGAGCTTGTAAAGCTCTGGTCTCCACCGCATAACAGCAGAATACGGTAGGGAAGCTCCAGCTTCTTGAGCAGTCCCTCGACGTGCTCCAGCATCTCCCGGTGGCTCTCCTTCGAGTGCTCCGGCTTATCAATGCGCACAATCTCAATCTTCGAAAACTCATGCAGTCGGTTCAGTCCGCGCACATCCTTGCCATAGCTTCCGGCCTCGCGACGGAAACACTCCGTGTAGGCACAGTTCTTGACGGGCAGCTGGCTCTCGTCCAGAATCACGTCGCGGTAGATGTTGGTGACGGGAACCTCGGCGGTGGGGATGAGGTAGAAGTCATCCACCTCGCAGTGGTACATCTGGCCTTCCTTATCGGGCAGCTGGCCCGTACCGTAGCCGGAGGCAGCGTTGACCACCGTCGGCGGCATAATCTCGGTATATCCGCTCTTTCGGGCCTCGTCCAGGAAGAAGTTGATCAGTGCGCGCTGCAGGCGTGCTCCTTTACCTATATAAACGGGGAACCCGGCACCCGTGATTTTCACGCCCAGGTCGAAGTCGATGAGGTTGTACTTCTTGGCCAGTTCCCAGTGGGGCAGGGGATTGTCAATGCCTAACTTCGGGTTAATGTCCCATGAACCTACGGTGTCGGTGCCGTCGCACTCCTTCAGGTTCGACTTCACCACCACGTTGTCTTGAGCCTCTTTACCCTCGGGCACCTCGTCATAGGGGATATTAGGTATCTGGCAGAGCAGGCGTGTCATCTCGTCCTGCGACTGGTTCATCTGCTCTTCCAACTGCTTGTTCTTCTCCTTCATCTCTGACACCTCAGCCTTTACCTTCTCGGCGTCCTCCTTGCGGCCTTCCTTCATCATGGCGCCAATCTGTGCTGCCATCTTCTTGGCCTCGCTCAGGTTCTTGTCCAGTTGCTGCTGGGCTTCGCGGCGCTTTTTGTCAACGGCCAGCACCTCGTCTATGGCTTCCTTGGCGTTTTTAAAGTGTTTCTTTTCCAGTCCGCGAACTACGCGGTCAGTCTCCTCTGTAATGAGTTTCAGTGTAAGCATAACTTTATTTAATATTTACGTATTTACTGTTCGTTATATTATTACAATGTGCAAAGGTACGAAGAACTAAGCGGACTACCAAATCTTTTTCCATTTTTCCACCCTGTTTCGAGTGTTTCAGGCTTATCTGTTTCTATCTCAATCTGAACGTAAGAGGTACGGAATACCTCACCCTTACGGTTTCTCCGTTCTTGATGCCTGGTCTCCATTTAGGCATCTTTCGGCAGACCCGGTAGCCTTCTTTGGCAAACAGTTTGGCAAACATTTCTTTCAGCCTCTCTTTATCGGTGTCGGTAAGGCTCCCGAATTTCTGCGAGTGGATGGCCTTCACTTGACACTGTTTTGCAGATATATTGCTCAGCGAGCCATCTGTCTCCACAATTATCTCCATCACTACGCGACCTTCCACACCGTATTTCTCGGCCAGTTCAGGATAAATTAATGTCTTTTCGAGGTATTTCATCAATCCTTCCATGCCACCCGGGAATTCCGGGAACTGGATGCTGTCCGTCTGGCAGCTGTCTGCTTTGGCTCCTGCTACCTGCTCGTACGTTTGTGCTGTAGACCCTAAGACTATTACTGTCAATATGACCGTCAAGATTGTCTTTTTCATCATTGTATCGTATTTGTTGTTACCAGCCTGCAAAATTACAAAAAAAAAATAAGAATGGTGCAATTCTTCGAAGAAAAACCGCACCATCCCTTGGTTTAGCTATGAATTGTGTTGTATTTTGTCTAGCTTATACAAATCCATGAGTTACCTCATAGCTTTGTGTACCTTGACTTCGTCTAGCTTACACAATGCCTAACGACATCATTGTGATAACCTTGACTTTGTCTAGCTTACACAATGCCCTGGCTCATCATGGCACTTGCAACCTTCATGAATCCGGCTACATTAGCACCCTTCACATAGTTGATGTAACCATCAGGCTGTGTACCGTACTTCACGCAGTTCTCGTGAATGTCGTTCATGATGCGCTTCAGATAGTCGTCAACCTCCTTGGCAGTCCAAGACAGACGCTCAGAGTTCTGTGACATCTCCAGACCAGATACTGATACACCACCAGCGTTAGAAGCCTTACCAGGAGCATAGAGAATCTTGGCATCCTGGAAGATCTTGATAGCCTCAGGCAGTGAAGGCATGTTAGCACCCTCAGCAACAGCAATTACACCATTGTCAATCAGGGCCTGAGCCTGCTCACCGTTGATCTCGTTCTGAGTAGCGCAAGGCAGAGCGATATCGGCCTTCTCGTGCCAGGGGCGCTCGCCAGCTACATACTTAGCGTTAGGATACTCCTCAGCATACTCCTTGATACGTCCACGCTCTACGTTCTTCAGCTCCTTAACATATTCGAGCTTCTCCTGAGTGATTCCGTCTGGATCGTAGATATAACCGTCTGAGTCAGACAGAGTCATGGGGATAGCACCCAGCTGGATGCACTTCTCAGTAGCATACTGAGCTACGTTACCAGAACCAGAAATCAGCACCTTCTTACCCTTGATGTCGATGTTGCGGGTCTGAAGCATTGAGTTCAGGAAATATACGCAACCGTAACCAGTAGCCTCAGGGCGAATCAGTGAACCACCGAAGGGGATACCCTTACCGGTCAGCACACCCTGGAACTGATGGGTCAGCTTCTTGTACTGTCCGAACAGATAACCAACCTCACGACCACCTACACCGATATCACCAGCAGGTACGTCCTCATCAGGACCGATTACGCGATACAGTTCGTTCATGAATGCCTGGCAGAAACGCATTACCTCAGCGTCGCTCTTGCCACGTGGAGAAAAGTCTGAACCACCCTTGGCACCACCCATAGGCAGTGTTGTCAGTGAGTTCTTGAAGGTCTGCTCGAAAGCCAAGAACTTCAGGATACCCAGGTTTACACTCTTGTGATAACGGAGACCACCTTTGTACGGGCCAATGGCATTGTTGTGCTGAATACGATAACCCATGTTGGTCTGTACATTACCCTTATCGTCAGTCCATGTAATACGGAACTCGTAAACACGATCGGGGATGCAAAGGCGCTCAATCAGATTTGCCTTTTCAAACTCGGGGTGCTTGTTGTACTCTTCCTCGATAGTGGGAAGTACCTGACTTACGGCCTGGATGTACTCCGGCTCATTGGGAAATCTCTGTTTCAGATCCTCTACAACTTTTGCTGCATTCATAATTTTGTTTTTTAAAATTTAGTTATTATACGTTTGAAATTTGATTTCTGAGTGCAAAATTAAAGCAAATACAAATAAAAACCAAACATTTTGAAAGAAAAATCACGTAATCGCTTACGTTTTGTTATTTAATTGATATAAATCAAGAGAAAATGACAGAAATATACACTTTCTATGTGTGCGGAAACAATGGCCAGCATTCGTTTAACATACAAAATACCGCAGTACAATAGACAAAGTACTGCGGTATTAGTTAATTAGAACAACGTCGATAGACTATAGACGCAATGTCAGTAGACTATGGACGCGACGTCAGTTTACTTCTTGCTGTCTACTGCAGCCTGCTCAATGGGCAAGCACTGCTTGTAGTTCTCGATGTATTTCTCGAAACCAGCTACATCCTCGGCAGTTGGAGCGATAGATACGCCCGTATTGCCAGCGAAGACAACATCCTCGAGATAGTCAGCGAGATTCTTGCCATTCTTGTTAATCAGGTAGGCAGCCAGCAGGGCGATACCCCAAGCACCACCTTCACCTGCAGTTTCCATCACAGAGATGGGCGAATTGAGGGCAGCAGCCAGCATGCGCTGACCAACACCAGGAGTCTTGAAGTAGCCACCATGACCGGTGATGCGGTCAACCTGTACCTTTTCCTGTTTGAACAGAATGTCGTTACCAATCTTCAGCACACCGATTGCACCATAGAGGTGAGCACGCATAAAGTTAGCAAGGTTGAACTTGTCGTTGGCAGAACGAACGAACATAGGACGACCCTCGGAGAGACCGGTGACAGGCTCGCCACTGACATAGTTGTAGGCCATCAGACCACCGCAGTCGGTATCGCCCTCGAGGGCCTTGTTGAACAGCTTGCCGTAGAGCTCATTCATATCGACAGGAACACCGAGCAGCTGTTGATACTCCTTGAACAGGCCAACCCATGCGTTGATGTCGCTGGTACAGTTGTTGCAATGTACCATAGCTACGAGCGAACCGTCAGGAGTGGTTACCATATCAATCATCTCGTAGGGCTTTGACAGGTCTTTCTCCAACACAATCATAGAGAAGCTGGAAGTACCTGCAGAAACATTACCTGTGCGCTGCTTAACGGCATTGGTGGCAACCATGCCTGTGCCTGCGTCGCCCTCAGGAGGACAAACGGGCACACCAGCTTTCAAGTGACCAGAAGGGTCTAGCAGTTTTGCACCTTCAGCAGTCAGCGTACCAGCATTCTCGCCAGCAACCAGTACCTTGGGCAGGATGTCAGTCAATGTCCAAGAATAGCCCTTGGGAGCTATTAGCTTGTTGAACTTATCGACCATCGTAGCGTCGTAGTTCTTGGTTGTTGGGTCAACAGGAATCATACCTGAGGCATCGCCAACACCCAGTACGAACTGACCGGTAACTTGCCAGTGAACATAACCGGCAAGGGTAGTCAGATATTTGATGTTCTTTACATGTTCATTGTTCTCAAGAATGCACTCGTAGAGGTGTGAGATACTCCAACGCAGGGGAATGTTGTAGTTGAAAAGCTGAGAGAGCTCAGCAGCAGCCTTACCTGTGTTGGTGTTGCGCCAAGTGCGGAAGGGAACTAGAATCTCCTGCTTTTCGTTGAAGGCCATATAGCCGTGCATCATGGCTGAAAAGCCGATGGCAGCCAATGTCTCAAGTTCGCAATCGTACTGTTTCTTAACGTCCTTGCGGAGGTCGGCATAGCAGTCCTGCAGACCATTCCAGATAGCGTCGATACTATAGGTCCAGAGTCCGTCGACAAGCTGGTTTTCCCACTCGTGCGCTCCTTGTGATATGGGCTTGTTCTCCTCGTCAATGAGGACAGCCTTGATGCGGGTTGAACCAAACTCAATGCCGAGTACGGCCTTACCGCTTTCGATTACTTGTTTTGCAGTCATAGTATTACTTCAGTGCTTTGTTCAACATGTAATAAACCTCATTGTTACGGAGCGTCTGCTTGAAGTCTTCGATGGTAGTATTCTTGTTGATGCAAACATGCTCTAAGCCCAGCATCTCAGCGAAGTCTTCCCAGTATTCGGCAGTGATGTCGTAAGAGAAGGCACTGTGGTGCGTACCACCAGCCAGAATCCAGGCACCAGCACCAATCTCGAAGGTGGGCTGTGGAACCCAGAGGGCAGAAGCCACAGGAAGGTTAGGCATGGGCTTGGGCTCGATGCACTCAACCTCCTGAGAGATGAGACGGAAGCGATTGCCAAGATCAACAACGGTAGCCTTGATACCACGACCTACCTTTGAGGTGAATACCAAACGAGCGGTCTGCTGCTTGCGCACACCAATGCCGAGGAAGTGAACCTCCAACTTAGGTTTGTCGACAGCGATGAGTGGACAAACCTCGAGCATGTGGCTCTGCAGACAAGAAGACTGAGTGCCAGCGAAATTCAAGGTGTAGTCCTCGAGGAAGGAACAACCGATAGGCATGCCCTGCTGGATAACCCAGAGGGTGCGATAGAGACAAGCCGTCTTCCAGTCGCCCTCTGCACCGAAACCGATACCCTCGGCCATTAAGCGCTGTGAAGCAAGACCAGGAATCTGGTCGAAACCAACAAAGTTAGGATCGTTGATATCAGCATTACCCAGGTCGTCGAAGTTGGTGGTAAAGGCGGTAGCACCCTCATCCTTCAATACGCGACGGAGGGCAATCTCTGCCTTAGCGGCATTGCGAACCTTCTCCCAGTAAACCTGCTCGCCAGATTCGTCAATCTTAATGGTATAAGCCTTTTTGTATTCCTCAACAAGTGATTCAACCTCAGCGTCGGTCACCTTCTTCCAATACTCCATCAGCGAGCTGACAGGATAGTAGTCAACATGATAGCCCAGACGCTGCTCGAACTCAACACGGTCACCGTCGGTTACGGCTACGTTGTTCATGTTCATACCGAACATCAGACAGCGTACGTTCTTGGCATCAGCAACACCAGCAGCCACACGAGCCCAAACGGCAATCTGCTTCTGAGCAGCCTCGTCCTTCCAGTAGCCACAAACCACCTTGCGAGGAACACGCATACGGGTGCAGATATGACCGAACTCAATATCGCCATGAGCCGACTGGTTCAGGTTCATGAAGTCCATATCCATGGTGTCCCAGGGGATCTCAGCGTTATACTGAGTGTGGAAGTGGAGCAGAGGCTTCTGCAAATCCTGCAGACCCTTGATCCACATCTTGGCTGGCGAGAAGGTGTGCATCCAGGTAATGATACCTACGCACTTCTCGTCGTTGTTGGCAGCCTTCATCACATCCTCGACTTCCTTCGAACTGTTGGCTGTGCCTTTATAAACTACCTTGATAGGAATGATACCACTATTGTTCAGCCCCTCAACCATTTCCTTGGAATGACCGTCAACAGCAACAACAGCATCACCTCCATAGAGCAACTGTGCACCAGTTACCCACCAAATCTCTAAATTATCAAATGCCTTCATATGATTTACTTTTTCTTTTGTCCATAATAAGCGTTAGGTCCGTGCTTGCGTGAGAAGTGCTTCTCAACGAGCAACGGATTCATGGTGGTGTTAGGATTAACCATGAATGAGATAAATGCCATCTTGGCTACCTGCTCGGTAACAACAGCGTGGTAAACAGCCTGATCGGCATCCTTACCCCAAGCAAAAGGTCCGTGGTTCTTCACCAGAACAGCTGGAGTGTGAACGGGATTGATGCCACCGTTCAGAATGCGGTTAACGATAACCACACCGGTATTGTGCTCATATTCTGCCATCTGGTCTTCGGTCATTGCATCTGTGCAAGGAATGCAGTCGTGGAAATAGTCGGCGTGTGTGGTACCGATATTGGGAATGTCCTTACCAGCCTGAGCCCATGCAGTAGCATAGGTAGAGTGGGTATGAACAATACCGCCCAGCTCAGGGAATGCCTTGTAGAGCACGAGGTGGGTAGGGGTGTCTGAAGAGGGGTTCAGGTCGCCTTCTACCACCTTACCTGTCTCCAGGTCAACAACAACCATATCGCTGGCTTTCATCACATCATATTCTACGCCAGAAGGCTTGATAACTACCAGACCTTTCTCGCGATCAATGGCCGAAACATTGCCCCAAGTGAAGATAACGAGATTGTGCTTCACGAGGTCAAGATTGGCACGAAATACTTTTTCTTTCAGTTCTTCTAACATAATGTTATTTTCTTAGTATTATACCTTATAATAATTATAGACTTACAGCTTGAAGTTTAAGTCAGCTTCATACATTTTCTTGTTGAAGCGATAGAGCACTGCACCACGCTTGGAAGTGAGCTTGTCAATCAGGTCGGTCTTCTCGATAAAGTCCATCTCCTTGACACGCTTGCGGAAGTTACGTTTGTCTAGCTCCTCGCCATTAACAGCCTCATAAAGACGCTGCAACTGGGTAAGTGTAAACAAATGGGGCAATAGTTGGAAGCCAACAGGCTCGTGCTTGATTTTACGTTGCAGAAGCTTGCGGGCCTTTTGAACCATCTCTTTGTGATCGGAGAACATCTCAGGAATTTCGTCGATATTCACCCATTCCACTCCATGATCCTTTTGCTGTTTTGCACTATAGTCAGCTACATTGATAAGTGCATAGTAGGCTATGGAGACTACACGCTCGCCTGGGTCGCGGTCTACATTGCCGAAAGCACTTACCTGCGACATAAAGACATTACGAATGCCTGTCAACTCGTAGAGGGTGCGCTTGGCAGCTTCGTCAATACCTTCATCGTTGCGAACGAAGCCTCCGTAGAGACTCCATTCGCCGCGACCTGGATCCATCTGTCGTTTACCAATCAGTACCTTTAGTTTGTTTGCTTCAAAGCCGAAAATGATGCAGTCGACAGACAAGTATATCTTCTGATGTTCAAAATAATACGATGTCATATTTTTACCAGAAATACGCGTAGAATGCTACAGTGATACCGAGAATGATAATGGTATGGATGATATCCCACTTGTTCCAACTATTGCGGGTAGCCTCAATCTGCTCGGGAGTAGAGGTGCCGAATACCAAGCCCTGGATTTTCTTCTCGTCGGGAGCTTCGGTGCAAAGCGAAACGATGATAACTACGAGACAGCAGAACACGAGCATGCAACCGCAGAAGTAGAGCCAGTTGAAGTCGAAGAATACTGTCTTGAACCAGTTGTCAGAAACGTCGGTAGCATTGCTATAGTAAACCTTGGCACCCAGACGTGTAAGACCGATGATGATACCGGAGAGCAGACCCCACATACCACCCTTGGCAGAGGCACGCTTCCAGCAAATACCCAAGAGGAAGGCAGAAGCAATACCAGGAGCCAGAACAGACTGTACGTCCTGCAAGTAGTTGTAAAGTACATCACCCACTGAACGCATGATAGGAATCCACAGAATACCCAGGATAACGATAACGACTGTGGCAATCTGACCAATGCGAACGAGCTGCTTCTCAGGAGTCTCAGGCTTCAGGCGCTTCCAGAAGTCGATGGTGAACAGCATTGCTGAAGAGTTGAACAGAGAAGCCAGTGAAGACATCAGGGCTGCCAGAATACCGCAAACCACCAGACCTTTCACACCAGCAGGCAGAATCTTAGCCACGAGGGTGGGGAAGGCGGCGTCAGGAGTAGACAATGTGAATACTTCGCCATTGGGCAACGTGATGCCCTTGGTAGCCATTGCGTAGGCAATCATACCAGGAATGAGGAACAGGAATACAGGGCAAAGCTTCAGGTAGGCACCGAAGATGGTACCGCGGCGGCTCTCCTTCTCGTCCTTACCAGAAAGCACACGCTGAACAATGAACTGGTCAGTACACCAGTACCAGAAACCAATAACAGCAGAACCAACGAGTGCGCCGAGCCAAGGATACTGTGGGTCACGCAGGTCGCGCATCAGGTTGGTCATGTGGTCACCATACTCATTGACGGTCTGGATAGAACATATAGCCATCATCTCATCCCATCCGCCGAGGGCCTTCAAGCCAAGCACGAGGATGATGAGTGAACCTAAGAGCAGGATAGGAGTCTGCAGCACACTGGTGTAAAGCACAGATTTCATACCACCAAATACGGTATAGAGCGCTGTGATAAGTACCAAACCGATAGCAGCAATCCAGAAGAAGTCGATGCCCCAGAGTTCCTTGATACCAAATACCTGCTGGAACACGAGGCCACCGGCATAAACCGTAACGGCAACTTTGGTCAGCACGTAGCTGATCAATGAGATAACACTCAGAATGGTACGGCTCTCCTTGTTGAAACGACGCTCCAGGAACTCAGGCATGGTGTAAACCATAGAACGAGTATAGAAAGGAACGAAGACCCAACCCAGAATCAGAATCATCCAACCCTGCATCTCCCAATGGGCCATAGCCATACCTGATGAAGCACCTGCACCAGCAAGTCCAATCAGGTGTTCAGAACCAATGTTCGAGGCGAAGATAGATGCACCGATGGCAATCCATGTAGCATCTTTACCACCCAAAAAATAGTCTGCCGAGTTGTCGTTTTTCTGAGAGACAACCCATACCACAATGCCTATCAGCGCTGCACAGAACACGCCAATGACAATCCAGTCTAATAATGCCATGATAATTTATATTTTTAGATTTATATTTTTATTGAGGTTTATTTCACTGAGAACTTATAGGCAGCGTGGCTATAGTACTTCTCGCCAGGATTCAGCACGGGCTGCACCCAGTCCTTTTTGTTGGGACTGTCGGGATACTTCTGACTTTCCAGACAAACACTGACGTGCTGAGGATATACGCCACCCTTGTGCTTGATGTTAGGCTCATTACCAATGCCCTGGAAGTTTCCGCTGTAAACCTGAACACCAGGCTCGTTAGTAAACATTTCCATGAAAATGCCTGTCTTTGGAGAATACAGGCTGGCACATACTACGGTATCGTCGCCCTTACCGTCTTTATAAGTATTCAGACACCAGTTGTGGTCGTAGCCGTGAGCATTCTGAATCTGGTCGAATTCCGACTTGATGCTGTCGCCGAGAGCGTGAGGCGTACGGAAGTCCATAGGTGTTTCCTCAACAGACTTGATTTCTCCTGTTGGAATATACAGCTTGTCTGATGGTGTGAAGTTGTCGGCATTCACATAAAGAATCATGTCGTAACCAGGCTGTGTGAAGTCACCATTCAGATTATAGTAGTTATGATTAGTCTGATTGATGATGGTTGGCTTGTCGGTTTCTGCCTCCCATGTGATATCCAGCGTATTGTCTGAGGTGATGGTGTATGTAGTAACGGCAGTCACCTTTCCGGGGAAACCGTTCTCACCGTCTTCAGCAACAATAGTCAGCTTCAGGATAGAATCGCCAATCTGCTCGGCATCATACACCTGGTTCATCCAACCCGTTGTGCCACCACCATGCAGACAGTTAGGACCGTCGTTCTGCTTCAACTGATAAGTGCTGTCGTTCAGTGTGAACTTACCGCCCTGGATGCGGTTAGCATAACGACCAACGCTGGAACCATAGTCCGTAGGTGAGTTCAGTGTGTCGGCATACTGGGCAATGTTGTCGAAGCCCAGCACTACGTCTGTGGGGTTACCGTCCTTGTCAGGAACAACCAGACTAACAACACGACCACCGTAGTTGGTGATGCAAACCTCCATGCCATTGGCATTCTTCAACGTGTAGAGCTTTACGGGCTTCTCGTTGATGAGGGTGTCGAACTTAACAGGATCAAGACCTGAAACTGTGAGTACCTTCTGGTCTCCAGAGGTACATGCTGAGAACAGTGCAACAGCAACTGTCATTCCAGCAAAAACTTTCTTAAAGTTTCTCATTTCGTCGAATAGTTTTAAGTTACATATGTAATTTGGGTGTAAAATTACATCTTTATTTTGAATCGACAAAGAAACTTTCAACAAAAATGCGATAAATGTGTTAGATTTACACTTTAGTAGCACATTATTAACGTTTGTTTAGGATTTAATAAAATAAAACGGCACTTCCAAGTGGAAGTACCGCTTCATTATCAATTTGGTAGAAATGTTAGCAGAGCTTGCGAGAACCGTCGCCAATGACTACATCATAAACCTTAGGCTCATGACCGTATTTCTCATTGAAACGTTTCTTGGCATCTGCTATGAACTGACGATAAAGGTCGTTGCGAACGAGGTTAATGGTGCAACCACCAAAACCACCGCCCATGATACGAGATCCTGTTACGCCATTCTCCTTTGCGATTTCGTTCAGGAAGTCGAGCTCTTCACAAGAAACCTCGTAATCCTTTGACAGACCTTCATGAGTCTGATACATCATCTCACCAACTTTCTCGTAATCGCCTTCGTTCAGAGCGTCGCATACGGCCAGCACACGGTCTTTCTCGCCGAGCACGAACTTAGCACGCTTGTAATCCTCTTCGCCAACTTCAGCCTTCACTTCCTCCAGCTGTTCCCAAGTGCAGTCACGAAGGGTCTCGAACTTAGCCTCTGGATGCTTGGCCTGAATGTGCTTAACCACATTCTCGCAAGAGTTGCGACGGTCATTATAAGGTGAACCAGCCAACTGATGCTTTACTACTGAGTCGAGCAATACAAGGCGATAGCCATCGGGCTTGAAGGGGAAATATTCGAATTCACGACTACGGCAGTCCAGGCGCATCAGACAGCCAGCCTTTCCAAATACAGAGGCAAACTGGTCCATGATACCGCAATTGACACCGCAGTAGTTGTGCTCTGTAGCCTGACCGGCCAGTACCATATCCCACTGACTTACCTTGTTGTCGCCGAAGATATCGTTCAAACCAAAGGCGATACAGCTCTCCATAGCAGCACTTGAAGACATACCAGCTCCCAGGGGAACATCACCCGCAAATGCTATATTAAATCCTTTTACGGGAACGCCCAACTTCTTCATCTCCAGAGCGATACCATAGATATAGCGAGACCAAGAAGCCTTAGGACCTTTAGGGTCACTGAGCTTGAAATCCACACGGTCTTTCAGGTCTATAGCATAAGCCATTACGGTATCTTCTGTTCCGTTGGCACGAATCTCCGCCATGATACCCTTATCAACGGCACCAGGGAATACGAAGCCACCATTATAGTCGGTATGCTCGCCAATGAGGTTGATACGGCCTGGTGATGCATATACATTGCCCGTCTTACCATCAAAGTGCTTGATGAAGCGGCTTCTTACAAAATCGATTTCCATCATATTTCTTAATAGTTGTTTGTTGTATTAACTGTTTTGATAAATCATTTACTTACGATCCGACAATCCAATAAAACTACCCCAGTTGCAGAACCAGAAGATGTAGGCGTAATAAACGAACATGATGCACATGGCAATGATTACACCAGTAACATCAACAACAGCTCCCATGATAGGCATCAGTACAGCTGCACCGATAACACCCGTGTTGATGATTCCTGATGCTGCCTTCGTATGACGTCCCAAGTGCATGAGTCCCAAGTTGAAGATAAGGGGCCACATAACGCTATGGAACAGACCAGCGGCCAACATGAACCAAATACCAATCATGCTGCTAGAGAACAGAAGTGACAGCAGAATGCACAGGGCACCAAGGCTGACACAGCAAGACAGCAGTACACGTGGCTTGAACTTCGTCAGGATACCAGCGCCGATGAAACGACCTACCATCATACCTCCCCAATAGAAGGCCAGAAAGCTCGTTACAGTATTACTGTCGTTCTCACCTAACAGCTGGAAACGATAAGGCAACATGGAAGGAACACCAATCTCAACACCCATGTAACAGAAAATACCCAAAGCGCAAAGCCATACGTGAGGATAGGCAAATACGGTGCTCTTCTCGGCAGGATGCTGATTAAACTCCTTGCTTTGTGCACCCTCGTCAATCTTTGGCAGCTTCATGAATACCAGTATCAGACAGATGAGAAGAGTAAAGATACCCAATCCCATGAATGGACCTGGAACCAGCTCAGGAGCTGGAATCTCACCAGCCAGAATAACGCTCGTGATAAATATAGGTGCAACGGTTGTTGCTACAGAGTTCAGAGCCTGTGACAGTGTCATGCGGAACGCACTGCTCTCAGGTCTGCCTAATACCATCACGTAGGGGTTAGCCACGTTCTGAAGCATTACAACACCCATAGCCACCAAGCACATCGAACTCAGGAAGAAAGCATAAACGCTGACATTGGCGCTGATAGCCCATTCGATGCCCAATGAATTGATAACGAAGCCTATACCTGCTACGGCCAGACCGAGAATAAGTGTAGCCTTGTAGCCAATCTTACTCATCAGCAGAGAGAAAGGAATGGCCAACAGATAGGCGCCATAGAAAGCGGAATTGACATACTGACCCTCCTGAGCTGACAGATTGAAAGCCTTCGAGCAGAAATCAATCATTGAATTGTTCATCGTCGTGATGAATCCGATGAGGAAACATACGATGAATACAACAATCAACGCGAACGTATAGTTCTGTGTTTGATTTTGATTAGTCATAAATGTTTAGCCTAAATTATGTTGATTACTTCGTTACACCGAACTTATAGATGGTCTTCTGCTTGTACTGCTCACCAGGATTCAGGACAACCGATGGGAAATAAGGACGGTTAGGAGAATCGGGGAAGTGCTGAGCCTCTAAGCAAACGGCGCTTCTGCGTGGGAAAGTAGCACCTTGGGCACCCTTGTATCCCGTTGCAAAGTTGGCTGTGTAAAGCTGCATGCCTGGCTCTGTGGTGTAGCATTCCAGTGTACGACCGCTCTTCGGATCAGTGATTCTGGCTGCAAAGCTCAGCTCGCCCTCTTCGCGCTTGTTCAGCACGTAGTTGTGGTCGAAGCCATGTCCAAACTTAATCTGCTCATTATCAGCGTCGATGTCCTTGCCAAATGCCTTTGGAGTACGGAAGTCAAACGGTGTGCCAGCCACCTTCAGGATTTCACCTGTAGGAATAGCGGTATCGTCAGTTGGAAGGAAGAAATCAGCATTGATTTCACAAATCTGATCCTCGATGGTTGGAGTGGGATCAGCTGTTCCTGCCAGGCTGAAGAATGCATGATGGGTCAGGTTGACAATCGTCTTCTTGTTGGTGGTAGCCAGATACTCGATAACCAGCTCGTTATCATCGGTAAAGGTGTATTCTACTGTAACATCCAGTTCACCAGTGAAACCTTCCTCACCATAAGATGACTTTCTGTGCAAAGCCAGTGCGCGAGGTCCCATCTGACGAGCGTCCCATACCTTGGCGTTGAAACCAACATTACCACCGTGCAGATGGTTAGGACCGTCGTTCAGAGCCAACTGGTAATCCTTGCCGTTCAGTGTGAACTGACCTTTGCAGATACGGTTACCCCAACGTCCAATCAGTGTTGACAGGTAGGGCTCGTTACCGCTGGTAAGCTGCTCGATATTGGCATGTCCCTGAATGACATTACCCATGACACCATTCTTGTCAGGCACCATGATTGCCAAGATAGCACCACCGTAATTAGACACAGCAACCTCATAGCCTTTACGGTTTCTGAGGATGTATAAATCAGTTTTCTTACCCTTAATAGTGGCCTGAAAATCTTTGCGACTCAGACCACATACATTCGCATTTTCTGTAGTGTTAGCCATATTCTCGTTGTTTTAAGTTACTAAAATCTAACTGCAAAGTAACCTAAAAAATTCGAGAATGACGAAAGAAACGTGGAAAAAAACGTTTATTGAGTGTTAAAAACAACTAAACGCAGTTTTTCAGGAAATCGCCAACCACGTAGGAACTGCCTCCTACGAAGATGAAATCGTTATGCGAAGCAACACTTAATGCAGCGTTATATGCTTCTAACACAGAGGGATAGGCATTTCCCGTCAGTCCGTGTTTGCTGGCCAGCTCACACAAAATGGTCTCGTTGATGGCTCTATGGCTGTCTGCCTTCGTAAAATAGTATTTTGCGTCCTTTGGCAACAGTTCGAGCACACCATTGACATCTTTGTCGTCCACCATACCGAACACAATATGCATCGTCTGGCATCTGACATTACTCAATTGCGCACTGATATATTGCCAACCTCCAACGTTGTGTCCGGTGTCACACACCACCTTAGGTGCGTTCTGTATCACCTGCCAACGTCCCATCAGTCCTGTGTTATCTTTCACGTGGGCAATGCCCTGCAACAGCTCTGAGAGACACTTCGCCTTGTTCACCTCATCCTTGCACGCACAGAGGAATCCTTTTTTCGCAATCTCAGCCAATGCAAAGAAAACGGTATTCAGGTTCTTCTGCTGGTACAATCCTCCCAAATCTCCGGTAATATCTCCGAAGCAAGGCGTATGATACAGCATACCACCTTCAGACGTAGGTTCTGCACTTGTGAATTCAGGATTATCTTCCGCAAACACAATAGGAGCCTCCATTTCCTTGGCCTTTGCTTCAAAGACAGGACGCGTCTCGTCGTTGTTCTCACCAATGACTACAGGTACACCTTTCTTTATAATACCCGCTTTCTCTGCAGCTATCTCGGCCAACGTGTTTCCCAAGAACTGCGTGTGGTCATAGCTGATGTTCGTGATCACCGAGACTATCGGCGTGATGATGTTCGTGCAGTCCAGTCTTCCGCCAAGTCCCACCTCGATAATGGCAATGTCCACATTCATGTCCTTGAAATATTTGAATGCCATGGCGGTAGTCACTTCAAAGAACGAGGGATGCAAAGGCTCGAAGAAAGCCTTTTCCTGTTCTACGAAGTCTACGACATATCGCTCGCTGATGGGCGTACCGTTTACGCGGATTCTCTCGCGGAAGTCGACCAGATGCGGTGATGTATAAAGACCTACGCGGTAACCGCTCTCCTGTAAGATGGATGCGATAGTGTGCGACACACTGCCTTTGCCGTTTGTTCCACCCACATGAATGGTGACATAAGCCTTGTGAGGATGACCGAAATGCTCATCCAGAGCCAGTGTGTTGGTTAAACCTTCTTTATAGCCAGATGCGCCCTGTCGTTCAAACATGGGCATCTGGTTAAAAAGATATTCGCACGTCTCCGCGTAGTTCATAGTTTATTAAGAGAAATAGTTCTTAAACTTTTGGAAAATAGAACGCTTCGTAGCCGTATCTCCCTTGAAATTATCGCTATTACGGAAAGCTTCGATGGCCGTCTTCTCCTCACGTGTCAGTGTCTTGGGCACAAACACGCTGATATTAACCACCAAGTCGCCATTGCCACGACCGTAGCCCTGAACGGCAGGAAGTCCCTTTCCTCTCAGTCTCAGCGTCTTGCCAGGTTGTGTACCAGGTTCCATCTTCACTTTCAGCTTGGTACCTTCGATGGTCGGGATTTCAATCTCTCCACCCAGTGCAGCTGTCGGGAAGTCGAGCAACAGATTATAAATAAGGTCATTGTTGTCGCGGATGAAGGTATCGTTCTCTTCCTCCTCAATGAACACCTGTATGTCACCGTTGATACCCTTGCGCTGACCGGCATTTCCTTTACCCGGAACGTTAACCACCATTCCTTCTGCCACACCTGCGGGAATCTTGATTTCAACCACCTCTTCGCCTTTCTCTACACCTGTGCCTCCACAGTGCTTACACTTGTTCTTGATAACGGTACCTTCACCGTTACACGTAGGACAAATGCCCTGTGTCTGCATCATACCGAAGATGCTCTGTGTGGTGTGAGTGATGACACCTGAACCGTGACATGTAGGACACTGGTCGCTGGTACTTCCAGCCTCTGCACCCGTACCTTTACAGCATGAACAGGTAACATCCTTGCGCACCTTGAACTTCTTGGTCACACCGTGGGCAATTTCATCTAACGAAAGGCGAACCTTCAGACGCAGGTCTGAACCACGATGCTGCTGACGACCACGTGAGCGTGAACCGCCTCCGAAACCTCCGAAGCCAGCATGACCTCCAAAGATGTCGCCGAACATCGAGAAGATGTCGTCCATATTCATGGATGCACCACCGAAACCGCCAAATCCGCCCATGTTTGGACCGTCAAATCCGAACTGGTCGTATTGTTGACGCTTCTGTGGATCGTGCAGCACATCATATGCCTCTGCAGCCTCCTTGAATTTCTCCTCAGCTTCCTTATTACCGGGATTGCGGTCGGGGTGATATTTGATGGCGATGGTACGATAGGCCTTCTTTATCTGGTCTTCCGTTGCGTTCTTGTCAACGCCTAACACCTCGTAGTAATCTCTCTTTGCCATTTTTTACTTTTCACTTTTCACTCTTCACTTTTCACTTTTCATTAGCGAAGCGCTTATTGTCCTACTGCCACTTTTGCATGGCGAATTACTTTATCGTTCAGTTGGTATCCGGCCTGCAGACAGTCAATCACTTTGCCTTTCTTGTCATCGCCCATTCCTGGTACCATGGCTACCGCCTCATGCATGTCCGTGTTGAAGTCAGCGCCCTCGGTCTCGATTTTCTTCACACCCAGACCTTCCAGTGCCTTCATGAACTTGCTATATATCAGTTCCATGCCTTCACGCAGTACGGCAGGGTCGTCGGTCTTTTCACCATTCTCAATGGCGCGCTCCATATCGTCGATGATGGGCAGGATGGCACTCACGGCCTTCTCGCCACCATTCAGAATCAGCTCAGCTTTCTCCTTCAGTGTGCGCTTGCGATAGTTGTCAAACTCAGCGGTTTTATAAAGCATCTGTGTCTTCAGCTGTTCTATCTCGGCCTTTGCAGCCTCCAGAGGATCTTGCTCCTCGGCGGGTTCAGCCTCTTTGTCAGCCTCCGTGTCAGCTGTCTCGCCAACCACAGTATCTTCTACAGCAGCTTCCTGCTGTTCCTCCTCCATATTTTTCTTTTCTTCTTCCATAGCTAATAATGTTTTTTCTGTTATCCCAGCAAATTCCGTGCCAGCTTATGCATACAGTTCCGCCTTCTTGGCCTTGATGTCCTCGTCGTAGATGTAGTCATCGTAGGTCATCAGCTTGTCGATGGTACCCTTCGGGGTCAGTTCGATGATGCGGTCGGCAACGGTATTGATGAACTCATGGTCGTGCGAGGCAAACAGGATGTTACCCTTAAACGAAATCAGGTTGTTGTTGAAGGCCTGAATAGACTCCAAGTCCAAGTGGTTGGTTGGCGTGTCCAGAATCAGACAGTTGGCATTCTTCAACTGCATGCGGGCTATCATACAACGCATCTTCTCACCTCCGGAGAGCACGCATACCTTCTTCTGGATGTCCTCGTCCTTGAACAACATTCTACCCAGGAACGATTTCATCATCACCTCATTACCTGTGCCATATTGGCTCAGCCAGTCTACAAGGTTCATCTCGCTCTTGAAGAAGTCGGTGTTGTCGAGTGGGAGATAGGCGGTCGTGATGGTCACACCCCATTTGAAGGTACCAGCGTCAGCCTCACGATTACCATTGATAATCTCAAACAGTGCCGTCATAGCCTTCGGGTTGTGTGACAGGAAGACAGTCTTCTGACCTTTCTCAATCGTGAAGTTCACATTGTCGAACAATACTGTTCCATCAGCATCCACGGCTTTCAGTCCTTCTACCTCCAGAATCTGTGTGCCAGGCTCACGCTCCATCGAGAAGATGATGCCAGGATATTTACGTGTTGAAGGTGTGATTTCCTCCACGTTCAGCTTCTCCAACATCTTCTTACGCGATGTGGTCTGCTTCGACTTTGCCACATTGGCAGAGAAACGGCGGATGAATTCCTCCAACTGCTTGCGCTTCTCCTCAGCCTTCATCTTCTGGTTCTGAGCCTGACGCAGAGCCAACTGACTGGACTCGTACCAGAACGAATAGTTACCCGAGAACAGCGTCACCTTACCGAAGTCGATGTCTACGGTCTGTGTCGATACTGCATCCAGGAAGTGACGGTCGTGCGATACTACGAGCACGCACTGCTCCAAGTTCGACAGATATTCCTCCAACCACTGAACGGTGTCCAGGTCGAGGTCGTTGGTAGGCTCGTCCAGCAACAGGTTGTCAGGATGTCCGAACAGCGCCTTGGCCAACATCACGCGCACCTTCTCGTTGTTCGATATCTCCGACATCTGCTTGTAGTGCTGACCCTCGGGCACACCCAGGTTCTGCAACAGCTGGGCAGCCTCACTCTCAGCCTCCCATCCGTTCATCTCGGCAAATGCCATTTCCAGATCAGCAGCGCGGTTACCGTCCTCCTCGGTCATTTCCTCCTTGGCATACAGGGCCTCGCGCTCCTTCATATTCTTCCACAGTGGCTGATGTCCCATCAACACCGTGTCCATTACTGAAAACTCATCATACTTAAAGTGGTCCTGTTCCAGCACACTCATGCGCTCGCCAGGCAGCATCTCTACGGTACCCTTGTTGGGCTCCAGTTCGCCGCTGATGGCGCGGAGTAGGGTAGACTTACCGGCACCGTTGGCACCGATAATACCATAAATGTTACCACTTGTAAACTTCATGTTGACGTCCTTGTACAACGTCTTCTTTCCAAATTGAATAGCCAGATTTGTGACTGTTATCATGTCTTTTTATACCTTATTTATATATTTCGGGCTGCAAAATTAGTAAATAAATGGCAAAAGACCAAATATATTTGAACTTTTTCGATTCAATCGAGTTACATTGTTTATGGCTGCTTCTAAATAGAATAGAGTAGGGGACCGACATTTCTGTCAGCCCCCATACATTACGCCATACACGAGGTTACTCCCATCGTGGTCACAGGGTGCCTGGCACGGTGTGACTATTATCTCGAGTAGCCGAAGAGCAGCTTGAAGCACTTGTTGATGCGGGCTGCCTGGAAGTCGTAGCTCTGGGTGTGGCCTGCCGTCTTGGGGTGGAGGTTCTTCTTGCCCAAGATGCGGTCGAGTATTGCCAGTGATGCCTGCTCGTCGCCTACCACCCTCACATATTCGTATTCAGGAAGATAGATACGGTTATAGACGATGGGGTCAGCCATATTCTTCATCTTGATGGTCAGCGTCACGTTGACTTCAGCTGCAGGGAAACGAACAGGGATGTGCTTAATGTCTATTATAGGAGTAGAAGTCGTGGGATACCCATTCTTACCATCATCATCATAGCCAACGATATAGCCACTATTTCCATTATCATCTGAATTTGGATCAAATTTCTTTTGCTCCATGATATAGTCATAATCATAACCGGATTTACCATTTCTGGTATCTGCTCTGTTAAGTCTTGCGATTCTGCGAAATACATAACTTATCCCTTCCCCAGGTTTAAAGAAGTTATACCCAAGACCATCTCTCCAGAACACCATCTGCGGCTCGATAATATATTCGTCTTCCGTTGCGGGACCAAAAGTTATCAGTGCTTGATTTATAGTCTCATTTCGATCGCCCCAGGCCCCGAAATTATCATAATATGACATTAACGTTTCAATACTATAGCCGGTTTGACCATTTAAGATGGGTTTCGGGTAAGTTAGCTTTTCCAATGTCTGTTCTGGGGAACCCTCTGCGGCTAAGAAGTTGAATACATAGTCGTCTACTTCACTTCCGTAAGATTTTGTCCAGCGCACCTGGTCATCTGCGAAGTTCTTTGTAGCAAGAGGCTCCATGCCCATCGTAGTTCTGAACGAGTCCACTTCCTGCGTTGTCAAAGACTTGCGCAAGCCGGCTACTGCGTCCACCTGCATCCACTCTATCTGATCCTCGGGGAATACGTTAGGATTGAGTACCACCTCTACGCTGCTGGGGTCGAAGAACGACCAGTGGGCAGCATCTACAAGCCAATAGTACGTTTTGCTATATTGATCTTTTTTTGGTATGAACATGAAGTAGGTACACGCACTATTGGTGGTGTATATCTTGGGAGCTGTTTTCAGATTCCATACACCCTGCCCGACCGTCGAAGTGCTAGAGAAATCCGTTGCGAGGGGGAATGTGGGCGTAACGATGCCTACGGTGGGCTGCGAAGTGCTGATGACGCCATCGATGTTGGCAGTACCCTGGGTAGTAAACGAGATAGTGCCTGTTGGTGCTGGACCGGAATCGTCTCCGCCTCCGCCAGAGAAGGTAGATTTCAGACTAATAGCTTCCTTTCCGAACGCTATTCCATTGCTGATACCGCCCTTAACGTCTCCGCTTCTTAAGCTGGTGATGGTTTTAGCAAGACCTGTACCGGTCTTGATAACATCTTTTATCTTACCAAACAAGCCTTTTGACTTTTTAGCAGAAGCCTTTGTTAAATCAATAAAATCGCCCTTGCTCTCAGCTGTAAAGGTGCTGAAGAGCGAGACATGGCTATCGGACCACGAACGCATCTGCAGACGAATCTTCTCTGCATTGGGGTCAATCGTCTCTGAGCGATAAGTCGAGAGATCGACATCGAAAGCCCACCACCCTGGATTAGGCATAATACATCCGTCGTTGCTCATGACGCCGACATAAGGTGTCGTGTCGTCTGCCCAAGAAGTGCCGTCCGCTGTCAAACCGTAAGCATTCTTGGCATTGACGGTCTTGTCCATCGGTATGCCATAGCGCAGGTCGTAACGGTCGGAGAGTCCCTGCGTCATCGTTACCTGCCACAGGTGGTCATTGCCAGCTCCGTAGCCCTGAGGCAAATAGTAGAAGAAGCGCAGTATTCCGAGGTATTTGTTGTACAGGGCGAAGAAGTTGCCGTTAGGCGTGCTACGCCTACCACAGTAGTTGAGCACCCACTCCCATCCGTTTTCAGGCGTTATGTCGGCGCAGAAATCCATCGGCAGGTTGCTTATCACCGTTCCGTTGTACCAAGGCAGGTTGACGGTGGCATAACCCTCGTTGCCATTTTCGTCCTTGACGCCCTTGCTCACACCGTCGTAGATGTAGATGGCCTCTTGCTGGCGCCACTGGTCTACCTTAAAGTCCTTGTCGTTGATGTTATAGGTGTCGGCATCAGCGCCATGCATCGAGTTCTCCAGTGCCAGCAGCAGGTTGTCGTAGTCCTCAGGAGCAGGCTTCATCGTCTGTGCAGCAATGCCGTCCCCGAAGGTGATGGCTCCGTCCTGATAGTGGAAGACGAGCGCCATCGGACTTCCGTCCTGCCCTTTCTCGCCCCTGCGCTTGGCCCTGATGGTGCCGTCGGCAGCTACGCTATAGTCGAAGGTGCCATTCTCCAAATAGCGTCCGCCAAAGAGGGCGAGCGGCTTGCTGGCATCGTCGGCAGCAAACATCATCTTCCACCATGTTCCAGTGCCGTCGGCATTGAACTTCACAGCCTGCACCACGCGGCTGTAGGGAGTCTTGTCGACACCCACGATACCCGATTCGGGATAGTCGGCATACCACAGTCCATAGATTTTATCACCCAGCGGATTGTTCCAAGCTGCATTATCACGCTCTACAGCACAGGCTGTCATCATCATCACAATACCTATCAGGACTGCGAAAATCAGGAAATTACGGTTTTTAGTCTTCATATTTATTTCTTTATTTAGATTTTTATCAATAGATGCTGCAAATTTAAGCATTATTCCAGAAAAATGCAAGAAAAAGTTGAAAATCTTTTCCTTGCAGAATCAAATGAGACCGCCAAACATTTTGGCAGTCCCATTTTCATTCTCTGTTCACTAGCGAAGCGTTTCACTCTTCACTCTTCACTATTCACTATTCACTATTCACTGTTCAGTTCTGCCCCAAGTTGTCACCGCTGGACTTGGTGAACAGCTTGCTGGCGACCTCACTCGACTGCCCGTCCTTGATGGCGATAGCCTTCACGGTGGTCGTTGCGCTCAGGGAGAATGCCTCACTGTACACTGCGCTCTCAGCCGTTGGTGTGCTGCCGTCGGTGGTGTAGTGAATCTCTGCACCGTCAGGACCGCTCATGCTCACCTGGGTAGAGTCGGTGAACTGCGTGTTACCGCTAATGGTGGGCGAAGTCAGCGATGAACTCTGTGAACCGCCGTCCGTTGGTGTCAGCGAGCCGGTGCCACTACCGCCCTGGTTCTGGGTTCCATTGTTGTCTCCGTTGTCGTTACTAGAACTACCACTGCCGTTGCCAGAGTTCGAAGAACCACTGTTGCCAGACTCACCAGACGTTGTACCCTTGGCAGCCGCAATCTCAGCCTTGGTCTTGTCGGTCCATGC
>CACZMV010000024.1 GCA_902782305.1 uncultured Prevotellaceae bacterium
GTGTCTGCATCACCACCTGGGCTACCACGATATCATCCCTGAAGGCTGAGTCGGTCTGAAGGAGTTCTTCCATATTAGTAAGCTTCTCGGAAACTTGCTCACGAGAGAATTTAGCAGCCTTGGCGATATCTCCATCGGCCTTGTTGAAATCAACAGGCCATTCAATATAATAAGAGGTAACCAATCCGATGGCGCATATCACTACCAGCGAACACAGGATAATACTCTTCTTTTTCATACGCTTAAAATTTTAAGTTTTTGTTATTTTCTCTGATGTTAAATGTCATTTTTATAGCATTTATTTTGCAAATTTACAGTGTTTTTTGCTGTTTTCCAAACTTTTTGGAGTTTTTTTTTTGTTATGCTCACGACTTTTCGTATCTTTGTCGAATAATTTGTGAAGCAGCTCGCACTATGGAGAGAAAAGAATTTGAATCATACATGCAGAAATATGCCGACCAGATAGAGGCAATCCGTCAGTCGGCCCATAAGCTGCACCAGAGTGTTAATCAAACCTATGGTGACCAGTTGCCCTATGGTTTCCACCTCGACATGGTGGTGCAGGGCATCCGCGATTTCGGTCATCTGGTGTGTGTCCGCGAAGCCGATGTGTTGCCCCTGTTCTTCGGAGGCTATTACCACGACAGCATCGAGGACGCCCGTCTCACCTACAACGATGTGATGAAGGTGGCTCGTGGTTATCTCACTGAGGAACAAGCCTTCTTGGCCACTGAGATAGCTTATGCACTCACCAACGACAAGGGTCGCACCCGTGCCGAAAGGGCAGGCGAGAAGTATTACAAAGGCATCCGCCTCACCCCCTATGCCCCCTTTGTCAAGCTCTGCGACCGCTTGGCCAATATTTCCTATAGCTGTTCAGGCGTTGATTCCAACAACCTGCGCATGAAGGAAGTCTATAAGGCCGAGATGCCCCATTTCCTGCAGTGCCTCAATCCCCATAGCGAAGACCCCCGTTTCCTTCTGCCTCAGGAGACTGTGCTCCGTCTGGCCGAATGTCTCATCGACGATCTCGAGCGCGAAGAGCGTGAAGGCAAAGTTTGGTGGGTTGGATATTGAGAAGGAAGATGTAAGATGTAAGAAGGAAGAGGTAAGAAGTTATGGCATTTGGTAAATGGATTGGTGGTTTTCTTGGGTTCATGAGTGGAGGCCCGTTGGGCGCTCTTGCAGGCATCGTGCTGGGCAGTGTGTTCGACACGATGCTCGATGGTGTTAACACCCCAGAAACGCAGGGGACATTTGAATCTCCTTTTGGACAACAGCAGCAAGCCCAGCGCACCTATCAAGGACAGCGCAACAGCTTCCTGTTCTCCATGCTCGTGCTGGCGTCCTATATCATCAAGGCCGATGGCAAGGTGATGCACTCCGAGATGGAGGTGGTGCGCAACATGCTTCGCCAGAATTTCGGCAATGTGGCCCAGCAGCAGGGCGAAGAAATCCTGCGCCGCTTGTTCGACGAGCAGAAGCGGGTAGGGGCCTATCAGTTCCGTCAGACCGTCATGCAGTGCTGTCAGCAGATTTCCATGAATATGGACTATTCCCAGCGCTTGCAGTTGCTCAATTTCCTCGTCATCATCTCGCAGGCCGACGGCCGTGTCGATGCCTCTGAGGTCACCGCCATGAAGGAGTGTGCCCAGTGGATGCAGATGTCTGCCGATGAAGTCGACTCCATGCTGGGGTTGGGCAAGGACGATTTAGAGTCTGCCTACAAGGTACTCGGTGTCTCCCCCAATGCTACCGACGATGAGCTGAAACGCGCCTACCGGAAACTCGCCCTCGAACACCATCCCGATAAAGTAGCAGCCTTGGGCGAAGACATCCGCAAGGCCGCTGAGAAGAAGTTCCAGGAAATCAACGCTGCCAAGGACAAGATTTGGAAAGCCCGCGGGCTTTAGTGTCAAGCCTCGCCTTTATTCAGGTTAAAGGGTGCTATGGGGGCAGCTTGCTGACTGGGAATGCGGATAGGTCCAAACTCTTTCTCGTAGCGCATGATGTTCTCCTGAAGGGCACCCAGCAGACGCTTGGCATGCTCTGGAGCCAGAATCACACGACTCTTTACCTGCGCTTTCGGCACCCCAGGCAACACCCTCGCAAAGTCGATGACAAAATCACTGCTCGAATGCGTGATGATGGCAAAATTAGCATACTCACCCTGAGCCACATCCTGTGGCAATTCCAATTGCAGACCCTGCTGCTCTTTGTTGTTGTCGTTCATACTCATTTTATTTTTAATCTTTTATTCTTTTATTCTTTTATTTTTTTAATCTTTTATTCTTTTATTTTTTCAAAGTTTATATACAAACAGTTCAGCCCGTTCTGATACTGGTAGTTGATGTCTGCGTCATGATGTGTCAATCGTGGATGATAGGCCTTGCCCACATCCTTGATAATCACCGTCAGACGCTGCTCCGTGTCCAGCACACTCACGTCGAACGCCCCTTTGCGCCCTGAAGCCTTACCCATTTCCAACTCCTGCATAATCAGTTCCTCCAAGCATTCCTGCACGCTGGCGAGTGTCATTGCGCCCAGGTTCAGCCCGCTGATGTAGTCCTGAATCAGCAACAGCTTGCGCTGGGTGTCCTCTTCATTGTTAAACCATACGCTAACGGCAAAAGTCCCCTGTTGGTGGTTGGTGGGCGTCAAGAACAACCAGTGCAGATGCTCTCCCCTGCGCGACATCACGAAGATCGTGCCAATGGTTATCAGCAACAGCACCCAGAGTCCCAAGGGTATGGAATACCAGAAGTAGTCGGGCATCACCCTGGCAATCATCCATACAATGGGCAGCATGATGACCAGCGGACCGAACTCAATGATCGACGCGATCCTGCTACGGTCAGACATCATATACGCATTCGATACCAACATCAGCACAGACAGTGGAATCAAGCTCTGTACAAACAGCCTGATGGGCTTTTCCGAAAGCAGGCACAGCCGTTCGTCGGCACCATATATCTCAGCCATTACTGCGGGGTGCAGATACACCAGTACCGTCACTACCACACTGGCTGAAACAACTATCTGCAGGGCACTCATCTGCAGTCTGTTCAGCCCGTCCCAGTCGCGCTCGCCATACATCACCCCACCGATATACTTCACGGCACTGTCGGCAGCGTATGCCAGAATCAGTCCGAACGTCACCGTTTGCAGGCATACGCTGAGAATATACATGCCGTCGGCCCCTTTCGTTTCCAGCACGATGTAGTTCAGCGCCATATACAGCACCGCCATGATCAGCGCATACACACCCGTGGGCACACCCCTCTTCGTACTCTGCCATAGCAATCCCATATACTCCTTACGGTTGCCGGTGTCTATGGCAAAAGGTCTTGGCCTCCTTGTCAGATAAGGTATGAAGACCACTGTCGCCACGATGGGCGCTATCAGGCTGGCTATCGCCGCCCCACGCATTCCCATGTCCCACCAAACCACCATCACCACGTCCAGCGCCGCATTGAGCGCCGTGTTCAGCACCACATAGTTCGTCACCAGCTTCGGGCGCCCGCTTATTTCCACATAGCGCCCTACGGCGTCACACACCAGCCACGCCACGCAGGCCCCCAGCGAGAACGGCATGTAGTCGGCCACCATCGGCAACAATCGCTCCTCGTCCGTCAGCAGCTTCGCTATCTGTTCCGAAAACACGCAACAGCCCACTGCCAATAGTCCGTTCAGCACCAGCACGGCCGTCATGCTCATCGTTATCAGTCGGTTCACCTTCTTATATTGCTGGTTGCCGTACGCCGATGCCACCATCAGCGCCGCACCCGAGAACAACATGGCTCCAAACAGCTGTACAATGGTCAGTACGGGGTCTACCAGCGTCACCACCGATATGGCGTCGGCACTCACCGCCTGGCTCACCACAATGCCGTCAATCGTCGTGTTGATGATTTCCATAATCGACGACAATACCGCTGCCACGATAAAGTTTCGCAGCGAATGGTGAATGACAAACAAATCTCGGGTACGTTTCTTCATTATGCTGTTCTCTCGTTTTCAATGCAAAGATAGTAAAAAATCGGCAAAAAACCAAATTTATCAAGCGAAACTACGCAAGAATGCGCATTTTATCTTGGTTTTTTCTTCCGATCTGTATTACATCGTGCTGTACAGACTACACATCTATTTTCTCAATGTGTCAACGAAATCAGGAAAAGACCAATCGCTCTGTGAGCGAAGTGATAAGTGAAAAGTGAAAGAAATGGGACTGCCAAAATTTGGTAGTCTCATTTATTTTTTCGTACTTTGACTTCGTCGAAAGTAGGCTGCATCTCAGAAAAACCCAAATAAATTTGGTTTTTCGTTCGATTTGCACTACCTTTGCACACTAAATTAAATAAGGTAATATGTTTGAGAACTTAAGTGATAGACTTGAACGGTCGTTCAAGATACTGAAAGGTGAGGGAAAAATCACCGAGATTAACGTTGCCGAGACGCTGAAAGATGTGCGCAAGGCGCTGTTGGATGCGGACGTGAACTACAAGGTGGCCAAGACATTTACGGACACCGTGAAGCAGAAGGCTATGGGTATGAACGTGCTGACAGCCGTGAAACCCAGTCAGCTGATGGTGAAGATAGTGCACGACGAATTGGCCGAGCTGATGGGCGGCAAGGCCGTGGAACTGAAACTGGAGGGTAGGCCAGCCATCATCCTGATGTCGGGTCTGCAGGGTTCTGGTAAGACGACGTTCAGCGGTAAGC
The DNA here is from genome assembly GCA_902782305.1 of uncultured Prevotellaceae bacterium. Taxonomy (GTDB): domain Bacteria; phylum Bacteroidota; class Bacteroidia; order Bacteroidales; family Bacteroidaceae; genus Prevotella. Next base: position 4,723 of record CACZMV010000024.1, read on the forward strand.
TGGCCAACATGCTGAAGCAGAAGCAGCACAAGAATCCGCTGCTGGTGGCTTGCGACGTGTATCGTCCGGCTGCTATACAGCAGTTGCACGTGGTGGGCGAGAGCGTAGGCGTGGACGTGTATTCTGAGCCTGAGAACAAGAACGTGGTGGAGATAGCCCAGAACGCTATCCGCGAGGCTAAGCAGAAGAATTATAACGTGGTGATCATCGATACCGCTGGTCGATTGGCCGTGGACGAGGAGATGATGAACGAGATAGCCACCCTGAAGGAGGCCGTACAGCCCGACGAGACGCTGTTTGTAGTGGACTCGATGACGGGTCAGGACGCTGTGAACACGGCGAAGGAGTTTAACGACAGGTTGGACTTTGACGGCGTGGTATTGACCAAACTGGATGGTGACACGCGCGGTGGTGCTGCACTGAGCATCCGCACCGTGGTGACGAAGCCTATCAAGTTTGTGGGTACGGGCGAGAAGATGGAGGCTATCGATGTGTTCCACCCTGAGCGCATGGCCGACCGCATCTTGGGCATGGGCGACATCGTGTCATTGGTGGAGCGCGCCCAGCAGCAGTTTGACGAGGAAGAGGCGAAGCGCCTGGAGAAGAAAATCCGCAAGAACAAGTTTGACTTTGACGACTTCATGGGTCAGATTCAGCAAATCAAGAAGATGGGTAACATCAAGGACCTGGCTTCGATGATTCCTGGAGTGGGCAAGGCGCTGAAGGATGTGGACATAGACGACAATGCATTCAAGGGTATTGAGGCTATCATTAACTCGATGACGCCGAAGGAGCGTGCCAACCCTGACATCATCAACCAGAGCCGCAGACTGCGCATAGCCAAGGGCTCAGGTACGAAGATTGAGGAGGTGAACCGACTGATGAAGCAGTTTGACCAGACGCGCAAGGTGATGCGCATGGTGGCTGGCGGAGGCAACTCGAAGATGATGCAGATGGCCAACATGATGAGAGGAAAGAAGCCTTTCTAGTTCTTTGAACTTTGAACTTTGAGCTTTGAACTTTATGATATGTTCAAGCGCGGAGTCCAAGGTTCAAACCGATAGATGTAATCATAAAACTCAAAGTTCTTAGACCTAAAGGTCAAAGCGACCAAGGTCGATTACAAAACTCAAAGTTCAATGTATAAACTGATTGATGGAAAAGCAACGGCAGCAGCAATCAAGGCTGAAATTGCCGAAGAGGTGAAAGAGATCATGGCGAAGGGTGGGAAACAACCACACCTGGCTGCCGTGCTGGTGGGTCACGATGGTGGCTCGGAGACGTATGTGAAGAACAAGGTGCTGGCGTGTGAGGCCTGTGGCTTCAAGAGCACACTGATTCGCTTTGAGGATAACATTACGGAAGAGGAACTGCTGGCATGTGTGGATAAGTTGAACAAGGACAACGACGTGGATGGTTTCATCGTGCAGCTGCCCTTGCCGAAGCACATTGACGAGCAGAAGATTATCGAGGCGATAGACTACCGTAAGGATGTGGACGGATTTCATCCCATCAATGTGGGTCGTATGGCTATCGGTCTGCCTTGTTTCATCTCGGCTACTCCGTTGGGAATCATCACGTTGCTGAAGAGATACAACATCGAGACAAGTGGTAAGAAGTGCGTGATTCTGGGTCGCTCGAACATTGTGGGCAAGCCTATGGCGCAGCTGATGATGCAGAAGCAGTATGGCGACGCAACGGTGACCGTTTGCCACTCACGCTCGAAGACGCTGAAGGAGGAATGTCGTGAGGCTGACATCATCATAGCAGCCATCGGACAGCCTGACTTCGTGACAGCGGATATGGTGAAAGAGGGTGCCGTCATCGTAGACGTAGGTACCACGCGCGTGCCTGATGCTACGAGGAAGAGCGGATTCCGATTGAACGGCGACGTGAAGTTTGACGAGGTGGCCGAGAAGTGCTCGTACATCACGCCCGTGCCGGGTGGAGTAGGGCCCATGACCATCTGTTCGCTGATGAAGAATACACTGGCCGCAGGAAAGAAAGAGTACTATAAATAATGCATAATTCATAATGCATAATTCATAATTCATAATGCATAATGCATAATAATGACTGCAGAGGAGTATTATCAGAAAGGTAACGAATACCGGAAGGAGTCGAAATGGCACGAAGCCATCAACTGCTATATTCAGGCCATCGAGCTGGACCCAGAGAGTCCGGCTGTAGAGGCTAAGCGCATGTTGGACGACATCATGGCCTTCTACTGCAAGGATATGTATAATCCATAATTTAAAAATATATAAGTATGGCAAAAATGAAAGGTGCTATTGTGGTGGATACCGAGAGGTGCAAGGGATGTCAGCTGTGCATCATTGCTTGCCCTCAGAAGGTGATTGCCCTGGCCAACAAAGTGAATCTGCACGGCTACCCCTATGTGGAGGCTGCTAACGAAGAGGCCTGCGTGGGCTGTGCTTCGTGTGGCATTGTCTGCCCAGACGGATGTATCACCGTGTATCGTGTTAAACAGGAGTAAAGGAGTAAGGAGAAAAGTAGTAAGTAGAAATGTCTATGCAAGAGAAAGAAGTTGTATTGATGAAAGGCAACGAGGCAATCGCCCACGCTGCTATTCGATGCGGATGCGACGGCTATTTCGGCTATCCTATTACTCCGCAGAGTGAAGTGATTGAGACGCTGGCTGAACTGAAGCCTTGGGAAACCACTGGTATGCAGGTCATCACCTGGTATCGCCCTGATGCAGGAAGGTATCACCTACATGGCTGGTGCTGAGGTGCCAGGTGTGTTTGTGAACGTGCAGCGTGGCGGTCCTGGTCTGGGTACCATTCAGCCTTCGCAGGGTGACTATTTCCAGGCTACGCGCGGTGGTGGTAATGGTGACTACAAGGTGATTGTGCTGGCTCCGTCAAGTGTACAGGAGATGGCCGACTTCGTAGACCTGGCCTTCGAATTGGCGTTTAAGTATCGCAACCCTGCCATGATTCTGAGCGACGGTGTCATCGGTCAGATGATGGAGAAGGTGGTATTGCCTCCGTTCAAGCCCCGTCGTACGGACGAGGAGGTGATTAAGCAGTGTCCTTGGGCTTCTACTGGTAAGCCAAAGAACAGAGAGCGTGTGGTCATCACATCGCTGGAGCTGAAGCCTGAAATCATGGAGCAGCGCAACTTGGCATTGCAGGAGAAATATCGCAAGATTCAGGAGAACGAGGTGCGCTTTGAAGAGCAGCAGATGGACGATGCTGAGTATGCTATCGTAGCATTCGGTAGTGCCGCCCGTATCGCTGAGAAGAGCGTAGAGATTGCCCGCGAGCAGGGTATCAAGGTCGGCTTGTTCCGTCCTATCACGCTGTTCCCATTCCCTGAGAAGCAGATTGCTGCACTCTCGAAGAAGGTGAAGGGTATTCTCGTAGCTGAAATCAACGCTGGACAGATGGTACAGGATGTGCGCCTGGCTGTCAACGGTGCTGTGCCCGTAGAGCAGTTCGGACGTCTGGGTGGTATCGTGCCTGATCCTGAGGAAATTGTTGAAGCACTTAAAAAGGTAATGTAAGATTATGGATAGAAATCAAATAGTTCAACCAGAGAACATCGTCTGCAAAAAGCCGACGCTGATGAACGACAACAACATGCACTACTGCCCAGGCTGTAGTCACGGTGTGGTGCATAAGCTCATTGCCGAAGTCATCGAAGAGATGGGTATGGAAGACAAGGCCGTAGGTGTATCGCCTGTAGGCTGCGCCGTCTTCGCGTACAATTATATAGATATAGACTGGCAGGAGGCTGCCCACGGTCGTGCGCCCGCACTGGCTACGGGTATCAAGCGCTGCTGGCCTGACCGCTTGGTGTTCACCTATCAGGGTGATGGCGACTTGGCTTGTATCGGTACTTGCGAGACCATTCACGCCCTGAACCGTGGCGAGAACATCGTCATCGTATTCGTCAACAATGCCATCTATGGTATGACGGGTGGACAGATGGCGCCCACGACGCTGATTGGTCAGAAGACCTCTACTTGTCCTTACGGTCGTGACCCAGAGATTCACGGCTATCCTCTGAAGATTGCCGATATCGCTGCCCAGCTGGAGGGTACTTGCTATGTGACTCGCCAGAGCGTAGAGTCGGTAGGTTCTATCCTGAAGGCTAAGAAGGCGCTGCGCAAGGCTTTCGAGGCTTCGATGGCTGGTAAGGGTTCTTCGTTGGTAGAGTTTGTTTCAACCTGTAACAGCGGTTGGAAGCTGACTCCCGCTAAGGCTAACGAATGGATGAAGGAGAACATGTTCCCCTTCTATCCTAAAGGTGACCTCAAAGACACCACGGGTGAGAAGTGAATAGTGAATAGTGAAAAGTGAATAGTTATGAAAAAAGAAATAATTATTTCGGGTTTCGGAGGTCAGGGCGTGCTCTCCATGGGTAAGATTCTGGCCTATAGTGGACTGATGGAGGATAAAGAGGTGACTTGGATGCCTGCCTACGGTCCTGAGCAGCGTGGTGGTACGGCCAACGTGACGGTGATTGTGAGCGACGAGCGCATCTCATCGCCCATCCTCAGCAAATACGATATTGCTGTAGTGCTGAACCAGCCTTCGCTGGAGAAGTTTGAGCCGAAAATCAAGCCTGGTGGCATCCTGATCTACGATGGCTTTGGCATCATCAAAAAGCCTACGCGTAAGGACATCACCGTGTATGAGATTAACGCCATGGACAAGGCTGCTGAGATGAAGAACGGCAAGGTGTTCAACATGATTGTGTTGGGCGGACTGCTGAAGATTGCCCCAGTGGTTAGTACCAATGGCGTAGAAAAAGCGCTCAAGAAGACACTGCCTGAACGTCACCACGATTTGATTCCTCTGAATATGCAGGCCATAGAAGAGGGTGGTAAGATTATCACTTTAGTAGGCTAAGACATCCCATAGGTCCCGGATGCGTTGCTCCGGGTCCCATTTCCTATCGAAAGTCCAGAGTGCCGTGACCCCATGGAACTCTGGCTTTTAATAAATAAGGTTAAGCGGAAAAGGTGGATTTCTTCGCGCGTACATTATATTATTATAATATAAAAAAGACGGCATAAGGGTTGTAGGAAAGTGTATACATAACGCACAATGTAAGTCATGTTTACGTCAAAATGAGGTGTTTTTGGCCCTATTTTAGTCGAAAAGGTTAAAAAATGAACGATTTTTGTTAGATTTTTGCGAAAAAACTTGGAGCGTATGAATATTTTTTGTTACTTTGCACCCGCAAATAAGAAAATTTTAGTTAAAGCTTAAAAAAGTAGAAAACTTAAGGTAGTAATTTTTATAATTTAGTAAAAAGATGAAAAAGTTATTTTTAATGCTTGCTGCCGGCTTTATGGCAGCTTCTGTAAATGCACAGAACACAGCTATCACAGCTAACAAGGCTGGTGACAACTGGTACATGGGTGTCAACGTTGGTGTTGCTACTCCTCAGCAGAAGTTTGGTGACTATGGTTTCTTCAAGGGCTTCGCTCCTAAGCTGGGCGTTCGCGTTGGTAAGAACCTGACAACCGTTTTCGGTCTTGCTGCTGATGTTGATTTGTACATGCTCTCTAAGGAGGATTCTAAGTCTCTGATGGGTACTAAGACTTTCGTTGATGGTATGAATGTTGACCTGATGGGAACTTTCAACCTGAGCAACCTCTTCGCTGGTTATCCTGGTGAGCCTCGCACTTTTGAGGTGATTGCTCTTACCGGTCTGGGTTGGACTCATGCTTTTGGAACAGCTAATAAGTCAAACGCTATCAACGCTAAGGCTGGTTTGGATTTCACTTTCAATCTGGGTGCTAACAAAGCTTGGCAGATTTACATTGAGCCTGCTGTAATTTATGGTCTGGAGCATTGGGGTCGTTCTAATATCTTGACTGAAGGTAGTGACTTCAAGTTCGATTCTCGTGCTGCTCTGTTCCAGTTGAGCGCTGGTTTCAACTACAAGTTCGGTAACAGCAACGGTACTCACAACTTCGCTAAGGCTCAGCTCCGCGACCAGGCCGAGATTGATGGTCTGAACGCTAAGATCAATGAGCTCCGCGCTGACAACAACGCTAAGGATGGTCAGCTCTCAGCTAAGGATCAGCAGATCGCTGACCTGAAGAAGAAGCTCGCTGACTGCGAGGCTCGTCCTCAGACAGCTGCTGTTGTTGAGAAGACTGAGAACGTTCTGCAGCCACACGTAATCTTCCGTCAGGGTAAGAGCACTATCGATCCTGCTCAGTATGCTAGCATCGAGATGGTTGCTAAGTACATGAAGAACCACAAGGACGCTAAGGTTAAGGTTCAGGGCTATGCTTCACCCGAGGGTAAGGCTGAGTTCAACCAGAAGCTTTCTGAGAAGCGTGCTGAGGTTGTTAAGAACGCTTTGGTTAAGAGATATAAGATTGCTGCTGACCGCATCACTATCGAGGGTCTTGGCGCAACCGATAAGCTCTCTTCTGAGAACGACTTCAACCGCGTAGCTATGTTCGTTGATACCACTAAGTAATCAATAAACAATAGAATAAAGAAATCCCTGCAGATTTGGTTCTGTGGGGATTTTTTTTGCATTATATTTGGCATTTCGCTCGTTTATTCGTATCTTTGTAGGCAAATATTACTTACTAAGACGCATGATGAAAACAAAACTCCTTCTTGCAGTACTGCTATTCAGTCAGATGGCTGTGGCTCAGATACGACGTGAAATCAACTTGAAAACATGGGATTTTTCTCGTGACAATCAATCGTGGACAAAAGTGGACATCCCTCACGACTGGGCGATAGCTGGTCCTTTCGATAAGAAATGGGATTTACAGAAAGTAGCCATTGCTCAGAATGGTGAGACGGAGGCTTCTGAGAAGTCTGGACGTAGTGGTGCTCTGCCTTGGATAGGCGAAGGGTGGTATAAGACCAGTATCGACGTGCCTGCAGGCTATGAGGCTGCTGAACTCGTGTTCGACGGGGCTATGGCTGACCCTCATGTCTTCATTAACGGGCAAGAGGCAGGGCATTGGGCATATGGTTATAATGCCTTCCGCATAGACGCTACTCCTTTTTTGAAAGCAGGAAAGCTGGACATCAGCGTGCATCTGCAGAATGTGGAGGAGAGCTCGCGCTGGTATCCTGGCGCAGGACTGTATCGTCCTGTCACATTGATATTGAAGCAAAAGGCGCATTTTGACGATTGGAGTCTGTATGCCCGTACGATAAGTATCGAAAAGGATAAAACCATCGTCGAGGTGGAGGGTAGGACAGTGAACGCTCGTGGCATGCACGTATTTTTGCAGCTTGCGAGCCCTGATGGACGAAAGGCAAACAACGAGGTGCGTATTGAGCACGATGGAAAGTTCTATGCAAAGTTTGTGTTAAGGAATCCGCAGCTTTGGACGCCAGAAACGCCTAATCTTTATACGCTGAATGTTTGGCTGAGTGATATGAAGAACATGCGAAGAATGGACAGCAAGACGATGAAGATAGGTGTCCGTACCGTTCGCATAGATCGGGAGCATGGTTTCCAGTTGAATGGTAAGACGCTGAAACTGAAGGGCGTTTGTCTGCACCACGACTTGGGTCCGCTGGGTGCTGCCATTAACAAGGCTGCTCTGATTCGTCAGATTAAGATGATGAAGGCGATGGGATGTAATGCTATTCGTACTTCTCACAATATGCCTTCTACTTGGCAGATGGAACTCTGTGATTCGCTGGGCATGATGGTGATGGCTGAATCGTTTGATATGTGGATTTATCCGAAGTGCAAGAATGGCTACGCTCGCCATTTCCGCGAGTGGGCTATGAAGGATATCACCAACCTTATTCTGAACCACAGAAACCATCCTTCTATCGTGATGTGGTCGATAGGCAACGAGATTCCAGAGCAGTGGAGCGAGGAAGGTCGCCAACTGAGCATTCAGTTGCAAGGACTCTGTCACGCTCTTGATCCTACACGTACCGTGACTCAGGGTCTTGACAATCCGGATGGAGCCATTAAAGGAGGCACGCCTCAGGCTATGGATGTTCCAGGTTTCAACTATCGCATACACAAGTATGCCGAGGGCATCAAGCGCTTGCCGCAAGGTTTCCTGCTGGGTTCTGAAACCTGCTCTACCGTTTCGTCGCGTGGAGTGTATAAGTTCCCTGTGGAAATCAATGACTATGGAAAGTTCTCTTCATGGATGCCTAATTATGACCCGACGGCAGTCCTGACAGCTGACGGCCAGTGTTCCGGCTATGATGTGGAGCATTGTGCATGGTCTAATCTGCCTGATGACGATTGGCGTTGGCAGGATGATTACGATTGGGTGATTGGTGAATTTGTATGGACGGGCTATGACTATTTGGGCGAGCCTTCTCCTTACGATGAATACTGGCCTGCACGCTCCAGCTATTTTGGCATCTGCGACTTGGCTGGTCTGCCAAAGGATCGTTACTATTTGTACAAGAGTCATTGGAACAAGCAGGAGCACACCGTTCACTTGTTGCCCCACTGGACGTGGCCTGACCGCAAGGGCAAGGTAACGCCAGTTTATTGTTATACCGATGGCGTTGAGGGCGAACTCTTTGTGAATGGTAAGTCGCAGGGCAGAATCCGTAAGAATCCTGCCGAGCGCTTGGATCGTTATCGCCTGCGCTGGAATGATGTGAAGTATGAACCAGGTGAAATCAAGGTGGTGGTTTATGATGAGCAAGGCAACAAGATTGGCGAGGATGTGCGCAAGACTGCTGGCAAACCCGTGCAATTGGTGGCACAGGCTGAAACCAGCGAGCACAAGGCTGATGGCGAGGATTTGATATATGTCCGCGTGAGTGTGAACGATAAGAACGGAACACCTGTACCCACTTGTCAGGAGGGGTTGACGTTCAGCGTGAGTGGTGAGGCTCAGTTCGAGGCCGTCTGCAATGGTGATGCTACCTCGCTCGAATCGTTCAAGCAGCCTAAGATGAAGCTCTTTAATGGCGAGCTAGTTGTGATATTACGTCCAACCCAAAAGGCTGGAAATGTAACGTTGACAGTAAAGGACCAGCGAGGCAAAATGAAACCTGCAATCCTTCATATTACAACCAAATAATGGAACTACGGATTAACGAAACTACGAAATGAAGAAAACATTTGCGATAGGACTGCTCGTTTTCGTAGCCCTGACCATTCAGGCTCAAGAGCCCTTCTGGTTGGGTGCTGACATCAGTGGAACAACAGAGTTGGAGGCTAAAGGCAAGCAACTGCGAAACGCGAAGGGCGAACCTCGCGAGAATACCGCGTTGATGCGTGAGTTGGGCTTGAATGCCGTTCGTTTGCGCGTCTGGGTGAATCCTGTGGAACATGGCAACTTCTGCAACAAGGAAGATGTGGTGCGTATGGCTATGCGAGCCAAAGATTGGGGGATGGCGCTGATGATTGACTTCCACTATAGCGACTGGTGGGCTGACCCTGGACAGCAGAACATTCCAGTGCAATGGAAATCAATGACTTACGAGGAAATGAAGCTGGCCTTGGCGAATCATACCCGCGAGGTTCTGGAAGCTATCAAAGAGGCTGGGGTAGACGTTCGTTGGGTGCAGGTGGGTAATGAAACCACGCATGGTTTCCTTTGGCCTGTAGGTCGTGCAGAAGAGAATATGCGCCAATATGCTGGTTTGACGGATGCTGGTTATCAGGCTGTCAAAGCAGTCTATCCCAAGGCCTTTGTTATCATCCATCTGGACGGAGGTTGTGACCCCAAGCGCTACGACTTCATCTTCGATGGGTTGAAGAAGTATAAAGCCCGTTTCGACATGATTGGCCTGAGCGTCTATCCCTATTGGGATGTGAAGGCAAATCTTACAAAGTCGTGGCAAGAAACCATTGAGAAATTCACTGCCAACATTAATCGCATGTGGACGAAATACCACAAGCCACTAATGGTGGTCGAGGCAGGTGTGGAAGCGAAGAAACCCGTTGAGGGTAAGCAGATTATGTCTGCTATCATCAATGCTTCCAAGAACAATACCAATGGCCATTGCAAGGGCGTGTTCTACTGGGCTCCTGAGCTTGAAGGGCATTATCCCCTGGGCGCCTTCCAAGACGGTAAACCCACCGTCATCATGGATGCTTTCAAGGATTAGAAGTTTCAAGTCGTGGAATATATATTTCAGGTCCTGGAATATATATTCCAAGGCCTGAAATATTATTTTCTACGTTACAAAGATTTTTTTCTTTGGATTCTGCATCATTCCTCCATAAGTAGTCGCAAATACTCCAAGAGTAAATGAAAATACTCCAAGAGTAAATGAAAATACTCCGAGAGTAATTCAGATTACTCCGAAAGTAACTATCATTTACTCGAAATAATTTGGCTTTTTGCTTTCTTATTCGTACCTTTGCACCCATATTGCTTATAATGAGATAACTTTGAAGCTAAATTAGAGATATGAAACATCCATTGCGTAGTGCGGTATGCACGGAAGGAAGAAGAATGGCAGGAGCGCGAGCACTCTGGGTAGCCACAGGTATGAAGCATGAGCAGTTTGGTAAGCCGATTATTGCTATTGTCAATTCGTTCACGCAGTTTGTGCCTGGTCATACGCATCTGCATGAGATTGGTCAGATAGTTCGCGAAGAGATAGAGAAAATGGGCTGCTATGCCGCTGAGTTCAATACCATTGCCATTGACGATGGTATTGCGATGGGACATGATGGCATGTTGTATAGTCTTCCGAGTCGCGACATCATTGCCGACAGCGTAGAATATATGGTAAATGCGCACAAGGCAGATGCCATGATTTGCATTTCGAACTGCGACAAAGTGACCCCAGGTATGCTGATGGCTTCGATGCGCCTGAACATTCCAACGGTGTTCTGCTCAGGAGGACCTATGGAGGCTGGACGCTGGCGTGGCGAGAATGCCGACCTGATAACAGCGATGGTGAAAGGTGCAGATCCTTCTGTCACCGACGAGGAGATGAAGGAGATTGAGGAATGTGCTTGTCCTGGTTGCGGTTCATGCTCTGGTATGTTTACTGCCAATTCGATGAACTCGCTGACAGAGGCCATCGGACTCTCACTTCCAGGTAATGGAACCATATTGGCAACTCATACCAATCGCGTAGAGTTGTTCAAGCAAGCGGCTCGTCAGGTGGTGAAGAATGCCTTTGCATACTATGAGAATGGCGACGAGAGCGTATTGCCTCGTAACATTGCTACCCGCAAGGCCTTCCTGAATGCCATGTCGTTGGACATTGCGATGGGTGGTTCGACGAATACCGTTCTCCATCTGTTAGCTGTGGCGCAAGAGGCTGGTGCCGATTTCACCATGAAGGATATCGACGCCCTTTCACGCAAGGTGCCCTGCCTCTGCAAGTTGGCTCCAAATACACAAAAATACAGTGTGCAGGAGTGCGGACGCGCTGGTGGCATCTTGGGTATCATGAACGAACTCAGCAAGGGTGGCCTGATTGATGGCTCTGCGCCTCGTGTGGACGGTATGACACTGGGCGAAGCGATGAAGGCTTACGATATTACTAGTAATACTAGAAGAACTAGTAATACTAGTATTTATTATACTGCTCCAGGCAATCGCTTCTCTACGAAGATGGGTTCGCAGTCGGAAGAGTGGGGCACGCTGGATACTGATCGTGCCAATGGTTGTATTCGCGACCTCGAACACGCTTACACCAAGGATGGTGGTTTGGCTGTGCTCTTTGGCAATATTGCCCAGGATGGTTGCGTGGTGAAGACTGCTGGCGTGGATGAGAGTCTCTGGCACTTCGAAGGTCCTGCAGTAGTCTTCGACTCTCAGGAAGACGCCTGCGAGGGTATTCTGGGTGGCAAGGTGAAGAAAGGCGACTGCGTGGTGATTACCCACGAAGGTCCGAAGGGAGGTCCTGGTATGCAGGAGATGCTTTATCCCACCTCTTATATCAAGAGTATGCACATGGGTAAGGAGTGTGCGCTGATTACCGATGGACGCTTCTCTGGTGGTACGTCAGGTCTGAGCATCGGACATATCTCGCCAGAGGCTGCTGCTGGTGGTAACATTGGCAAGATTAAGGATGGTGACATCATTGTGATTGACATTCCTAATCGTTCTATCAATGTGAAACTGAGCGACGAGGAACTGGAGGCTCGTCCGCAACAGCCCATGAAGCGCAATCGTCAGGTTTCTAAGGCTTTGCGTGCCTATGCTCAGAGTGTATCATCAGCCGACAAAGGTGGAGTAAGAATAATAGAATAATATGAGAGATAGAATTACAGGAGCGAAAGCGCTGATGCGAGCCTTGCAGGCTGAAGGGGTAAAAACCATCTTTGGTTACCCTGGAGGTTCTATCATGCCCGTTTATGATGCGCTGTTCGACTACACACGAGGTGAAAAGAAGTGTTTTGACCATATATTGGTGCGACATGAACAAGCTGCCACGCACGCTGCAGAGGGCTATGCCCGAGTGAGTGGCGAGGTGGGCGTAGCTTTGGTAACCAGCGGTCCTGGTGCCACGAACACCCTGACGGGTGTGGCTGATGCCATGTTGGACTCAACGCCTATGGTGGTGATTGCCGGCCAGGTGGCTATTGGCGCACTGGGTACGGATGCTTTCCAAGAAGTTGACCTTGTGGGTGTGGCTCAGCCAATCTCCAAATGGAGTTATCAGATTCGTCATGCTGAGGATGTGGCATGGGCCGTTAGTCGTGCGTTCTATATCGCCCGCAGTGGTCGTCCTGGTCCTGTGGTGCTCGACTTCCCTCGTAATGCACAAGTGGAGGAGATAGACTGGGAGCCAAAGAAGGTGGATTTCATCCGTTCTTATGTGGCATATCCCAAGTTGAATATGGATGCTGTTCGCGAGGCTGCTGAACTCATCAATAATGCCAAGAAGCCCTTGGCACTTGTTGGTCAGGGAGTAGAATTAGGAAATGCTCAGGAAGAACTGAAAGCATTCTTGGAGAAAGCTGATATTCCTGCTGGTCGCACCATGTTAGGTCTGAGTGCATTGCCCTCTAACCATCCGCTGAATGTGGGTATGCTGGGTATGCATGGCAACTATGCTGTCAACTTGAAAGAACAGGAGTGCGACGTGCTGATAGCTATTGGCATGCGCTTCTCTGATCGTGTGACAGGAAATACGAAGACTTACGCTAAGCAGGCCAAGATTATCCATCTGGATATTGACAAGAGCGAGATTGACAAGAACGTGAAGACCGATTTGGCTGTCATTGCAAATTGTAAGGAGTCGTTGCCCGCTATTACTGCATTGCTGAATAAGAATGAGCATCAGGAGTGGCGCGAATCTTTCAAGGAACTGGACCAGAAAGAGCGTGAGAAGGTAATAGAACCTGCCATCCATCCTAAGGAAGGTCCGCTGCTGATGGGTGAAATCGTGAATGCTGTGGCAGAGCAGGCTCCTGAAGGAACAGTGCTTGTAACGGATGTTGGTCAGAACCAGTTGTTTGCCACCCGCTATTTCAAATACCATCAGAAGCGCAGCATCTGTACCAGTGGTGGACTGGGTACCATGGGTTATGGAATGCCTGCAGCCATTGGAGCTACGTTTGCCACCGACCGTACCGTTTGTTGCTTTATGGGTGATGGCGGTTTCCAGATGTGTATTGAGGAATTGGGTACCATCATGGAACAACAGGCTCCTGTGAAGATGATTCTCATGAACAACCACTACCTCGGCAATGTGCGTCAGTGGCAGGATATGTTCTGGATGCGTCGTAAGTCGTTCACCAAGATGATGAATCCCAACTACGAGCTGATAGCCAAGGGCTATGGTATTGCTTATGAAGCTGTTACGGACCGCAAGAACTTAGCTGCTGCTGTAGAGAAGATGTTGGCGACAAAAGGTCCGTTCATCCTTGAGTGTGCTATCAAGGAGGATGACGACGTACTGCCAATGACACCTCCAGGTATGAATGTGGATGATATGATGCTAGAAATATAATATGGAAGAGAAGAAGAAATTATATACGCTGCTGGTTTATTCAGAGAACATTGCTGGTATTCTGAATCAGATTACCGCTGTATTCACCCGTCGTCAGGTGAATATCGAGAGTCTGAACGTGTCGGCCTCCAGCATTGAGGGTGTTCATAAGTACACCATTACTGCGTGGAGCGATGAAGACCAGATTATCAAGATTACCAAGCAGATAGAAAAGAAGATAGATGTCGTTAAGGCTAACTACTTCACAGACGATCAGTTGTTTATCCGTGAATCAGGACTCTATAAGCTCTCTACGGAGAGTGTGTTGCAGAATCCTGAGATTTCGCGTACCATCCGTCGCAACGATGCCAGTATTATGGAGGTGAATCCCACCTATACCGTTGTGATGAAGAATGGACGCACGGATGATATCATATCGCTGTATCATGCCCTGAACGAGTTTGGTTGTGTACTTCAATATACTCGAAGCGGACGTATAGCTGTTACTCGTGGTACTCAGGAGCAGGTTAGCGAATTCTTGAAGGAAAGGGAGAACTTGCATGAATAAGGTTGGTTGTTATTCTTTCCTTGCTGAGCCGTTCCACTGTGATTTCAGTGGACGTCTCTTTATGGGACATCTGGGTAACCATATGCTGAATGCTGCTGATTTCCATTCAACGGATCGTGGATTTGGTATGAAGTATCTTATGACTATCAATCGCTCATGGGTACTTTCACGTTTGGCTATCGAGATGGATGAAATGCCCCAGCAGTACACGAAGTTTAATGTGGAGACGTGGGTGGAGAGTGCTATGCGCTACTTTACTTCGCGTAATTTCGCCGTTGTCGGAGAAGACGGAAAAACCTATGGCTTTGGACGTAGTATCTGGGCAATGATTGATACAGAGAGTCGTCAGCCTACAGATATCCTAGCCATTCACGATGGTGCCATTAACCAGTGGATAGAGAAAGACAAGGAATGTCCCATTGACAAGGGTGGGCGAGTGAAGATGAGCGATAATGCCCAATTGGTTCGAACCATCGATACCTATTATAATGATGTAGATATCAATGGGCATATCAATAGCGTGAAATATATCGAACACGTGCTCGACCTTTGGACGTTGGACTGGTATCGTACGCACCAGGTTAAGCGTTTTGAGATAGCCTATGTGGCTGAGGCGCATGCTGGTGACCAGCTTTCATTCTATCAGGAGCAGACGGGAGAAATGGAGTATTGCGTCCGTATAGTACGCACGGATGGAACAGAGTGCTGTCGTAGCAAGGTTGTTTTCAAATAGTTTGCGATGATATCAGTTGAATCCTTGCATGTAGAGTTTGGCGTTAAACCCCTGTTTACGGATGCCAGTTTCGTGGTCAATGATCGCGACCGTATTGCTCTTGTGGGTAAAAACGGAGCAGGGAAGTCGACGCTACTGAAAATACTCTGTGGCTTACAGCAACCAACCAGTGGTGTGGTTAGTGTACCTAACGACACCACCATCGGTTATCTGCCTCAGGTCATGATTCTTCAGGACGATACAACCGTTCGTGAAGAGGCGCAGAAAGCCTTTGCTGACATCACGAAGATGAAGGAACGCATAGAACGTATGAACCAGCAGTTAGCGGAACGTACCGATTATGAGAGTGCTGACTACATGGCCTTGGTGGAGAAATTCACCCAGGAACATGAGCGCTATATGATGATGGGAGCAGAGAACTATGAGGCTGAGATAGAACGCACGTTGGTGGGATTGGGATTTGAACGTTCAGACTTCGAGCGTCCTACTAGCGAGTTCAGTGGAGGTTGGCGCATGCGTATTGAATTGGCCAAGATTCTTTTGCAGAAACCTGATGTGCTGTTGCTCGACGAGCCTACGAACCATCTGGATATTGAGTCTATACAGTGGTTGGAACAATTTCTGGCACAGAGCGCTAAGGCTGTGGTGCTGGTTAGTCACGACCGTGCATTTATCAATAATGTGTCTAATCGTACGCTCGAGATTTCTTGCGGTCGTATCGTTGACTACAAGGTGAAGTATGACGAATATGTCACCCTTCGCAAGGAACGTCGCGAACAGCAACTGCGAGCTTATGAGAATCAGCAGAAAGAGATAGCTGATATGCGTCAGTTTATAGAGCGCTTCCGCTACCAGGCAACCAAGGCTGTACAGGTTCAGCAGAAAATCAAGCAATTAGAGAAAATTGTACCCATTGAAATAGATGAGGTAGATAATTCTGCGATGCATCTGAAATTCCCTCCTTGTCTGCGTTCAGGCGATTACCCCATCATTTGCGAAGAGGTGGCTAAGAGCTATGGCGCGCATACCGTATTCTCCAATGTCAACCTGACTATCAAACGCGGAGAGAAAGTGGCTTTTGTAGGTAAGAATGGTGAGGGTAAGTCTACTTTGGTAAAATGTATCATGGGTGAGATTCCCTTTGAGGGCAACTTGAAAGTGGGTCACAATATCCAAATAGGCTATTTTGCACAGAACCAAGCCCAATTGCTGGATGAGAGTCTAACGGTCTTCCAGACTATAGACTATGTGGCAAAAGGTGAGATTCGCTTGAAAATCAATGATATCTTGGGAGCCTTTATGTTTGGTGGTGAAGAATCAGACAAGAAAGTAAAGGTGCTGAGTGGTGGAGAGCGCAGTCGATTGGCTATGATTCGCTTGTTGCTGGAACCTGTTAATCTGTTGATTCTTGATGAGCCTACAAACCATCTGGATATGGCTTCCAAGGATGTGCTGAAAGAGGCCATCCGTGCCTTTGACGGTACGGCTATTGTGGTTTCCCACGACCGTGAGTTCCTCGATGGTCTCGTTACGAAGGTCTATGAGTTTGGTGGGGGTAAAGTGAAGGAACACCTGGGAGGTATCTATGATTTCTTGCAGAGCAGGAATATCTCTGAGCTTTCACAGTTGCAGAGTGCGCCAAATTCGCCTAATACGAGTGTTTCTAGTAGTCCTAGTAGTTCTAGCTCACCAAGTCCCAATGCCCAGAGTTATGCTGAGCGCAAGGAAGAGCAAAAGCGGATACGTAAGGCTGAAAAGGCTGTGGAGGAGTCTGAAAGGAAAATCAGCAATATGGAACGAAGACTGAAAGAACTTGATGATCTGCTGATGAAACCTGAGAACGCCTCAAATATGGAGTTTGTCACAGAGTATACCTCGACAAAGAAAGCATTAGACGAAGAGGTGGAACGCTGGGAACGACTCTCAGAGGAATTGGAAAACATTTCTAATTAATAATAACTAAACAAGATGAAAAAATTACTGATTGTTATGGCATTAACTACAATGACAGTCGCAGCATCAGCACAGCTTCGCTCAGGTATTAACCTGAACGATCTTGATACAAGTGTGCGCCCTGCTGACGACTTCTACGAGTATGCCTGTGGCGGATGGATGAAAGCCAATCCGCTGCCCGCTGCCTATTCACGTTATGGCAGTTTTGACCGTTTGGGTGAAGACAACAACAAACGTATCAATGGTATTCTGAAAGAACTGTTGGAGAACACCTATCCTCAGGGAAGTGTAGAGCAGCAGTTGAGTGACCTTTACAAACTGGCTATGGACTCTGCACGCAGAGAGAAAGAAGGTGTGGCTCCAATCATGGACGATTTGAAAGCTTTGGAGAAAGCTAAGAACAAGGAGCAGTTGTTTAAAGTGCAACTCGCGATGATGCCTTATGGTGATTCTGAGATTTTTGGTGCCTATATCGGTGCTGACGAGAAGAATGCTACAGAGAATATCCTGAATATCTACCAGAGCGGTCTGACACTTGGACAGAAGGATTATTATCTGGAGAACGATGAGGCTACAAAGAAGATTCGCGAAGCCTACAAAAAGCATATTGTCAATATGTTCCAACTCTTTGGCTTCAAGAAAGGTGCTGCCGAGAAGAAGATGAAGAATATCCTCAAGATTGAGACTGCACTTGCCAAGGTTTCTAAGTCTCGTACAGAACTTCGTGATCCTATTGCCAACTATCACAAGATGACCCTCAAGGAGTTTGATGCCAACTATCCCCACTTCCAACTGGAAAAGCAGATGAATGCAAAAGGCATCAAGACCGAATACATTCAGGAGATGGTCGTTGGTCAACCAGAGTTTATGGCTGCTGCAGACAAAATCTTTGCAGAGATGACCGCTGCAGAATATCGTGACGTGATGGAGTGGGGCCTTATCGATTCTGCTACAGGCTATCTGAACGATGCTGTTCGTGCAGAGAACTTCGAATTCTATGGTAAAGTGTTCTCGGGTCGCCAGCAAGATCATCCCCTGTGGCGTCGTGCAACCAATCAGGTGCAGGGCGTTATGGGTGAGGCTTTAGGTCGCATCTATGTGAAGAAGTATTTCCCCGCCTCTTCTAAAGAGCGCATGAAGACTTTGGTAGAGAATCTGCGTATTGCTCTTGGCGAACGTATTGCTGCTCAGGATTGGATGGACGATTCGACGAAAGTGAATGCTCTTTTGAAGCTTAATACTTTCTATGTAAAGATAGGATATCCCGATCGTTGGACAGATATGTCTTCTCTTAAAATTGATGTGAAAAAATCATACTATGAGAACATGAAGGAGTGTGCCCGTTTTTGGACTGCATGGCGTATCAATCATACAGCAGGAAAACCTGTTGATCGTGATGATTGGCATATGACTCCGCAAACGGTAAATGCATACTATAATCCAACCACCAATGAGATTTGCTTTCCTGCTGGTATTCTGCAAGTTCCGTTCTTTGATGCAACGGCTGACGATGCCTTTAACTATGGTGCGATTGGTGTAGTAATTGGGCATGAAATGACCCATGGATTTGATGACCAGGGTCGTCGCTATGATAAGGATGGAAATATGCATGATTGGTGGACTTCTGAAGATGGAAAGAACTTTACTTTGAGAACTGATAAGTATGCTGATTTCTTCTCAAAGATAAAGGTGCTTCCCGATCTCAATGCGAATGGTCGTCTGACCCTGGGTGAGAACCTTGCTGATCATGGTGGTCTTCAGGTGGCTTGGTATGCATATAAGAACGCAACAAAGCGCAATCCTCTTCCCGTTATTGACGGGTTGACACCTGACCAACGTTTCTTCCTTGCCTATGCTGGTGTTTGGGCAGGCAATATTACTGAGGCTGAAATCCGTAATCGTACCAAGAGTGATCCTCATTCTTTGGGTCGTTTCCGTGTCAATGGAGCCCTGCCTCATATCGACATGTGGTACGATGCTTTTGGCGTTAAAGAAGGTGATAAAATGTTCATTCCAAAGTCGGAACGTCTGCCCCTTTGGTAATGTAATTTGTCAAAATTGATAAAAATGCCGTCGTAAATATAAAATTTACGGCGGTTTTTTTTGTGTTTCTGAAAAAATTATTATCTTTGCAACAATTATACCTACTACTATTATGTTTGATAACAATTCAGATATCGAAAAAACGCAAAGAAACGTGAGACCTCAGCAGGTTTTTGAGCGTGGCGCACGACCAGAACAAGGTCCTATGCAGATGCAAATGGCTCAAAAGCAAGCTCAGGCTGCAGGTCGCCCATGTCCTTACTGTGGCGCAATTAACGAACTTGAGGCAATGTTCTGTGCCCAATGTGGTCAACCCATCAGTAAAATGATATGTCCACATTGTGGAGCAGAGATGGACCCTGACGCTGACTTTTGCGAATCATGTCATCACTATATCAAGAAAGATGTTTGTTCTTTCTGTGGCTCCCATCTTTCAGGTATTGAACCATATTGTCCCGATTGCGGCAGTCCTCGTGGCGGTATCGTTTGTCCCACTTGTCATACCCTGAACGAATTTGCTTTTTGCAAGAAGTGTGGGGCAGCTTTGACGGAAGAAGCCCGTATGTTGGTTAAACAGCTGCAGCTAAATCCTGATTATCAGGAATTGCTTGAAATAGTTCGCGATTACTCCAATCTTGAAAATGCACTTCCCTATAATTCTGAGCGCGATATTGTGCGTGAACAGATGAATGCCAGACTTCGTGAGCGTGTATTGTCTCTCTTGGCTAAGGATGAAGGAATTGAAATTCCTGTCATTCCCAAAGTGGAGTCTAAACGCATGACCCGCGAAGAACTTGAGGAGCAGAAAATGGTCAAGATTAAGATGCTGTCGGCTATCCTAGACAAGTTGGCTGTTGTTCCCACTTCATCACCAGTCAAAGCCCGTAACTTTGCGATGGCTTGCAAACCTCAGGGTGTTCGTTTGGCTTGGGTCTGCAATTACAAGCATGCTATGCATAGCAGTCCTTGTGGATGTGCTAAGCCTCATCTTGGTGGCAAGTGGGTTGTGTTAGGAAAGAATAGTAAAGAAGAAATTAAAGACGACAAATAAAGTTCTATGGACGAGACCATAAGAAAACCAGATATTGACGCAACCATTCGTGTGGATGCAGCACCGACAAACTCCAAGAGTAATATCGAAACAACGGTAAGACCTGGTAGTGTTGCCGATGACTCACAAGCCGGTGATGGCGATTTTATATTGAAGGGTCGTATCTATCGTGGTATCAAGTGTCTTAGTGATAATTCCGGTGAAGCCCAGGTCTACTTGGTTCATGGTGAAGAGGGGGAAATGGTATTGAAGATATACTATCCCAATTTTACCATCAAGAAGCAGTTGATGCGCATTGTGCAGAACTTCAATATGGAGATGCTGGTTCGTGTTGTTGACTACGGTAAGACTTATGTTGATGGTAAAAATCGCGATTATGAGTTAATGGAATACCTTCGTGGCGGTACGCTGGCTGAATATGATCTGGACGGCAATTTTGTGCAGTTCCGTCGTATTGCCCTTCAAGCTGCTGCTGCTTTGGCTTATTGCCATAACAACAATATCATTCACAAAGATATCAAGCCCAGCAACTTTTTTTTCCGTGACAAGGATCATAAGGAGGTTGTTTTGGGTGACTTCGGTATTTCCAGTATCATGGAAGGCGAAGAACGCATGCATAGAACGACTCAGGCTCGTACACCGGTTTTTGCTGCTCCCGAGATGTATACCGACGTGATAGATGGTGAGGTTGAGATAACTCCTTCCGTCGATTTCTATTCACTTGGTATTACGCTGATGTCGCTTTGGTTGGGTGAGAATCCCTTGAGCCAGAATGAGCGTGTCATGATGCGTAAAAAGAATGAAGGACGTCTGCCTCGTATGAACGAACTGCCTGACCGTGTGAAGATGATTATTCAGGGTCTGACAGCCGTTAATCCTCAGAGTCGTTGGGGTTATGAAGAGGTTGAACGCTGGTTCTTGGGTGAGGATGTCAAAGTCGATGTGTCTTCTCCTTTGTTGAAGTATCGCAGTTTCGTAGTCGATCCTGAGCAGAATCTTGTAGCAGATAATGTTCATGAACTTATTCCCTTGTTGCTCGATAATGAGCGATTGGCTATCAGTTACTTATATAACGGACGTATTGCTAGTTGGTTGGAACAGAGTGGAAATGTCAAACTCAGTTCTGCGGTCAAGGATATTGTAACAAATCGTTATCCTGTTGACCAGAGAGCTGGTTTGATGGCTGCTGTTTACGTGATGGAGCCCACTTATCCTTATAAGGATGTTCATGGCAATCTTTGTGATGATATTCATAGTGTCGCTATTTCTGTGCTCAGTTATCAGGAAGAGTATATCCTGGCATTGAGGAATCCAAACGATACTTTGTTCCTGTATATCGAGTCTCATACCAAGGTTGATATCAATCGTGTGCGTGGGTATTTTAATACTGATGATCCATCCGAGATGCGTATTGCTATTTTGAAAACCATCTACGAGATAGATAATGAGATACCTTTCTTGCCTAAATATCCTTCTAATAACCTGACGGAAATCGTTCATTCATTTGGTTATGAGAATTGTTCAGAGGATGAGTGGATCAGTTTGAGCGATGGACGTCTGCTTTCTTGGATGTATAGTCATGAGGACAAGATGGCCTGCGAAGCTCTTCGTATCATGACACAAGGTCAGAAACCTACTCGCTCGTTGGGTTATAGGGTCCTTTATAACATAGATCGTGATGCTGCCTATGACCTTCGTGATGCAGATACTCCACAAAAGGTAGGTGAGATACTTTGCGAACAGATGAGACAATGGCAGCACCTTACTGACGAAGAATTCGCTGAAGTAATTAGTGACTATTCCAGTGCTGACGGTCGTTTTGCCTATTTTGCTCAGTTGCATGGCTGGTTTGAACCACTCAGTCAATGCCGTGCTTGCTTTGATTTGCGAAGTGAGGAAAATCGTGAACGCCTTAGCGCCTATGACCTTCGTACGGCAGCCTATCGTTTCTGTCGTATATTAGGTGCTCATCCAACTTATATTCTTCAAGATGGATTGGAATTGAGAGATGGACGTAACTTCGACAAGTTGGCTCATCGCCCAGCTTTGATACCTGAAATCAAGCGTGGTGCATTAAGCCAGTGGATGTCTGTGTTCTTCCATGAAGATCCCAATGAGGACTTTAATGAGACATATAGTTATGAACGCACTTTGGAGAAGTGGTTGCTTGACATCGGTGAGATAGACCATAACCAAAGGTATTATAAGCGTTATGTCACGGCTAAGGATGAAACGGCCAAAAAATATAAGGAGGTACGTACTAACTATCATCGTGCTCGTGCTAAGGAGAATATGTGGCGCCTTACCTACTATGTGCTTTGTGCCTTGTGGATTGGCATGGTCGCATTGCTGGGCATCAACAATCGAGAATATGTCTTCAGTCATACGCTCCTAACCATCTCTCTGCCTCTTGGTGGCATGACTGCTATCATTGTTGGTATGCGAGCTTTCTTCCGTGGATATGGTTTCGTGCTCTCCTGTTTGTGGGGACTGTTAGGTTACTTCTCGTCCTATATTACCGTATTGGTCTTGAAGTTTGTTAATATGAACCATCCGTCCATGTTAGTTCCAGCTATTATCGTTATTACCTTAATATATATGCTGATTTGCCACCTGACTGATTTCCGTAGTGATTCCCGTGGTGACAATCAGTTGGTTAACGAAGTGATGGAAGACGATATCAAGTCAGAACTCCTGGAGCCCCTTTATTATACCTTCAAACAGAAGTCGTTTAAGTTTAAGGGTTCTAAGTTCAATATGCTCGATGACGTGACTAATCAGATCCGTTCTATCAGTGGTGAGTCCGTGCTTCACTATATCTTGTGGAGTATGCTATTAGCCTTGTTGGTTTTGGAAATGATTATTATCAGTCCGAAGCTGTTGAATCGTCATCCCGAATTTGGTAACGTTAAGATTAATCCAACCGGGGTTATTAAACAATTACAGAAAGATGTAGAATAAGAATATGGTTTGTGAGCATTGTCAAAAAGAGAACCGATCTATAGCCAAGTTCTGTAAGTACTGTGGTCAGCCACTGGTATCGCAGAATGTACTAGACCGTATGATCGGACTTGACGAGGTGAAGAAACAGTTGAAGAATGTTGTCGACACCTACACCTATCTGCACACTCGAAAGGATGTTATTAATGTCCGTCTGAGTGTGAATACCATTATTATTGGTGAGACAGGTACAGGTAAGACAGCTTTGGCTGAAATCATCCGCGACTATTTTTACCAGTATAGGATTATCGAGAAGCCCCAACTGACGATGGTCGATGCAGTCGACTATCAGCGTTTTGTTGAAAAGTGGGATGAGAATGTACAGAAGGCTAGGGGAGGTATCCTTTTCTTCGATAATGTTCAGAAATTATTGCCAGATCGCTATTCCAATCAGGTGAATCCGCTTGATAAGCTTTTTGTCGAGATGGATAAGTGGGATGAGAACCCCATTGTTATTATGGCAGGTCTTCCCAAAGGTCTTGACGACTTCCTGGCTGCCAACCCTGCAGCACAGAACCGTTTCAAATATACCTTCCGATTGCCCATTCCTGGTTTCCAGGAACTTTGCGAGATCTGTAAACTGGAGCTGCGTACCAAGTATGGCATTGCCGCCTATACTCCTGAAGCCGAGCATCGTCTACAGCGCCTGTTCCAATATCTGCTGAAGACAAAGGATGAAACATTTGGTTATGCACATGTAGCTGTCAAGACAGCAGAAGACATCTTTACCTCTTTCATTAGTCGTGGAACAGCAGCTTCAATGGTTGAGGAGAGAGACATTCGTGGTTATGTTCCTGAGGAGCGTTCTTTGGATGATATCCTTGGCGATCTTGACCACTACATTGGTATGGATGAGGTGAAACAGGCTGTTCGTGAGATAGCCCTTACCGTTCATAACAATGTCGAGCGTGCCCAGCGTGGCTTAGGCGAGCAAGAGAAGATGGGTATTCATATTGTCCTTACTGGTAATCCTGGTACAGGTAAGACCACCATTGCCCGTAAGCTGGGTGAGATACTTGAGTCTATTGGCTATCTGGATAGTGGACATGTTGTTGAGGTTGACCGTTCTAAGATGGTTAGCCCCTATCAAGGTGAAACTCCCAAGGTGGTGGACAGCCTTTGCGATAAAGCTATGGGTGGTATCCTCTTTGTTGACGAGGCCTATACATTGGCTCCTCTTAGCCAGAGTGGCGAGCGCGACAATCAGGGTGCACAGGCTTTGGAGCAGCTGATGAAACGTATGGAAGACGACCGTGGAAAGTTTGTAGTGATTGCTGCAGGTTATCGCACGGAGATGGAAAACCTCTTCCGCATCAATGTTGGCTTCCGTAGCCGTTTCAGCTATTTCCTCAACATTGAAGACTACACGCCAGATCAACTCTATCAGATTATGGAAGTCTTTGCTCGTGAGAAGAAGTACCGCTTTGCTCCCGATGCTCAGGAGTTGACGCTCAAGATGATTACTGAGATTTATAATGCCCGTGAGAAAGACTTTGCCAACGGACGTACCATGCGTCAGCTCTTCGATAAGATTGTGGCTAAGCAGGCTGAGCGTCTGCAGACGGTGGATATCTCTACGCTTTCTAATGAACAGCTGATGACCATTACCGTCGACGATATTCCGTATGAGGCTCCTAAGGCTGTTGACTATACAGAATGTCTGGCTAAGCTTGATGGTATGGTTGGACTGGCTTCTGTCAAGAAAGAAATATCCAATCTTGCAGCCTTCCTCAATCTGCAGATTCGTCGTGGCGAAAGCAATACTTTCCAAGGCAAGCACTATGTCTTTACGGGTAATCCCGGAACTGGTAAGACAACTGTTGCTCGCATTATGGCAGATGTATTCCGTAGTCTTGGTATCCTTTCCCGTGGACAATTGGTTGAGGCTGACCGTTCAAAACTTGTTGCTGGTTATTCTGGTCAGACAGCTATTAAGACCAACCAGCTTATCGACTCGGCAATGGGTGGTGTTCTCTTCATTGACGAGGCCTATACCTTGAAGTCTAACGATCAAGACAGTTTTGGTTCAGAGGCTATAGATACTTTGTTGAAACGCCTGGAAGATGATCGTGGAAAGTTCATCTGTATAGTCGCTGGTTATACTGACAATATGCATGACTTTATCGACACGAACCCAGGATTGAAGAGTCGCTTTACACAGACAATCCATTTCGAGGATTACACACCAGATGAGTTGACACAAATCTTCATCAACCTTGCCAGTGGCAAGAAATTTACGGTGGACGAAGAAACGCGTGGTGCTATCCATCGCCAATTCGAACAACTTTATTTGCGTCGTGATAAGAATTTCGGAAATGCTCGTGAGGCACGCCGTATTTTCGACCAGGCTGTTGAGAGACAGAGTCAGCGCTTGATAACGGAGATGAACAATCCCAATTTCACCAATGAAGACATGTATCGTATTACGGTTGCTGATTTGGCTGTGGGACAGAGCGAAAAGATTCGTCCACTCGACGAGGTGCTCAACGAACTCGACGACTTCATCGGCATGCTTTCTGTCAAGAATATGATTCGTCGTTTGGCTGTTCAGAGTATGTTTATGAAACAGCGTGCTGCTTTGGGTGCCGGTAAGGTTCAGCAGATGGCTATGAACTTCATTCTTACAGGTAATCCGGGTACTGGTAAGACTTCTATTGCCCGTAAGATGGGTGAGGTGCTTCAATCTATGGAGATTCTTCCAACCAGTCGCGTTATTGAAGCCAGCCGTGCTACCCTTGTTGGCAAGTATATGGGTGAAACACCAAAGATTGTCAATAACATGTGTGACAAGGCAATGGGTGGTATTCTGTTCATTGATGAAGCCTATACGCTCTCTGCGGAGAACGATCCTTATGGCAAGGAAGCAATAGACACACTGATGAAGCGTATGGAGGATGATCGTGGTAAGTTTGTCGTTGTTGCTGCAGGTTATCGTGATGAGATGGAAAACTTCCTGGCTGTCAATCCAGGATTGGCCAGTCGTTTCTCTCATAAGATGCATATTGATGACTATACTGCCGACGAGTTGAGTGAAATCTATATCAAGATGGCTTCCAAAGACAACTACAAGCTGTCGGATGAGGCAAAATCCAGACTTTTGGATGTCACCGCTCATATGGTTTACAATAAGAATAAGAACTTTGGCAATGCCCGTGAGATGCGCAATCTGCTGGATTCAACTATTCAGCAGCTCTCTTTGCGTGTCAGCTTGATGTCACCATCGGAAGTTACACAAGAAACCTATCAACTGATTTTGCCAGAAGATATTAAAGAATAACTATGATTATATGCCCAAGTTGTAAAGAAGAGATTGAGGACGATTCACGCTATTGTGATCAGTGTGGTCAAGAACTCGTTTACTGCAGTAATTGCGGACGTGTGGGTATGGGACGTCGCTGTACTCATTGTGGTGGACTTATGGTCAGCTACGATGAATTGGAACAACAGCGCAGCCAACGTCAGCAGTTCGTTTCTCAGTCCTATGCCAATATGGCTACGAGTCACAGAGAGCCTTTTGCGGAAGCTCCTCATCGGGTTGCAGAAGGGGTTCAGTTACCTGCTCAGTCCGGCATTCCAACCCTCACACTCTACAATCCTACGCTCAACATTCGTATGGTAGGCGTTAATGGCGCTATCATCGGACGTCGCCAAGGACCTTATCAGCAGTTGTTCGAAGGCAATATGTACATTTCTGGTGTGCATGCTCAACTAATCTATAAGCCTGATACAGGATGGTGCATTATTGATAAGCATTCATCCAATGGTACAAAACTTAATCAGCGCGAGGTTCAACCAGACGTTCCTATGTCTCTCAAGAGTGGCGACATCGTCACCCTTGCTAATATTAATTTGCAAGTAAGTATAAACTGAATAAATGAGTAGAATAGTATTAACAGCAGCCAGCCGTATAGGTTGTGTCAGGAGTAATAATGAAGACATGGTGCTGGCTTTCGACAAGTTGTTACGCAGTGACGCGTACAAGACCGAGTTTATGACAGAGAACACCGACCGTTTTATCGTTGCTATAGCAGATGGAATGGGAGGACATAATGCTGGTGAGGTAGCCAGTGAAGAAGTTCTCTCTAATCTCAAGTTTTTTATCAATGATTTGCCTCATGGACTGACTCCTGGTGAGATGAATGAGATGATGGCAGAATGGATTGACACGATTAATAAGAAAGTAAATTCCCATGGTCTCATGGATCCTTCCAAACTTGAGATGGGAACTACATTGGTTGGCGTACTTTATTTTTGTGGACATTATTATTGGATGAATTGTGGAGATAGTCGCCTCTATCGTTTGCGTGATGGACAGCTTACCCAGTTAACTACTGACCATTCGCTGCTTAGAAACGATGGAAGCCAACGTCATTCCAATGTTATTACCAATTGCATTGGTGCAGGCATTCTGAACTCCTATATTGATTTCTATGAGTTTACTAACGATGTGCTTCCTGGTGATGCTTATCTTCTTTGCTCCGATGGTTTGAATGATATGATTACCGATTCAGAGATTGAGGAATTGATGGTAGCTAATAAGTCAGCCAATCAGTTATGTGAAGCAGCAATCGAGGCGGGAGGCTTTGATAATGTCTCCACTTGTGTTTTCCATATTGACAAGTAAGCACATATTGACTTATGCCTTTAAGATTACCAGATAAACTGCCGGCTATTGAGCTGTTGAAACACGAGAATATCTTCGTGATGGATGATTCTCGTGCACATATGCAGGATATCCGTCCGCTGAAGATAGTTATTCTGAACCTTATGCCGCTGAAGATTACTACGGAGACTGATCTTATTCGTCTGCTCTCAAATACACCGCTTCAGTTGGAGATAAGTTTCATGAAGCTCAAGAGTCATACACCCAAGAATACCCCTATCGAACACATGATGATGTTCTATCGTGACTTTGCAGAGATGCGTAAGGAGAAGTTCGATGGAATGATTATCACGGGTGCCCCTGTGGAACAATTGGAGTTTGAGGATGTTACCTATTGGGACGAGATGACGGATATTTTTGATTGGGCTCGCACGCACGTCACAAGTACCTTATATATATGTTGGGCTGCGCAGGCAGGACTTTACTATCACTATGGTATTCCCAAATACCCGTTGCAGAAGAAGATGTTTGGCATCTTCCCTCAGCACACCTTAGACCCCCAGTTGCCCATCTTCCGTGGTTTCGACGATGTGTTCCAGATGCCGCATAGCCGACATACAGAAATACACCGTGATGACATACTCCGTAATCCTGACCTGACGCTTATTGCAGAGAGTCCAGAGTGTGGTGTCAGCATGGTGATGGCACGCAATGGTCGTGAGTTCTTTATCACGGGACATCTGGAGTATGCTCCCGATACGCTTGATAGGGAATATCGTCGTGATCGTGATATTCGTGACGACGTGGAATTGCCTCGTCATTATTATTATCAAGATGACCCCGAGCAACATCCTTTGGTTACTTGGCGTGCTCATGCCAACCTGCTTTACAACAACTGGATTAACTATTACGTCTATCAGGAGACTCCTTTCGATATCAATAAGATTGAGTGATGACAAATCTTGAGTTGCTGGCACCTGCCAAGAATCTTGAGTGTGGCTTAGCTGCTATTGACCATGGAGCTGATGCAGTCTATATTGGAGCTCCCCGTTTCGGAGCCCGTGCAGCTGTCGGCAATAGCGTAGATGATATACGCCAGCTCTGCCAGTATGCTCATCAGTTTGATGTTCGTGTTTATGTTACTGTTAACACGATCATTTATGATGATGAGTTGGAGCCGGTAAAGCAACTTATCCGCGAACTCGAAGAGGTTGGTGTTGATGCCGTCTTGACTCAAGATATGTCCCTTCTAAACTCTCATATTCCCCTTCATGCCTCCACGCAGACGGATAACCGAACTCCAGAAAAAGTACGATGGTTACGTTCCCTGGGCTTTCGTCGTGTTGTCTTGGCTCGCGAATTATCAGTAGCAGAGATTGCCGAGATTCATCGTGAAGTGCCTGATGTGGAATTGGAAGTGTTCGTGCATGGTGCTCTGTGTGTCAGTTATAGCGGACTCTGTTATGCCTCACAACATTGTTTTTCACGTTCTGCCAATCGTGGAGCCTGTGCCCAGTTCTGTCGCATGAAGTTCGATTTACTGGATGCCGAAGGTCGTGAAATAGAACATCAGCGTCACCTTTTATCTTTAAAAGATATGAACCAGTTGAATCATCTTGAAGAGTTGATTTCTGCAGGTGCAACTTCTTTTAAGATAGAAGGAAGATTGAAGGATGTTTCTTATGTCAAGAATGTTGTGGCAGCATATAGTCAGCAACTGGATGCCTTCATAGCCAAGCATCCTCATGATTATCAGCGAGCCTCCAAGGGACATTGTACCTATACCTTTACACCCAACCTTCGCAAGACGTTCAACCGTGGCTTTACCACCTATTTCCTACAAGGTCGCCAACCAGACATCTTCTCGCCCGATACGCCTAAAGCTATGGGTGAGTTTGTGGGAACCGTTAAAGAGATACGTCGCGACTCGTTCAATGTGGCAGGAACAGCCGCTTTTGCCAATGGCGATGGCCTCTGTTATATAGATGCAGACCGTGAGTTGCAGGGCTTCCGTGTTAACAGGGCACAAGGCAATCGCCTTTTCCCTCAGCAGATGCCACGAACCTTGCGTCCTGGTATGGCGCTCTATCGCAACAACGACCAAGAGTTTGAACGCCTGCTCTCTCGCCCAAGCAGTTCCCGTAAGATTCCTGTAAAATTCTCACTTTCAGTCACTCCCGATGGTTTTGCCCTGAGTGGTGAAGGCTGTCAGGTAAGCATTGCTTGCGAACACCAGATGGCAGAGAAACCACAGCGCGAGAATATTGAGCGTCAATTGTCCCGTTTAGGTGGAACACCTTATGAGTGTAGTGGGGTAGAGCTTCCTGCTGATTTCAACTATTTTATTCCGAGCAGTTTATTGGCTGATCTTCGTCGGCAATGGGTAGAGGCGATTTCTTCTAGTTTATCTAGTAATTCTAGATTATCTAGGTCTTCTAGTGATTCCTGTTTTTCTAGTCCTCCCGCCTATTCTCCTGGCTATCTTTACAACATAGCCAATCGTGAGGCTCAGGCTTTCTATGCTGCTCATGGTTTAAAACACATAGAACCAGCTTTCGAGTTACAGCCCCCTCGTCATGGTTTGCTGATGCAATGCCGTCATTGCCTGCGCTATGCATTAGGCTATTGTGTGAAGCATGGTGGACGTGCGCCTCAATGGAAAGAACCGTTGTTCTTGCGCTTAGGCGATGGCCGTCGTTTCCGCTTAGAGTTTGATTGTCGTCATTGTCAAATGAATGTCTATGCAGAATAAGGGTTTTTATCATCGCTTTTGTCAGGTTATAAGTCTCTTGTGCTTCTCTCTCCTGTTAGCCTCCTGTTACAATCATGGACAGCGGACTCCTGATGCATGGGACTTGACCAAACAGCAGATAGATTCCATTTCCTTCTCTACCACCCACCATTATTCGCAAAACTATAATTTTGTGGTGAATGCTTCCCAGTTGCCACTGGCTGACGCTTTGCCCGATATGGCTTTTGATACGCTTTATGTTGTTCGTGGTGAGCGTATTGTCGTTGCTGATATTGAGACGGTACCCACAGATACGATAGACTCTGTTTGGGTTAAGGTTGCCCGCGACCAGATTACGCAAGGTTGGATTCGTGAGTGTGAATTATTGGAGGGCGTTTCTCCTGACGATCCAATCTCGCAGTTCATCGACCTCTTTACCAACAACCACCTGCTGCTTTTCATGGGACTTTGTGTGGTAGCAGCCAGTCTTTATGCTATGCGTCGACTCCTTCGCCACAATGCCTATATCGTACATTTCCATGATATAGATTCTCCCTATCCTACACTTCTTTGTATCCTTATCGCCTTCTCAGCCACACTTTATGCCAGCATCCAGATGTTTGGCGCAGAGTCCTGGCGTCATTTCTATTACCATCCCTCGCTCAATCCCTTTGCCCTTCCTTGGCATCTTGGCATCTTCATTGCCTCTGTGTGGGCGATGATTATTGTCAGTATTGCTGCTTTCGATGAGGCTGTACGACGTTTGCCAACTGCTGATGCCCTTCTTTATCTTATAGGTCTTGTGGCTGTCTGTGCTGTCAACTATGTTGTGTTCAGCATTACCACCTTATATTATATAGGCTATCTCTTGCTTATCGCCTATATCTATTTCGCCCTTCACGTCTATTTCCACGTCACCCACTTCCCATACCATTGTGGCCATTGTGGCAAGCCCCTTCGTCATAAAGGAGTATGTCCTCACTGTGGAGCCGTGAATGAATAATCTTATTTTTTTTGCAGATGAATTATCTGGTATACCACTTGGCTACCAGAGCACCGCTGATGTTATGCCATACACTGAAGATGGCACCAGGAATTGTAGCAAGAGGGAAGGCTGCGAAGTGCAGTACTGCAAGACTGGAGGCTAATCCTGAGTTCTGCATGCCCACCTCAATGCTGACTGCAATACACTTCTCACGAGAAAGATGAAGCAGTCGACCGAGGGTAAAGCCTAGAGCCAGTCCACTCAGGTTGTGGAGCATGACTACGAGGATAACAAGCAATCCTCCAGCCAACAGCTTGTCAGAAGTATGGGAAACAATGATGCCTACTACAAGGGTAATCATCAGGGAAGAGAATGCAGGAAGATAGGGAACTACACGCTGCGTAAGATTGGGGAGATAACGCTGGCAGAGCAGTCCTACAACAATAGGGGCAATCACCACATAGACAATGCTTTGCAGCATACCAATGGTGTCAACATCAACCATTGTTCCTGCCAGCAACCAAACCAGCAAAGGAGTAAGAACGGGCGCCAACAGGGTAGAGGTGGCTGTCATGCCCACGCTAAGGGCAAGGTCGCCTTTGGCTAAAAAAGTGATAACGTTAGAAGCTGTGCCACCAGGACAACATCCAACGAGAATCATACCAAGAGCCAATTCTTTGGGAAGTGAGAAAAGCTGCGATAACAGCCACGCCATGAGGGGCATGATGGTAAACTGAGCCAGACAGCCCATCACCACATCCTTTGGACGACTGAACACTACACGGAAATCGTGTGCCGAGAGTGTCAATCCCATGCCGAACATGATAAGTCCGATGAACGGATTGATATACCACGTGTCAATAGCTCCAAGAGGTGCGGGACATAACAGAGCGCCAACAGCTGTCAGTAATACCAGCACACCCATCCAGCGGGCTATGAAATCGCAGACTTTCTTCATGGTTAACTTACGACAGGAAGCCTAACAGGGCACCTGCAGCTACAGCCGAACCGATAACGCCAGCAACGTTTGGACCCATGGCGTGCATCAGCAGGAAGTTATGGCGGTCGTACTCCAGTCCGAGGTTGTTGGAGATACGTGCAGCCATAGGCACAGCACTCACGCCAGCGTTACCAATCAGCGGATTCAGCTTTTTGTCCTTCGGCAGGAACACGTTCATCAGCTTCACAAAGCAGACGCCGCTCATGGTGGCAATGATGAAGGCACCAGCACCAATGGCGAAGATGTAGATAGTGTTCATCGTCAGGAACTCAGAGGCCTGTGTCGAACAACCTACCGTCAGTCCCAATAGCATCACCACAATATCGTTCAGCGCAGCACCAGCAGTCTTGGCCAGACGGGTGGTCTTGCCGCTTTCCTTCAGCAGGTTGCCGAAGAACAGCATACCCAGCAGAGGCAGACCCGATGGTACGATGAATGTGGTCAGCAACAATCCCACGATGGGGAACAGGATGCGCTCTGTCTGCGACACCTCGCGGGCGGGCTTCATCTTGATGAGGCGCTCCTTCTTCGTGGTCAGCAGTCGCATCAATGGGGGCTGAATCAGTGGTACCAGTGCCATATACGAGTAAGCACATACCGCAATGGCACCCATCAGGTTGGGCGACAGCTTACTACTGAGGAAGATGGCCGTAGGACCGTCGGCACCACCGATGATGGCGATACCTGCAGCCTGGTTGGGTTCGAAACCCAAGGCCAGCGCAAACATATAGGCACCAAAGATACCAAACTGGGCTGCAGCACCAATCAGCATCAGTTTTGGATTCGCCAGCAATGCCGAGAAGTCCGTCATAGCACCAATGCCCAGGAATATCAGCGGTGGATACCATCCTTGTCGCACGCCTTGATAGAAGATGTTTAGCACGGAGTTGTCCTCATACAGTCCAATCTCCAGTCCGGCATCAGCACGGAAGGGGATGTTGCCCAATATGATACCCAGTCCGATGGGTACGAGCAGCAGGGGCTCAAAGTCCTTCTTGATGGCTAGCCAGATAAAGAAGGCGCCTACTACTATCATGATGAGGTTACCTGCCGTCACGTTCGCAAAACCCGTGTACGTCAGGAACTCATTGAAGTTTTCTACGATAAAGTTTGTAAATCCCATAATTATGCATTATGAATTAAGAATTATGCATTAACCAATGGTCAGCATCACTGCACCTTCCATTACAGAGTCGCCCTGGTTAACCAGTATAGAGGTAACGGTACCTGCATATTCGGCCTCGATGTTGTTCTGCATCTTCATGGCCTCCAGCACGATAACGACATCTCCCACGTTCACCTTGTCGCCCACCTTTACGTTAATGGCATTGATGGTTCCAGGCAGTGGAGCCTTCACAGGATTGCCTGCGCCAGCGGGTGCAGCAGGTTGTGCAGCTTGTGGCTTTGCAGCTGGTGCTGCTACGGGTGCAGCTGCTGCAGGTGCTTCCACGGGAGCTGCTGCCACTGTTCTTTTAGTAGAAGCCAGTGCAGGATGCTTGGCAGCATTGATGGGCTTCTGCATCTCTATTTCGAATGGGATACCGTTCACGTTTACTTTGGCTATCTTGCCAACTACTTCGGCGATTTCTACTTCGTATTCTACGCCTTGTACTTTATATTTATATGTTTTCATCTTTGAACTTTAATCTTTGACCTTTATGATTTGTTGTTGTCCCAGGAAAACTATTTCAGTTCTGGGCCTGTTGGAATCTTTTGTCCCATGGGGTTGATGGGCAGCAACGGCTCATGCAGATGCGTCATCTGACTATACTCGTCGTCCCAATCCGTATCTTTCGGCTTGATGGTTATCACGCCACTCTCCACGTCGTGGATGTCGTCCTCGTATTGACGCAGTGCCAGACCGATAACGGCCAGATATACCTCGCGGTCGATACCCTTCGTGTCAAATCCTTCCTTCAGCATAACGCCCGTCTTATGACCCACCTCCATCGTCTTCTCTACCGTCTTGGTAATAGGCTTGATGGGCTGCTTGTTAGCTACCTTCTTGGCCGTATCCATGTGGCGCATCACCATACCGAATACAGTGAACGTAATCCACAGCAGCGCCAGACAGGCAAACACGATACCCATCGCCATGAGCGCCATACCGAAACCGTATGGGTCTTCGCGCTTGAACTTGTCAACCTTCGATTCGCTGACGGTCGTGATGTTTGAAATGCCAGGAGTGACGCGGTCGGCCGACTTCACTTCCCAGTCTTTCGCAGTACCGTTATTGGCAATACGCGCAAACGATTGGTCTTGAGCCAATACAGGAACGGTGACAGAGTCGATGAGTTGTGTGGCGTTACCATTGTAAAGAGCAATCCACACGGGTTTCTTGGCATCCACTTTCGCTGTGAGATGCATTGTTCCCAAGTGGGGCTCGCTGTTAAGGAAGAGAACCAGGTGCTGTTGTCCGCTCAAGTTGGTGCGCTCATCGCCGTTGGGGATGATGCTCATTCGCTTGATGCGCTCAGGCACACTCATGTTGCGGTCTAATACGGAACGATCCGTGGTAATATACATACCACGGATGTTGTAGGTGGAGTGCGAGATGTTTTCAATCTCCAGCCACGCCTTGTGTTGTCCGTATTCGTCCTGTAGGCTGGTGCCGTTGTCCGTCATCACCTCGTTCAACTTGATGCTGGCGTCCATCTGGGCGTACATCGGAGCCGTGGAGGTTAAGAGCAAGGCACCTAACAGTAATCCGAATTTGTTCATTTGACTTTTTATGGTGTATTATTATATTTCCAGTTTCATCTTTTATCCGCAGAAGAAGAGCACCACAATCTGTGCTGTGAAGATGCGCAGGAACATCGAGAGCGGATATACCGTCGAATAACCCAGCGCAGGTGCCTCTTTCGAGCAGATGCTGTTAGAGTAGGCAAGGGCAGGGGGATCTGTATATGTACCGGCTATCATACCTGCAATGGTGAAGTAGTTGAACTTGAACCTGATGCGGGCAATAGGTCCGACTATCAAGATGGGGATAATCGTGATGAGGAAACCCGTCAGCACATAGAGCAGTCCGTCACCATCTATCACGGTCTCAAAGAATCCTGCTCCCGCCTTGATACCCACTGATGCCAGGAACAATACCAGTCCTATCTCACGCAACATCATGTTAGCCGATGTTGTTGTATAAGTTACCAAGTGTATCTTGTAGCCGTAGCGTCCAATGAGGATGGCGATAATCAGCGGTCCACCAGCCAAACCCAGCTTCACAGGAACGGGCATTCCAGGGATAGCCAATGGGAATGAACCGAAGATAAGGCCGAGGAATATACCCACAAAGATAGTGGCAATGTTGGGCGCATTCAACTTGCGCAGCGAGTTACCCATCTTGTTGGCCACACGCTCTACGGCGTCCTCTGGACCTACCACCATGATCTTGTCGCCCACCTGCAATGGCAGTCCTGCCGATGCGAAGAGGTCGATACCATGACGGGTGACACGCGTCACATTAACGCCATGCACACTGGAGAAGTGCAGCGACGACAGCGTCTTGCCGTTCACCTTAGGATTGGTAATCAGGATGCGCTTTGATACCAGTGGCTGGTCTTGTTGCTCAAAGTCAATGTCCAGTTTCGGACCGATAAATGCCATGATTGCCTCTTGGTCAGCCTCTGCACATACTATCAGCATCTGGTCGCCCAGGTGGAAAATAGTGTCGCGGTTGGGAATGCACAATTCTCCTTCATGGACCAGTCGTGAAACCACGAAGTCACGGTTCAGGAAGTCGTGCACCTGCAACAAGGTCTTGCCCTCCAGGTATTTGTTGGTCACCTCCAGGTGCATCTTATAAGGCTTCTTGTCAGCACTTGTCTCTTCCATGGCTTTCAGTCGTGCCTCCTCTTTCTCCAGTTTGACACCACATATATACCTTATTAATATAATAGCACCGATGATGCCCAGCACACCGAGCGGGTAGGCACAAGCGTATGCCGATGCTATCTGTGGGGCGTTGCTGCCGAATACAGAGCCTAATGCCTCGTTGGCAGCACCAAGTCCTGGCGTATTGGTAACGGCACCATAGAGCGTACCAACCATCATGGGCAGGTTCGTCT
Source organism: uncultured Prevotellaceae bacterium (assembly GCA_902782305.1). Taxonomy (GTDB): domain Bacteria; phylum Bacteroidota; class Bacteroidia; order Bacteroidales; family Bacteroidaceae; genus Prevotella. The sequence continues at coordinate 41,310 of CACZMV010000024.1, forward strand.
TGTCATTCGTGTCGAAGAAAACGAAATAGCATATAAACATCACGATGATGTTCAGCAGCACGGCCAGCGTAGCCAGTCCGTTAAGCCTGATGCCCTGCGATCCGAAATTCTCGAAGAAACCAGGACCCACCTGCAAACCTATCATGAAGACAAACAATATCAGTCCGAAGTCTTGCACGAAGGTCAGAATGGGCGTGGGTGCCGTAAATCCGATATGTCCAGCCAAGATGCCGGCAAACAATACAAATGTTACACCCAGTGATACTCCACCAATCTTAATTTTTCCCAAATACACACCTACGGCAATCACTATAGCATAAAGCAATGCTATGTGAGCCACCGAATCGGTAGTTGTAAACAAATTAGTTAACCATTGAAACGATTCCATAATATACTATGTCGAAAATTTGTGCAAAGGTACTAAAAAACCGCACAACTCAAGCATATTTGTGCAACTATTTTCGATAAATATGAAATAATTATTAAATCCTTCGTCATTTCAGAAATAATGCTTACCTTTGCAAATCGATTATTTGTAACTTAAAACACTTATATAATAATACTGATTTAAAATTTATGGCAAACAAAGAAACACTCTTCAGCGAGTTCCAGGCGCCTACCACCCAGGAGTGGTTGGACAAAATTGAGGTTGACCTGAAAGGAGCCGACTTCCAGAAGCGACTCGTATGGAGAACCAATGAAGGCTTTAATGTACAGCCTTTCTATCGTCGTGAGGATTTGAAAGACCTCAAGACTCCTGATTCGTTGCCCGGCGAATTTCCCTTCGTTCGTGGTAACAAGAAAGATTCCAATGCGTGGTATGTTCGCCAGAATATCGTCGTTGACGATGTGAAGGCAGCTAACGCCAAGGCACTCGACATCCTGAACAAGGGTATCGACTCGCTGGGCTTCAAGCTTCCTGGCAAGATGGTCAGCAAGGAGAACGTTGAGGCACTGCTCGACGGTATCTATTGCGATTGTATCGAGGTGAACTTCGCCACCTGTCCTAAACATTCTGTTGAGTTGGCTCAGATTCTGGTCGACTTCTTCGCACAGAAGGGCTATGACAAGGAGAAGGTGGTTGGCTCTATCGAGTGGGACCCCATGCAGAAGATGGTGATGAAGGGCAAGGATGTTTCTTCCCTCCTGCCTCTTGCTTCTTCTCTTGTTGATGTCCTCAAGGACTATCCTAACTTCCGTTGCATTGCTGTTAGCACTGATGCTTTGAACAATGCTGGTGCTTACATCGTTCAGGAGTTGGGTTATGCTTTGGCTTGGGGTAATGAGTATCTGCAGCAACTCGTGGATGCTGGTGTCGATGTTGACCTGGCTGCCAAGAGCATCAAGTTCAACATGGGTGTCAGCGAGAACTACTTCATGGAGATTGCCAAGTTCCGTGCTGCCCGTCTGCTTTGGGCTCAGATTGTGAAGCAGTATGAGCCTAAGTGCGACTGCGCTTGCAAGATGGTCATCAACGCCACCACCTCTACCTATAATCAGACACTCTTCGATAGCTATGTCAATCTGCTCCGTTCGCAGACCGAGGCTATGAGTGCTGCTCTGGGCAGTGTTCATTCTATGGTGGTTACACCGTTCGATGCTCCTTACGAGGAAGCTACTGATTTCTCAGAGCGTATTGCTCGCAACCAGCAGCTCATCATCAAGGAAGAGAGCCATTTCGACCGTATCGTTGACCCAGGTGCAGGCTCTTATTACATTGAGCACCTCACCGATGCTCTGGCTCAGGAGGCTTGGAAGATTTTCCTGAAGGTAGAAGAGGAGGGAGGCTTCCTCGCAGCTGTCAAGGCTGGCACCATTCAGGACGATATCAATGCCACCAATGTCAAGCGTCATGGTGATGCTGCCAAGCGTAAGGAGTTCCTGTTGGGCACCAACCAGTTCCCCAACTTCACGGAGAAGAGCGAAGGCAAGCGCGCGAAGGGTTGTGCTTGTTGCTGTGCCGCAGCAACAGACGCAACGAACTGCGAACCCACCTTCAAGGCCATCAACAGCACTCGTCTTGCTGCCGACTTTGAAGACCTCCGCATCCATACTGAGGAAAAGAAGGTTCCTGTAGCCTTCATGCTCACCATTGGCAATCTGGCCATGCGTCAGGCCCGTGCCCAGTTCTCTTGCAACTTCCTGGCTTGCGCTGGTTATAAGGTGATTGACAACCTCGGCTTCAAGACCGTTGAGGAAGGTGTAGATGCTGCGCTCGAGGCTAAGGCCGATATCGTGGTTATCTGCTCTTCTGACGATGAGTATGCCGAGTACGCTATCCCCGCCTTCAAGTATCTGAATGGTCGTGCCATGTTCGTCGTAGCTGGTGCTCCTGCTTGCATGGAAGACCTGAAGGCTGCTGGCATCGAGAACTATGTTCATGTGAAGTGCAACGTGCTTGAGACTTTGAAAGAATATAATCAGAAACTTGGTATTTAAAGAATAGGAGACTTGAATTATGCGTAAACAATTTAAAGATATTGATATCTATGCAGGCATCAAGGCTCAAGATGGTGCCAAGTGGATTAAAGACAATGGAATCGTAGCCGACTGGAAGACCCCCGAACACATCGAGGTTCGTCCCGTTTATACGAAAGAAGACCTTGAGGGAATGGAACACCTCGACTTTACGGCTGGTATTCCTCCCTATCTCCGCGGTCCGTATTCTATGATGTATCCGTTCCGTCCGTGGACCATCCGTCAGTATGCCGGATTCTCTACCGCTGAGGAGTCGAACGCCTTCTATCGCCGTAACCTGGCTTCCGGTCAGAAAGGTCTTTCTGTAGCCTTCGACCTGCCCACACACCGCGGCTACGACCCCGACAACCCCCGCGTGGTGGGCGATGTAGGTAAGGCAGGTGTATCTATCTGTAACGAAGAGAACATGAAGGTGCTGTTCTCGGGCATTCCCTTGAACAAGATGTCGGTGTCGATGACCATGAACGGTGCCGTGCTGCCTATCCTGGCATTCTACATCGTGGCTGGTCTGGAGCAGGGCGCTCAGCTCGAGGAGATGGCAGGAACCATCCAGAACGATATCCTGAAGGAGTTCATGGTGCGTAACACCTATATCTACCCACCTGCATTCTCAATGAAGATTATCGCTGATATCTTCGAGTATACCTCGCAGAAGATGCCTAAGTTCAACTCTATCTCTATCTCAGGTTATCACATGCAGGAGGCAGGTGCTACTGCCGACATCGAGTTGGCTTACACTTTGGCCGATGGTATGGACTATCTGCGTACAGGTGTGAATGCCGGTATCGATGTGGATGCTTTCGCTCCCCGTCTGTCATTCTTCTGGGCTATCGGTATGAACCACTTCATGGAGATTGCCAAGATGCGTGCAGGTCGTCTGCTGTGGGCGAAGATCGTGAAGAGCTTTGGCGCCAAGAATCCGAAGTCTCTCGCTCTGCGTACCCACTCACAGACTTCAGGTTGGTCGCTCACCGAGCAAGACCCCTTCAACAACGTAGGCCGTACCTGTATCGAGGCTATGGCTGCTGTGCTGGGTCACACCCAGTCGCTGCACACCAACGCCCTCGACGAGGCTATTGCCCTGCCTACCGACTTCTCGGCTCGTATCGCTCGTAACACCCAGATCTATATCCAGAACGAGACCAAGGTCTGCAAGCAGATTGACCCATGGGCAGGTTCTTACTATGTGGAGACCCTGACCAACGAGCTGGTTCACAAGGCTTGGGAGCACATTCAGGAAATCGAGAAGCTGGGTGGTATGGCCAAGGCTATCGAGACCGGTCTGCCTAAGATGCGTATCGAGGAGGCTGCTGCCCGCACCCAGGCTCGTATCGACTCCGGCACCCAGACCATTGTGGGTATTAACAAGTATCGCTTGGAGCACGAAGATCCTATCGACATCCTCGAGGTCGACAACACCGCTGTACGCAAACAGCAGGAGGAGAGCTTGAAGCAGGTTCGCGCTACCCGCGACGAGGCCGCTTGTCAGGCTGCCCTGAAGGCTATCACCGAGTGCGTGCGCGACTTCAAGGAAGGTCGCAAGTCTGAGAACAACCTGCTCGACCTGGCTGTCAAGGCCGCTCAGCTGCGTTGTACCCTTGGTGAGATTTCAGATGCCTGCGAAAAAATCGTAGGCCGTTATAAAGCAGTAATCAGAACAATTTCAGGCGTGTATAGTTCAGAATCTAAAAACGATAAGGACTTCGAGGAGGCCAAGCGCCTTACCGACGAGTTCGCACAGAAGGAAGGTCGCCGTCCACGTATCTTCGTAGCAAAGATGGGTCAGGATGGTCACGACCGTGGTGCTAAGGTGGTTGCTACAGGTTATGCAGACTGTGGCTTCGACGTTGATATGGGACCCTTGTTCCAGACTCCCGCAGAGGCTGCTCGCGAGGCTGTCGAGAACGACGTCCACATCGTCGGTGCTTCGTCACTGGCTGCAGGTCACAAGACGCTCATTCCTCAGCTCATCGAAGAGTTGAAGAAGCTCGGTCGTCCTGACATCATGGTCACCGCTGGTGGTGTTATCCCTGCTCAGGACTACGACTTCCTCTACAAGGCTGGCGTAGCTTGCATCTTCGGCCCTGGCACTCCCATTCCTTACTCCGCCATCGAGATGATGAAGATTCTGCTCGACAAAGAGTAAAATCAATCCCCTTTCTCCCCAGCTGCCCCATTTGGTGGCTGGGGATTTTAATAGAGTAGGGGACCGACAGATTTTCTGTCAGTCCCCATTCTCACATCATCCATCAATTCTGTCCCAAGTTGTCACCGCCTCCGTTGTCACCGCCAGAGTTGCCTCCGGTGCCGCTACCGCCCTGGTTCTGGGTTCCATTGTTGTCCCCGTTGTCGTTACTAGAACTGCCGTTGCCAG
>CACZMV010000025.1 GCA_902782305.1 uncultured Prevotellaceae bacterium
CTCCTCTTAGTTTTTAAATAGTTGATAATAATGAGCCCTTTTGGCTTACGCCGCTTTCCCGTTTAACGGGAATGACTCAAATGTTTGAAAATTTAATTTATTAATGTTTAATGTTTAATGGTTCTCTTTGTCTCCATTCGCGACTTCTTTTTTTACGCTCTGGGCAGGCCGTAAATTTTGCCAGGCCTGAAAGCAAATTTTTGGTGCCCTGCGCCCCAATTCCATCGTTTCCTTTTGACAATGCAAAGGTACACATTTTTCAAGGCGCCTCCAAATTTTTGGCCGTTTTGGGCGAAAAAGCACGATTTTCGTGCTGAAAATCGAGCATGTTTTATTTTTAGCACCACTTTTAGGTGCAAAAAGAGGTTACCTCGACAGTGTGATGTCTGTCAACCGAGATCAGGAAAAGACAATGTCATTAGTCATTAGTCATTAGTCATTAACGTTTTTGGAATGTCAAAAACGGCCACTATATAATAAAATATATATATTTTATTTATAGTGAGCAAAATGACTGAATTCGAAATTCTTAATGACTAATGACTAATGACTATAATGACTGAAAAAATATTTGATTTTTTTGCGGTATGTGTACCTTAATTCTTCTGGTTAATCAGGTTCACCACCATCTTTACCATCACATCCTTCTCCTCAGTCTTGCAGTAGAAGAACTAATTTTAAACGTTAATTAAAAGATAGAAGTATGAAAACATTTAGTAAAGAGAAGCTGATTCTGGAACATTATGTGAAGGCAGCAGAAGAAGTAATGGACGAAGTGACCGTCCGAGTGTGGAAACCCAAGACTATGCAGAAACTTCCCGCTGTCTGTATGCGTGGTGTGATGCAGTCTCATCGTCGAAGTGCTTTGTCTGCAAGGGATATCTATTTATGAAGAAAAATAGGGTTTAAGAACCTGAAAAGAGTAGAGTGTAAAAAGCACATAGACAAAAATATTAAACACAACAAAGAGCCGGTAGAGATACCGGCTTTTTCTTGTGTTGTATGTTTTTACTAATTGAATGAGGGATGATGAATTTGGAATGTGGAATGATTCGAGCTTTTCTGCGATGTTCGAAAGAGGAATAAAGAATGGAGATTATAGAGTTTTGAATGACGAGGGATAAGAAGCGAAGACAGAGGAAAGAGGGAGGAAGGCAGAGAGAAGAAGGGAGTCTAGAGAGGGAGTAATGGAAAAGAGAGACAAATAATGGTGTAAAGAAAAGAGAAGATTAGAAGGAAAATGGAGAAAGGAAGAGATGAGAAGGGTAAAATGGGGGTAAAGGGGGTAAAAGAGAGGACTGCCGGGGCGGACAGTCCTCAGAAAACGAAAAATGATGATGAATTGATTTTTAGATGTTTAGTAAAGCGTTGTTCAAGGAAAGGATTAGAGATTGACTTTCCAAGAGCCATTTTTGTTGGCACCCACACGTTCGATGATGCCACGCTTGCGGAGAGCAGCTAAAACCTTGTTAATACCGGCCTCTGAGAGCTGTAGACGACGAGAAAGAGCACCGATGGTGATGCGTGGATCGGCCACCAGGAGCTTCACAATTCGCTGCTCAGACTTGGAAAGTTGGGCTTCAGCATCGTCTGTGAAGGCATTTTCAGGGGTTTTATCCTGTACTTTTCCTCTACTTTTATTCTTTACTTTATTCTCTACTTTATTCTCTACTTTATTCTTTACCTCTTGCAGTACAACATCCAGCAAACAGCGTAAAATGTACTCGATGAAATGGGTAATTTTGGCGGTTTCACTGAGATAGGCCAAAACACGGCGATATTCCTGCTGACGCTCCACAACGAGCGACTCGAGCGGAAGACCTGCTAAAACAGGGCGCCACTGAACCAAAAGAAGGGTCTGCCAGAAGAGTCCTAAACGCTCGTTCCCCTCTAAAAAAGGATGAATAGAGGTCAATTCGTAATGAAAAATGCAACTACGGACGAGTGGATGCTCCTCCGTATGGGTTATCCAATCGAAGAGCATGGACATGTGCAGACGGACGCGCGGATCGTCACGGTACTGCCCTACCCCACCACTCAATCCATCAACCAACTGTTCGTGAGCACGAAGAAGGTCGTCCTCAGAGAAGGGGTTAAAAGACGGCTCGGGGACCTCATGGACTGAACCCGTGAGCGTTTCAAGGATTCCGATTTGTTCGGAGATTTCAGAAACCAAACAGAGGGCTTCCGAAGAAATTTGATAAGACGGTTCGAACATAATATTTTACATTTATAGTTTTCTGTCAGTAAACTAAAAAAGCGAAGTACCTTATTAAGGTTACTCCGCTACTCATTTTCTAACCAAAATCATTAAAGAAATGATATTTTCGAGCCTCTTGTCGGATTCGAACCAACGACCCCGAGATTACAAATCACGTGCTCTGGCCAACTGAGCTAAAGAGGCGGGTGGGCAGCTATCTGCATCGCGCCGCTACAACCAAGTACCCTTGCTATGTTCCCATCCTGGGGGATTCCGAGGGAGCTGGCCGTACAGGACTGCCCATTTGGGCTGACAAAATCAGTGCAAGCCGAATGCAGAGAACTTGTTCTTTGCTGAGGCGAAGCCTGATTTCGCAGACGATTTTTCAAAAATCGCCTGCAAAGGTAGTACTTTTTTAGCAAAACCGCAAATGTTTCTCAAAAAATTTTGAGGTTCGCCCAAATCTTTGTAACTTTGCAGGCTGTAATGACACCTATAGAATATGTACAATTAAGGGCGTTTGCACGACAGGACGGGGCGTTGCTGTCGCTGCTATGGATAGGAAGCTTTGCCTGCTATATACAGGGGCTAACCTACCCCAGCCTGGGTATGGCCGCCATTTTGCTGGCCATCATGTCGCCCTTCTTTGCAGCCAACAGGTTGCGCCATTTCCGCGATTATGCGCGCGAGGGATTCATCACCTTTAAGCGGGGCTATGCCTACACGGTGATGAGCTATTTCTATGCGGGACTGCTGCTGGCAGTGGCCATCTACGTGTATTTCGAATACATGGACAACGGCTATCTGCTGGGCGTGCTGAACTCGGTAATGACTTCGGAAGAGGGCAAGAAGGTGCTGGAGCTGTATGGCATGAAGGACCAGATGCAACAGGAAATGCAGGCTCTATACGACATGCGCCCGATAGATTTTGCCGTGAATATGCTGACTATCAGCATCATGGCGGGATTTTTCCTGGGATTGCCCATCGCCGCGCTGATGAGGCGCGAGGGCGAAGCCAGTGAAAAAGTGAATAGTGAAGAGGAAAATTTGTAAATTGTAAATAGTCAAATTGTAAATTAGATAGATGGATATATCAGTTATTATACCTTTATATAATGAGGACGAGTCGCTGCCTGAGCTGTATGCGTGGATAGAGCGCGTGATGCAGGCAAACAAGTTCTCGTTTGAGGTGATTTTCGTGAACGACGGCTCTACGGACCATTCGTGGGACGTCATCAAAGAGTTAGCTGCCCGCTCAGAGCACGTAAAGGGCATCAAGTTCCGCAGAAACTACGGTAAGAGTCCTGCGCTGTACTGTGGCTTTAAGGAGGCACAGGGCGACGTGGTGATAACCATGGATGCCGACCTGCAGGATTCGCCCGACGAGATTCCCGAACTGTACCGCATGATTAAAGAGGACGGCAACGACCTGGTGAGTGGATTCAAGCAGAACCGCAAGCAGGGCGACCCGCTGTCGAAAACCATCCCCACAAAGCTGTTTAACGCCACTGCACGCAAGGTGAGCGGCATCAAGAACCTGCACGACTTCAACTGCGGACTGAAGGCTTATCGCAAGGAGGTGGTGAAGAATATCGAGGTGTATGGCGAAATGCACCGCTACATGCCTTATCTGGCTAAGAATGCAGGTTTCGACAAGATAGCCGAGAAGCCCGTACACCATCAGGCAAGAAAGTTTGGCAAGTCGAAATTCATGGGATGGAACCGTTTTGTGAACGGCTATCTGGACTTGCTGACACTGTGGTTCCTGGGCACCTTTGGCAAGAAGCCCATGCACGTGTTCGGATTCCTGGGCACTATCGTGTTCATGATTGGTTTCCTGTCGGCGCTCTTCCTGGGCGTGGAGAAGGCGTGGGCGCTGTATAATGGTGTGCCCATGCGATTGGTTACCAATTCGCCTTACTTCTACATCGCGCTGACCATGATGATGATTGGTACGCAGCTATTCCTGGCGGGATTCCTGGGCGACCTGATCAGCAGAAACAGCGCAGGACGTAACGACTACCAAATAGAGGAGAAAATCAGATGCGGAAAATAATCGTCGCACTGCTGGTCATAATGGCCACGATGATGGCCTGCACGAGCATTGACTGCCCCGTGAACAATACTGTGTTCACGCGCTACACGCTGTTAAAGCCCGACGGAGTAGCCGATACGCTGAAGGGGGACACCATGTGGATACGGACCAGAAGAAGCGACGGCAAGGATACCTTGTTGCTGAATGCGCTCTGTGGCAACGCTGCCGACGGGTTTGCCCTGCAAATCAGTCATACCAACCCTGAGGACAAGTTCTTGGTGCTGATGCGCAAAGAGGGACAGACAGTAGGCTACTACTATGACAGCATCTGCGTGAAGAAGGAGGACTATCCGCACTTCGAATCAGTAGACTGTCAGGCTTCGTTCTTCCACCATATCACCAACGTGAGATGGCTGGGCAATTTCATCGACTCCGTAGTGATCAATAACCCCGAAGTAAACTATGATAAAGATTCGCCAGATCATTTCTACCTATACATCAACCCGGATTTTTAGTCTGCTGTTGCTACTGATTGTTTCAGCGACTACCCATGCGCAATCCAAAATGTTTCGCATGGAGAAGGACTCTATACCCTTGTTCAGAGGCTTTGCCGTATCGTTCGACTTAGTAGGTCCGATGATGATGGCACTGAGCGACCATGGCGAGATTGAGGGTGCCCTGCGCATCAACCTGCACGACCAGTGGTTCCCCGTCTTCGAGTTGGGTTTAGGACGTGCCAACCACGAAAACGACAAGGTGACGGGCATTACGTATAAGACGACAGCCCCTTACTTCCGCGTGGGTATGGACTGGAACATCATGAAGAACAAGCATGCAGACAACCGTCTGTATGCGGGTTTCCGCTATGGATTCACGTCGTATAAGCTGGACATTATCCGCGAAGCGTTGCCCGACCCCGTATGGAAGAACACCTCGGGATTCGGCAAGAAGGACATGGGGTGCTCCATGCACTGGCTGGAAGCGGTGTTCGGCATTGACGCCAAGATATTCGGGCCCTTGCACTTAGGATGGATGGTGCGCTATAAGCGTCGAATAGCCCATAACGACGGTGATTTGGGCGCTACGTGGTATGTGCCAGGATTCGGCATCAACGACAATGATACCTTCGGCGCAAACTTCAACATTATAGTGGATATTTAACAAAAAAAACGAAAACGAAGACGAACGCTCGACCTTAGGTCGCTTTGCACCTTTAGGTCAAAGAACGATAACCGGAATCGAAAACGATAACGAAAACCAAAAACTATGGATGAATCGAGAAAGAAAAAACTAATATGGCAATTGCCATTCCTCACACTGCTGATAGTGGGTACCATACTCATTATCAGACAACAGCAGTCCACGCCTTATCAGAAGAACTCAGGCACCATATTCGGTACGACGTATCACATCACGTATCAGTATGACGAAGACCTGCAGGAAGAGATAGTGAACAAGTTGAAAGAGGTGGACGACGCCTTGTCGATGTTCAACAAAGAGAGCATCATATCGAAAGTGAACAACAATGAGCCCGTCGTGCTGAACGACATGTTCGTGGAGGTGTTTCAATTGGCAAAGGAAATCAGCAAGGACACGGATGGGGCCTTCGACATTACCGTAGCGCCTCTGGTGAACGCATGGGGCTTCGGATTCAAGAACGAGCAAATGCCCGACAAGCAGGCTGTAGATTCGCTGATGACGATTGTGGGACACCAGAAGGTAAATTACAACGGAAAGAAGATTGTGAAGAAAGACCCACGCATCACGCTGGATTGCTCAGCAATAGCCAAAGGCTATGGTGTGGACGTAGTGGCACGACTGCTGGACAAAAAGGACATCAAAAACTATCTGGTAGAAATAGGTGGCGAGGTGGTAACCAAGGGTATCAGCGAGAAGCGTCTGCCCTGGAAAATAGGAGTGACCAAACCCACAGACGATGCTTTGTCGGAGAGTGGCGAACTGCAAACCATTCTGAACGTGACGGACAAGGCTATGGCGACAAGTGGAAACTATCGGAATTTCTACTACAAAGGAAAGCGCAAATATGCCCACACCATAGACCCGAAGACGGGCTATCCCGTACAGCACAGCATTCTATCAGCCACGGTACTGACCGACCGTTGTGTGAGAGCCGATGCCTATGCTACCGCCTTTATGGTGATGGGTATGGAAAAGGCGAAGAAAGTGCTGGAGAAGAACCCCGACCTAATGGTGTATTTCATCTATGATAAGAACGGACAATTAGACGTGTGGTATTCGCCCTCGCTGAAAGAGAAAATACAGAAATAACTTCTCACTTTTCACTTATCACTTAACACTAGTATGACTATATACGACCAGCTGACGCAGTTTACCTTGTTTCAAGGGATGAGCCGGAGCGACCTCATGGAAGTGGTGGCTCACACCCGACTGGGCTTTGTGAAAGGAAGCGCTGGCAAGAGAATAGTGAAGGAGGGAGACGACAGCTCCACCCTGATACTGATGACCCATGGCGAGCTGGAGTGCGAGACCATCAGCGACGACCATCAATGCAGGGTGGTAGAGAGAATGGTGGCTCCATACATGATACAGCCTGAGCGCAGCTTCGGAATGACACAAAAATACACGTCGACATTTAAGGCACTGAGCGATTGCAACTTCATCACGATAGACAAGCAGGAGATTATGTTGCTGCTGGAGACGCAGTTGGTGTTTCGTCTGAACATGTTGAACATGTTGGCTGCAGACGCTCAGCGCATGAGACATAGAGCGTGGCGATCAGCTCCCAAGACGCTGCGTGAGCGCATCGTACGCTTCTTTTTCTCCAGATGCATCTATCCCGCAGGAGCCAAGACGTTCTACATCCTGATGAAGCAGTTGGCTAACGAGCTGAACGACAGCCGTTTGGACATCAGCAATGCACTGAACGAGATGGAAAAAGACGGGCTGTTGAATCTGTATAGAGGAAGAATAGAGATTCCCATGTTGGAGCGATTGCTGATGTAAAAAGGCTTCTAAAGCGTTAATTCTTTTTAATCGTGATGCTTTTTCGTACATTTATTGTATCTTTGCACGATTTTTAGAGAGAAAACGTTAGTATAGTATGAGCGATCATAAGAATCCATTTTTTGAACCTTACAATACACCGCACGATACGGTGCCCTTTGACCGTATCCGTATGGAAGATTATGAGGAGGCCTTCATGGAGGGCATCCGCAGGGATAACGAGCAGATAGAGAAAATCATCAACAACCCCGAGAAACCCACCTTCGACAACACCATTATTAATACGGAGGAGGATGAGGGCTACTACGACCTGCTGTCGAGGGTTTCGACCGTTTTCTTCAATCTGCTGAGTGCAGAAACGAACGACGAGATGGATGCTCTGGCACAGAAGATACAACCCATCTTGACTCAGCACGCCAACGACGTGAGACTGAACCCCAGGTTGTTTGAGCGCATACGCTACGTACACCAGCACCACAGGAAACTGAGTGGAGAGGAAAAGATGCTGCTAAACAATTGCTACGAGGGTTTTGTGCGCTCAGGAGCCCTACTGGACGAGGCGGGCAAGGAGAAGCTGAGAAAATTGACGGAAGAGGCGTCGATATTGTCGTTGCAGTTCTCGCAGAACTTACTGAAAGAGCAGAAGGCATTCACTCTGGACATCACGGACGAAGCACAATTGGACGGTCTGCCTGAGACCGCTCGCGAGGCAGCAGCCTTAGCGTGGAAGGAAGCCCAGAGTTCAAACTCCGAATCCGAAAGCTCAAAGGGTTGGCGATTCACACTGGATATGCCTTCTTATTCGCCCTTCATGACGTATTCTACCCAAAGGGAACTGAGAAAGCAGATGTACATGGCGCGTAACACCATCTGTACGCACGACAATACGGAGAACAACCTTGAGATTTGCAAGCGACTCATCAATCTGCGTCGCGAGATTGCCCAATTGCTGGGCTATAACACCTACGCTGATTATGTGTTGAAGCGTCGTATGGCTTATAACAAATGTCATGTGAATCATCTGTTAAACAGCCTGATAGATGCTTACAAGCCCACTGCTGTCAAAGAGCGCGCTACGCTGAAGAGACTCTTCTATCGTGAACAAGGTATTCGTAAATCTCAAATAACAAAGCTCAATCCTGAAGAGGATATGATGCCTTGGGACGCAGGTTTCTACAGCCACAAGTTGCAGATGGAGAAATACAACCTGGATCAGGAGATGTTGCGCCCCTATTTCGAGCTGTCAAAGGTGATTGACGGAGTGTTCGGATTAGCCAACAGGTTGTATGGCATTACCTTCAAGGAGAACAAGGACATTCCCGTATATCATCCTGACGTGAAGGCCTACGAGGTGTTCGACAAGGATGGTTCGTATCTGGCTGTGTTCTACGCCGACTTCCACCCACGTAAGGGTAAGCAGGGAGGCGCGTGGATGACACAGTATCAAGGACAGCACATCGAAAAAAATGAGAAAGGAGAAACCATCAATGTGCGTCCACACGTCAGCGTGGTGATGAACCTCACCAAGCCTACAGAGGAAAAGCCCGCGCTGTTGACATTGGGCGAGGTGGAGACCTTCCTGCATGAGTTCGGACACTCGCTGCACGGCATGTTTGCCAACAGCCGTTTCGAGAGCCTTTCAGGTACCAACGTGATGTGGGACTTCGTGGAACTTCCCTCGCAGTTTATGGAGAACTATGCCATTGAGAAGGAATTCCTGCGCACCTTCGCCTTCCATTATCAAACGGGCGAGCCCTTGCCCGACGAGCTGATAGACCGCATTGTGAAGAGTCGTAACTTCATGGTGGCATCAGCCTGTCTGCGTCAGGTAAGCTTCGGACTGCTGGATATGGCCTACTACACACAGCACGAGGAGTTCACGAAGGACATCATCTCCTTCGAGAAGAAGGCTTGGAAGAAGGCTATCCTGGGCGAGCAATTACCCAACACGTGTATGACGGTGCAATTCTCGCACATCATGGCGGGTGGCTATGCTGCCGGCTATTACAGCTATAAATGGGCTGAGGTGCTGGATGCAGATGCTTTCAGCGTATTCCAGAAGAATGGTATCTTCGACCAAAAAACAGCCCAGCGATTCCGCGACGAGATATTGAGCAAAGGCGGTACGGAGAATCCCTCGTTGCTGTATAGGCGATTCCGCGAAGGTTCGCCCACGATAGACGCCTTGCTGAAGCGTAATGGAATTAAAACGGGAAGAAAGAAGAAGTAAGAGGTTAGAATTATGGATAAAGAGAAGCAACAGAAGTTTGACCTGCGCTATCTGGAGATGGCTCGCATCTGGGCAAAGAACTCCTATTGTCAGCGTCGCCAAGTGGGTGCGCTGGTGGTGAAAGACGGCATGATTATCAGCGACGGCTACAACGGAACGCCCAGCGGATTTGAAAACGTCTGCGAGGACGAGAACAACGTAACCAAGCCTTACGTGCTGCACGCAGAGGCTAACGCCATCACCAAACTGGCCCGTTCGAACAATAACAGCGAAGGTGCTACCATCTACATCACCGCATCGCCCTGTATAGAGTGTGCCAAACTGATTATCCAGTCGGGCATCAAGCGGGTGGTATATGGTGAGAAATATCGTCTGACTGATGGCGTAGACCTCTTGGAACGTGCCCATATAGAAACCGTTTACATAAATCCTGACGAGAAATGAACGAGAAGAAGAGAAACAGATATATGCCGCTTATCATGGCGCTATGCGTGGTGTTCGGCATCTTTATCGGAACGTTTTATGCCAACCACTTTACCGGCAACCGTCTGAGCATTATCAACTCAGGTAGTAACAAGTTGAACAACCTCTTGCACATTATTGACGCACAATATGTGGACACCGTAGACGTGAACGACTTGGTGGAGAAGGCAATGCCCCAGATTCTGTCGGAGCTGGACCCTCACTCTGTGTATATCGCTGCCAAGGATGTACAGATAGCCAACGACGACCTGAGGGGTTCGTTCTCAGGGGTGGGTATCGAGTTCACCATCCGTCAGGACACCCTGCACGTGCAACAGGTTATCAACAACGGACCTGCAGAAAGGGCGGGCGTGATAGCTGGCGACAAGATTGTGAAGGTGGACGACAAGCCGTTCACGGGTAAGACACTGACCAACGAGGTGGCTATGCACACGCTGAAGGGTCCAAAGGACACGAAGGTGAAATTGGGCATAATGCGCTATGGCGAGAAGAAGATTCGCAATATCACAGTGACGCGTGGAGAAATTCCTACCAAGAGTGTGACAGCAGTCTATATGCTGGACGACAAGACGGGTTATATCCGCATCAAGAACTTTGGCGAGAACACGTATCCTGAATTGCTCATCGCATTGGCAAAGCTTTCGCAGGAGCGTGTGGAGAATCTGACCATCGACCTGCGTGGCAACACGGGAGGTTATCTGCAATCAGCTGTTCAGATAGCCAATGAGTTCTTGCCCAAGAACAAGTTGATAGTCTATACAGAGGGGCGCAAGTCGCCTCGCCAGGAATATCGCAGTGACGGACGTGGTTCCTACCAGCAGATTCCTTTGGTAGTGCTTATCGACGAGGGCTCAGCCTCAGCATCAGAGATTCTGGCTGGTGCCATTCAGGACAATGATCGTGGCACGATTATCGGACGTCGCTCGTTTGGTAAAGGATTGGTTCAGCAACCTATTTCCTTCAACGATCAGTCAATGATTCGTCTGACTATTGCCCGCTATTATTCTCCCTCTGGACGTTGTATCCAGAAGCCTTATGTGGCTGGTGACAACAAGGACTATGAAGAGGACTTGCTGACCCGCTATCAGCATGGTGAGTTCTTCTCGCAGGACAGCATCAAGCACGAGGGTAAGGAGTATCATACAGCCATCGGACGTCCCGTTTACGGTGGTGGTGGCATTACGCCCGACATCTTCATTGCAGAGGATACAACGGATGTGACCTCTTACTACAAGCAGGCTTCACTAAGCGGATTGATTATCCAGTATGCCTTTACCTATGTGGACGAGAACAGAAAGAAGCTGAACGAATACAGCACGATGGAGGAGTTGGCAAACTATCTGAAGAAGCAGAACCTCGTGGACAAGTTTGCCACCTATGCAGAGAAGAACGGACTGAAGCGTCGCAACCTCATGATTCAGCGCTCACACAAACTGCTGGAGCGTTTTATCCTGAGTCGCATCATCTATAACATGCAGAACGAACAGGCTTGGATGGAATATCTGAACAGCGACGACCCAGCCATCCTGGAAACGCTGAAACTATTCCGCGAGGGAAAGGCATTCCCCCAGGCTCCTGAAAAGAAAGAGAAGAAAGTGGCACAAAACACTTTCGACTATCATGGCACTCATGCACGAACAACCTATACGGCTTGTTTATCATGACCAGCAAACAAGAATTGCGAAAGATGATTCGCCAGCGGAAACAACAACATTCCGTTGGCGAATTATCTGACGTGAATCATCCCGCAATTCAGAAGGCACACACCTTATTATTATATAGTGCTCTGCCCGACGAGGTGCCAACGCAAACGCTTTTGGACAAGCTGATAGCACAAGGAAAAACGGTGCTGTTGCCCAAAGTGGTGAGCGATGAGGACATGGAACTGCGCCACTATACGGGTAAAGCCGACTTGCAGCAAGGCGCATTTGGGATTATGGAACCCTGCGGAAAAGTGTTTACAGACTATGATTCTATCGACGTAGCCATCGTTCCTGGAATGGCTTTCGACCAACAAGGGCACAGACTGGGCAGGGGAAAAGGCTATTACGACCGTTTTCTGGCAAAAATTCCGAAGGTTTATAAGATTGGATTGTGCTTTTCGTGGCAATTGGTGGACGAAGTGCCTTGCGACGAGCACGACATCATCATGGACGAAATCATCGTTCAATAATCGTGAACCATGAACCATTAACCAAGAACCGTCAGCAGAACCTGACGTCCGTAATCACTTGTTCGCCCACCACCGCATTCAACTTCTGGGTAAACTCCTGACGACGCATAGACAAATCGGCACGCAAGGCAGGATTTGACAAACGCACATAAAGCGTTTGGTTGTAGATATACGTGTTCAAGGTGTAGCGCATAATGGCAGGACCCGCCACCTGGGGCCACGATTCCACCAACCGCTTCTGATGAAGGGGTGTCTCCAGACCTTGTTCACGCAGGGTGCGCATAATCAGGTCTTTTACAGATTGTACGTCGCGTTTAAACACCTTATTAATTTACAATTTCTTTGACCAAGGTGCAAAGCGACCAAGGTCGATTAGACTATTTACGATTTACTATTTATTTTTCCTTCTTCTACGTGGAATATTTTATAATCCAGATGACTATTGCTCAGTATCTGATCTAAGTGGTCACGATTGGTATCGGTAATGAAAATCTGTCCGAAGCTGTCGCTGGACACCAAGCGCACAATCTGTTCCACACGACCAGCATCCAGTTTGTCGAAGATATCGTCTAACAGCAAGAGGGGTGTCGTCTGGGAAGCCGTCCGTTTCAGGAAGTCGAACTGAGCCAGTTTCAGGGCTATGACATACGTCTTGTTCTGCCCCTGCGAGCCCTCACGACGCATAGGATGTCCACCCAAAGTAAACTCCAAATCGTCGCGATGAACACCATGCAGCGAATAGCCCACAGCACGATCTTTCAGACGGTCGCGCTGAATTACCTCCAGCAACGGACCGCGCTGACAATGAGACACATAGCGCAAGCCCACCTGCTCGCTACCTCCTGATATTTGCTCATAATACGATTGGAATACAGGCTCCAATTCATTCACAAAAGCAGCACGCTTCTCGTAGAGTGTCTCGCCAGCCTCAGCCATCTGTTCCTCCCAAAGTTGCATCAACAGAGGGTCGGGTTCCTGGTCTTCCATCTTCAACAAGGTGTTTCGCTGTTGATGGGCGTTGTTATAGCGCGCCAGAGCGTCAATATAGCTACGGTCGTATTGCGAGATGACGATATCCATCAGTTTTCTGCGCTCCTCACTGGTTCCCTCTATGAGCAAGGTATCTGAAGGCGAAACCACCACCAACGGAATCAGTCCTATGTGTTCTGACAAGCGTTTATACTCCTTCTTATTGCGCTTGAAGTGCTTCTTCATGCCTCGCTTCATGCCACAGGAAATGATGAGCGTATCTTCATTTCTCGTTTCGTCAGCATATTCTCCCTCTATCATACAGAAGGGTTCATCGTGACGAATCACCTGAGAATCAATGGGATTGTTGGCTGAACGACAGAACGACAGATAATAGACAGCATCCAACACATTGGTCTTTCCCATGCCGTTGCGACCTATAAAGCAATTCATTTTGGGCGAAAGCTCCAGTATAGCCTCCGCAATGTTCTTATAATTGAGTATAGACAGCTTCTTGAGTATCATTTGCGTGCAAAGGTACTATTTTTATGGCTATTAAGCAAATTTTTCACTTTTCACTTTTCACTTTTCACTTTTATTTTGTAACTTTGCAGCCGATTATGCCCGAATAATAAAAAATAACTTAAAATAATGGCAAACAAAAACGTAAAAGCAGCTCCCGAGATGGAGCAGCAGGTCAGCAAGACCGAGGCTTTCTTCGAGAAATACAAGAAGGCCATCATCAGTGGCGTAGTAGCTGTAGTAGCAGTTATCGTATGCGCTATTCTCGTGAACAACTATTATCTTGAGCCCCGTAGCAACGAGGCCAGCACCGAGCTCGCCAAGAGCCAGGAGCTGTTCGATGCTCAGCAGTACGACAAGGCCCTTACTGGTTTCCAGAAGGTAGCCAATGAGTACAGCTCAACAGATGCTGGCAATCTGGCTCAGCTTTATATCGGTCTCTGTCAGGCCAACCTCGGCAAGTGGCAGGAGGCTGTAAACGCTCTGGAGAGCTTCAGTGGTAAGGGCGATCAGATGATTAGTCCTGCAGCTGAGGGTGCCCTGGGCAATGCTTATGCCAACCTGAAGCAGTACGACCAGGCTGTTAAGCATCTGACCACCGCTGCTAAGATGGCTGACAACAACTCTCTGTCTCCCACATTCCTCATCCAGGCTGGTGAGATTCTGGAGAGCCAGGGTAAGAAGGACGAGGCTCTGAAGCTGTATCAGCAGGTGAAGGAGAACTATTTCAACTCTATGCAGTATCAGACCATCGACAAGTACATTGAGCGCGCATCAGCAAAATAAGCAATGGCTACCAAGAACCTGTCAGAATACAACTCAGCCAGTGTTCCCGATGCATCGAACATGATTTTCGGCATTGTGGTGGCTGAATGGAATCCTGAAATCACAGGAGCACTGCTTGACGGCTGTGTCTCTACTCTTGAAAAGCATGGCGCTCTGCCTGAGAACATTCACGTAAAGACGGTTCCCGGTTCTTTCGAGCTGATTTACGGAGCCCGTCAGATGACACTGAACGATGGTTACGATGCTGTTATCGTGCTGGGAAGTGTTATCCGTGGTGAAACGCCTCACTTTGACTATATCTGTCAGGGTGTTACGCAAGGTATCGCTCGCTTGAATGCCACCAACAACATTCCCGTTGTCTTCGGACTGCTGACTACAGAGAATATGCAGCAAGCAATGGACCGTGCTGGTGGACGTCTGGGCAACAAAGGCGACGAGTGCGCCGTAGTAGCCATCAAGATGGCAAAGTTCTAGCCATCGCTCAACACGAAACATTAAAATCTCAACTATAATGAGGTTTATTTCATGGAACGTTAACGGGCTTCGAGCCTGTGAAGGAAAAGGATTCAGCGACATCTTCAAGGAGATGGACGCTGATTTCTTTTGTCTGCAAGAAACCAAGATGCAGGCTGGGCAACTGGACCTGAAGTTTGAAGGCTACGAGTCCTTCTGGAACTATGCCGACAAGAAAGGCTATTCGGGAACGGCCATCTTTACCCGTCATCAACCACTCAGCGTAAGCTACGGCATTGGTATCGACGAGCACGATCACGAAGGGCGCGTCATCACACTGGAGATGGCCGACTTCTATCTCGTCACTTGCTACACGCCTAACTCACAAGACGGACTGAAGCGCCTGGACTATCGCATGAAGTGGGAGGATGACTTCCGCCAGTATCTTCTTTCGCTGGACAAGAAGAAGCCCGTCATCCTGTGTGGCGACTTAAACGTGGCCCACGAGGAAATAGACCTGAAGAATCCCAAGACCAATCGCATGAATGCTGGTTTCACGGATCAGGAGCGCGAGAAGTTCACCTTATTATTAAATAATGGCTTCATCGATACCTTCCGCACGCTCTATCCTGAGCAGGTAACCTATTCGTGGTGGTCCTACCGTTTCCAGGCTCGTCAGAAGAATGCAGGCTGGCGCATCGACTACTTCGTTACCTCTGAGCGCCTGCGCAGTCAAATAGCTGATGCTAAGATACATACAGAAATACTGGGCAGCGACCACTGTCCTGTAGAATTAATAATCAACAACTAAAAAATCAAATGTTATGAAAAAAATCATTTTTGCTGTGTTGGCTATGGTAGCCATTGGTTTTAGCGCATGTGGTAACAAGACTCAGCAGGCTGAGGCTATTGACACTGCTGCTGTGTTAGACTCTATCGCTTCTGAGGCTGCTCAGGAAGACATCAATGCTATCAGCGCACTCTTTGAGTCGGGCGATGTTGCTAAGTTGCAGGAAGCTTTGGCTACTGTGAAGGAGAAGATTGCTTCACTGATCAAGGAGAACCCCGAACTTGCCAAGGAGTATGTGATTAAGGTGCAGGACTTCTTGAAAGAGAATGCTGACAAGGTGAAGGCTCTTGCTGGCGATAGCGAGGCTGCTGTTGCTGCCGTTGCTGCTGTTACCGAGGTAGACCCTGAGGCTGTTGCCAAAGGTCTGCTGGAGCAGGTTGGCGATGCTGCCACTGAGGTGAAGGACGCTGCTGTTGATGCTGCTAACCAACAGGTTGAAGACGCCAAGAACGCTGCCAACCAGAAGGTTGAGGAGACCAAGGCTGCTGCTGAGAAGCAAATAGAAGACCAGAAGAATGCTGCTAAGCAGAAGACTGGCGAAGCCATCGACAATGCTGCTAACAAGACTAAGAAGGCGCTCGGCCTTTAAAAGTGAATAGTGAATAAGTTTTTTGCTGAATAAAACAGCCAGTTCGTTGAATGAATTTCGCGAGCTGGCTTTTTTCATCTATCTTTGCTGCATAAAAACCAAACAGCGATAGAATTATGAAGAAAACAGCAATGAAGATGATGACGCTCGCAGCATTCTTGGTAGTGCTGACAGCTTGTTCTACGGATAGTCCGTACGACGATTACACCAATTATTACAATCCTGGCACCCAGGGAGGTATCCCCGGTGGCGGTACATCCAGTGGCGAGGGCTCGGCTACGGCAGGCTCTGGCGAACTGCTGAGCTATCAGGTAGCCATCGACAAGTCGACTGCTGAACCCACCAGCACCGTTGCAGCCTTCTATCCTGAGGCTGCTGACGATGTCAGCACACAGACCTTCTCCAAGCAGGTAACCATCGATATGGCCAACCCCGTGGCAAAGACGGAGAATGGTGTGGAGATTACCATCAGTGGCGACAGCATCATTGCCAATCACGGCAAGAATGAAGGCATCTGCTATGTCGTCAGCGGCACTACCAGTAATGGTATGCTGTATATTGATGGCAAGACCAACTTCATGCTGAACCTGAATGGTGCCAATATCACCTGTACCAAGGGTACTGCCATCGACATTCAAAGCAAGATGGCTGCCTATCTCGTGCTGACGGGCAGCAACAAGTTGACCGATGGCACCACAGAGGACCATAAGAGTGCGCTCTACAGCAAGGGCAAGCTCCTCATCAGCGGTACTGGTTCGCTCGACATCAACGCCACCTATAACAATGGTATCCACAGCAAGAGCTATGTGCTTGTTGAGAAAGGTGTGAATCTTTACGTGAAAGCTGCCAATCATGGCATCAAGGGAACCAATGCCATCATCAACGGAGGCATCATCAACGTGGAGACTGCTGGCAATGGTGCCAAGGGCATCAACTGCGACAACGACGTCACCATCAATGGCGGGCGCACCACCATTCTCTGTACGGGTAATGGCGAGTGGGACACCGAAGACCTCGAGACCAAGGCTCCTGCCTGCATTGCCTGCGACTCTATCATGACCATCAAGGGTGGCGAAATCTACGCGATGGCTACAGGCAGTGGTGGCAAGGGTTTGAAAGCCGACTGGGAAGCCTACATCAGCGGAGGCAAGATGCGCATCATCACCACGGGTGGACTCTATTATAGCAACGGTTCTACCGAGAACCATAACTATACAGGTAATACGGATAATCTGGACGACAACTACACCTCATCGCCCAAAGGTATAAAGATTGGTACAAAGAACGTACATGGTGTGCTGCAGATTTCAGGTGGCGACATCATGGTACGCACCACGGGTAACAATGCAGAAGGCATCGAGAGCAAGGGAACCCTCGAAATGACAGACGGTACTGTGATGATTTCAGCCCACGACGACGGCATCAATTCGAGTGGCGACCTGACTCTCAGTGGTGGAACGCTGGTAACTGTAGGCACCAACAACGATGGTATTGACGCCAATGGTAACATGTATCTCAAGGGTGGCACACTCATCGCCATGGGTGCCGGTGGTGCCGAGGCTGGCATCGACATCAACGAGCAGAAGAAGCTCTACATCTCTGGCACCAAGATCTTCGGCATCGGAGGTCGTGTGGATGGTTCGCTGGGCTCTACCACACAGGGCATCGTCACCCTCACGGGTTCTGTCAGCGCCAATGCTACGGTCACCATCTCCAATGGTTCTTCCACACTGGCTTCGTTCGCCATGCCTCCCTACTCTTACAACAACGGCACCATTCTCATCAGTGCTCCAGGCATGCAGAGTGGCACCAGCTATACGCTCTCTTTGGGCTCAAGCACTCAGTCTGTAACGGCAACCAACACTATCAGCAGCATGGGTGGTGGATTCCCCGGTGGTGGTGGTCGTCCTTGGTAGTTGGCAAGCGCATTCGCTAGTGAATAGTGAAAAGTGAAAGCAATAAATGGAGGAAAAGTTCGTTTATTATGTGGATGCAGAAACAGTCGAAATACGAAAATACGGCCTACGTGGCGCTGTGGGGACTCCTCTTCGCAGCGCCACTGCTGAGCCTTTATGTGCGCACAGCCAGCGATAGCGAGCTGTCGTTCAATTGGCAGGAGGTGTTCATCGTGTGGCGCCATATCGTCGTCTATCTGCTGGTTTTTCTGGTCCACAATTTCATACTGGCTCCCCTACTCATCCATCGCCACAAGCGCTGGCTCTATGGGTTGCTCACGCTCTGTCTGATAGGTCTGTTTTCCTTCTATCAGTGCCAGCAGCGCCCTGATGAGTTCCGTCGCGCACGCCGCATCCATCGCATGGAGATGCGCAAGCAACACATGATGGAGCAGCATGGTGATGAACCCATGGAGATGCATGATGCTGGATTCATGGAGAATCACGAGGCAGGTCCCATGGACGATGGCTTCGACCACGAGCCCCCACCTCTTGATAAAAAGCCCGAGTTCCGTCCTCATCGCCCCAACCGTCCTCCCGTCTTCATGGGCGAACACGACATCATTTCCATCGTCATCGCCATCCTCATGTGTGGCATGAATCTAGGTGTGAAATTTTATTTCAAAAATCGTGACGACCAGAAGAAACTGTTGCGCCTTCAGAAGGAGAATCTCGAACAGCAACTGGAGTATCTGAAGTATCAGATCAACCCACATTTCTTCATGAACACGCTCAACAACATCCATGCCCTGGTGGACATCGATGCCGAGAAAGCCAAGTCTACCATCCTTGAACTTTCGAAGATGATGCGCTTCATTCTCTACGAGGGCGACAAGAAGGGCGTGCCCCTTACTCGCGAATTCGACTTTATTCGAAACTACATTACGCTCATGCAGTTGCGTTTTACAGACAAAGTAAAAATACAAGTATCATTGCCTCAACAAGCGCCCGACCGCATGGTTCCTCCGCTGATGCTCATCACCTTCATCGAGAATGCTTTCAAGCATGGCATTTCCTATCAGCACCCCTCGTTCATCGAGATTAAGGCCCATGTCGAGGGCGACCAGCTCCACTTCTCTTGTCAGAACTCGAAGGCCGAAAAGTCGAACGAGGAGAAAGGTGGCGTGGGCTTAGTTAATGTCAAGCAACGTTTAAAATTACTTTACGACAATAATTACACACTTCAGATACACGACTTCCCCGATATCTACAGTGTTCAACTCATCATACCCCTAAATAGCGAATTATAAAATAAATTGTAAATAGTAAATTGTCCAATTGTAAATGATTAGATGTTTGGCCATTGACGACGAGCCCCTGGCGCTCCAGCAGATAGCAGCCTACATAGGCAAAGTACCGTTCCTCGAATTGGCAGCCCAATGCCAGAGTGCCCTCGAGGCCCATCAGTTTCTGCAGAATGACACAGTAGATGTCATCTTCTGCGACATCAACATGCCCGACCTCAACGGCATGGACTTCATCAAGGCGCTGGTGGCTCCCCCACTCGTCGTCTTCACCACCGCCTATGCCGAATATGCCGTCGAAGGCTTCAAGGTCAATGCTGTCGACTATCTGCTAAAGCCCTTCGGCCTGCAGGACTTCATGCGTGCTGCCAATCGCGTCCGCGAGCGCTTGGAAGGCACCACAGCCAGCGCCCCTGCGCCCAGTGCACCTGTGGCCAGCGATTCCGACGCAGACACCATTTTCCTCAAGACCGACTATCGCATTGTCAAGGTAGCCATCAGCGACATCCGCTATGTCGAGGCCATGAGCGAATACCTCAAAGTGTGGATAGAGGGCGACACCAAGCCCATCATCACCCTGCTCTCCATGAAGAAGATGGAGGAGCGCCTGCCCCAGAATTTCATGCGCATCCACCGTTCCTACATCATCAACCTCACCAAGATTCAGGAGGTCAACAAAAATCGTGTCATCATGGACCGCGACACCTATCTGCCCATCGGCGATATGTACAAGGAAACGTTCCAAAATTACCTCGACACGAAATTTCTTGGCAAATAATTTGCTTTTTTCAAGATAAAGCCTTACCTTTGCCCCATGTAATTTTCACTACTTAAACTACTAAACTATACACGTATGAAAGATTTAAAGATGTACATTAACGGCCAGTTCTGCCAAGCATCGAACGGCCAGTGGATTGATGTGTTAAACCCCTCAACGGAAGAAGTCATCTCCCGTCAGCCCAATGGCACCATCGAGGACGTAAACCGTGCTTTGGATGCAGCGCGTGCTGCCCAGAAGGCATGGGCCAAGACGCCCGCCATCGAGCGTGCTGCGTGGCTGAAGAAGTTGGCCAACGGCATCCGTGAGCGTCGCGAGGAGTTCATCGACATCATCATGCGCGAACAAGGAAAGACCCTTACCTGGGCCACCATCGAGGTCGATGTTACCGCTGAGTATTTCGACTACATGGCTTCCTTCGCACGCCACATCGAGGGCGAAATCATTCCCAGCGACCGTCCCAACGAGACCATCTTCCTCACCAAGAAGCCTATCGGTGTCGTTGCTGGCATTCTGCCCTGGAATTTCCCCTTCTTCCTCATCGCCCGCAAGGCCGGTGCTGCCCTCATTGCCGGCTGTACCATCGTCATCAAGCCCTCACAGCTCACCCCCGAGAACTGCACCGTCTTCGGCGAGGTTGTCGACAAGGTCGGCTTGCCCAAGGGTGTCATCAACATCGTAACCGGTAAGGGCTCCGTCATCGGCAACGAGATGGCTGGCTCGCCCAAGATCGACATTGTCAGCGTTACGGGTTCCGTAGGTGCTGGCGAAAGCATCATGGCAGCAGCCTCTAAGAACATCACCAAAGTCAGCCTCGAGCTGGGTGGTAAGGCTCCCGCCATCGTCTGCAAGGATGCCGATTTGGAGAAGGCAGCCCAGTGGATTGTCGACTCTCGTATCGGCAACAACGGTCAGATCTGCAACAATGCCGAGCGCGTCTATGTTCAGAAGGATGTCAAGGCCGAGTTCACCAAGATTCTCGTCGAAAAGATGTCTAAGGTCCGTGTGGGCGACGTTTGCCAAGACCACACCGTCGACATGGGTCCGTTGGTAGAGCAGCGTGCCCTCGAGAGCGTTACCGAGAAGGTAGAGCGCGCCATCAAGCAAGGCGCTACATTGCTCTGCGGTGGTCATCGCATTGGCACTAAGGGCTACTTCTACGCTCCCACCGTTCTCGACAACTGCCGTCAGGACATGGACATCATCCATGAGGAGACCTTCGGTCCTGTTATCCCGCTGGTTGAGTACGACACCATCGACCAAGCCATCCAGTGGGCCAACGACTGCGAATACGGTCTGGCTTCCAGTGTCTTCACCAAAGACCTCGACACCGCTACCCGCGTGGCCCGCGAACTCGAGTTTGGCGAGACCTACATTAACCGCGAACACTTCGAGGCCATGCAAGGCTTCCACGCAGGTGTTAAGAAGAGCGGCATCGGTGGTGCAGACGGCAAGCACGGCATCGAGGAATACCTCGTTACCCATGTCACATACCTCGACACTCACTATGAGTAATAAGTGGCGGTTATTCTGAAATAACCCATCCTTATTCCATAATAACCCGGCATTATTCAAAAATACTTCCGGAGTATTTTGAAATAGTCCGAAAGAAAATAAAATTTGTCCGGAAGAAATTTAGAAGCGATAAAGAGTAAAAAAAGCAGGGAGCACCTCACGGTGGTCCCTGCTTCATTCAGGTAAAAAGATTGTATCTAACAATGAATTATTTCTGCATATCGTAGACTACCTGCATGAGGCGCTTGCCAATCTCGTCGGCAGACTCCATAGTGGCAGCCTCGCTATAGACGCGGATGATGGGCTCAGTATTGGACTTGCGCAGGTGTACCCAACGGTCGGGGAAGTCGATCTTAACACCGTCGATGTCGTTGACCTGTGCGGTGGGGTCCTGAGCGAACATTTCCTTCACCTTGACCAAGATGGCATCTACATCGGTTTCAGGGGTGAGGTCGATGCGGTTCTTGGCAATCTGATAGTCAGGGAACTGCTTGCGAAGCTCGCTGACCTTGCAGCCCTTCTTGGCCAGAGCGGTGAGGAAGAGGGCGATGCCTACAAGGGCGTCGCGTCCGTAATGACTCTCGGGATAGATGACTCCACCATTGCCCTCGCCACCAATCACGGCATTGACTTCCTTCATCTTCGTGGTTACGTTGACCTCGCCAACGGCTGCTGCGGTGTAGACGCCGCCATGCTTCTGAGTAACGTCGCGCAGGGCACGTGTGGAAGAGAGGTTACTAACGGTATTGCCTGGGGTCTGGGACAACACATAGTCGGCCACGCTGACCAGTGTGTACTCCTCGCCAAACATACGGCCATCCTCGCAGATGAAAGCCAAGCGGTCTACATCGGGGTCGACCACGATACCGAGGTCGTAGTGACCAGACTTCATCTCGTTCATGATGCCCTGCAGGTTCTTCTCCAGAGGCTCAGGATTATGGGCGAAGTCGCCATTGGCTTCCTGGTTGAGGAACTTGAAGCCTACGCCCAGGCGTTCGAGCAGCTTGGGCAGGATGATGCCTCCCACGCTGTTGATGCTGTCGACACAAACGGTGAAACGGGCCTGACGAACGACATCGGCATCGACCAGAGCAAGGTCCATGACGCTGTCGATGTGACGCTGGTCGAAGCTATGGTCCTCCATATATTTGCCCAGAGAGTCGATATCGGCATACTGGAAATCCTCGCGCTCAGCGATGGCCAACACCTCGGCACCATCGGCAGCGGTAAGGAACTCGCCCTCGTTGTTCAGGAGCTTCAGTGCATTCCACTGACGGGGGTTGTGTGAAGCGGTGATGATGATACCGCCATCGGCTCCGCTCATGCGGACAGCCAGCTCGGTGGTTGGCGTGGTAGCCAGTCCTATGTTTACTACATCATAGCCCATACCCATGAGGGTGCCACAAACTACGTTCTTCACCATCTCGCCAGAGATGCGGGCATCGCGACCAACGATAATCTTGTTGGATGTGCCCTTGCCACTGCGACGGATGAAGGTGGCATAAGCTGTGGTGAACTTAACAATGTCCAATGGGTTGAGGGTATCGCCCGTAGGTCCGCCAATGGTACCGCGGATACCCGAAATTGATTTAATAAGTGTCATACTAAAAAAAGTGTGTTATCTTGAAATTTGGTAAGTAATCTCATAATAGCAGGGATAGACGCTGGCCGAAGCATCGGAAGTGCCCTGTGAGTGAGGAACGATGAGATGCACCTTGGCAATCTCCTGATCGCCGGCAACGGCAGCATCAGGGCGACCTATCTTGACATAGTTGAGAGGTACGAGCCAGCCTGCAGGAACGGAGGCAGAGCCGTGATACATATACATCATGCCCGTGATGAACGAAGCAGTGATGGTGTTACCCGTGCGCACCACGCTCATCTTATCGACATAGAGCGACGTGTCGTAGGTGGAACCGTTGTAGGTGAGCCATGCCTGGATGTCGTTGCGCAGAAGGACGGAGTCGAGCTTGATGTTCTTCTCCAAGAAACGACAAAGAATGTTGGTCGACTTGTTCTCAGCTAGCTTCTGGCCAACGCCCTTACGGACAATCTGCATGTAGACACCGTTGCGGTCGAAATAGACATACTGGTTCTTGGAAACGTCGGTGGTGCTGTCCTGTGCCACGAATTGCTGCTCGCTGATGACCTGAATGCCTTCGCGGGCAATGAAATCGTTGATGGCATCGCGCTCGGCCTCTTTCTTGTCGGCATAGGTCTCGTAATTCTCACAACTTGTGTATGCCAAGGCGAGCACCAGGAGCAGCAGGGAATATATAATTTTCTTCATCTTTCTAAGTCAATGTTTCAATTTCGGGCACAAAATTACAAAATAATTATCAATTTTCGGTTGTCTGCGCGCAATTATCCGCGTTTTTAGCCTACTTTAACGTGTCAGCAAAGGCAACGATGGCCTGACGGGCAATTTCGACAGCCTCATCGATGCTGCAATTGAGTCGTCCGCCAGAGGCATTCAGATGACCTCCACCATTGAAGAACCGTTCGGCTACGAGGTTGCAGGGGAAATCGTCGACAGAGCGCAGCGACACCCATACAAGGTTGGGTTTCTCCGTATCCTCGCGCAGGGAGATAGAGAGCTTAAGGCCCTTGATTTGCTGGGGAATATTGACCAGCCCCTCGGCATCACCCTTGATGAAGTTGAAGCGTTTCTGCTCGTCGCGCGTAATGGCATAGTAAGAGGCATGGTACTCGGGCAGATAGACCAGCTTCTCGTACATGACATAGCCCATGAGGCGGATGCGGTCGTAAGAATAGTTGTGATAGACGTTGCGATAGATCTTGTCCTTGTCGATGTGCTTGGTGAGCAACTCGCCGATGATGAAGAATATCTCAGGACGGGTGCTATTGAAGGTAAAGCCACCCGTATCGGTCATCATGCCGCAATAGACGGGAATGGCAAAGGCTTTGCCAAGTTCGGGAAAACCACCCAACTGCCACACCACGCGGAATACCAGTTCACTAGCGCTGGAGGCCTCGGGCTGCGAGATGACGAGGTCGGCATCAACATCGGGTTTCAAGTGATGGTCGATGAGTATCTTGCGGGCAGGACTGGACACCAGCGCAGGCTCCATATCCTCGACACGACTGGGGGTGTTGAAGTCGAGACAGACAATGAGGTCGGCTATCTTGAACAGCATGTCGCACTTGCCGGGATGCTTGTCGTAGCGCACTATCTTCTCGCTGTTGGGCAACCAGTGAAGGAAGTCGGGATACTGGTCGGGCACGACAACGGTAACATCCTTGCCACGCTGACGAAGATACTCAGCCATGCCCAGAGAAGAACCGATAGCATCGCCATCGGGACTCTTATGGCAAACCACCAGGACGGACTGAGCAGTAGAAATCAGCTGGTCCATCTGGGCCAGCTGATCGGAAGTCATGATATCTATATTCATTTAGAAAAGCTTGTTGGGGTAAACGCCCTCGTCGACCAACTTCTGGATGCGGTCAACGGTGCCCTGACGATCGGCAGCATAGGTCACACCGAACCACTTGGAGGTGGTGTCGAGCACTTCGCAGGTAGCGGTGCCTTCGGTGATGAGCTTGTTGACCATCAAGGGGATAAAGAACTCGGCCTTCAGGTTCTGCATGTTCTTCGGGTCAGAGAGGAACTCCTTGAAATACTCCTCTGAATACTCGAAATAATCGGGGGTGAAGCCCCATACGTTCATGGAAACGGGGGCATTCTCATCGAGAGCCTGCCACTCGCCCTGCTCGTCCTTGAACTTGATGACACCATCCATGCGCAGAATCTCGGTGCGCTCTACGACATCGGTAAGATGGCGATTGTTGTCGTAAGAGCATACGCCACGAGCCACAGAACCGTTCTCGCTGAGGGTGTTGCATACGCGGAAACCTACCATAGCATACTGGTTCTTGGCGCCCTCGGGCAGCGAGCTCAGGAACTTGCCAATCTGCATGAAGCAGTCGCGACCATAGAAGTCGTCGCAGTTGATGACGCAGAAAGGCTCCTTGATAACGTCCTTACCCATGAGCACAGCATGATTGGTGCCCCAAGGCTTCTGACGACCCTCGGGAACAGAGAATCCTGCGGGCAGTGCGTCGAGTGCCTGGAAACAGAGCTCACACTGCACCTTGCCCTCGTACTTAGAGAGAATCTGGGTGCGGAACTGCTCTTCGAAATCCTTGCGGATAACCCATACTATCTTACCAAAACCTGCCTGAATAGCGTCGTAGATACTATAATCCATGATGGTCTCGCCATTGGGGCCCAGACCGTCGAGCTGCTTCAAGCCACCATAGCGGCTACCCATACCGGCAGCTAAGAGAAATAATGTTGGTTTCATAATGTCTAAATATGTTATTTCATTTATAATATCACGTGTTACAGCATGCAAAAGTACGAAAAATATCTCAGTTTCGTGAACTTTTTACGACTCTTTAACCTTAGAAGGGATAGCCGATGGCGAAATGGAGGGTTTGATAATCCTTGAAGCTATTGTTGTTGAAATAGCCCGACTTGCCCGTATCGAAAGGCATGTGCAGACCGATACCCCAGTCGAGTCGAAGGATGAGGAAATCGAGGTCGTAACGCAGTCCGATGCCGGTGTTCAACGCCAAATCGTTGAAGAAACGGCTAAACGAGAACTTGGAATCGGCAAATTTCCTACGGGCGTCTTCATCGTCATAATCCTCGTCGAAGTTCCAGACATTACCGGCATCGAAGAAGAAGGCGCCCTGAAGACTGCCAAACAGCTGACAACGGTATTCGAGGTTGCACACAAACTTGATATCGCCATTCTGCATCAGGTAGGAGATGACCTTATCGCCATAGCCCGGGAAACGACCTGGACCTACGCCACGAACAGGGAAAGCACGAAGGCTGTTGGCTCCACCCACATAGAACATCTCGGAATTGGGCAACCAGTCGCTATTGCCATAGGCATAGATGAATCCGGCATTGACATGGCCCACGAGACGAGAACGGCTGTTGATTGTCCACGTCTTGGTGAAGTCGGTCTCGAGCTTCACAAACTGGGAATAGGGATTCTTGAAGAGTTCCTTGTCCTTATCGTTCCAACCCTTGCCTGCAGCCAGCATGGCCAGCGAGACGACGTTGCCCGATTCGGCAAGGGTGGTTTCCCAGCGGATGGGGTTCAGCAGATTGGCAGGGCTGGTATAGGTATAGGTATAGCGCATCTGCGGGACAAAGTAGTCCTGCATGGTGACAGCCAGATAGGGATTCTTCTTCACAATGGAGTCGAAGGCTGCCGTATGGCTGTTCATGAACTGATACTTAACCGTAACGGGCGAGAACTCATGCCGGCTCTGCGCGGAGGTCTGCCAACGGTAGGTCCACTCGCCTGCCACCACATGCATCTTGTAATAGCTGGGACGATAGATGACATTGGAAGAAACCTTGGCAAGCGTAGAGGGGGTGGAATAGAAGCGACGACGACGGATGATGCGCCCCTGCTTGTCGCGACGGATGCGGTTGCCACCGTAGAAGGGAGCAATGATGCGGGGAAATTCGACAGAGGCATCGATACCATACTCGTAATTGTTCATGCTGGAACCCTGGCTGGTAGCCCACTCGTAAGAGCCATGCAGATTGACGTCAATCTTCTCGCCACCACGGAAGGCATTGCGACGGGTGATACCGGTACGGAGCTCAGGACCCATGCGTCCGATGGTGCGGGCATTGAAATTGGTCTCGATGTAGAAGTCCCACGGCTTGTCGAAAGTGCAGTTCAGCGTCAGGTCGAGGGTGTCGCAAGCAGCGGTGGTATCACGAGGTGCAAACTTGAGTTCGGTCATGGAGAACAAGCCCATCGCATTGATCTTGCTAATAGACTCGAGATAGTCGTTATAGCTGTAGAGCTGACGAGGGCGCAACTTCATATCGGCCATGAGCACACGGGGACGGATGGGTGGTTTATCGCCCGAGAAGCGGATGGTGAAATAGCGACCGCGGAACGAATCGGTGGGCTGTTCCATAAAGGATTTGCGCATGTTGATGTTGACACGTCCGATATACCATTGGTGCTTGGCAGCCTCGGGCGCATCGTTGGCCAACTGGAAGCGCAACTGTGCCTTTCCGTCCACCTTGAAGGTGTCGGCAAGATAGGAGGCATAGTCAGGCTGGAAATAGCAATAGCCATTGTTGCGCAACAGAGTATAGATACGATTGCGCTCAGCATCGAGATTGGAAAGCACGAAGGGGTCGCCCCTATGAATGAGGGCATCGGAAAGGGTGCTGTGAATCAGACTGTCAGCATGGGCAGGAAATCCGAAATAGCCCACGCTGTCGAGCATATAGAGTCGTCCCGGGTGAACGGTGTATTTAATCTTCGCGGTCTTGGGATTCTTCTGGGTGATGGTCTCATAACTGACTTGTCCGTTGAAATAGCCGTGGTTGCGCAACACACTACGAGCCACCATGGAGCGCAACTCTGGATTGACCCACGACATGAGCACAGGCTGTTTGCCGAAAGACTTGGTCATCCACTTGGCAAAACCACTATTCTTATCAGCATACTGGTTCCAGATGCTGACACCAAACGAGAAGGGCAAGCGGTGGTAACTGCTTCCGAACAAGGAACCGTTGGGGGCTGTGGCCAAAGCGGCTTCCACCTCCTTCTGGGTGTTTGTAAAGTTATCGTTTGGCTCATAGTCCTCATAGGCTATCTTCTCCAGTCCCGTAAAGAGCTTGTCGCCCTCGGGAATGTTCTTCGTCATGGAACAGGAAGTGAGCGCAAGCAAGAAGGCAAAAAGGCAAAAGGGCAAAAGGATTGTTGCCTTCTCCTGCCTTAATCGTTGCTGATATTTTATTGCATCCTTCATTTCTTTGCTGTTTTTACCTTTTTACTTTTATCGAGTCGGTCTTCACGCTGTCACGCGGCGTGGTAAGCGGTCTGCGCATCATGGGGGTAGTATCCTTGAAGCGGAAGATGTCAGTGAAACGCTGCAGACGGCGACGCCAGATAAAGCCTCCACCATATTTCTGGGTATAGCCATCGAGCCAGTCGTAGGCATTGTTCTGGAAGAAGAGCGAGAGATACTTGTTGGCAGAATCGTCCAAACGGTATTCCAGACTGACATTATCGAAGAACGAGCTATTGCGCTGTTGCAACTCGGCACCAGACGATACCATGCCACCTATGGTGACCTTCAACCGGTTGTTGAGGAAGCGCTTGGCAAACTTGAACGAATAGTCGGTATGGGTCTGACCCGTGCCATCGAGCGTCTGATCGACACCGAAAGAGAGGTCAAGGGTGCGCAGGGCATTGCCCGTGATGCTGCTGATCTCGCTATTGAGGAATGAGCTCAGGGCGGAGTTCATGGAGAAGGGCTGGGTATTGCCATCAGCCAGATACATACCCGTAGTCAGCATGGTAACTGCCAACTTGCCTCGCTGCTCGACACCCAGGGATTGCAACTCGCTATGCAACTGCATATCTTCAGGAGCATCGAGGATAAACTCCAGTCCCATGTCGTTCAGGGTCTTGGTGATGACGACGCCACAATCGAAATCGACACTGCGCCCTACCCCATTGCTGCCCGATACGGTAGCTTTCGTACGCTCGGTAGCAGTAATGTTCAGCGTAGGATTCATCGGGTCGCCCGTAAACTCGATATAAGAGCCATTCTGGATGGTAAACGTCTTCAGCGGAATGACGGGCAACGAGTATTTCATCTCGCCATTGGAGAGGGTATAACGACCCGTGAGACGAAGGTTGTCGGCAGGACTATAGGACATGCGCAACGTACCACCACCCATAAGGTCGATGAAGTTGGAATGGTCGGCATTGAGGTAGGCCATGATATGGGCTCCGTTAGATACTTCAAGGGTCATATCCATCGTGAATCCAGTGAGCGAAGGACGCGTAACAACTACTTGAGTAGTATCACTAAAGTCCTTAAACTTCACCAAGTTATCTAATTGGTTGTCGGTAGTCAAAGGGGTGTCGCGAAGGATGTAAGCCATATCCGTAGTACCCAGCACTTCCAGTCGTCCGCGCATGTTCAGATTGTCGGCAGGACCACGCATCGAGGCAAAGACGTTGACGAAGGCCTTGCCATAGGCTATGCTGTGCGGATTCTCCTTGGCACCGATAACTTGGAAGTTACGGGCTCGCATGCGCACATCAATCATCATACGGTCGAGGTCGGAGAAATCGACAGAGCCTTGAATGTTCAACGGATTCTCGTTATAGGAATAGAGGGTGAAGTTGTCGAGCAACAGCTTGGAGTCGACAACGCGCACTGGGTCGTTGTCGAAACGGAGGGTCACTCCATAGGGCACACTCTCCACATAAGAGGAATCGAGGTAGATTTCGCCATTGACATGGGGGCGAGACAAAGAACCGTGAACGGTCATCTCGCCATCTGCATAGCCCTGCAAGCCAAACAGATGATCGGGAACGAAACCATTGACAATGTTCAAGGGCAGGTGCATCAGCTTCAAATCGGCATCGAGCGAACCTTGGCCTACATCGAAATAGGTACCCGACAAGAGACCTATCTCCATATCGTCCTTCATCAGACGGGCTTCTACGGCATGGGCGGAATCGCCTTTCTGCAGATAGAGCAGTTCGGTGCTGACATTGCCGATAGGACTACGCTCGTAGGTCATATTGCGAACGGCCATATCGCTGGCTACGGAGATATGTCCCTGGGCATCCTGCACCACGTGATAGTCGCCTTGCAGCATACCGGTCATGCGGGGCATATAGGGGATAACAGAGGTCACCTCGTCCAGATTGAATTTGTTCAAGCTGATGGTGATGTCCTGCAGAGCGGTTGGGTCGCTGTCCGTGGTATAGATCTTCACACCCATGCCGTCCTCAGCCAACAAGTCCACATTGGCTTTCACCTTCTTATCATTGCCCAGGAACAGATAGTTGTCGGGGTTCAACTTGAAGAGCTTATAGCCCAAGGTGGGCGTTTCAGGCACAAGACGGAAATGAAGTCCGCTATCCAGCATCTCAGCCTGAGCACCAATGCGGGCACCCATCTTATTGTCAGCATCGTAATAGCGCACACCAAAGGTGGCTCCACGCTCTTGCAGCACGCCATCGAAGAGGGCATTGAACACGAACTGCGGATTGCGCTTGTTGTTGCGAATCTGTCCTCCGAACGAGAGGCGTTCCTTACGTTGGGTCAAGCGGAAATTGATGGTGTCCAGACGTATATCGTCGTAGGTGAGCGAATGGACATAGCCATTGCCGTTGACACCCGTAGCAGGCGAGGTGTCCATATCGAACAGCAACTGCATGAAGTCGACATCCTGGCTCTTCAGGATGGTTACCAACGGATTCTCGCGCTTGCTCTCCACATGTATCTTCAGGGTGGGCAGCAATCGGCGCAGAGCGGGCTGGTCGATAATATTCTTGGCATATTGGGCACTGGCACTATCGCTGAACACCGTGATTTGCTTCAGCAGCTGTTCATAATTGCCACTACCATCCACCTTCACAATGAAGTCGCCACTCTGTAGTCGCAGGATGGTGGTATCATTGGTGGTGTTGATATGCAGTCCGACAAATTCGGAACGGAGCGTCTTGACAGAGTCCTTAACGGTAATGTCACTAATCAGTCCACTGACATAGTGGGTCATCTTCATGTCGGACGTAACGTCCACATGTCCGCAAAGGCCGATAGCCAGAGGCTTATCCACGAGTCTCATCTTATAGAGGTCGATGCCATTCAAATCTGTTGTTATGGTGGCATTCAACTTCTTCGTGTTCAGCAGGGCATCAACGTTGATTTTTCCGTTAATGAGCGGGTTACGACTATCGATGTCTGCCAGCGCATGTCCGTTCTGGACATTGGCCACCACATCCATATTGTCCAGATTCCAATGTCCGTAGCGCAGACGTTGTATCTTGGCATCTGCCATCAGACGGGTGCGGGGCGATAGGAAGTCGGTACCCTGCCCTTTCACGTTGATATCGGCCGTAACGGTATAGATGAAATCGCGAGGCATGAAGTGGTTGACGTTCAGATTGCTGACGTTCACCTTGGCATCATAGCTCATCAGGTCGGCATTAAACTGTCCCTGCAACTTCAACGTGCCCTTGCCTTCCTGAGCCACGACATCGGCGATATAATTGGCGCCATTGGCCTTCACGCGCCCTGAGAGGCTCATTCCGTTGGGGATGCGATAGTCGCGCTGCATGTCACGAGGCAGCATGGCCATCAAGAAGCCCAGATTCTGACCTTGTGCCTTGAACTGCACATCGGCACGCAACTGCTTGGGGTCGTCCAAACGGTCAGCATATCCTGTAGCGGTAATGTGGAAGGCACTAGGCAGCGTGATGTCTAAATCGGTAAACTCCATGTGCTGCATATTGCCCTTAACGGCACCACGAAGGGTTAGCGACTCATTGGGCCAACGGTCACGGAAGGCCTGGGGCATAGTGGCCATAAAGGGCATCAGGTCTTTCTTGCTCACCTGGGCATTCATGCGCAGACTTAACGATTCGGTAGCCATCGGATTCATCAGGTCTAACGGCATATCCATCTCTACCTCGATTTCGGAATCGGGAGTCTTCAAGCGGAACTTCGGCAGACGAAGACTTCCGTTCTCCATCACCACCGGACCGGCAAGGTCGGTAATCTGCAACCCACTCTTTTCCTTCAAGGCCACATTGCGCAATTGCAGGCGAAGCGTGGGGTCGTGGTAATAGATGGAGTCAATACCGATGCTGATATCGGTCAGGTCTATATGGTTATAGTCCAGTCCTTCAATGTGGGGCAGGAAATTCTGGTCGTATTGTAAGGCACCGTTTATCCAGTCGGCACTGGCTACGGTGTAGGTTTCTTGCTCAAGGTCTATCATCGCCTCACGGACCGTCAGTGTACCGATATGGGTTTTCACACTCATGGTATCGCCCGGCATGTGGAGCACGATGTCTGAACGATGAATCTTTGCTTCGTCCAAATGTATCTTCCAATGGTTCTCTGACTGGGTGGTGTCTTCGGGTACGGAATCGTTCAGGGCAATGTCCAACTGGGCATCTTCCAAACGGGCACCGTTCAGCATCACGGTCTCGTTTTTCAGGTCTATGCAGTCGCTCTTTAAGAAGAGTCTTCCAAACTTACCTTTTACTTTAGCGGCATCTACGAACCCGTTAGTATTCAGGGAGGTATTGTTAATTTCTAATTGATTAATAGCCACCTTGCTATTGAACAAAGGCAACAGCTGAACGTCAACTACCAGACGTTCTACATCGGCGATGGTATCTGGTTGATGGATGACCTTCACATCGTCCACACCCAGGTTGAGGGGGAACGAAAGGTCTACATGGCCTACGGTGATGTCCATACCGGTCTGCTCGGAGGCGTAAGCAGCCACCTTATCAACCATCCAATTCTGCACAGGGGGCAGATAAAGCAGGATGGTGAGCAGGATAAACAGCAGGACTGGGCTCAGCAGAATGCCCAATATCCACCATAATGCCTTTTTCATACTATATTATTTAAACGTTTGCCACAGCGGGTCGTTAGGCAGTGGCGATTCCACCACAATCCGTTCTTTCGACACGGGATGGATGAATTCCACACGGTGTGAGAGCAGGGAGATGCTACCATCAGGATTACTCCTTTTGGCTCCGTATTTCAGGTCGCCCTTGATGGGACAGCCCATGGCAGCCAACTGACAACGAATCTGGTGATGGCGACCCGTCAACAGATTGACTTCCAACAGAGTATAGCGGTCCGAATGTCCGATGACACGGTATTTTAGGATGGCTTTCTTCGAATTGGGCACCTCATGATCGTAGGCATAGCTTTTATTCTGCTTCTCGTTTCTTACCAGCCAATGTTCCAAGGTATGCGATGAATCATCCATCTCGCCTCTTCCCTCTTCCGTCTTCCTTCTTACTTCTTCCTTCTTACTTCTTCCCTCTTCCGTCTTACTTACTATCGCCCAATAGGTCTTATGTACCTCTCCGTCGCGGAACATATTGTTCAGACGGGTCAGCGCCTTCGACGTGCGGGCAAAGACCACCAAACCGCTAACAGGACGGTCCAAGCGATGTACCACGCCCAAGAATACCGCGCCAGGCTTCTGATATTTCTCTTTGATGTAGTCCTTCACAATATCAGAGAGGGGACGATCGCCAGTCTTGTCTCCCTGTACGATCTCCCCACTCTCCTTATATACGATGATGATATGGTTGTCCTCGTAAACGACCTCCATACTTCTTACATCTTACTTCTTACATCAAATTACATATTCATGCCACCGTCAACCTGGATTACCTGACCGCTGACATAGCTTGACATGTCAGAAGCCAAGAAGGTTGCTACGTTGGCAATATCCTCAACCTGACCACCGCGACGAAGAGGAATCTTCTGCTTCCACTCGTTACGAACTTCCTCAGGGAGTGCAGCGGTCATAGCGGTCTCGATGAAGCCTGGAGCAATGGCGTTGGCACGGATACCCTTGGGACCCATTTCCTGACCAATACTCTTAGCCAGCGCAATCAGACCAGCCTTTGAAGCAGCATAGTTAGCCTGACCAGCATTACCGTGTACACCTACTACAGAGGCCATGTTGATGATAGAACCGCCACGCTGACGCATCATCACGGGCACACAAGCGTGGATGAAATTGAATGCTGACTTCAGGTTCACGGCAATCACAGCATCCCACTGCTGCTCAGTCATACGGAGCATCAGTCCGTCCTTGGTGATACCGGCATTGTTTACCAGAATATCAATAGCACCAAACTCGTCCTTCACAGCCTTAACGACTTCCTCGGTCTGAGCAAAATCAGCAGCATTTGAAGCATAGCTCTTAGCCTTTACACCCAGAGCGGCTATTTCCTTCTCAGTCTCCAGGTTCACCTCAAGGTCGGTGAATGCGATGTTAGCGCCCTCAGCGGCGAACTTCAGTGCGATAGCTTTTCCGATACCGCGTGCAGCACCTGTAATCAGCGCTGTCTTTCCTTCTAATAATTTTGTTGTACTCATAATCTTTTGATATTTAATATTTTACGTATTCGATTTTTCGTTTGCTGAAAATTTGCTGAATTAGAAACCTTGCGAGGAATCCAAAATACCATCCCCGTTAGCGTCTAACGGCTTAGTGTTACGGGCAAAATTGAAAGTACCCGATACGTCAACGTAGCCGCCTGTATATAGTTTAGGCATTTGGCCCGATACAGACGCGGCAAAGTTGTTAGCATCCGTATAGTGGCATACCAGGTTAAAGCCGTCGCCTGAATAAGTGTAGTCAGGGTATTGGCCTGTAGTGGATATTTGGGCTACCTGGCTGAATACCTGGTTATCTTTGTAGCCCGTTACGCGCGTACATCTATTATTTGATATTTCAACCGATAGCACAAACGAACCGCTACGGCCTACGTAGTAGCCCGCTGTTGGCTTTTCTGTATCGTTGCCGTCAGTTGTACACCCGGCAAAGAAAAACGCGCTTAGAATCAATATTAGTACCTGTTTCATTGTGCCCATACATTTAAAGCGGCATTGAACACACCAAACACCAGGGCTAAGATAATCAGACCAAGCGTAACGATGATAAACGCGCCCATAATGCAACCTGGCTTGTTTTCCTTTGTCTTTGCTAACTTCATATCTTTGGGTATAGTGGTATAATTCTACATTGCTTTTTTAATACCTGCCATTTGCTCTAATTCGCTGATCCGGGCTTTGTACCCCGCTATCTTATCTAACAGAGTTTCTACGGTATTTTCAAGTTTGCCTATTTCCGTATCTTGCGGATCATCAAGGCCACCAGGTAACAG
>CACZMV010000026.1 GCA_902782305.1 uncultured Prevotellaceae bacterium
ACTGAACCTGCGTATGTCATCAGAATTGCATTCTCGCGTCGCAGCATTTGTTGCAGCCACTGGCACCACTATCAACGACTTCATCAACGATGCCATCAAGAACGAGTTGAAGCACGCTGCTGCTTTATGAGTACAATCATTGAGAAATTAGAGTAGCATCAGCCTGCCTCACCATCAAGATGGAGAGAAAACTGAGTTTAGACAAGCACACAAGAAATTGCTTCGTACATTGCTGCAACAACAAATGCAGTTGTTAGATGAAATAGAGAAAGACAAAAAATAAAGATGAATTAACATGGGTGTAGTTTAGGGGTAGTACTGCACCCATTACTGCACCCATTACTGCACCCATTACTGCACCCGTTACTGCACCCGTTCTTAAAAAAACATTATTATTCGATTGTACAAAGTAACCACATATTTCATAAACTGTGGTAGTTTTGTACAACACATAAAAAAAAAAAAGAGAGGTAAAAACCTCTCTTTTGTACACCCGCAGGGGTTCGAACCCTGGACACCCTGATTAAGAGTCAGGTGCTCTACCAACTGAGCTACGGGTGCATCGTTTTCTCGATTGCGGGTGCAAAGGTACGCAGTATTTTTGAATCCACCAAACTTTTTCGAGACTTTTTTCAAAAAAAGTAGGAAAAAGGCTCATTTTCCGATGAAATGAGCCCTTTCCCTGTGGATTTTAGATAAAGAGGATGGTTAAACCAGCCATTACAATGCTGACCATCGACATGAGTTTGATGAGAATATTGAGCGATGGACCAGAGGTATCCTTGAAGGGATCGCCCACGGTGTCGCCCACGATGGTAGCCTTATGAGCAAACGAGCCCTTACCACCAAAGTTGCCTTCTTCGACCATCTTCTTGGCATTGTCCCACGCACCACCTGCATTGGCCATAAAGACAGCAAGGGTGAAGCCTCCAGCCAATCCGCCAACCAACAGGCCTAACACACCTGCAACGCCGAGCACGCAACCTACGACGATAGGAATGGCAATGGCGAGAAGCGAGGGGAATATCATTTCGTGCTGAGCAGCACGGGTTGAGATTTCAACGCAGGAACCATAGTCGGGAGTGCCTGTGCCTTCGAGGATGCCAGGAATTTCGCGGAACTGACGGCGAACCTCTTCAACCATCTTCTGAGCAGCACGACCTACAGCCTCCATGGTGAGTCCGCAGAACAGGAAGGCAGCCATAGCGCCGATGAAAGCGCCCACGAGCACCTTGGGGTTCATGAGGTTGACCTGGAAATAGTTCATGAAATCAGGGATGGTGGCCTGAGCGGCATTGATGGTTTCGCCCTTGACATTCTCCATCATGATGCCGGCACGCTCCATAGCAATCTTGATTTCCTCGATGTAAGAGGCGAGGAGAGCGAGGGCGGTGAGGGCTGCAGAACCAATGGCAAAGCCTTTACCGGTAGCAGCAGTGGTGTTGCCCAGAGCGTCGAGCGCGTCGGTACGATGACGAACCTCTTCGCCCAGTTCAGACATCTCGGCATTACCACCGGCATTGTCGGCAATAGGTCCGTAAGCGTCGGTGGCCAGCGTAATGCCCAGCGTAGAGAGCATACCTACAGCAGCGATACCAATGCCATAGAGTCCGTGAGCCAGACTCTCGCTAGACATGGAGAGGTCGAAGCCATTGGCAAAGCCGAAGCTGAGAATGATGGCGACACCAATGGTGATGACGGGGATGCAGGTAGAAATCATGCCCGTGCCTATACCTTTAATAATAACGGTGGCAGAACCTGTAAGACCAGCCTCAGAGATTTTCTGGGTGGGCTTGTAGGAATGAGAGGTGTAATACTCGGTGGCTTGACCGATGATGACACCTGCAGCCAGTCCGCTGATGACAGAGAAGGAGAGGCCGAGCCAGTTTTCAATGCCAAGGAAATAAAGGATGCCGAAGGTGGCAATGGCAATGAGAATGGCACTGACATTGGTGCCAAGGGCCA
This sequence comes from uncultured Prevotellaceae bacterium, assembly GCA_902782305.1. GTDB lineage: Bacteria > Bacteroidota > Bacteroidia > Bacteroidales > Bacteroidaceae > Prevotella. Next base: position 1,966 of record CACZMV010000026.1, read on the forward strand.
GAGACTTCAGCAGGTCGCGCATGGTGGCTCCCTCCTTGGTGCGAACCAGGAAGATGCCGAAGAGCGACAGGAAGACGCCCACAGCGGCAATCAACATGGGGGCAATGACAGCACGCAACTGAACCTCGAGACCAGCCACAGAGAAGGCGGCAGCACCAAGGGCAGCAGTAGAGAGCACAGAACCGCAATACGACTCGTAGAGGTCGGCACCCATACCAGCCACGTCGCCTACGTTATCGCCTACGTTATCGGCAATGGTAGCGGGGTTGCGTGGATCGTCCTCAGGAATGTCGGCTTCGACCTTACCCACAATGTCGGCACCCACGTCGGCGGCCTTGGTGTAGATACCTCCACCAACACGGGCGAAGAGGGCCTGCGTCGAGGCACCCATACCAAAGGTAAGCATGGTGGTGGTGATGGTGATGAGTGAATCGTCAGTGAATCTGTTCAGCGCAATGAACCAGATAGCAATGTCGAGCAGGCCGAGACCTACGACGGTGAGACCCATGACGGCACCTGAGCGGAAGGCAACCTTCAAACCGCTGTTCAGACTCTGGCGGGCAGCATTAGCCGTGCGGGCAGAAGCGTATGTGGCGGTCTTCATGCCGAAGAAACCAGCCAATCCAGAGAAGAAGCCACCCGTGAGGAAGGCAAACGGCACCCAGGGGTTCTGCACATTCAGACCGTAGGCCATGAAGGCAAACAGGGCGCAGAGCACCACAAACACAATGCCTACGACCTTGTACTGTTGCCACAGATAAGCCATAGCACCTTTACGAACGTAGAGGGCAATCTCCTTCATGCGGGGCGTTCCCTCGTCTTCGCCCATCATCTGACGGAAGAAGAAAAAAGCCATGCCCAGAGCAACGATAGATGCAATGGGCACGAGCCAGAATACACATGGAATGTTCATAGTTTATAGATTAGAAATAAAAATATAGTTTCAGGATTCAAGTTTCAGGATTCAAGAATCTTACTCGTCAGCGATGAAATCGGAGAGCGATTCAGCGTCCTCGTCAGGATCGGCAGCGATATCGAACGTGGTACGATAGTTGTTCTCGTTGATTTCGTCGTCGTTGGGATCGTCGATTTCAACATCGTCCTCATCGGGGCTGTTGTAATCGTCAACGATTTCAACGTCTGCATCCTCGTCGTCCTCGTCGCCAAAGCCCTTAGGTTCGTCGAAGCGCATGCGTGGCTTGATGGTTTCAGGTTTCAACTTGGCAAAGATGGCCTCTACCCAAGAACCTTTTGCCACCTCGAGCACCTCGTAGCCGTCGGCAACCTTCTTCTCGTACATGCCGCCCTTCTTGTGCAGACGCTCTTTGGGAAGGGTAGTGGTGGAAATGTCGAAACCACTCTCAATGATGTCCTGAATGGACTGCGACAGTGAGTCCCATCCGCCGCCGAAATTGCGGTCTAGTACCTCGATGAGCTTGGCAGCCGTGATGTGGCGAATGTTCTCGTAAGTAAGGTCGGTAACGCGAACAATGGGGCGCTTCTTGATGGCCCACGTAATCTTCTGGTCTTCGCTAAACTTAATACTGCCTACTTTATAGCCCTGCTTGGCATATTTCTCGAGAACGGGCTTGCTGTCGTCTTTAACATCTTCTATCATAAAAGCGCTCCTGATGATGTCGGCATAGTGGCGCAGATTGTCTTTCAATTCTGCATCCTTCTCTGCTGCATCGAGCATGCGAAAGATGTCGTTTTCCTGTACGTCCCATACGCTGCTCTTTGTCAGCGACTTCAGACTAAGTGCTTTGTTGCTTGTTGTTTCTTTTGCCATAGTGTAATTGTATATTTTTTGTTTATTTGCTTGCAAATGTACGAAAAAAAGTGTAAAGTGTATAGAGAAAAGAGAAAAATTTGCTGTAGAACTAAAAAAATATGCATTCCAGATGATCAATTCTTATTTATTTTGTACCTTTGCATCTGAATTATGGCTGAACCGTTAGCAGAAAGATTACGTCCGCGCTCGCTCGACGATTACATTGGGCAGAAGCATTTGGTAGGCGAGGGTGCCGTGCTGCGTAAGATGATAGACGCAGGACGCATCTCCTCTTTTATATTATGGGGACCTCCAGGAGTGGGCAAGACTACGCTGGCGCAGATTATTGCCAATAAATTGCAGACGCAGTTCTATACGCTATCGGCCGTGACGAGCGGGGTAAAGGATGTGCGCGAGGTGATAGAAAGGGCGCAGAAGGGTAGATTCTTCAACGAGGCTTCGCCCATACTGTTTATCGATGAAATCCACCGTTTTTCCAAATCGCAGCAGGATTCGCTGTTGGGGGCTGTAGAAAAAGGTATCGTGACGCTGATAGGTGCTACGACGGAGAATCCATCGTTTGAGGTGATTCGTCCGTTGTTGTCGCGCTGTCAATTGTATGTGCTGAAATCGCTGGAAAAGGAAGATTTGCAGGAACTGCTTCAGCGCGCCATTACGAAAGACATCATCTTAAAGGAACGCAAGATAGAGCTGAAAGAGACATCGGCCATGATGCGGTATAGCGGAGGTGACGCTCGTAAGTTATTAAATATCTTGGAATTAGTAGTTGAGAGTTCAAGCAATGATGAGATTGTAATCACTGATTCTATCGTGGAAGAATGCTTGCAGCAGAACCCACTGGCATACGACAAAGACGGCGAGATGCACTACGACATCATATCGGCATTCATCAAGTCGATTCGTGGCTCAGACCCTGATGCTGCACTCTACTGGATGGCCCGTATGATTGAGGGTGGGGAGGACCCACAGTTCATAGCGCGCAGACTGGTTATATCGGCTGCAGAGGATATTGGATTGGCAAATCCCAATGCATTGTTGCTGGCGAATGCCGCTTTCGATGCTGTGATGAAGATAGGATGGCCAGAAGGTCGCATACCATTGGCAGAATGTGCCGTCTATCTGGCCACATCGCCCAAGAGTAATTCAGCATATCTGGGCATAGGGGCCGCGTTGGAATTGGTGCAAAAGATGGGCAACCAGCCTGTGCCGTTGCACCTGCGCAATGCGCCAACATCGTTGATGAAAGACCTGGGATATAGCGACGGATATAAATATCCACACGATTTCATCGGCCATTTTACGCCCCAGCAATATATGCCTGATGCGCTGCAAGAAGAGCGTCTGTGGCACGCCCAGCATTCGCCGGCAGAAGAGAAATTGTATGAACGAATGGTGAATTATTGGGGGAAACGCTTCGCTAGTGAAAAGTGAAGGTCGCGATTAAGTGAGAACAGAGCTAAGCTTGCTTAAGCTATGTCGAACGTGAGCGAGCTCGATGTGAAACATCAATAGTGAAAAGTGGAAATGGAGTACGAGAATATCATACAGCAGATTATTGAGTTTTTAGGTACGTTTGCCTTTGCCATATCAGGTATCAGACATGCAGCTGCAAAGCATTTCGATTGGTTTGGCGGCTATGTGTGTGGTATTGCGGTAGCCATTGGTGGTGGTACCATTCGCGACGTGATGTTGGGAGTAACACCATTCTGGATGACCAATCCGTTTTATATGATCTGTACGGCGTTGGCGCTGATTTTTGTTATTATTTTTACAAAACACATGGAGGGTTTACGCAACACATGGTTTGTGTTCGATACTTTGGGATTGGCGCTGTTTACGATAGCAGGAATCCAGAAGTCGCTACTCTTCGGACAACCTTATTGGGTGGCCATCATCATGGGCTGTATCACGGGTTCAGCAGGTGGTGTCATCCGCGATATATTATTAAATAATGTACCTGTAATCTTCCATAAGGAAATCTATGCAATGGCGGCAGTTCTTGGAGGTATAACTTATTGGTTACTAGATATTCTTATGGTTCCCATTGAAGCAACAGTTATAGCGTCTTTCATGGTAACTTGCTTGATTAGATTCCTGGCTGTTCGCTATCATCTGTCGCTTCCAACGCTAAAAGACGAGTAGGGGAAGCGAGTAGGGGAGATACCCCCCTACTTCGCCAACTTATAAATGTCGCGCATAGCCTTAGCGTCCAACACCTCCATAGCACCTATGTTAATGGTGCCTCCGCGAGAACATTTGTCAACTAAAACGTCGATTTCATCGTCAGTAATCTCACGTCCTATCAATTCGTGGATATTGATAGGCATACCAATCTTGTGATAGAAATCCTCAATAGCACGAATACCTTTTTCAGCGGTTTCATCGGGATGCGCAAAATCGTTGTCAACGCCCATTACATTCACAGCAAACTGGACAAAACGGCTCAAATGACGGTCTTTGACATAACGAGCCCATGAAGGCCACAAAGCGGCCAATCCAGCGCCATGAGTAACGCCGAATAGGGCGCTCAGCTCGTGTTCGAGCTTATGGGTGGCAAAATCTTTCTCCATTCCCAATTCCGTTAAATCGTTATGTGACAAGGAGCTAGCCCACATAATTTGGGCACGATTGCGATAATCGTCAGGATGCAGTAAAACCACCTGTACAGCGTCTTTAACGGTGCGCAGTAGGGCCTCAGAAATGGCATCCGTCAGCGTCATGTCCTCATATTTAGTGAAATAGCGCTCCATGGTGTGCATCATGATATCAGTAGCACCTGCAGCAGTCTGATAAGCAGGCAAGGTGTAGGTGCGCTCAGGATTCATGACAGCAAACTTACAACGGCATAAATCGCTGTTAACACCGCGTTTCAGTAAGCCTTCGTCCTTGGTAATAACGGTGCTGGACGACATTTCTGAACCAGCAGCAGGAATTGTGAGCACAGCTCCAACAGGCAGGCATTTTTCAGGAGTTTTTCCACACCAGAAGTCCCATACGTCGCCATCGTAAGGAACACCATAGCCAATGGCCTTAGAAGAGTCGATAACGCTTCCGCCACCAACGGCTAGAATAAAATCGACGTTTTTCTGACGACAAATCTCAATGCCTTCGTAAACCTTAGATAAAAGTGGATTAGGCACAACGCCACCAAGTTCTGTAAACGGAATGCCTGCATCATTGAGTTGCTGACGAACCACAGACAACAAGCCTGAGCGTTCGGCTGATCCGCCACCATAATGAACAAGAACATGGGTTGCACCTTGTGATTTTACCAGCTGGCCAATCTTAGATTCAGCCTCACGTCCAAAAACGACGCGAGTTGGTGCATAGAAATTAAAATCCTTAATCATAACCTTATAGTTTTTGCTAATTTTCTGCAAAAATACAATTTTAATTCCAAAATCAGCAAAAATGAGTAGGGAAATATTGAATACAATATACTCTATTTATCATAATACGTATTATTTTGGAAAACAAATATATATTTATAAGGTGTAAGATTTGGCAGTTTCAGAATAAATACGTATCTTTGCACCTAATTTTAAAAGGATTGAAACAAAAGAAAGATTTAGAAATGAAACCAACAGCAATTTTGCTTCTGCACTGTCCTGATCAGCAAGGCATTATATCAGAAGTAACTAGATTTATTACGGATAACAAAGGTAACATTGTATACCTTGACCAGTACGTGGACAAACAAGACGGAATGTTCTTCATGCGAATTGAATGGGAACTGGACGGATTCTTGATCCCACGCGATAAGCTTTATGACTATATATCAACGCTTTATGCCCAGCGTTATCAGATGAAATTCAGCCTCTATTATAGTGACAAACGTCCCAGAATGGCGATTTTCGTATCGAAAATGAGCCATTGTCTGTACGACCTGCTGGCTCGCTGGAAAGCTGGAGAATTTAACTGCGATATTCCGTGTATTGTATCTAATCACGAAGATTTGCGCTATGTTGCTGAGCAGTTTGGCATTCCTTTTTACGTGTGGAGCATCAAAAAAGACCATTCTAACAAACAGGAAGTGGAACAAGCTGAAATGGAGCTGCTGAAGAAGGAAGACGTCTCGTTTATCGTACTGGCCCGTTATATGCAAATCATTTCAGACGAAATGATTGCTGCTTTTCCGCATCATATCATCAACATCCACCACTCGTTCTTGCCCGCTTTTGTGGGCGCAAAGCCCTACCATCAGGCTTGGGAACGTGGCGTGAAGATTATCGGAGCCACCAGCCACTATGTAACTGCAGAACTGGATGCTGGTCCGATTATTGAGCAAGATGTTACGCGCATCAGTCATAAGGACACACCAGAAAGTCTGGTGCTGAAAGGAAAAGATTTGGAGAAAATTGTGCTTTCTCACGCTGTTTCCAAGCATATTCAGCGTAAGATATTGACTTACAAGAACAAAACGATTATTTTCTCGTAAAACGAACACGAATTTCACAAATTGAATGGATTGTTTTATGAACGTAGCCATCGTAAAATATAACGCAGGAAACATCTACTCAGTGGTTAACGCGCTGCGCAGATTGGGCGTAGAGCCTTTGCTGACGGACGATGCCGAGCAATTGCAGAAGGCCGACCGTGTGCTGTTTCCTGGGCAAGGCGAAGCTCGTGGAGCTATGGAATATCTGAAGGCACGGCGTTTGGACGAGGTTATCAAGAACCTGAAACAGCCCGTTTTCGGTATCTGTGTGGGCCAACAACTGCTCTGCAAGCACTCTGAGGAAGGAGATGTGGACTGTATCGGCATCTTCGACGCAGAAGTGAAGCGCTTCTCCCCTACTCGTCACGAAGATAAAGTGCCCTGCATGGGATGGAACGCTTTAGATGTAAGATGGAAGAAGGAAGATGGAAGAGAGATAGGCGATGTAAAATGTAGCATTTTCGAGGGTTTAGGCGATAATCCTTACGTTTATTTCGTACATTCCTATTACGTTCCTTTGTGCGAAGACACTGCAGCCATCGCTGATTATATACAGCCTTACTCAGCTGCCTTACAGAAAGACAACTTTTATGCCTGCCAATTCCACCCAGAGAAAAGTGGACGCGTGGGTGAACAAATCATCAAGAATTTCTTAGCATTATGATAGAACTGATACCTGCCATAGACATCATTGAAGGACAGTGTGTACGACTGACCAAGGGCGACTATGACCAAAAGACCGTTTACGGCAATCCGCTGGAAATGGCGCAGGAGTTTGAGCGAATTGGTTTTCGCAGACTTCATATGGTTGACCTGGATGGTGCCAAGTCGAAGCATATTGTCAATGACGAGGTGCTGAACCGTATCACGAAAGCAACCAACTTGATTGTTGACTTTGGTGGAGGAATCAAGACCGATGAAGACATTCGCAAGGCTTTTGACAACGGTGCCTCGATGGTAACGGTTGGTTCGATAGCTGTGACTCAGCCAGAGCTGTTTCTGTCGTGGGTTGAGCAATATGGCGCTGAACGATTGATTCTTGGCGCAGATGTGAGGAATGGGAAAATCAGCATTAACGGATGGAAGGAAGACTCTACGGAAGACCTCCTACCCTTCCTGCGTCGCTACATTGATGCTGGTGTAAGAAATGTGCTATGCACAGAAATTTCAAAGGACGGAACGCTGCAGGGGCCTGCCATTGAACTCTATCAGCGTGTGATGAAGGAATACCTCAAGTTGCATCTCATTGCCAGCGGAGGCGTTTCTTCCATTGAAGATATCAAGTCGCTCGATGCTGCGGGAATACCCGCCGTGGTGTTCGGAAAGGCTATCTATGAAGGAAAAATTAATTTGCAAGAACTATGGGACTGGCAAAACGCATAATACCCTGTCTGGATGTGAAGGATGGTGAAACCGTAAAGGGCACCAACTTCATCAATCTTCGCTCTGCTGGCGATCCTGTAGAGTTGGGAAAGACCTATAGCGAGCAAGGTGCTGACGAGCTTTGCTTCCTTGACATTACAGCCTCTTTCGAAGGTCGTAAGACCTTTACAGAGATGGTGACTCGAGTGGCAAAGGAGATCAACATTCCGTTTACCGTTGGTGGTGGTATCAACGAACTAAAAGACGTGGAGCGACTGCTTTATGCTGGTGCCGACAAGGTTAGCGTGAATAGTGCTGCCATTCGTCGTCCAGAACTTATTAATGAAATCACCACCCGTTTCGGCTCGCAGGTTTGTGTGGTTGCCATAGATGCCCGTCTGGATGAAGACGGCTGGCATTGTTACCTAAAAGGTGGACGCGAGCGCACAGAGCGCGGACTCTTTGAATGGGCTCGTGAGGCACAGGAACGTGGTGCTGGCGAGATTCTCTTTACGTCGATGAATCACGATGGAACAAAACAAGGATTTGCCAATGAGGCACTACGCGAATTGTCTGATACCTTGAGCATCCCCATTATCGCTAGTGGTGGCGCAGGATGTAAGGAACACTTCCGCGATGTCTTTGTGGAAGGGCATGCGGATGCAGCCTTAGCAGCCTCTGTGTTCCATTTTGGCGAGATTCCTGTGCCAGAACTCAAGCAGTATTTACACAATGAAGGAATAAACGTTAGACTATGAAGATAGATTTTGAGAAAATGGGTGGTCTTGTACCTGCTATCATACAAGACGCTGTGACACAGAAGGTGCTGATGCTGGGCTTCATGAATGAAGAGGCCTACCAGAAAACGCTGGACACCAAGCACGTCACCTTCTGGAGTCGTACACGAAATACGCTCTGGACAAAGGGTGAGACATCAGGAAACTTTCTGAATCTGGTGGATATCAAAGTGGACTGCGATAATGACACACTGCTCATTCAGGCTCATCCCGATGGTCCCACCTGCCATACAGGGACAGACACCTGCTGGGGAGAAGAGAATCATGCCAATCCCCTACTCTTCTTAACGGAATTGCAGGACTTTATCAATCGCAGGAAAGAAGAGATGCCAGAAGGTTCGTACACCACGAAACTCTTCAAGGAAGGCATCAATAAGATAGCCCAGAAAGTGGGCGAAGAAGCACTGGAGACTGTGATAGAAGCCACCAATGGCACTAGCGACCATCTGGTCTATGAGGCCAGCGATTTGCTGTATCACCTTCTGGTGATGTTGACAGAGAAAGGTCTTCGTATCGAGGAAGTGGCTCAGGAGTTGCAAAAGCGCCACGACCCGAATTGGGACAAGAAGCGCCGTGAAGCCAAAGCTGCAGGCACAATGAAATAATAAATCGTAAATTGTAAATCGTCAAATTGTAAATTTCAAGATGCTAATAGATTACAAAAAAGCGAATATCTACCAGAAAGATGGAATCCTCGTACTGAAAGACGTTGATTTCCATGTGGATGAAGGTGAGTTTATATACATCATCGGACGTGTAGGTGCAGGAAAGAGCACGCTGCTGAAAACACTCTACTTCGAATTGGACGTCGATGAGGCAGAGAATGCTTTTGTGTTGAATCACGACTTGCGTGGCTTGAAGCGGAAATACATTCCAGCCTTGCGCAGACAGATGGGCATTATCTTCCAGGACTTCCAGTTGTTGAGCGACCGTACCGTTCGTGCTAACCTGGAGTTCGTTCTGAAAGCTACAGGATGGAAGAAGAAGGACGAGATAGAGGAACGCATCAAGGACGTTTTGGAAGATGTGGAGATGCAAGACTATGCCGACCGTTTCCCACACGAATTGTCTGGTGGTGAGCAACAGCGCATAGCCATTGCTCGTGCCATCCTGAACAAGCCCAAGGTGATTATTGCTGATGAGCCTACGGGCAATCTGGACCCAGAGACAGCAGCAAATATCCTGCAGTTGTTGCGTCAGATTACGCAAACGGGTACCGCTGTTATTATGACCACTCATAATATTCCTCTGCTTGCCCAGTATCCTGGAATTGTTTATCGTTGTATCGACCAGCGTCTGGAAGAGATTACCAACGATTATAACAAGATAGCACTCTGTCAAGAAGAGGATGGTGACGATGAGGTTCGCACGCTGGATTATTCCACTCGTGAGGATCTGTCGATGTAGCGCGTTCGCTAGTTGATAATTGATAGTTGATAATAAATAAAAACAAGATAAGACAATGAAAGTAATGAAGTTTGGCGGAACATCGGTAGGAACACCGAGCCGCATGATGGATGTAACTGAGTTAGTAACCAAGTCGGGCGAGCCTGTATTTGTTGTATTGTCTGCAATGGCGGGCACCACCAATTCACTCGTTGAAATCTCTGACTATCTCTACAAGAAGAATCCAGATGGAGCCAATGAGGTCATCAACCAGCTGGAGCGAATGTACATGAAGCACGTGGAAGAGCTCTACTCTACTGAGGAGATGAAGAGCCAGACACGTGAATTCCTTCAGTCTGAAATGAACTATCTCCGCTCGTTTACCAAGGAGCTGTTCACCTCTTTTGAGGAGAAGAGTATTGTTGCTCAGGGCGAGATGATGTCGACCAACATGGTTGTAAACTACATGAAGGAAAAAGGCATCAAGGCTGCCTTGATCAATGCGCTCGACTTCATGCGTACAGACAAGAACTCTGAGCCAGACCCCGTATATATCAAGGAGAAGTTGGCTGCTATCATGGAGCAAAACGAAGGTCAGCAGGTTTACATCACCCAAGGCTTTATTTGTCGCAATGCCTATGGCGAGATTGACAATCTGCAGCGTGGTGGTTCTGACTATACCGCTTCTCTGATTGGTGCTGCTCTGAATGCTGAAGAGATTCAGATCTGGACCGATATCGATGGTATGCACAATAACGACCCTCGCGTGGTTGACCACACAGAGCCCGTTCATCAGCTTCACTTCGAGGAAGCAGCTGAGTTGGCATATTTTGGTGCAAAGATTCTGCACCCCACTTGTGTTCAGCCAGCTAAGTATGCCGGTATTCCCGTTCGTTTGCTGAACACCATGCAGCCTGACGCTGAGGGTACTACCATTTCTAACAAGACAGAATATGGCAAAATCAAGGCCGTTGCCGCTAAGGACAATATCATCGCCATTAAGATTAAGTCCAGTCGCATGTTGCTGGCTACAGGTTTCCTGCGCAAGGTATTCGAGATTTTCGAGTCATACCAGACTCCCATCGATATGGTTTGCACATCAGAGGTTGGAGTATCAATGTCTATCGACAACTCTGCTCATCTGGGCGAAATCGTTGACGAGTTGAAGAAATACGGTACCGTTACCGTTGACACCGGCATGTGTATCATCTGCGTTGTCGGCGACCTCGACTGGTCTAACATTGGCTTCGAGACAATGGTGATGGACGCCATGAAGAATATCCCTGTTCGCATGATTTCCTATGGCGGTTCCAACTACAACATCTCATTCCTCATCAAGGAAGAAGACAAAAAGCGCGCTTTGCAATCATTGAGCGACAACCTCTTTAACAAATAATAAAACGACAAGCACAAAACTAACATGAAGGGAATTTTTCCAATCGAGAAACTGGAACGAATACAAACACCGTTCTATTATTATGATACGGAGTTGTTGAGAGCAACGCTCCGTGCCATTAACGCGGAAATACAGAAACACGAAGAGTTTGTGGTACACTATGCCATTAAGGCCAATGCTAACCCCAGAGTTCTTCGTATCATCCGCGAGGCAGGTTTGGGAGCCGACTGTGTCAGTGGTGGCGAGATAGAAGCTGCGCTGAAGGCAGGTTTTCCAGCAAAAAAGATTGTATATGCAGGCGTTGGCAAGAGTGACTGGGAAATCAATTTAGGTCTGGATAACGATATCTTCGCATTCAACGTAGAGAGCATTCCAGAACTGGAAGTGATTAACGAGTTGGCTGCCAAGAAGGGAAAGGTGGCGCGAATAGCATTACGCATCAATCCCAATGTTGGAGCTCATACCCATGCCAATATCACTACTGGACTTGCAGAAAACAAGTTTGGTATTGCTATGCGTGATATGGAAGATGTCATTGAGCGGGCATCAGCTATGCAGAACGTTCGCTTTGTAGGCTTACACTTCCATATTGGTTCACAGATTCTCGATATGGGCGACTTTGAAGCACTATGCAATCGTGTCAATGAATTGCAGACACAATTGGAGAACCATCGCATTCGTGTAGAAAACATCAATGTCGGTGGTGGATTAGGTGTTGACTACCAACACCCCAATCGGGTGCCCATTCCTGACTTCAAGGCCTACTTCGACACCTATGCCAAGAAGTTGAAGCTTCGCCCTGGTCAGACCCTTCATTTCGAATTAGGACGTGCCGTTGTAGCACAATGTGGTTCCCTTATCGCGCGTACCTTATATATAAAGGAAGGCGCTTGCAAGAAGTTCTGTATCGTGGATGCCGGTATGACGGACTTGATTCGTCCTGCCCTCTATCAGGCTTATCATAAGATTGAGAACATCAGTAGCGATGAACCCAAGGAAGCTTACGACGTGGTGGGTCCTATTTGCGAGTCGAGCGATGTGTTTGCCAAACAGATAGACTTGAACTGCTCGCACAGAGGCGATTTAATCGCTATCCGTTCTGCTGGAGCCTATGGCGAGATCATGGCTTCGCAATACAATTGCCGCAAACTGCCTCAAGGCTATGCGAGCGATGAAATATAATATTTAGAATGACATCAGAAAGACCAAAGATTTCTGTCATCATGGCTGTGCAGGATCAGGCTCATGATTTAGAGCAAAACCTGCCTATCTTCCTCACCCAACAAGGCGAGGCGGATTATGAAGTCATTGTGGTAAACGACTCATCAACCGATGAAACAACCGACGTGCTGAAGCGCATGAAGACAGAATATCCTCATCTTTATACCACTTTCCTACCCTCTTCCATTGTGCCTTATCCCAGCAGACTGCGACTGGCTCTGACAATCGGTGCCAAGGCTGCTCATGGCGAATGGATTGTGTTGGCCGACATCACTCGTCCTCCGTTGTCGGACAGATGGATTTACACGCTGGTGGGCAATCTTGACAATCACTCAGAGGTTGTGATAGACTATCACGACAAGTCCAATATTATCCAGTCGTTCAATACATTGGACGAGGCAGCCTCTTATATCCTAAAGGCAGAGCGTAAGTCTAGACGTGGTCATCAAGGCCGTTTATTCTTGTTCCGTCGAGGCTTGTATAGCACGATGATGGTGAAATCGACCTGTATTCACGAAGCCATCAAGTTATTCGACCAGAAAATCAACGGGGCAAAGTTGCTAAGCCTTCGCATGCACGTGTTAAGTAAGAATATGTTTTATTAATCCATACCTAGATGAGAATATTGCATTTCTATCCCAAAGACGACAGCATGATCAGCCTTTATGTGACCATGCTTCACGAAGGTATGGGCTTAGAGTGTAGTAACGAAATGGTGACGGAGGCCAAGGAAGCTCAACAGAACCTTCGCTCATCTCATTACGACATCTTGCATATTCATGGTTGCTGGAACAGTTCTCTGTATTTCATTGCTCGTCAGGCTATTAAGTCAGAAACACGCATCGTCCTTTCGCCCTATGGACAATTAGAGCCTTGGGTGATGAAGGATAACTATTGGAACGAGAAACTCCCCAAGCAATTGCTTTATCTGAAAAGGATGGTGCAGCAGTCTTATGCTGTTATTATCCAAGGAAAGATGGAAGAAGAGTGTATGCGCAAACTGGGATGGAACGACCGAACAGTCATCATCAAGAATGCGATTATCACGCAATCCATCACCAGACAGGAGATGGCCCGCCAGACTTTCCATATCTATCGAAAGGTAATGGATTCTAACCAGCTGGAACTGATGGACGAGGAAATGCAGTCTACGCTCCAACAACTTATCATCACGGGTGTTACCGGTAGTCGGCAATGGCTGGCTGAAGAGCCCCACTCTGCTCCTGACACATTGGAAAAATGGAGACTCTTGCTCTGCTATGCTCATCAGGAGAAGATTACCAATACCATTCTTCGAGGCATTCAAGTCATGAACTTTCAAGCGCCTGACTTTGACGTGGAAAAGATTGACTATTTCCTGCCGTCAGGTTATGAAACGCCTCATTCTATCGAGAGTGTCATCGGCATTAGCTTCGTTTCTGAGAACGACCGTTTGCTGGCAACCTTCAAATATCTGAAGAAACTGGTTCTTCGCAACCAACTCACCATCATGCATCTGATAGAATTGGACAAGGAACTTCGCCAACATGATTGCGAGGAAGACAGGCTCTGTGAAAAGTTGGAAGAACAGAACCTGCTGAAGATGGCAGGTCGACTGATGCAAGTGATGCACGATTTGACCGGTTTCACCGAAGGCTTCATGCCTGTTCCTCCGCTCAACGACCGAATTACAAAGCGAATAAGACTACAAGTAGAAAACCACCTAAAAATATAAGACTATGAGTAAGACAACTATTCATCGTGACATGCACTATCTGGAGTTGCTCTCTACCTCGTTTCCGACCATTGCATCGGCAGCGACAGAGATTATCAATCTGGAGGCTATCATGAACCTGCCAAAAGGTACAGAACATTTTCTGGCCGACCTGCATGGAGAAAGCCAGGCTTTCCAACATGTATTGAAAAATGCATCGGGTAATATCCGACGCAAGGTAAGTGAACTGTTTAGAGGCGACATTCGCGAGTCGGAACGTCGCGAACTATGCACCCTGATTTATTATCCTGAGGAGAAATTGGAACTGATCAAAGCTTCCGAAGAAGATATGGACGACTGGTATCACATTACCATCCACCGCTTGGTCAGCGTTTGTCGTGATGTTTCTTCAAAATATACTCGTTCTAAGGTGCGCAAATCGCTCCCTGAGGAGTTCGCTTATATCATTGAGGAACTGCTTCACGAGCGCACCGACGATATTGACAAGGCCGCTTATGTGAATGTGATTGTCGATACGATTATTTCAACAGGACGAGCCGACGATTTCATCGTGGCTGTCTGCAACGTCATCCAACGTCTTTCCATCGACCAATTGCACATCTTGGGCGACATCTTCGACCGTGGCCCTGGTGCTCACATTATTCTGGACACCTTGCGCCAATATCATTCCTGGGACATTCAGTGGGGCAACCACGATATGTTATGGATGGGCGCTGCTGCCGGCAACAATGCCTGTATCTGTAATGTGTTGCGCCTCTCATTGCGTTATGCCAATCTCACTACCATCGAGGAAGCCTATGGTATCAACCTTGTACCTCTGGCCACCTTTGCAATGGAGATCTATGGCGACGACCCCTGCGAGGAGTTCATGCCCAACCTGCTGAGAGGCGACACGATGGAGGAAAAATATCAGCGACTGACCGCCCAGATGCACAAAGCCATTTCGGTTATACAGTTTAAGAAGGAGGCTCAGATATTCCATCGTCGTCCTGAATGGAAGATGGAAGACCGTTGCGTGCTGGAGCACATCGACTACAAGCGTGGTGTCTATATCGTTGACGGAAAAGAATATGAGATGCGCTCATGCCACTTCCCTACCGTCGACCCAGAGCATCCCAACGAACTCACTCCTGAGGAATATCAGTTGATGGAACGCCTTCACCATTCTTTCCGCGTCAGCGAGAAATTGCAGAAGCACATCAAGATGTTACTCTCTCATGGTTGCATGTATTCCATCTGCAATCAGAATCTGCTCTATCACGCTTCTGTTCCGCTCAATCCCGATGGAACGCTGAAGGAAGTAGAACTTTACAAGGGCGAGTTCTATACTGGCAAGGAGTTGATGCATAACATCGGAATGATGGTTCGTTCGGCTTACAATACTGATACGGAAAAAGAACAGCGTCAATATGCGCGCGACTATTTCCTCTATCTCTGGTGTGGCAAGGATTCTCCCCTATTCGACAAGTCGAAGATGGCTACCTTCGAGCGCTATTTCCTGAGCGACAAGGAAACTTTCAAGGAGGAAAAGGGAGCCTATTTCCAGTTGCGCGACAACGAAGAAGTGTGCGACCGTATTCTCGATGCCTTCGGCGTTACTGGCAACAATCGCCATATCATCAATGGCCACGTTCCCGTTCATGCCTCTAAGGGTGAAAATCCCATCAAGGCCAATGGCAAATTGATGGTGATTGACGGAGGATTCTCTGAGGCTTATCATAAGGAAACGGGTATTGCAGGATATACGCTGGTTTACCATAGCCGCGGTTTCCAACTTGTTCAGCATGAACCATTTATGAGTGCTAGAGACGCTATCGAAAGAGGGATTGACATCAAGTCTACCACCCAACTCGTCGAGCTCTCTGCCCACCGCATGTTAGTGGCTGATACCGACAAGGGCGTTGAACTGCGTTCGCAGGTTGAAGACCTTCGCGAACTGCTTTATGCTTATCGTCACGGCATCCTCACAGAGAAGAACAAGGTATGACCGCACATCGTGTCCTGATAGCCTTGGGTTCCAACCATCGCCAGCCCGTTTTCATCCAATGGGCCTCTCAGCGAATGGCCGTGCTGTTGCGCAATCCACGCTTCAGTCCTACCCTATGGACAAAGGACATCAAGGGCACTGGTCGCCTGTACATGAATCGACTCGTTGCAGGCGACACCCTACTCTCTGTCTCTGAAATCGAACAAGTATTGAAGCAATTCGAGGTCGAGGCCCGTCGCACTCACGATCAGGTTACCATCGACCTCGATTTGATGCAATATGATTCCGACCGCTATCATCTTCGCGACTGGCCACGTCCTTATATCACCAAACTCTATGACCAGCTCCCTTAAACGATAGCTAAAAATCTACGTTATTTCCTGACTATCACACTTCCACTTGCCTGATGCGTAGCCAGTATCAATACTTCTGCTATCTGGACGTGAGCAGGAGCATTGGCAGCATAGACCGCAACATCGGCAATATCGTCTCCAGTCAAAGGCTTAATGCCTTGATACACTTTTGTTGCACGCTCCTTGTCGCCATGAAAGCGAACATTACTGAAGTTCGTTTCAACCAAACCAGGCTTTAGCGTAGTCACACGAATGGCCGTATTAGCCACATCAATGCGCAGGCCGTCGGTCAACGCTTTAACAGCTGCTTTGGTGGCACAATACACATTACCTCCAGCATAAGCCGCATCGCCAGCCACCGAACCAATATTAATAATATGTCCGCTATTACGCTCTACCATTCCAGGCACCACAAGTCGTGTCATGGTCAGCAAGCCCTTGATGTTTGTGTCAATCATCACTTCCCAGTCGTTCAGATCGCCTTCATACTCAGGTTCTAGACCAAGGGCCAAACCAGCATTGTTTACCAGCACATCTATCTCTTTCCATTCCTCAGGCAGATTGTCAATCTGTTGTTTGGCTTTCTGGCTGTCTCTCACGTCAAAGGTCAAAATCAACACCTTTGTTCCCTTTTCCTCCAATTCCTTACGGATTTCCTCCAGACGCTTCTCGTTTCTACCCGTCAGAATCAAGCGGTCACCATTTTCTGCAAACTTGCGAGCGCAACCAAGTCCTATGCCACTCGTTGCTCCTGTAATCAATACTGTTTTGTTCATATTTTCATGTTGTTAAGTCATAATTCTTTTTTTTTTACTGATATGCTTATTCAAACACATCGAAATCCTTGTTGTAGGCGGGCGACTGGATAGACAGCAGGTTCAGCACGGAATGGAAAACGAAATGCTGGTCAAGAACAGCAGGTAATTGGCTCGAAGGCTTGTGGTTTCTGAAACCGTCAGAGGTCCATACCAGAAATGGTATTTCATACTGCACCTTAGGCGCCAGTTTCATGGGCAGTCCGTGCATGAACATCTTGTTCTCGCCAAGCGATTCGCCATGATCAGAAACGAAAATCATGGCACTTTTCCAATCGTCCATCTGGCGCAGGGTGCGAATGAGATTGTCAAGCAAATAGTCGGTATAGCGAATGGTATTGTCGTAGGCATTGATGAGTAGGTTGAGGTGTTTCTCGCCTTCCTCAATGCTATTAGCCACGGGCTTATACACTTCGAATTCCTTGGGATACTTGTCAACATAGCGTGGACCGTGACTGGTGCTGGTATGCAGAATGATGAGCACCTTGTCTTTCTTACTAGACATGATGCGCTCACGGAGTCCGGTAAAGAGCAGTCCGTCATAGCGTCGGTCCACCTCAGGATAGAGCTTGGAAAGTTCCTGGTCGGTCAAATACTCGTCAATATGAATGGGTGGCTCGCCCCAGTTGTAGGTGCGCCACGACACGTCAACACCCATGCGGAAGGCATAGTTGGGCAGGAGTTCATAGAGGTCGTCGCTATTTTGGGGTTCCAGAATAGCCTTGGTACCAGCAGTAGTATAGGTAGCACAAGAATTGGCTTGGAACACCTTCAGATCTTTCTGTTTAGACAATAGCGGATTGGTGTCGCGCTTGTAGCCGTAGAGCTGGAAGTTGGCCTTGCGTGCCGACTCACCGATGACGAGCACCACGACCGCCTTCTCATGGTCGGTAATCTTACCGTCGGGTAGTTTTATTTCCTCAACCTGTTCATCATGCTGACTGCTTATCACGCGACCGATATTCACCACATAAGACCAAGGCTGCAATAGTCCACCCAACTCCGTGTCGTGCTGACTGATCCATAATGTCTGGCCGATATTCATGGCGGCAACAACCAATATGATAACCAACGAAGCGCCACAATAAGCTCCCATTTTCTTGGCACTACCCAAGACTATGGGCTGAAAAATGCAGTATAAGGCGGGAAGGAGTCCAAAGACCAGGATGAACAGGAACATCCACCAACTGAAGAAAGCTGAAGCTTCTACATATCTGGTATTGAACACGTTTTCAATGGTGGTGGCATCGATAATAGCATGATAGGTAAAAATGAAGTAGAAAGCCGTAGCGTTGATGACAGAAAAGACTGCCAACAGGATGCGCCCCACCATTCGCAACAACCACATGGCAAGATAGGTCAGCATGAAGTTGAGCACCAGCATAACCACCATCAGGGAGGTCAGCAGGAACAGCTTTCCACCAAGGCTGGACTCTGAATTCTGAGCCACATAAAGGAAGAACGGAATGTTGTAGACCAACAGCGTCCAAAGGCTCACAATACTGGAGAAAGTGACTAGCGTTATCTTTTTCATGCCACGAAGATACGAACAATGCTTAGACTCTATTTATCTTGGCAAACGTTCCTTGACATTGGTGTAAGCCTTGTAGGAAGTAAAACCGCTGGCCTCGGCAGCTGCCTCTGGTATAGAATTAGGATGCTGAGCCATATAGTGGTCATAGTAGTCGAAACGCAGACCGTTGACATAGTCGTAGAAACTACCAAAGCGCTCGGCATGCAATATCAAAGGCAACATGGCCAGAAACGTAATGATGGCCGCTATCAGATTGGTGGTCTTCCACATTTTCCATTGTTTCACCGTGCCGAAGAAGCAGAATATCAGCGAACCGCAATAGAAATAATAGGTACACGGGAAATACGACTTCATCAGAAGCCACGCTGCCTCGCTATGGGGATTCAATACATAAGGCAAAAGCACGAGGGCGGTGAGATAAATGCAAACCTGCATCTTACGGTCGGGCCAAATGTAGTCTCTACGCTCTTTCGGAGTGCCGCAATTATGGAATGCTCTTACTGCTGAAAACATCATGCACGTCACGATATAAACCGCTGCCGCCACTCCATACCAATAATAATTATTTGTTTCTATCATAATCGTAATTTACCAATTTGATGGCAAAGATACACTTTTTTTTGTGATAAAGTGTCAATCTTGATAATTATTTCGTAACTCTGCCAAAAACTTGGCGAAGTTACTTCGTCTCGGCAAAAAAAGAAAAGATTTTCTTTGTTTTGCTCTCGACTTTTCGTAACTTTGCAGCAAAATATGGATATATGACAATTATAGCATCGATTCTTATCATTCTGGCCTTCTGCCTTTTCATCATTATTCGCCCTCGTGCAGCGATGAGACTGGAGGATGCCTATAAAGACCTGGAGCGGGCCAACGAACGGGCTAAGGAATCGTCGCGCATGAAGAGTGACTTCATCCAGCAGATTTCCCACGAGATTCGCACGCCCCTCAATATACTTTCGGGCTACACCCAATTGCTGACCACGCCCGGCATGCAATATGACGAAGAAACCCTTGACGAAATCAAGCAACAGATAACCGAGATCGGCATTCCCCATAAGGAGGCCGAGCGCATCTTCGAAGAATTCGTGCAGTTGGACGAATATTACAATGGCACAGGTATCGGTCTGACGGTGGCTCGTTCCTTGGCTCGTCGTATCGGTGGCGACATCATGCTCGACACAGCCTATATCGGTGGTTCACGTTTCGTCATGACCTTACCCCTTAAACAATAAATATGAATAAGGTACGCATCACGGCTATCCGCCAAACGGTCTATTCCGACTTGATGGTCCAATATGAGAACCCGATAGATCACACTTGCGATGTAAGCACGGGTCAGCAATGGATTTCCATTGACGGTCAACGCCCTGAAGGTTTGTGCCCCTCGGCATGGGAATCTATGCGCACCTTTGTGGAATCATTGGCCAAGGGTGAGGGCAATTTCTACGACGGGTGGATGAAGAATCCGATGAGTGCCATGATCAGTTGTAACGATGGGTTTCGCCCCTTCAGCTTCTATATTGAAGTGGTGTCGTGACTTTTTTTTGCACATATTTTTCTATTTTTCTTTGTCATTTGGAAATTATTTCTTATTTTTGCAGACTAGAATAACTTAAAACTATAAAAATATGACATTACTAATGATTCTGCAACTCATGATCGTGCTGGGAGCACTCTGGGTTGGCTCACGTTACGGTAGTCTTGCACTTGGTGCTATTTCGGGTATCGGCCTTGCCATTCTTGTCTTCGGATTCAGCTTAAAACCAGGCACTCCCCCGACCGATGTTATCTACATCATCATAGCTGCCGTGACCTGTGCGGGCATTATGCAGGCATCAGGAGGTATGGACTGGTTGATACAGATAGCCGAGCGCCTTTTGCGTAAACATCCAGACCGCATCACCTTCCTGGCTCCCCTTTGTACCTTCTTCCTGACGGTATTGGTAGGTACTGGTCATGTGGTTTATACGTTAATGCCGATTATCTGCGACATTGCACTTAAGAAAGGCATTCGTCCTGAGCGTCCTTGCGGTGTAGCATCTATTGCTTCGCAGGTGGGTATCACTTGTTCGCCCATTGCTGCCGCTGTGGTTGCTTTCGTTAGTATCTCAAACACCAACGGTTTCGACATTACGATTCCTGGTGTGCTGATGATTTCCATTCCTGCCTGTGTCTGTGGACTGATGGCAGCAGCTGCCGCTTCCTATCATCGCGGACTGGACCTTGACAAAGACCCCGTGTTCCAGGCTAAGCTGAAAGACCCTGCACAATATGAGTATATCTATGGTTCATCAGCAACAACCCTCGACAAGGACATTCCCAAAGAGGCCAAGCGTGCCGTTTACGTCTTCGTTGCAGCTCTCTGCGTCATCGTATTGTTTGCTGCCGTTCCTTCTCTCCTGCCCTCATGGGATGGAAAGTCGCTGAAGATGAACATCGTCATCCAGATTGTAATGATCAGCGCAGCTGCCCTGATGATTATCTTCTGTAAGGCATCGCCCAAGAAAGCCGTTGCCGGTCCTGTATGGCAATCAGGTATGGTGGCTGTAGTTGCTATCTACGGTATTGCCTGGTTGGCCGACACCTATTTCTCTAATTATATGGAAGAGATGCAGGTAATGCTGACAGACATCGTGAAGGAATATCCCTGGTCTATAGCCTTCGTATTCTTCTTGGTTTCTGTGCTCATCAACTCACAAGGTGCGGTGGTAGTTGCTATGTTACCCTTGGCTTACTCCTTGGGAATAGCCGGTCCGATATTGCTGGGTGTGCTCCCATCCGTTTACGGATATTTCTTCATCCCCAATTATCCAAGTGATATTGCCACGGTGAACTTCGACCGATCGGGCACAACGGTAATTGGTAAATACCTGCTGAACCACTCGTTCATGATGCCTGGATTGATTAGCGTATTTACCTCAACCATTGTGGCTTACCTCTTGTCAATGCTAATATATTAATATGAACGAACATAAAATAATTAGTGATCCCGTTTTCGGGTTTATAAAAATTAAAAGAGGATTGCTGTATGATATCGTACAGCATCCTTTTTTTCAGCGTCTTAACCGTATCAACCAACTCGGCTTGGCCTCCGTAGTGTATCCCGGGGCACGACATACACGCTTCCAACACTCTCTCGGGGCTTTCCATCTGATGTCAGAAGCCATTAAGTCGCTAACGGAAAAAGGTGTTTACATCTTCGACTCCGAAGCCGAAGCCGTACAAGCCGCTATCCTAATGCACGACATCGGGCACGGACCGTTCTCGCATGTCTTGGAGAACACGCTGATTCACGGCATTTCCCATGAGGACATATCCTTGATGATGATGGAACAGATAAACCACGATTTGAAAGACCAGCTGAATCTGGCCATCTCCATTTTCAAGGACGAATATCCCAACAAAATATTCCATCAACTGATTTCCAGTCAACTGGACATGGACCGCTTGGACTATCTTCGTCGCGACTCCTTCTATACCGGCGTTACAGAAGGAAACATCGGTTCGGCACGCATCATCAAAATGCTGAACGTGGCCGACGACAAGTTGGTGGTTGACTCGAAAGGTATCTATTCCATCGAGAACTATCTGACCACCCGCAGATTGATGTATTGGCAGGTCTATCTGCACAAGACGGCAGTTGGTTACGAGAAAGTGCTGGTCAATACCCTGAAGAGGGCCAAGTATCTGGTTCGACAGGGTCTGAACGTTTTCGCCACCCCTGCCCTCGCCTACTTCCTCAAGAATGATATCGACGCCCAGTGGTTTGCCTCTCATCCTGAAGCTCTGCAAATGTATGCCGAACTCGACGATTCCGACATCTGGAGTGCTCTGAAGGTGTGGAAGCATAGCGAAGACAAGATCCTCTCGACATTGGCAACAGATATGACAGACCGTCATCTGTTCAAGGTAGAAGTGACCGAGCAACGTTCTGAGGATGATTATCTGCAAGAGAAAATGCACCAGATAGCCGTTGCCATGGGCATTCCAGATGAGGACGCACACTACCTTCTCACTCTGACGGAGATTGGAAAAGACATGTATAATCCTGAGGATGACAGCATCGGAATTTTATACAAAGACGGTACCGTTAAGGACATTGCAGAGGCTTCCGAAATCTTAAATGTTCAATTACTTTCTAAAAAAATACGTAAATATTACCTTTGTTATCAAAGAATTCAATAAATATTTTGTAACTTTGCAGCGTTTATTAAAACTCTGATTTTATATGATGCAATTTACAGCCAAGCAAATAGCCGATTTTATCGGTGGTCGTGTGGAAGGCAATGAGAATGCTACCGTCAGCACGTTTGCAAAGATTGAAGAAGGTAAGGAAGGATCTATCACTTTCCTCTCAAATCCTAAATATACTCCGTATATCTATGAGACAAAAGCCAGTATCGTGCTCATCAATGAGGACGTTCAACTGGAGAAGCCCGTCAGCGCTACGCTCATTCGCGTGAAGAACGCCTATGAGTGTGTGGCCAAGCTGTTGCAGATGTATGCAGCTTCGCTTCCCAAGAAGACGGGCATCCATCCATTGGCTTTCGTTTCTGAATCTGCCGAGATTGGCAAGGATGTTTATATCGGTCCGTTCACTTTTGTGGGTGAAGGCGTGAAGATTGGCGATGGTTCTATCATCAATCCCAACGTCACCATCTACGATGGTTGTCAGATTGGCAAGAATGTAACCATCCATGCCGGTAGCGTGATTGGTGCCGACGGCTTTGGTTTCGCACCTAACACCGAAGGTTACGAGAAGATTCCTCAGTTGGGTATTGTGATTATCGAAGATAATGTGGAGATTGGTGCCAATACCTGTGTCGACCGCTCTACCATGGGACAGACCGTTATCCATAAGGGTGTGAAGCTCGACAACCTTATCCAGGTGGCCCATAACTGCGAAATCGGCGAGAACACCGTCATGTCTGCTCAGGTCGGCATGGCTGGTTCTACCAAGATTGGTTCATGGTGTATGGTTGGCGGACAGGCTGGTTTTGCAGGTCATATCCACGTGGCTGACAAGACGATGGTGGGCGCTCAATGTGGCGTTATCAACAACACCAAGGGCAATGGCGAGAATCTCATTGGTTCACCCGCTATGGATCCCAAAGACTTTTTCAAAGCAAAGGCTCTCTATCGTCGTTTGCCCGACATGTATAAGGAAATCAGCGCTCTGCGCAAGGAAATAGAAGAACTCAAGAAAAAACAATAATGAAACAGAAGACACTTAAAGGCAGTTTCTCTCTCTTCGGAAAAGGACTGCATACGGGTTTAAATCTGACAGTAACATTTAATCCTGCACCTGAGAATACTGGTTATAAAATCAAGCGCATCGACTTAGAGGGAGAACCCGTTATCGATGCTATTGCAGAGAATGTAGTTGACACCCAGCGTGGTACAGTACTTGGAAAGGGCGATGCTCGTGTATCTACGGTAGAACACGGTCTTGCAGCTCTCTATGCTCTGGGTGTCGACAACTGTATGATTCAGGTAAACGGTCCTGAGTTCCCCATCCTCGATGGTTCAGCCATCCAGTATGTTGAGAAAATCAAGGAAGTGGGTATCGAGGAACAGAATGCCCCTAAGGACTGGTACATCATCCGCAAGAAGATTGAGGTGAAAGACGATAAGACAGGTTCTTGCATCACCATTCTTCCCGACGATGAGTTCTCGCTGACTGCCATGTGCTCCTTCGATTCGAAGATTATCAATTCTCAGTTTGCTACCCTCGACAATATCCAGCAGTTTTCTACTGAGATAGCAGCTGCTCGCACCTTTGTCTTCGTTCGCGACATCGAACCCCTGTTGCAGGCCAACCTCATCAAGGGTGGCGACATGGACAATGCCATTGTCATCTACGAGCGTCAGACCACCCAAGAGCGTCTGGACATGTTGGCAGACATGTTGGGCGTGGAGCACAGAGATGCTACAGAACTGGGATATATCCAGCACAAGCCTTTGGTTTGGGAGAATGAATGTACCCGTCACAAGCTGTTGGATGTGATTGGCGATATGGCGCTCATCGGCAAACCCATCAAGGGTCGCATCATTGCCACTCGTCCTGGTCATACCATTAATAATAAGTTTGCCCGTCAGATGCGCAAGGAGATTCGCAAGCACGAAATCCAGGCTCCTATCTACGATCCCAATGAGGAACCCGTAATGGACGTGAACCGTATTCGCGAGTTGCTTCCCCATCGCTATCCTATGCAGTTGGTTGACAAGGTTATCTCTTTGGGAGCCAATACGATTGTGGGTATCAAGAATGTCACTTCCAACGAGCCATTCTTCCAGGGGCACTTCCCCGAAGAGCCCGTTATGCCCGGCGTTCTTCAGGTAGAGGCTATGGCTCAATGTGGTGGTCTGCTCATTCTTAACACGTTGGAAGAACCAGAGCGTTGGTCAACCTATTTCATGAAGATTGACGATGTGAAGTTCCGTCAGAAAGTGGTTCCAGGCGACACCTTGATTTTCAAGGTCGACCTGCTGGCTCCCGTTCGTCACGGCATCTCTTCGATGAAGGGCTACATCTTTGTGGGCGACCATGT
This sequence comes from uncultured Prevotellaceae bacterium, assembly GCA_902782305.1. Taxonomy (GTDB): domain Bacteria; phylum Bacteroidota; class Bacteroidia; order Bacteroidales; family Bacteroidaceae; genus Prevotella. The sequence continues at coordinate 27,315 of CACZMV010000026.1, forward strand.
AGTGGCCGAAGCCACATTCACCGCACAGATTGTGAAGAATAAATAAATTGTAAATTGTAAATTGTCAAATTGTAAATGAATAACATTCATCCTTTAGCAGTTGTAGACCCCGAGGCCAAGCTTGGCGACGGTAACGTAATCGGTCCCTTCTGCGTGATTGACAAGAATGTCGTTATAGGCGATAATAATAAGTTATTAAATAATGTAACCCTCCACTTTGGTGCTCGTATTGGCAACAACAACGAATTCTTCCCCGGTGCCTCTATCTCCACAAAGCCACAGGATTTGAAATTCCAGGGCGAGGAGACCACTTGCGAGATTGGCGACAACAACTCCATTCGCGAGAATGTTACCATCAGTCGTGGTACGGCATCAAAGGGCAAGACGGTTATTGGCAACGGCAATCTGCTGATGGAGAATATGCACATCGGTCACGACTGCGTCATCGGTAATGGATGCATCATCGGCAATTCCACGAAGTTTGCTGGCGAAGTGATTGTCGACGACAATGCCATTATCTCAGCTTGTTGCCTGTTCCATCAGTTCCTGCATGTGGGTGGTTACATCATGTTCCAAGGTGGCAGTCGCACCTCGCAGGACATTCCTCCCTACGTCATTGCTGGCAAGGAGCCCATCCGCTATGCAGGTGTTAACCTCATCGGTCTGCGTCGTCGCGGATTCCCCAACGAGGTCATCGACGCTATTCACGATGCCTATCGCATCATCTATGCCAAGGGCATCCTGAAAGATGGTGTTGCTGAGGCTCGCGCCAAGTATCCTGACTGCAAGGAGGTGGAATACATCTGCTCGTTCATTGAAAATTCGAAGCGCGGAGTCATCCGTTGATAGTTTACAGTTTACGGTTTACAGTATACGGTTTAAGTTGAACAAACTCATCGTCATCACGGGCCCAACCGCTGTAGGCAAAACGGCACTAACCCTTGAGATTGCCAAGCACTACGGCATACCAATCATCAATGCTGACTCACGTCAGATCTACAAGGAACTGAGGATTGGCACGGCCTCCCCGACGGTTGAGCAGATGCAGCAGGTTTACCACTATTTCGTAGGTACCAAGAGCATCAGCGACTATTACAATGCTTCGATGTACGAACAGGAAGTCATGCAGTTGCTGCAATCGTTATTCACTACATCTCCTATCCAAATTCTTTCGGGAGGAAGCATGATGTATATTGATGCGGTATGCAATGGCATCGACGATATTCCGACCGTTCGCGATGATATTCGCAATGAGATGAAACGTCGCTATGAGGAAGAAGGATTGGAGAGCCTTTGTGAAGACCTTCGTCGCCTTGACCCCGAGCACTACGAGGTGGTAGACCGTCAGAACCATCGTCGCGTCATCCATGCGCTTGAGATTTGTTACCAGACGGGCAAGACCTATACCTCTTTCCGTACACAAGCCAAGAAGCAACGTCCTTTCCAGATTATCAAAATCGGACTGAATCGTGATCGCGACGAACTCTATCAACGCATCAACCAGCGTGTTGACGACATGATGGCAGAAGGTCTTCTGGATGAAGCAAAGGCGATGCTTCCATATAGAGAAGCGAATGCCTTAAACACCGTAGGCTACAAAGAACTGTTCGACTACTTCGATGGACGATGGCCCCTCGCTGAAGCGGTAGAGCGCATCAAGGGCAACACCCGTCGTTATGCTCGCAAACAACTCACTTGGTATAAGCGTGATGAACAAGTTACATGGTTTCATCCCCATCAACAACAAGAAATTCTGAATTTAATTTCGCACTATGAATAATTACTTAGAAATGGTTGGCACATTCTTCCAGAAAGGATGGCAATGGTATAAGGGACTCTATCAGGGACGTCGCTGGTACGTCAAGATTGGTGCAGTTATCGCTTCGCTCGTCGTGGCATTCCTGCTCTATCTCATCATGGTCGACATCAACTTCCTGTGGCTTTTCGGTAAGTCGCCCTCCATGAGCGATGTCAAGAACACCCACCCTGCCGAGGCCTCGCAGATCTATAGTGCCGACGGCAAGGTGATTGGCAAGTTCTTCAGCGAGAACCGCATGCCCGTGGACTACGACGATGTCAGCCCGAAGTTCTGGGAAGCCCTTATCGACACCGAGGACGAGCGTTTCTATCGCCATCATGGCATCGACTATCAGGCTTTTGGAGCAGCTTTGAAAGACTATGTCTTGCATCGTGATGCCCGTGGTGCTTCCACCATCACCCAGCAGTTGGCCAAGAACCTCTTCCGTGTCCGCACGCAATATTCAACAGGACTATTGGGCAATATCCCTGGCTTGAAGATGCTCATCATGAAGAGCAAGGAGTGGATTACCGCCTATAAGTTGGAATGGTATTTCGATAAGAACGAGATATTGACCATGTATGCCAATACCGTTGACTTCGGTTCCAATGCCTTTGGCATCAAGACCGCTGCCAAGACCTATTTCGGCACTACTCCCAAGCATCTCACCACCGACCAGTCTGCCATTCTGGTAGGACTGCTCAAGGCCACCACCTATTATAATCCGCGCATCAATCCGAAGAATTCCCTCAGTCGTCGCAATGTGGTGCTCGACAACATGCTTCGCCACGGTCATCTCACACCTGAGGAGTGCAAAGCCCTTCAGCAGAAGGAAATCAAGCTGGACTATAGTGTGGAGGATGCCTATGACGGCAATGCCAACTACTTCCGTGAAGCGGTGGCCGACTGGATGAAGTCGTGGTGTAAGGAGTATTATGGCGACGACCGTGCCTATGCTTATTATACCGAAGGTTTGAAGATTCACACCACCCTCGACAGTCGCATGCAGCATTATGCCGAGGAAGCTGCCATCAAACAGATGAAGCAGGTGCAGAAGACCTTCAATCAGCATTGGGGCAATGTCAATCCATGGCAAGACGAACACCATGTAGAAATTCCCCATTTCATCGAGGATTTGGCTAAGAAGACACCTTATTATAAATTGCTGAACCAGAAGTACGACGGCAACCAAGACTCCATTTCCTATTATCTCAATCTTCCCCATAAGGTGAAACTCTTCGATTATGAGAATGGATATATCGAGAAAGAGATGTCGTCTATGGACAGCATCCGTTATATGGAGCACTTCATGCATTGTGGCTTCGTGGCCATCGAACCTCAGACCGGACATGTCAAGGCCTGGGTGGGCGACATCGACTTCAAGACGTGGAAATACGACAAGGTAACGGCCATGCGCCAGCCTGGCTCTACCTTCAAGCTCTTCGTCTATTCCGAGGCCATGAACCAAGGCATCACGCCTTGCGACACCCGCAAGGACGAGTACTTCTCAATGAAAGTCATGGACCATGACAAGGAGGTCACGTGGGCTCCCACCAATGCTGATGGCCGTTTCTCGGGTGCCAACATCACCCTGAAGCAAGCCTTCGCCATGAGTATCAACAGCGTGGCCGTTCGTCTGGGTCAGGAAGTAGGCATCGACCGCATTGTCCAGACGGCTCACGAGATGGGTATCAAGTCCAAGCTCGACCCCACTCCTTCGTTGACGCTTGGTGCCAGCGATGTCAATCTGCTCGAATTGGTAGGCTCCTATTGTACGCCCGTCAATAATGGTAAGGCCATCGACCCCGTATTGGTAACCCGTATCGAGGATCGCGACGGCAACGTCATCTATGAAGCCAATCCCGAAGAGCGCCAAGCCCTCTCTCCCAAGAGCGCTTTCTATGTTCAACAGCTGTTGATGGGAGGCATGAGTGGCACATCCTCTCGTCTGCGTGGTTTCGTGGGCGATGCTAATAACGATACCGACTTCGGTGGCAAGACCGGCACGTCCAACAATCACTCCGACGCCTGGTTTGTGGGCACCACGCCCCGTCTGGTTTGTGGCGCCTGGGTGGGTGGCGAATACCGTTGCATCCACTTCCGCACCGGTCAGCTCGGACAAGGCAACCGCACCGCCCTACCCATCTGTGGCTACTTCCTAGGCTCCGTCCTTGCCGACAAGCAGTTCAAGCACTATCGCGTCAAGTTCAACAAGCCCGAGGGCATCGGCGATGCCATCGATTATAACTGTGGTGGCTATTTCAAGGCACCTGCTGATTCCGACTCGCTGGCCGTTGATAGCCTGGCTGCTAAGCCCGAAATGGAAATGGTGCTCGATGAATTCGGCAACGAGGTGGTTCGTCCTAAGGAACATCACGACAATGTGAACACGCAATCTTCGCCCAATGCTCCGCAGGCTGCTGAGGAACCCAAACAAACCAAAATCGAAGATTAAAAAAAAGGTAAGGGGTGAAAACCTCTTACCTTTTTTCTTCCTTCTTCCTTCTTACTTCTCCTCCGGAGCTAAATACCTATCACCCGTTTCTTTCACGATTCTTCGTGCAAACGCAGGCGAATATCCTGGGCGCTTAACCCTTGCTCCCAGTCCGTATTTTCCTCGTTTAAACTGCCCGTTTTCATCAGGTTTAACGGCCATATCGTTATACTTCACTATCAGGTATGTGGCCAGTTTCTTCCATCTCGCCAACATGCGCTGAGCCTGCGCCACGCTATAGTCGTTCAGGTATTTCTGCCTGGCAGCTGGTTCCATGCCCTTTGCCTTCTCCTCGATGGCCGTCTGTTGCATGAAGTACGATTTCTCCAGCGAGTCGCGCACCTCACGGAGCGATGGGAACAAGGCCGAATAGCGCGGATAAACCATGTTGCTCACCCAGTTCTCAACCCAGAAAGCATTCTTATCACTGAAAGTAATGTCGTCAGCCCCAGGCGTGTTGTAACACTCAGGCTGTTCCGTCATCGAACAATAGATAGGCGTATAAGCCACCATGTTCGGGTCGTCGTTGCCGAACCACAGACATCCGCCCACCTCACGAGGCAACCACGAACGCATCTGTGCCACGAATGTCCATGCCGTTTGTTGCGTTGAAACCGGGCGTTCGTTGAAATACTTCTTGCCGTCCACCTTATAATATAAAGGTGTCGGACGATAAGGCATCTGCCAGATACCAGCACCCACATCCGTTGAGTCAATAGCCATCGGCGTACCCTCGTAATGGTCGCGCATAGCCGCCATCACATCCTGCACACTCACCTTTCCATCGGGAATCACCCACAGCGGCATGTCCTCCGCATCCTTGTCCTTACCCATTGCCCAAGGCAGATAACGGTCCATACCCTTCACGTGGCGATTGAAGAAGGTCCACACGCGGGCGTCACAGATACGACGACCACCGAAATCGGGGAAAGCATAAGCGTTCTTCCACGAAAAATCCTCGTCTTTACCGGTAAACCATCCCATCTTGCGTGCATACTTAATCACGTTCTTCGAGTACATCACGTTCTCCTTGTCCTTCAGTGGGAACTTACCGATACGGCTCTGGTTCGCATGTCCACAAATGGCATTATCAGGTATTCTCCAGGCCACCCATACCACACGCTCCTTCGACTTGCTACGGTCCGGACCACATCCCTGCATCTCCAGAATCCAAGCCTCGTCAGGGTCGCAGATGGTAAACGTCTCACCCTCCGAGTAATATCCGTAAGTCTCTACAAGCGAGGTCATTATCTTGATAGCTTCACGTGCCGATTTAGCGCGTTGCAATCCGATGTATATCAACGAACCATAGTCAATAATTCCCGTTGAATCCACCATTTCTTCGCGACCACCATAGGTTGTCTCGCCAATGGTCACCTGCCATTCGTTCATGTTGCCAATCACGTTGTAGGTCTCCTCCGCCTCAGGAATCTCGCCCAGCGGTTTGTTTGTGTCCCACTCCACTATCTTTCTCATCTCGCCCTTCTGGTGCTTAGCTGCCGGATAGTGATACAGCCACATAAAAGCCCCATACGAGTCAGCATTGTACGAGCAGATAACGCTTCCGTCCACCGAAGCCTTCTTGCCCACGATAAAGTTGGTGCAGGCCATCGCATACATTCCAGCCACGATTCCTGCCGTTAAGATAAATAATCGTTTCATAAACACATGTTTTCAAAATTATGGTGCGAAATTACGAAAAATAAATGAGACTGCCAAATCTGGCAGTCCCAATTATCATCGTTTAAACTTTTGGAGCAGCGAGCACCATCAAGCTTGCTTGGTTAAAAAAAAGCAGAGCTACTTATAGTACCCTACTCTAACATAATGTCTTGGTGCTGCGAAGGGATTCCACGAGATGTGGAGCCAGCCGTTGCCTGTCAGTAGTTGGTCGGTATAAGGACTGGTGCGAAGGAAGTCGACCAGAAGCTGGAACTTCCGAGGGTCCTTGGGGCGGATGTCGGCCGCCTGGCCCGTGAGGTGCTGCGAGTTCTTGACACCGCCGACATGG
>CACZMV010000027.1 GCA_902782305.1 uncultured Prevotellaceae bacterium
TCTCTTGTGGGAATGGGGCGCTGAGATTGAAGCATTGAGCGAGGAATATCCGCTGCTCAAGGACATCTGCAAGGGGCTTAAAAGGAACCAATATCCTGCAGCACTGTTCGTGGCTGGTGGACTGATGATGACGCTCATGACGCGTTGTACCTATCGCTTCTATCATCGCCCTGAGGAGTTGCGACGCTTGAATAACTCGACGCTGATTATCGGCGACCCTGCCAGTGGTAAATCGTTCGCGACAAGGCTCTTTAAGTTGCTTGCTTCGCCCATCGTAGCTGCCGATAAAATTGGTAAGGAAGCCATCAACGCCTATCGTGAACAGATGCGCACCAAAGGTGCGAATAAAGAGAAGCCCAAGAAGCCAAAGGTGGTGGTTCGCATCCACCCTGCGCGCACCTCGAACGCCCAGTTTATCCAAGACATGGTGAACGCCGTAGAAGATGTGAATGGCGAGCCGATGCAGTTGCACATGTTGACGTTTGATACGGAGTTGGATAATACGTTGTCGCTACAGAAAGGTGGTGCATATATCGACAAGCAGGCGCTGCAATTAAAAGCCTTCCATAATGAGGAGGACGGACAGGCCTATTCGAACGTTGACAGCGTGTTCCAGGAGTTCTATGTGATTTGGAACTACATCTATACAGGTACGCCCATTGCGCTGAAGTCTGCCTGCTACCAACTTTGAGATGATGAGTCGCGAGAGCTTTGTGGATTACGACAGCGACGAGCGCCTGAAGGCTTGGGCTGAGAAACTCGATAAGATGAAGGGCGAACTCTCTGTGCAGAAGATAGTAGACGAACTCTACGACTGGACTGCACGACGCATGGAGGATGCCAAGGAGAATGACTCGAAGGCTGATGAAATGCTGTTGAAGCGTTGTGCTTATCATGGCTTGAACTTCGCTGCGCCATTCATCGTAATGCGCCACTGGGATAAGATGAAGCAGGATGGAAACTACTGGTGCGGTGAGTTTGAGACGGACTTTTGGTGCCATGGCGGAGAACTACTTCGACAACAAGTTGAAGGATGCCAGTGTGAACGTTCAGCGCAGGCAGAAAACCTATGAAGGCTTTGAGCGACTTCCTGAGGAGTTTACCAGTGAAGACGTGATGCGATGCTTTAATCTGAAAAGCGGTTCAGCAGTTTACATGCGCATAAGTCGTCTGCAGAAGGACCACTTGATAGAAAAGACTGATGAGTTTGTTGATGGTGGTACTACCAAATCACGCTATCGCAAAACGGGTGTCATGATGTCCTGACGCACTCACGCCCTCACGCACTCACATTACAAATTTAATAATAACGAATGATGAACAATAAGATGAAACTCTCCGAGCATTTCGAGCTCGGGGAGTTGACAAAGACGAAAACGGGAATAGAAAACGTTCCGAACGAGGAACAAGTGGAGAACTTAATGCGCCTCTGTGGGTGGCTGGAGAAGTTGCGAAAGCGATGGAATGATTTGTATGGCGAAGGGGATGACCCCATCATCATTAACTCAGGATTCCGTTCGCCAGAAGTGAATAAAGCGGTGGGCGGGGCTACATTGAGCAATCACTTAACGGGATGTGCGGTAGATATCCGATGCATTGGTATTGAACAAGCTTTGCGCTACGCAGCGATATTGCTCGACATCTCAGACCTGAACAAGGAAGACTTCGATGAGCTGATAATAGAACGGAAGGGTTACACCTACTGGATTCACTTTGCAGTCCGTCCGTTTGGCAATCGTAGGCGAACTAATTATAAAAGGTAATTTATTTTTTATTCATGCCCTTCATGCTCAGCGAGATGCGTTGGCGACGGAGGTCAATGCCAATGACGCGGACGCGCACGTGCTGATGCAGGCGGACTACCTGGGTGGGGTCGGTGACGTAGCGGTCGGCCAATTGGGACACGTGCACAAGGCCGTCCTGATGGACACCAATATCGACAAAGGCGCCGAAGTTGGTGATGTTGGTCACGATGCCTGGCAGTTCCATACCTTCGTGCAGGTCGTCAATGGTTTGCACGCTGGCGTCGAACTCGAACTCCTCAATCTGTTCGCGGGGGTCGCGCCCAGGCTTTTCCAACTCGCGCATGATATCGGTGAGGGTAGGGAGTCCGATTTCGCTGGTAACATAGCGATGGATATCTATCTGTGCGCGCTTGTCGGGCTGACTGATGAGGTCACTAACGGTGCAATGACAATCCTTGGCCATCTGCTCCACCACGCCATAGCTTTCAGGATGTACAGCACTGTTGTCAAGCGGATTCTTGGCATTGGGGATGCGTAGGAAACCAGCACACTGCTGATAGGCTGCAGGTCCCAGGCGCGGAACCTTTTTTAATTGCGCGCGCGAGGTGAAAGCACCATTGGCCTTGCGATAATCCACTATGTTTTGAGCCAGCACAGGACCCAGTCCGCTGACGTATGTAAGCAGGTGTTGTGAGGCGGTATTGAGGTTGACACCCACCAGATTGACACAACTCTCAACGGTCTGGTCGAGCGAGTGCTTGAGCATGGTCTGATCGACATCGTGCTGATACTGGCCCACGCCAATGCTCTTGGGGTCTATCTTGACGAGTTCGGCCAGCGGGTCCATCAATCGACGGCCAATGCTGACGGCACCACGAACGGTGACATCCTCGTCAGGGAACTCATCGCGCGCCACCTTGGAAGCGCTATAGACCGACGCTCCGTCTTCGCTGACCACGAAAACGGCAGGCGCTGATTCAGTCTGCTTCATCACCTTCAGCGCATCGTCCACAAACTCCTTGGTTTCACGACTGGCAGTACCATTACCAATGGCAATGGCCTCGATGTGGTAATCGCTGAGCATCTGTTGGACGTGGATGGTGGCCTGAGCCCGATGGTTGACAGGGGGGTGGGGGAAGATGGCTTCGTGGTGCAACAGGTTGCCTTGTGCATCGAGACACACCACCTTGCAACCCGTTCGGAAACCTGGGTCAATGCCCATGACGCGCTTCTGACCTAAAGGGGCTCCCAGCAGCAGCTGGCGCAGATTCTCGGCAAACACACGGATGGCTTCTTCGTCAGCTCGCTCCTTGCTGAGATTGGTAAACTCGGTTTCTATCGAGGGCTGGAGCAATCGCTTGTAACCGTCTTCAACGGCTTCGCCGACCAAGCGTTGGCAGGGGCCGTTGCCACGAACGTAATTGCGCTGCAGGCGCTGAACGGCCTCGTCGTCATCGATGGTCAGACTGACGCGCAGAATGCCTTCACTCTGTCCGCGAAGCATGGCCAGCAGACGGTGTGAGGAACAGCGCTTCAGGGGTTCTTCCCAATCAAAATAATCGCTGTATTTCTGGGCTTCATCGGTGTCTTTCTTTGCCTTGACCACCTTCGATTCGATGAAGGCTTCGCGGCGGAAAGCGGCACGAACCTGATTGCGCGAGCGCTCGTCTTCGCTCACTTGTTCGGCAATGATGTCTTGAGCGCCTTTGAGGCAATCAGCAACGGCCAAACCATCGCGGACAAAACGCTGAGCGGCCTTCTGGGGATTGGCTTCGCGCTGCATCATGAGCATGGTGGCCAGGGGTTCCAAACCTTGTTCGCGAGCCACTTGGGCACGGGTGCGGCGCTTGGGCTTATAGGGCAGATAGATGTCTTCGAGGGTGGTCATTTCCCAACTGTCGTCAATGCGCTTCTGCAGTTCGGGGGTCATCTTCTGCTGCTCGGTAATGGTCTTCACAATGGTGTCCTTGCGCTTGGCAATTTCCTCCAAACGCTCCTTGCGGTCGCTGATGGCCGTAATCTGCACCTCGTCCAATCCGCCTGTGCGCTCCTTGCGATAGCGGGATATGAAGGGAATGGTGCATCCTTCGTCCAACAACTTCAGCGTGTTTTCAACGGCATGCTCGGAAAGATGCAGCTCGCTGGCAATCAGTTGTGTGAATATCTTAATGTGCTCCATATTTTAATAAAGACTGTCGCTCTTGATACTGCGAATGTGAAAATAGATGCCGGCCACGATGCAAAGAAGCCCCGTAATGAGCAATTCGTTGTGCGTGGAAAAATATGAAAAACGGGTGGCAATGAGGGCTAAAGTGCCCAAAACGATGAGTATCAAGCCGATATTTTTAGTGTATTTCTTCATAAAAACGTTAAATTTGCTGCAAATATACGAAATAATTCACTTTTCACTTTTCACTTTTCACTTTTTTTCGTACCTTTGCACCCGCATTTTGCAAAAATAACATTATTTATTAATTAATTAGTAGTATGAATCAATACGAAACCGTTTTCATTTTGACTCCCGTTTTGTCTGATGATCAGATGAAGGAAACGGTCGCTAAATTCAAGAAGGTTCTGACCGATAAGGGTGCAGAGATTGTGAATGAAGAGACCTGGGGACTGAAGAAGATGGCTTATGCTATCCAGAAGAAATCTACAGGTTTCTACTGCCTCGTAGAGTTCAAGGCTGAGCCATCAGTAGTAAAGGTATTGGAGACTGCTTTCCGTCGTGACGAGAAGGTAATCCGTTTCCAGACAGTAAAGCTTGAGAAGTATGCTATTGAGTATGCTGAGAAGCGTCGTAACAAACTTGGTAAAAAAGAGGAGGCTTAAACTATGGCACAGCAAGACACTGAAATCCGTTATTTGAACGCTCCTTCTGTGGTATCAAGTACATCGATTACAAAGATCCCGAGTTCCTGAAGAAGTTCCTGAACGAGCAGGGTAAGATTCTGCCCCGTCGTATCACTGGTACCTCTCTGAAGTATCAGCGCCGCGTGGCTCAGGCTGTTAAGCGTGCACGCCAGATCGCTCTGCTGCCTTACGTAACTGACATGATGAAGTAAAATAAGGAGGACGCAAGAAATGGAAATTATACTGAAAGAAGATATTATCGGTCTGGGATATAAGAACGATATCGTAAACGTTAAGTCTGGTTATGGCCGTAACTACCTGATTCCTCAGGGTAAGGGTGTTATCGCTAGTCCTATGGCAAAGAAGATTCTCGCTGAGAACCTGAAGCAGCAGGCTCACAAGCTGGCTGCCCTGAAGGCTGAGGCTGAGAAGAAGGCAGAGGCACTGAATGGTGTAGCTCTCGAGATTGCCGCTAAGGTAAGCGCTACTGGTCAGCTCTATGGTTCAGTAGGTGTTAACCAGGTAACTGAGGAGCTGAAGAAGCTGGGTCATGAGGTTGATCGCAAGATCATCACCATGAAGGATGCTAAGACAGTTGGTGACTTCGTAGCTCTGGTACACTTCCACAAAGAGGTTACCGTTGAGATTCCTGTTAAGGTAGTTGCTGAGAACGCTGAAGAGCTGAAGGCTGCTAAGGCTGAGGCTAAAGCTGTTAAGGAAGAAGCTCCTGTAGCTGAGGTTGAGGCTGAGGTTGAGGAAGCTGAGGCTCCTGTAGAAGAGTAATAACCGCTGTAAAGCAAATCATAGTTATTATACACTGTGAATCCCGATTGCTCAAAAGGCAGTCGGGATTTTTTTATTCTATCTATTCTAGACAATCTAGATATTCTAGATAATCTAGAACACAAAAAAACCGCAGGATTCACATCCTGCGGGTAATTCTCTCAATTTTGTTTGAGTTCGTTAATTACTTAACGCTGTCAGCAGCAACAGTGTCAGCAGCAACGGTGTCAACAACCTCAGCGCTGTCTACAACTGCGATAGAATCTGAATCAACAGCCTCAGCCTGAGCAGTCTTGTTACCACATGAAGCGAAAGAAATAGCTGCAACAGCTACGAACATAAATACTAATTTTTTCATTTTTTCTAAGCTTTTTAAATCTGTAAAACAATCATTTGTTTATTAAAACGCTGCAAAGTTAGGCATTTTTTCAATACGACGTATCATTTTTTTTGTTTTTTTTTAGGGTAATTTTGTAACTTTTTTGCAAGTCGCTATAAATCAGCTAATTATGAAATGTTAAATTTCTTGGAAAAATTACACTAAACTGAATATTTGCAAAAAATGGGCTAAAATGAGTTTTTTTGTGTACCTTTGTAGCCGTATAAGATTACACCTTATTATATATATGATAGCTTCTTCAGAATTTCAAGGGAAACGAGCCAAATATTTCACGCTGGGATGTAAGTTGAACTTCTCAGAGACCTCTACATTTGGAAAGATGTTAGGGGAGATGGGCGTTCGGACGGCCGAAAAGGGTGAACCCGCAGATATCTGTTTGATAAATACCTGTTCGGTAACCGAGGTGGCCGATCATAAATGTCGCCAGGCTATTCATCGTCTGGTGCGCGAGAATCCTGATGCCTTTGTGGTGGTGACAGGATGCTATGCACAGTTGGAACCAGAGAAGGTGAGCAAGATTGATGGTGTTGACTTGGTGTTAGGTTCGAACGAGAAGGCAAACTTAGTGCAGTTCCTGTCAGAGGAGTGGGCCAAGGGTACAACGCATCAGCATTATTCCGTTAAGACAAAGGATATCAAATCGTTTGCGCCCAGTTGCTCTCGTGGCAATCGTACGCGCTATTTCCTGAAGGTGCAGGATGGATGCGACTACTTCTGCACCTATTGCACCATTCCCTATGCACGTGGTTTCAGTCGTAACCCAAGTATCGCTTCCTTGGTGGCTCAGGCTGAGGAGGCTGCACGTGAGGGTGGAAAGGAGATTGTGCTGACGGGTGTGAACATTGGTGACTTCGGTAAGACAACGGGTGAAAGTTTTATAGACCTGGTGAAAGCATTGGATGCTGTCGAGGGTATCAGCCGTTATCGTATCAGCAGTCTGGAACCCGATTTGCTGAGCGATGAACTGATAGACTATTGCGCCAAGAGTCGTGCCTTTATGCCTCACTATCATATTCCATTGCAGAGTGGGAGTGATACGGTGCTGAAACTGATGCATCGCCATTATGATCGTCAGCTGTTTGCTGATAAGATACATCGTATTAAAGAGGTGATGCCCGATGCCTTTATCGGGGTTGATGTGATGGTGGGTTGCAGAGGAGAGACTCCAGAGTGTTTTGAGGAAACCTATGAGTTCTTGAATGCTTTGGATGTTACGCAACTGCATGTGTTCCCTTATTCGGAACGTCCAGGTACATCGGCACTGAGCATTCCTTATGTGGTGAGTGATGCCGACAAGCGCGAACGCAGTCGCAGATTGCTGGAATTGTCGGACCAGAAGACACATGCCTTTTATCAGCAGTATATAGGCAAAGACGCCGAAGTCCTGTTTGAGAAGGCTCCGCGTGGTAAGGCGATGCATGGATTCACCAAGAACTACATCCGCGTAGAACTGAAACCAAGTGAAGCCCGTGATGAATTTGACAATCAGTTGATCAATGTCAGCATGGGCGATTTCAATCATGATAAAACGGCACTAAAAGCAATGCTGAATAATGGATAAACTCGCAATTGTCATATTGAACTGGAACGGAGCAAAGATGCTGAGCCAGTATCTTCCAACCGTATTGAATTACTCGCGCGATGAAGCTGTAGTCTATGTGGCTGATAATGCCTCAACGGACAACTCGCTCGACATGTTAAAGCGTGAGTTTCCTGAATGCAAAACCATTGTGCTGGAAAAGAACTGGGGATTTGCTGAAGGATATAACAAAGCATTGGCGCAGATAGATGCTGAGTACTATCTGTTGTTGAATTCAGATATCGAAGTGACGCACCATTGGCTCACCCCGCTGATTGAGTTTATGGATGTTCACCCAGAGGTGGCAGCTTGTCAACCGAAACTGCTTTCCATTTTTGACCGCGACCGTTTCGAATATGCTGGAGCGTGCGGAGGTTTCCTTGACCGTTATGGTTATCCTTTCTGTCGTGGTCGTATCTTTGAAACGGTGGAACGCGACAATGGACAATATGACTATCAGCAGGAGATATTATGGGCTACTGGTGCAGCATTGATGATACGTTCGAAAGATTATTGGGATGTGGGTGGACTGGATGGACGCTTCTTTGCCCATAACGAGGAAATAGATATGTGCTGGCGCCTGCGAATTCGTGGTCGTAAACTCTATTGTCTGCCTGAAAGCTATGTCTATCATGTAGGTGGAGGTACCTTGCCCAAATCGAATCCTATGAAGACATTTCTTAATTTCCGCAATAACCTGACGATGCTATACAAGTGCCTGCCTGAATCAGAACTAAGTCATGTGATGCGTGTACGCTGGTTCCTTGATTATCTGGCTGCTTGGGAAATGCTGATCCTGAAGCGCAACCTTGGTGATTTCAAGGCCATCTTCAAGGCGCGTCATGCTTTTAAGAAATGGAAGAAGGATTTTGAGGCTGATCGTCAGGCTATCCAACAGAGTAGGGTGGCACAGGCTATTCCTGAGCAACGTCGTTTCTCACTGCTTTGGCAGTATTATGCGAAAGGTTGCAAATTCTACTCGGATTTGAAATAAATGTTAGCAAATAGGGATAAAAACAAAATAATAGTTGCAAATCTTTGGTATTTTACTACCAATTTATTACCTTTGCAGGCATATTTTCAAAGTTAACCCCCTCGTTGGTATTTCGAGTAAGTACTGAGTGGACTGATAAAAAGTCGGTGGTAAGCACCAAGCGTCCGGTTCTCGGGTAGGGCTGGCATAGTACACAAGGGATATGTATAACATTTAAAAACAAATTTGCATTATGGCAGAAATGAATTTTGGTGGCGTAATTGAAACTGTTGTCACCAGCAAAGAGTTCTCACTTGAGAAAGCACGTGAAGTATTGAAGAATGAAGTAATCGCTGTTATCGGTTATGGCGTTCAGGGTCCTGGACAGGCTTGTAATCTGCGCGACAATGGCTTCAATGTTATTGTTGGTCAGCGTCAGGGTAAGACCTATGACAAGGCTGTAGCTGATGGTTGGGTTCCTGGTAAGACGCTGTTCTCTATCGAGGAAGCTGCCGAGAAGGGTACTATCCTCTGTATGTTGCTCTCTGATGCTGGTCAGATGCAGCAGTGGCCTACCATCAAACAATATCTGAAGCCTGGTAAGACCCTTTATTATTCTCATGGTTTCGCTATCAACTGGAGCGACCGCACAGGTGTTGTTCCTCCAAAGGATGTTGACGTTATCATGGTGGCTCCTAAGGGTTCTGGTACCTCTCTCCGCACGATGTTCTGCGAGGGTCGCGGTCTGAACTGCTCTTATGCCGTATATCAGGACGCTTCTGGTAAGGCTAAGGAGAAGACTTTGGCATTTGGTATCGGTATCGGTGCTGGTTATCTGTTCGAGACCACTTTCCAGCGCGAGGCTACCTCAGACCTTACTGGTGAGCGCGGTTCACTGATGGGCGCTATTCAGGGTCTGCTGTTGGCTCAGTACGAAGTATTGCGTGAGAATGGTCATACACCTTCTGAGGCTTTCAACGAGACTGTTGAGGAGCTCACCCAGAGCCTAGGCCCGTTGTTCGGTGCTAAGGGTATGGACTGGATGTATGCTAACTGTTCTACTACTGCTCAGCGTGGGGCACTTGACTGGGCTCCCCGTTTCCACGATGCTATCAAGCCTGTGATGGAGTGGCTGTACTACTCAGTAAAGACTGGTAACGAGGCTCAGATTACCATTGATGCCAACTCTAAGCCCGACTATCGTGCTGGTTTGGAGAAGGAGCTCGAGGCTATGCGCAACCAGGAAATGTGGCGCGCTGGCGAGACCGTTCGTAAGTTGCGTCCAGAGTATCAGGAAGACTAAACGAGGTCTGATGTAAGACGTAAGAAGTAAGATTTTCATGGAGAATCTTGAGACTATAACCCGCCTTGTGTGTCAAGTGGCTCGCGAGGCGGGTTCTTATATAAGAAAGGAACGCGCGAGCTTTTCAGTAGAGAAAGTGGAGCGCAAGCACGCTCACGACTATGTGTCGTATGTCGACAAAGGTTCTGAGCAGATGATTGTCAAGGCCCTGCGGAAATTGTTGCCAGAAGCCGGCTTCATCACAGAAGAAGGCTCTGCAGGTCATACGGACGAGCAATATGTATGGGTAGTTGACCCGTTAGATGGCACCACGAACTTTATTCATGGTTTTGCCCCTTATGCAGTCAGCATTGCACTCTGTAAAGGTAGGCAGATCGTTGTTGGTGTGGTCTATGAAATTGTCGGTGATGAATGTTTCTATGCTTGGCAAGGTGGAGGAGCATGGGTTAACGGACAACCTATTCATGTAGGAAAGAGTGAAATCAATGATGCCCTTTTGTGCTTGCAACTGCCGTACAATAGTGACGCCTATAAGCCTGTCATTACTCGTCTTATCAATCATTTCTATGGCAATGTGGGAAGCATACGAATGATTGGTTCTGCAGCTATTGCTTTATGCTATGTGGCAGCTGGACGTTTGGATGCTTATGCGGAACGCTATATCGGACAATGGGATTATATGGCTGGTGCACTTATTGTAATGGAAGCAGGTGGTTGCGTTACCAATTACGAGGGTGATGATTACTTTATGGAGGGCGATAGCGTTATTGCCACCAATGGAGTGGTGCATCAAGATTTGATGAGTGCTATCCGTGAGCGCTAAAAATTGAATAAGAAAAATACAGATTTAAACCTTCAGACGAATATAGCTTCTATCATCGAAGGAATTGAAATCGGGATGGAAGGCCTTAGTGGCCTTGAAAGTCCCAATGTTTAAAGGGTCGTCGGTACGTTGCTGGTGCAGGCGACTCTCGCTTTCTGCCAAAGTAGGACAAAGGAAAGGATAACCATCTGATGCCAACACGATTTCCCAAGGTTGGAAGTTCAGGGTAATGATTCGCACATGTTCTCTTGGAATATGAAATCCGTCAATGACACTATAGCTGATATTCTGCTGGCGCATGGTCTCAACCATGCGTGGAATAATAACGCTGCGAGCCGTGTCATTGCGCAATAGTTCGTCTACGGTTTTCCCATCAGCTAATTGCCGTTTCACTTCTTCTGCTCTCATGGTTGCCAATTCCTCTTCGTATGGCTTGGGGTTGTCGTAGTATTCATTACCAATGAGACACTGGCAGTCACCTACCATCCAGACCTCACGGTTCATACGACTGAAGATGATGGCTGAGCATGTCAAACGGTCTTCAGGATGTTCTTCCAAACGAGGCAACATCGTCTTTTTGTAATGCTTGCGAATATAGGACGTCACACCCGTCAGAAATTGTTCGCACGTGATGGTCTTGGGCATCTTACGGATATAACGCTCCGTCAGTTGCATAGCATAGCGACCGTTAGAGCGAAACAGACTATGACGATATTGAGACTTTGATGTGCTTCCGTCAATGACAGCCACAAAATCATTTGTGACGACGATTCCGTCCTCGCTTTTCTTTTTGGGATTCTTCGCGATGAGTGCTTGCTCGAGAATTATCATTTTTAAAGTTGGGATTATATGATTTGGGCTTGCCATTACCGGCAGGCTTTGGAGCGCCGTAAGTTGGGCGATAACCACCTTGTGGGGGCATGCCTGAATAGAGCTTGGCTATCAAATCGGGGCGACCTATGCGGCGCAACGACTGCTCGATGCCACGACGCTCTTCGGGTTTGTACCAGAAGAAGAACTGGCGCTGGGCTAACTTCTCTTTAGGCGTTTTTGCGCTGAACACGGGCTCTAACGTGTAAGGATCGTAACCCGTGTACCATGTCTCGGTGGCATTGGTAAGGGGGGTTGGCGTAAAGTCCTGCACCTGCTCGAGGTGAAAATCAAGGCCCTTGGTAATCACAGCCAACTCAGCCATATCTTCCTCCTGACAGCCTGGATGGCTGGAGATAAAGTAGGGGATGATTTGCTGGCGAAGACCCTCTTCGCGATTGATACGATCGAAGATGCGCTTGAACTCGTAGAATTGCTGGAACGAAGGCTTGCGCATGAGATACAAAACACGATCGCTGGTATGTTCAGGAGCAACCTTCAGACGACCAGAAACATGACGGGTAATCAGCTCGCGGGTGTACTCCATGGCAGCCTTATTGCTGGCCTCGTCCTTGCTGCGATACAACAATAAATCGTAACGAACACCGCTGCCGATATAGCTGTGCTTGATGCCTGGAAGGGCATCGACAGAGCGATAGATATCGAGCAGTTTAGAGTGATCGGTATTCAGGTTAGGACATATCTGTGGGTGGATGCACGACGGGCGACGACACTTCTCGCAGGCACTTTTATTCTTGCCGCTCATGCCGTACATATTGGCCGATGGACCACCTAGGTCGCTGAGATTGCCCTTAAAGTCGGGCATCTGGATGACTTGTTTTACCTCGCGCAGAATACTCTCTTTTGAACGACAGGTAATGAATTTGCCCTGGTGGGCCGAAATAGTACAGAAAGCACATCCGCCAAAACAACCACGATGGATGTTAACGGAGAACTTAATCATATCGTAAGCCGGAATGCGCTTACCCTTATACTTGGGGTGTGGCTGACGTGTGTAAGGCAGATCGAACGATGCGTCAAGCTCCTCGGTAGTCATAGGCGGGTAAGGTGGATTGATAACCACAAACCTGCCTTCTACGCCCTGCAACAAGCGCTGGGCATGCATCATATTGGATTGCTCCTCGACGTTCTTAAAGTTTTCGGCCTGAGCTTTTTTATTCTTCATGCACTCCTCGTGCGAATGGAGTACAATGTCGCGATCGGTAATGCCACCCAGGATGTCTTCCTTACGTGAGAGATAAACTGTTTGCGGCAAGTCACGGATATCGCGAATGCTCTCACCAGCAGCCAGTCGACGTGCCAATTCGATGGTTACTTTCTCGCCCATGCCGTAGATAATCATATCGGCAGGCGAATAGCACAGCAGGCACTTCTTCAGGCTATCG
Source organism: uncultured Prevotellaceae bacterium (assembly GCA_902782305.1). GTDB lineage: Bacteria > Bacteroidota > Bacteroidia > Bacteroidales > Bacteroidaceae > Prevotella. Next base: position 12,736 of record CACZMV010000027.1, read on the forward strand.
CTCCAATAATCGTAGTGGGTAACGCGGCGCAGCGAGGCCTCGATGCCACCCAGCACTACAGGAACATCGGGATACAGCTCCTTTAGGATTTTGGTATAGACGATGGTGGGGTACTCAGGGCGCATGTCGTGGCGACCATCAGGACTATAAGCATCCTCAGAACGCAAGCGGCGTGCAGCGGTGTATTTGTTGACCATCGAGTCCATACAGCCAGGGGCAATGCCAAAAAACAGACGCGGACGTCCCAGCTTTTTGAAATCACGATAATCTCCGTGCCAGTCGGGTTGGGGCACAATGGCTACACGGAAACCTGCGGCCTCGAGTGTGCGGCCAATCACGGCAGCACCAAAGGAGGGATGGTCAACATAAGCATCGGCCGAGAAGAGGATTATATCAACGTAATCCCATCCTCGGAGTTCGAGCTCCTTTTTTGTCGTTGGCAGAAAATCCGTCAGTCTGTACTCCACTTATCTTCTGTTTAATTAAATGGTGTCCCCTGAATAGAACGGGTAGTCATACCTAGACCGTCATTCCCCCGATTCTTCCAGTTGATGAATAGCAGTACGAGTTGCTGTAGTCCGAAAGCCTTCATGTTAGCATGATAGATCACATCTAAGCAAAGGTCCAGCAACCTTTTGTCTTTACCGGCATCCGACTCGAGCATGGAACGAATGTTCAACTTGAGTTTATCAAGAACCTGTTCGTCAACATAACCGTTAGAGTCAATGAGGTCACGGAAAAGTTGATAGTCTTCGATGGTTTGCAAATGCTCCTCACTCACCTCGATACTACGTGTACCACTTGAGTTAGCTTGAATCTTGTACATAGTCTTCAATTTATTTAATTAGGTAGTTTAATAATCCTTGCATAATGGATGAGCGTTTCTGTCCATTCTTGATACATTCGAATGGGAATCCCATAACAAACGCACTGTAATCCGGGCCTTTATAAGCAACGGCAGCAGTAAAGCCATCAGCATACTGCATGGCGGTGTAAGCAGGACTTACAGGTTGTAAAATATCTGTTGAGGTTGCAGCATAGTGCTCCTCGTTCAGCTCTTTCCAGTATTGGAAATTAGTTCCCAAACCTATTACTTGATCTGTTTCTGCCAAGCTTTTTCCTGCATATTCGCATTTCAGCGTATTTGCCAGGAACTGGCGCTCGTCATTATTTGTCATATCACTGCCAATGTATGCTCCACTTATCAGTAAAGCTCCACCGTTTTTGGTGAAAGCTTGCAGTGTGTGCTGCATGGAACTAGTGAATGTCTTATAATAGCAAAGGCTATGGCCGTCATTACGTTCCAGTCCTAATATAAGGTCAATGGCTGCAACATGTTTTAATTGCATCTTTGCAGTCTCTAGTGCCTCATTGGAACAACTGATGATATTGTATTTCTGAGCAGATGCGATTGCTTCCGCATGAGTCTTGACATAATTGAAGTCATTACCTGCAATAAGCATTCCAGTCAGTTCCTCACCAGTATAGCCCAATCCTCCGTCTTCTATTCCCATTTGCGAGCGGTCAAAGTTGATTTGCTGTCCTGACCAGCCATAAGTCGGTCCGAAAGTGACACCTGGGTCTTCATTTAAGTCGAAGCCCTGTTCCTCTGCATTGTTTCGAATGGCAGGAGAAGAAACACGATGAAACCCGTTGACGATTAAGACGGTCTTTGTTGCAAGAGGATGGTAGTAGGCAGACAAAACCTCTGTTGGAAAACTCTGTCCTCCGCGATTGGTGGCAGCTACTTTGAAATGATAGAGCAATCCAGGTTCCAACTTCATGTCATAGCTGCTCTTGGAACGAATGTAGGTTCCGTTGTCGAAATCAGCCTCGCCGATAGCGGTATAGAGAATGTATCCTGTTGGAGCTGCAGTTGGTTCTTGCGGATCGTTGACAGCATTCCAACTCAGTCGAACTTCGTTATCTTTTTTAAACTCAATGCGGAAGTTGTCTGGAGCCAATGGTGCTACGACAAAGGGCGTTCCGTGCTGGTCGTTGACATATCGCAGAATGGTTTTGTAGATAGAACGAGCCAGCGTAAAGCGGAAATTAGGATCCTGTCCATAGCGCATATCAGGAAAGTTCTGATGCGACATCGTTTCGAGAATAGCACTGGGCACCTCAGGCAGTCGTGTCTCAGAATAGTTCCTGTCAAAGAGTTCGCGACGATGCCAATTACCATACTTATATTTCAAGTCAAGCAACTCGTTGCCTAACAAGGCATCCGCAAAATCGCGAGAGGCCATTCTGGAAATACCAGCATTCAGTTTTCCGTTATTAAATCCTGTTGTGCAGATAGAAAGTGAACCAATCAGTCCCTCTCCATCACGAGCATAACCTGCATCACTATGGATGGCTAATGATAGCTCAATAGGCACCTTTCGACCTTCTATGGTTGGCATGTAACATGAACCTCCACCTAACAGATTGGTCGTGTGCGAACGAACATTGATGTCATCCCCATAGTCGTCCTCGCCATTCTTACTGCTGTAAACGGGGTAGGGCATACCAGCCCATTGTGCAGAATAACGGGCTCCTTCCAATGCGCGAGGCATTCCGCTGATAGTGCCGAAGCGTTCTATATTACCCATTCCTCCACCAAAGCGTACAGCGTCTGTTGTTACCACTCCGTTATGCTCACTCTGGTTTGAAACGGTTACTCGATTAAACTCGCTATAGCCTGCATCGAAATCAAAGGTTCCCAGATACACCCATGTGCTTCCGCCCATTTGCTGATTAACGTGAAACTGAGTCCTTTCGCCACGATGCCACACTGTATAGAGCACATCATCAACACTGTTAGGCATCGTCTGATAGCTGACATAAACCGCATAGCGTCCTGCCTTTCTGAAATCTGGCTGATAGATTGCCTGATTGTATTGTGATTTACTGCTGGTGGTCCTGGTTATACGGGCACTACCAGCCTCAAAGGGATTCTCACCATCTGAATAAGTTCCTGAGTGCCATGCAAAGCCTGGCAGACTGGTTTGTTGCCATTTCCCATGAACTGCAACCTCTATGTAATTGCGCTTCGATCCATCATTGTCTACGATGATTTCTTCTTTCTGCCAATCGCGCTCACGAGGAGTGAACACGATGGCGCCCGATTGTTCCAGCATCGGGATAAGATATGGGACAACAATGGTTTGGGTAAACAGGTCTTCTGTTGTTCCAAAGAGTTTGGGTCTTTGCCAACGCCAATAACCTCTCTTCTGGTCATAAAAGCGCCCGTGACTCGCCCATAAAGAAAGATGTCTTCCCTGCAGTCCGTGAGTGAACTTAACAGGCTGGGATATATTCTTTACCCATGGTTCTCCATCGTAGTTGATGTCACCCCAGAGTCGTGACTTGTCAGCATTTTGTGAAAGTCGGTTGGGAATCAGCTCATCAATGGTCATACCATTTGTCATAATGGTAATCTGGTAGTCACGATAAGGCTTTGGCAACTCTCCCTTTACCTTTTTATATATATGCTCTGTAATCTCAGGCGTAAACTCCTGAGCAGCAAAAAACTCATCCGCTGTGATGATAAGGGTCTTGGTCGTGTTGTCAAGTTGATATTCCAACATTCGTGGGGACTGCGTCAAACGAGTCCTCTTAGGTTTGTATTTCCTGAAGTAATCTTGTAATCTTTCAGCCAACTTTGCCTCATCCTTGGCATTTTGACCATAGAATGGAGTTGCAAAGAGAACCAGAAAGAGGGAGAGTGTGGCTACATATTTTATATTCATTGCTTTAAACCTCTCCTATCGTAAAGTTCTCAGGATGCTTGCCCTGAAAGTCCTTGAAATACAATTTTATTTCGCGCATCTGATGGTCTATGTCACCATTAGGAATAATGGTCTTGGTACATTGAATGTGGCGTTTTTGGTAGTCAACGCCATAGAGCAAGATGGGCAATCCCGCTTTCTGCGCTATATAATAGAATCCCTTTTTCCATTCGGGGTTAAGCGAACGTGTTCCCTCTGGCGTGATGCAGAGATGAAACTCTTTGGCTTGACGTGCTGTCTCTGCCAGGTTATCCGTCATACTTGTTTTCTTAGAGCGCCATACGGGGATGCCGCCCATTTTTCGGAAAATAGGTCCCAGAGGCCAGAAGAACCATTCTTTTTTCATCAAGAAGTTGCTCTTCATTCCTCGGGCACCAACGTATAATTGTCCTATTAAGAAGTCCCAGTTGCTGGTATGGGGCGCCAGACAGATGATGTACTTATCCGGATGTTCTTCAGTCACATCGGCAGTCCATCCCATCTGGCGATATAACAGCCAACTGCAAAATGATTTCCACATAATTCGTTACATGTTATTGATTTGATCAATGAGCTCGTTAGCCTGAGCCGCAAAATCTTCTCTTAATTTCTTGAAATAGACCTTTGCCGGCATTCCTGGTTCCGGATGCGAAATGCGAGAGGTAAATTCCGACTGTAGCTTGACAATGCTGGTCAATAAAGTCTCAGCACCATCACGGTTGTTTCCGTACAGTGATACAGCTACACATTCTATAAACATTTCCTCACACGCACTGTTAATTGCACTTTTTAAATTTCTTTTGTTAGCCATAATGTTTTCCTCCTTTGTTTTAATAATTTGACTAGTTTCAAAGGTCAAAGTTACGAAAAATAATCCATATATCACAACTTTCATCACAAAAAAATATTAAAAAGCGCTTTTTCTTTCCGTTTTTCGCAGAAAAAGAGTAAATTTGCAATTCGAAAGGCCTTAGACTTGAAGGTCAAAGTGATAAAGTCGACTACAATTATTCATTAATTTTAAAATAGTAAGACAATGGAAAAAAGTGCATTGCAGATTGCGAGAGCCGCTTATCAGCCTAAGTTGCCAAAGGCGCTTCAGGGTGCAGTAAAAGTAAAAGAAGGTGCTCCTACTCAGAGTGTAGGTGACCAGGAAGAGATCAAGAAGCTTTTCCCCAACACTTATGGTATGCCAATCGTGGAGTTTGAGCCTGCAACAGAGGCTAACACCAAGAAGATGAACGTTGGTATCATTCTTTCTGGTGGTCAGGCTCCTGGTGGTCACAACGTGATTACTGGTCTGTTCGACCAGATCAAGAAGCTCAATCCTGAGAACCGCCTCTTCGGTTTCATTCTGGGTCCTGGCGGTCTGGTAGACCACAACTACATGGAGCTCACTCCAGAGATTATCGACGAGTATCGTAACACGGGTGGTTTCGATATGATTGGTTCTGGTCGTACCAAGTTGGAGAAGGTTGATCAGTTTGAGAAGGGTCTGGAGATTATCCGCGAGCTCGACATCAAGGCTATCGTTATCATTGGTGGTGACGACTCTAATACCAACGCTTGCGTATTGGCTGAGTACTATGCAGCCAAGAACTATGGCGTACAGGTTATCGGTTGTCCTAAGACCATTGATGGTGACCTAAAGAACGAGCAGATTGAGACTTCTTTCGGTTTCGATACCGCTTGTAAGACCTATTCTGAGCTCATTGGTAACATTGAGCGCGACTGTAACTCAGCCCGTAAGTACTGGCACTTCATCAAGGTGATGGGTCGTTCAGCTTCTCACATTGCACTTGAGTGCGCTCTGCAGACACAACCCAACATCTGTCTCATCTCTGAGGAGGTAGAGGCTAAGGGCCAGAGCCTCGACGACATCGTTACTTACATTGCTGATGTGGTTTGCAAGCGTGCTGCCGATGGTAACAATTTCGGTACCGTTATCATTCCTGAGGGTGTCATCGAGTTCATCCCCGCTATCAAGAAGCTTATTGCTCAGCTCAACGACGTGCTCGCTTTGCCTGAGGCTAAGGAGATCAGTCGCGATGAGCAGGTTGACTTCGCTAAGAGCCACCTCACTCCTGAGAACCTCGCTGTCTTCAACAGCCTGCCCGTAGGTGTTGCTCGTCAGCTGGCTCTCGACCGCGATCCTCACGGAAACGTACAGGTATCACTCATCGAGACAGAGAAGCTGCTCTCTACGATGGTTGCTCAGAAGCTCGAGAAGATGAAGAAGGAAGGCAAGTATGTTGGCAAGTTCGGCACTCAGCACCACTTCTTCGGCTACGAGGGACGTTGCGCTGCTCCTTCTAACTTCGACGCTGACTACTGCTATGCTTTGGGTACTTCAGCTGCTCAGCTCATTGCCAATGGTAAGACGGGTTATATGGCCATCGTAAAGAACACGACAGCTCCTGCTGATCAGTGGATTGCTGGTGGTGTGCCCATCACCATGATGATGAATATGGAGAAGCGTGCTGGTGAGATGAAGCCCGTTATCCGCAAGGCTCTTGTTGAGCTGGACGGTGCTCCTTTCCAGGCTTTCGCCAAGGAGCGTGAGCGCTGGTCTCGCGAGACGGCTTACGTTTATCCTGGTCCTATCCAGTACTGGGGCCCCACAGAGGTATGCGACCAGCCTACAAAGACCTTGGCTCTTGAGCAGGCTAAATAAGCAACATGCCTCCAAAGAGAACAACGCATAAAAGAACGACATCCGGACGCCGAACAAGCCCTGTGCCACATAGGCGTCCGAATGTCTTTATTCGTCTCTTACAGCACATGCCTGGTTGGGCATGGTGGATAGGCGGAGCTGCTATTGTGGCAGTCTACGTCTATTTCTTCTATTATATTTTCGTCGGACCGTTTGGTCTTCGTTGGCGTGCTCTTTATGGCGACGTCAGCTATCCTGAAGGCTATGAGATTCATGGCATTGATATCAGCCATCATCAGGGAGATATCGATTGGGATGAGTTAAGGGAAAAAGGCATGATTAACGAAACGCCTATTCGTTTTATCATGATTAAAGCCACAGAAGGCGCCACCAAGATTGACGATAATTTCGAGGATAATTTCTATCAGGCTCGCGAATACGGCTTCACCCGTGGTGCTTATCATTTCTATAGCGTTCATTCGCCTGCCAAACAGCAAGCTAACTTCTTTATCAATAAAGTGAAACTGGAGAAGGGTGATCTTCCACCCGTGCTCGATGTCGAGCATAAACCGAAGAATCAGACAGACGAAGAATTCAAGGCCAGCGTCCTGGAGTGGCTCGAAATTGTGGAGCGCCACTATGGTGTGAAGCCTATCATATATACCTATTATAAATTCAAGCTGCAATACCTCAGCGACCCTGTGTTCGATGAGTATCCCTACTGGATTGCTCACTATTATGTCGACAAGGTGGAGTATGAAGGTCCCTGGAAGTTCTGGCAACATACCGATGTGGGTAAATTGCCTGGTATCAAGGGCAATGTCGATTTCAACATCTATAACGGCTCTTTCTATGATTTGCGAAAACTTACCATTGGTGGGGTAGAGCAGATTGGCGAACAAGCCTATTCCGATGATTAAATAACATTTTATACGATAACATTAAATTACAGAACCATGACTAGAAGCTATTTGCTTATTTTGTTTTCTTTCTTTGCTGCACTGTCTGTTTCTGCCGAAACAACGCCAGAGTGGCGCAATCCGTCAGTAAACCAGCAGAATCGCGAAGCACGTCGTGCCAATTTCTTTGCTTACGAGAGTGAGTCGTTGGCCATGAAGGGAGATAAGTCTTCCTCCTCACGCTATCTGTCGATGGAAGGCATGTGGCGTTTTCATTTTGTGAAGAACCATCAGGATGCTCCCGCAGCGTTTTTCCGTCCTGACTTCGATGATTCCAAGTGGGAGGATTTCCCTGTTCCTGGACTTTTCGAGCTCAACGGTCATGGCGACCCTATCTACAAGAACATCGGTTATGCTTGGTGCACCACGTTCGACAGCAATCCGCCCTACATTGGCGAGACGGAGAACTACACGGGCAGCTATCGTCGTGAGTTCACGTTGCCCGATGATTGGAAGGGGCAGCAGGTGTTGTTCCATGTCGGTTCAGCCACCAGCAATCTGAAGGTTTGGGTGAATGGACGTTATGTGGGCTACAGCGAGGATTCCAAGATTGCTGCTGAGTTCGATATTACCAAATACCTGAAGAAGGGCAAGAACCTCATTGCCATGCAGGTCATGCGCTGGTGCGACGGCTCTTATCTCGAGGACCAGGACTTCTGGCGCTTCACAGGTATTGCCCGCGAGGTTTATCTCTATGTCCGTCCTAAGGTTCATATTGATGACATTGTTGTTGCTCAGGACTATCAGGACGGTAAGGCTTTCCTGAATGTCGATGTGAAGACTACGGGTAATCCTAAAATCACGATGGCGCTCTACGACCCCTCAGGCGAGTTGGTGGCTGAGGGCATTACCAAGACTGCTGAGTTTAACCAGGCAATGCCTTGGACTGCTGAGACCCCCAATCTCTATACTTTGTACATCACAGCCAGCAAGGGCGGCAAGGTCATGGAGGTTGTTCGCCAGCGCGTGGGTTTCCGTCATATTGAGATTAAGGGTGGTCAGTTGTTGCTCAACGGACAACCTATATTAATAAAAGGTGTAGACCGTCATGAGCTCGACCCCGACAATGGTTATGTGGTCAGCATGGAGCGCATGCGTCAGGACATCCGCATCATGAAGCAGTTGAACATCAATGCGGTGCGCACCTCTCACTATCCTGACGACCCTCGTTGGTATGAGCTCTGCGACTCAGCAGGTCTTTATCTCGTTGCTGAGGCTAACCTCGAAAGTCATGGCATGGGTTATGGCGAAGGCACACTGGCCAAGCGCCAGGACTTTGCCCAGATGCACTTAGAGCGCAACCAAGCCAATGTGCTCACCCTGCGCAATCATCCCTGCATCATCATTTGGAGCTTGGGCAATGAGGCAGGCTATGGACCTAACTTCGAGCGCTGCTACGATTGGATTAAGAGCGTCGACAAAGTTCGTCCCGTTCAGTACGAACAAGCTGGCCATTGGGGCAAGACCGACATCTTCTGTCCTATGTATATGGGCTATGAAGACTGCGAGAAATATGCCAAGACAGACAATCCCCGTCCGCTCATCCAGTGCGAGTATGCGCATGCTATGGGCAACTCCATGGGTGGTTTTAAGGAGTATTGGGACATCATTCGTAAGTACCCTAAATACCAGGGTGGTTTCATCTGGGATTTCGTTGACCAAGGTCTGCGTGACAAGTCACCCATTACAGGTAAGGAAATCTTTACCTATGGTGGCGACTACGGACGCTATCCCGCTTCCGACTATAACTTCAACTGCAACGGTATCATTGCTCCTGATCGCCGTTTGAACCCTCATGCCTACGAGGTGCAGTATTATTATCAGAACCTGTGGATTACTGATAAGGGACTGAAGGAAGGTAAGTTCGAGGTGTACAACGAGAACTTCTTCAAGCCCGTCAAGAACCTGAAGCTGACTGTGGTGGTGCAGTACGACGGAACCAAGGGTAAACCCATTCAGCTGCTCATCGATGAGGTGTTGCCTCAACAGCGCAAGGCCTTTGAGTTTGCAGAGATTGGGAAGTATATCAATGGTATTTTCGGTGCCAACGAGATTGTCGTCAACTTCCAGTTCGAGACTGGCGAGCGCCAGCAGTTTGTGGTAAAGCCTTACATCTACGACAAGTTGGAAACCCAGCAGTTGGACGAGCGCAATGTGCAGAAGGAGGAGACCAAGAGCTACGTGAAGTTCTCGACGGTGGGTACGACGCTGACTATCGGCAAGCAGTCGGGCATGATTGACTATCTCGACATCGACGGACAGCCTATGCTAGTTGATCGTCAGAGCATCACTCCTGAGTTCTGGCGCGCACCTACTGATAACGATTATGGTGCTTGGCAACAGAAACGCATGGAACAGTGGAAGCACCCTCAGATGAAAGTCACAGCCTTTGCCGCGAGTGGCAATTCCGTTGTAGCTACCCTCGACATGCCCGATGTAAAGTGCCAGCTCACCATGACCTATACCCTCATGGCCGATGGCGCTGTCATTGTTCGCCAGCAGTTGCAGCCTCAGGGCGAGGTGAAAGACCAGTGGATGTTCCGTTATGGCATGCAGTTGCAGATGCCTAAGCAGTATAATCAGGTGTGGTATTACGGACGTGGTCCTCACGAGAACTATTGCGACCGCAACAGCAGTGAGTTTATAGGCTATTATAATAATAAGGTACGCGAGGAGTATTTCCCATATGTCCGTCCTCAGGAGAGTGGCAATCACACCGATGTGCGTTGGTTCGTTGTTTCCGATGGCAAGCGTGGCTTGAGGTTTGAGAGCACGGGTCCTATGGAGTGTTCTGCGTTGCCTTATCTGGTGGAAGACCTCGACGCAGGTCCCAGAAAGGAGCACAGCTGGGGTCAGCACAGTGGCGACCTTGTGGAGCGTCCTTTGACTCAGGTTCACATCCAACAGCGCCAGATGGGCTTGGCTTGTGTCAACTCATGGGGAGCTTGGCCTGAGAAGCCTTACATGCTGCCTTTGCAGGCTTACGACTTTACGTTCACCTTGATTCCTGTTCGATGAAACAATCGTTCGTCGCCATCCTTTTGCTCTGCTCGTTGGGTGCGATGTCGCAAAATGTCGTGCTCAACCAGCAGCGCCATTTTCCAGAAACCGTTCCTGCTGGCAACTATAGTGGCATCACGTGGATGGGAGGCGACCGCTATGCGGTGGTCAACGACAAGTCGCCAACGGCAGGTTTCTATCTCATGACCATTCGTACAGATAGTATTACGGGCGAAATCTTAGAGGCTCGCACAGACACTTTCCTCACCAGTGGACAACCCAATCGCGACGAGGAAGGCATCTGCTACGTGCCCCATACCAACACCCTTTTCGTGTCGGGCGAAGAAGATAAAAGCATCATAGAATATTCAATGGACGGAAAGCTGACAGGTCGCCAATTGAACATACCTCCAGTTTTCCAGACTGCTCATGGCAATGGTGGTTTCGAGGCACTTACCTACAATGCTGTGACCCACCGCTTTTGGACTACTTCCGAGAACACCCTCAAGGCTGACGGACAGAAACCTAATGTGGAGCAAAAGATTGCCAATCGTGTCCGTCTGCAGAGCTTTGACGACGATCTCCAGCCCCTCAATCAGTATTGGTACCACTCCGATTCTTCTGCTGTCAAGAGCACCAAGGGTAAGGACACTTATGGCGTCAGCGGACTGGCTGCCCTCGATGATGGACGCATTGTAGTGCTGGAACGTGAAATCCGCAAGACTCCCAAGTCTATCGGCTCCTTTGTCCACGTTAAGCTCTATCTCGTTGACCCCACTCGCCATCAACCCGGCGACGTCCTTGAGAAGCAATTGCTCACAGAGTTCCGCACGCGCATCAATCTCACCCGTCGCAACTTCGCCAACTACGAAGGCCTTTGTGCAGGTCCTCGCTTAGTAGATGGCTCCCAACTCTTGTTATTGGTGGCCGATTCCCAAAACCAATATCGTGGTATCTTAAGAGATTGGTTTAAGACCGTTGTGGTGAAATAATGAGCCGAATTGTATCTTTAATATTCCGAGAGTAAATGAAATTACTTTCGGAGTATTTCTTTTTACTTTCGGAGTATTTGTAGCTACTTGCGGAGAAATGAATGAATCGAAAGGAAAAAGTTTTTGTGTAACGTAGGAAATTATGTTTCAGGCCTTGGAATATATATTTCAGGCCTTGGAACATATATTTCAGGACCTGAAATATAGACAATGTAGGATAGAAGAGAAAAAAGGGATTAATCAATTGTGCATCTTAATACACATCTTCGTCAGGTCGTCGCTGGGCTCAGCATCACCCACGAATTCTTCGACGGCACGGTGGATGGTCTCTGAGGTTTGACGGGCATCGCCTAAGTCTTGTTTTAGCAGGGCTTGCAGGCGCTCGTCGCCAAACTGTTCCTTATGGATGTTCTCTGCCTCGTTGATACCATCTGTATAGACAAAGAGGGTTTTGCCGTGCATGTCATTGATGGTTTCGCCTTCATAGTCGAGCTCTGGCCACAGGCCGATGGGGGCGTTGGGCTCCATCTCCATGAATTCGCCATCGAGCAGGGGAGGGTTGTGGCCTGCATTGCAGTATTCCATGTGACCTGTCTTGAGGTTGATGAGTCCGATGAACATGGTGACGAACATGCCTTGTTCGTTGTCCTCGGCCAAGGCGTGGTTCAGGCGTGTGGCAATGACGTTGGGTTGGAGACGTCCATCGACTAATGTGCGGAACATGCGCGTAACCTCAGCCATGAAGAGGGCTGCGGGCACACCCTTGCCACTGACATCGCCCACACAGAAGTAGAGCAAATCGTCGATTAAGGCGTAGGCATAGAGGTCGCCACCCACCTCCTTGGCAGGAGTCATCATGGCGTAGATGTCGATATCTCTGCGACGAGGGAACACGTGGGGCAGCATGCGACGCTGAATCTCACGGGCAATGCGCAGTTCGCTCTCGATGCGCTCCTTGGCCTTGGTGGTTTCCTCCAGTTGGTCGTAGGCTTGCTGGAGCTTGCTGTTGACAGTCTTCATACGCTGGGTATGCTTGTTGCTGCGATAACCATAGATGGCAAGGAAGACGATGACGAGCAGGGCAATGGCGCTACCTGCCCCAAGCATGGTTTGTTCCTTGGCCAACTCCTGTTCCTTGGTCTCATTCTCTGCATAGGTGATGGAGAGTTCGGTGTCGAACTCGTTCATCTGCGAACGGGCTTCTGACGACTGGATGGAGTCGATGACTGCACGGGTACGCTTCTGCCAATAGAGAGCCTGACGGTAGTCGCCCATGTGTTCGTAGATAGAGGCTTTCTGCGCACACTTGTTCTGCTGGTGAATCAGTTTCTCTGCACGCTTCAGGGCCAATTGCCACTGTTTGCGATTCTTGGCTTGATAGACGTTGATGAGTTCGCCAAACAAACCACCTTGTCCACCATGCTCGGCTATCAGCTGGGCACGCTCCTTATAAGCTTCCTCGAAGCCGAGGCTGTCGCCTTGGTTATAGCGCGCCAGACATTTGTAGCTCCATGCCGTGATCTGGTTCATGGGAATGATGCCAGGCTCGTCGAGCGCAAGGCGGGCATATTCCTTTACTTTCTCATAGCTCTTGCGATGGAGTGCTACCTCGCAAAGTCCTAAGTAACAGGGGGATGCGCTCTCTTTAGGCAGGTATTTCTCCTTGAGTTTCAGCGCCTGAAGGAAGCTCTTCTCAGCTAGTCCCATGTTGCCCGACTGTTCGCGGATGGTACCCAGCGAGAAAGTGGCGAAATACATGCCGACATTGCTGTTATTTGCTTTGGCGTGATGGTAGATGTCGTGGGCCAGTTGTACGCCCTTCTTCCTATCCACATACTCGAACATATAGATGGCCTCATAGCTGCAAGCACGATAGTAGGTCTCCTGATACGGGGAGAACTCGGTGGCGTCCTTGACCTTCTTGACAACCTCAAAATAATTGTCGGTCTCACGTGCACTATAGCAACGGTAAGCTTCGTCAGTAAGTTGCTGAAGCTTTGGGGGCAATGACTCCTCGGCGCTGACATTCGAAAAACCAACGGTCAGTGCCAGCATCATCAGACATACAATTCTTGCAACTTTCGCCATATACATTATTATATTTAGTAGTTATTCAATTTTTACGATGCGATAGAAGATACCCCAGACGATACAAATTAAAGAGGAGAAGGGTGGGGTGATTGCCCGTAAGCAGGCGTCGCTCCCACAAGTGGAAGTGGCGATGCCAATAGCGGACGAGACCGTGAGGTAGATGATTGGCAAGGTCGAGCAGTCGTGAATAGCCTTGCAATTCATCGCGGAATTTATATAGGGTACGCAAATTGCGTTCGCACTTCTGCATATATTTGTTGTTTTCCTCAAAGTTATCCATGACAAGCGGATTGTTGATATGCAGGATGCTGGCACCTTTGAGGCTCAGCGTCTTTCCCAACAGCACGTCCTCATAACCACTAAGCTTGAAACGTTCGTCGAAAGGACATTGCAGGATTAGCGTGCGCTTGATGAGGAAATTGGTAGAACGGAACTCTTTGAAACCTGCTTTGTTACGCATCTCTGCAGTGTGATGCCGTTCGGCATTGTGCTCGTAGAGGTAACGCAAGTTGTTCTTTTTGCCTTTGCCAATGCTGATGCCTCCATTCACTACGTCATGACTTGTGTGATCAAGGTAGCGCTCAACGAAACGGGCGTCTGGAATGGTCATGTCGCTATCTAGGAAAAGGAGCCATTCATACTGGGCATGCTGGGCCAGAAAGTTACGTGTAGAGGCACTGCCAGTATTGGTTGGCTTCTGCAGGAAAGTGCAGTACTCCAGCTGTTCTATAACTTGGTTGGCCTTGATGACTTCAGGGTTTGTGGAAGCATCGTCGGCAACAAGAATCTCAAAGCGAAAAGGTTGGGCAATACTAAGGCATTGTGCATGGAGTTGTTTGACCATCTCTGTGCAGATGCTGTTGTAGCTGGGAATCAATATGGATAGCTCTGTTATCATAATCTGTGCAAAATTAATCAAAAAAAGTTATAAACAGCCGTTTTATCGATTTTATTTGTAGGTTTTGAACGAAATATAGTAATTTTGCAGCGATTTTTGAAATAACAAACAAATAAATAATAAGGAAATGAAGAAGAATTTATGGAAAGTTGCAGCACTGAGCGTGATGATGGTGTTCTCTGCCCAGAGCCATGCACAAAGTTTAGGTGATGTGTTAAATGCAATTGGTTCGCAGCAGGGTAGTGATATTGCTCAGGGTTTGACCAGTATTTTCTCCAGCGAGAAGCAGGCAACAGCCGAGAAATTAGTAGGTACATGGGCATACACAGAGCCTGCCATTGTGTTCACATCGGATAACATCTTGGCTAAGGCTGCTTCGAAAATTGCAGCAAACAAGGTGGAGAAGAAGTTGCAAGAGCAATTATCTAAGTATGGCATTCAGCCAGGAACGTTCTCAATGACATTCAAAGAGGATGGTACATTCACAGAGACTCTGAAAGGCAAAAAGACACAAGGCACATGGCAGGTGAAAGACTCAAAACTGATTCTGTCGATAGCAGGAGTGAAGGCTCTTTCTGTTACCACGCAGATAGACGGAAAAGACCTGCAGTTTGTGACCGATGCCACCAAGTTGCTGAACCTGTTTAAGACCGTTGGTGCCAAGTCGAGCAACCAGAATATCAAGACCATTGCTTCGCTGATGAAGAGTGTGAAAGGCATGCAGGCTGGTATCACTATGAGGAAACAGTGAAACGCTTCGCTAGTGAATAGTGAAGAACGGGGAATGTTAAAAAAGATTAAGAAGAAGGCATTTCTCATTCCTCATTCCTCATTTCTCATTTATAATATGTACCTTTGCAGCCGCTATTACGAGATAGTAGCATGAAATTCAAAGTTAAACAATTAAAAATTAAACAATTACAATGGCAACAAAAATCAGATTGCAGCGCGGCGGTCGCAAGAGTTATGCTTTCTACAGCATCGTAATCGCTGACGCAAGAGCACCACGTGATGGTAAATTTACTGAGAAGATTGGTACTTACAACCCTAACACCAATCCTGCCACAGTGAACCTGAATTTCGAGCGCGCACTTTATTGGGTAGAGACCGGTGCACAGCCTACTGACACCGTTCGTAACATCCTCAGCGCTGAAGGCGTTTATCTCATGAAGCACCTCCGTGGTGGCGTGAAGAAGGGCGCTTTCGACGAGGCTGCTGCTCAGAAGAAGTTTGACGCATGGAAGGCTGACAAGCAGAAGGGTCTTGAGAAGGTAGCTGCTGAGGTGGCTAAGGCTAAGAAGGACGCTGCTGCTAAGGAGTTGGCTCAGGAGAAGAAAATGAACGAGGAGATTGCCAAGAAGGTAGCTGAGAAGAAGGCTGCCGTTGAGGCTGCTAAGGCTGAGGAAGAGGCTGCAAAGGCTGCTGAGGCCGCTGCAGAAGAGGCTACCGCTGAAGCTCCTGCTGAGGAGGCTGCTGCTGAGGCTCCTGCTGCTGAGTAAATCTCACACATCCGTACAAACAATGAAAGTCGGAATGCAAGTTTTTGCATTTCGGCTTTTTTGTTTATAGAATTATTCGTAAATTTGCAACGAATAAGAATCATCGTGATATGCATATACTTGAAATACCCTCTTTCTTTCCGCCCAGCGGAGGCTTGTTTTGTCTGGATCAGGCAAAAGCCTTGGCTATGTTAGGTCATGAGGTACGTATTTTAAGTAACGTGCAGTTAGGACTGACAATTCACAAAAAGGATTATTTTACACTTCCTTTTGGGCGTTATGAGCACCAGATGGCTGATATCACGGTTTACCAGTCGTATCAGCGAGGCATTCCCAAAGTTATTCGTTATAATGTGAAAAGATGGGTGAGTATCGTGCTGTCGATGTACAAGGACTATGAGGCAAGGTATGGTCGTCCTGATATTCTTCATGCCCACTGTGCTAAATGGGCCGGATATGCAGCGATGAAGATTAGCCAAGAATACCATATTCCATACGTGATTACGGAGCATCTTCCACTGATGTTGTTGGAGCAGGAATTTGGTAAGGCTCCCAGTTCTGCTTGGCAGATAGCATTGCTGAAGCAAGGCTATTTAAATGCAGAAAGAGTATTGCCGGTATCAGAAGAATTGGTGGATGATATTGCCTGTTATTATGGTAAGGACTATCGATGGCAATATATATCAAACACGATTGATACTAACTTTTTTTATTATCGGCAACGTCAGTCACGAGGGAATCGTCCTTTCCGATTCTGTTGTATTGGGGACTATTGTTATCGTAAAGGCTATGATGTGTTGTTCGAAGCATTTCGGACGTTGCAGGGGATGGAGTTGCATATAGCAGGGTTGAATACTGATAGTGATGCATGTGATAAGGCCATCAGTCAGAGTCAGTTGGATAATGTCCATACTTATGGAAAGATAAATAAGGAAAAGGTTCGTGATTTGTTGTATGATTGTGATGCTTTGGTATTGGCCAGTCGTAGTGAGGTACAGCCATTGGTATTATTGGAAGCCTTGAGTACAGGCATTCCTGTTATCTCAACAGAGTGTATTCCACATTGTCTACGTATCGAGGGTGGCTGTACGATAGTGCCTATTGGTAATGTTATAGCTTTGGCAGAAGCAATGAGAAAGGTTAGTCTGCAGCAAGACTATGACGGAGAGGCTGTATCTAGGAAAATAGCAGAAATGGCTTCACCCCAAGTTATAGGTAGAAAGTTGGAACAGCTATTCAGCGAAATAGTCGCTTCAAAGTGACAAAGGCACTACGGACTTGTAAAGCCAAAGCCCATATCCACTTATGGCGCATGACAAAAAAGACGATAGCTACTTTATTTGTTCTGCGTACCTTCCATTCTTCTTCATATTGCAGGGTCTCATAGAATAGTTGTTTATCATGTGCACGGAAGGCATGCATGCCTAATTCATAGATACGATGACAGAAATAGTTGTCTATGCGTGGACTGTGGAGATTATATTTCTGAGAAAGATAGTAGCTTAAGCTGCTGACTCGCTTGGTAAAGAGGAATAATTGATGATGGTTAGTAGGAGAGGAAATGGTCTCTCCTCCAACACTATAGTTTAATGTCCTTTCTGGAAGATAAGCAATGTTACCCTGTTGTGCCATGATAAAGGCAACCTGCAGGTCTTCACAACCGAATTCCTTGTTGCGGAACATGAATTCATCTTTTTCCAATTCTGCAAGAACAATAGATTTCCGATATAGTGAAGTACACAGATGAATAACAGGGATTCTGGTTTGAATAATGATGTCTTCAAGCATCTCTATTCCTTTGGTAATAGGGGCTGTGAATGGTTGGGAATTACTATCTGTAGTCAGTCCAGAATTGACATGATAGTTGTTCCATGCTGTATGTACCAATGTGACATCAGAGTTGAATTCCAATATGGAAACTTCTTTCTCCAATTTCCTAGGGTCGCACCAGAAATCATCGCCTGCACAGTCTGCTATGTATTCTCCTCTGCATTGCAACATGCAGTCGAAGTAGTTGTTTGCGGGTCCTTTGTTTTCTTTGTTAGCTAGAATCCTGATGATGCCAGGGTGTTGGTCAGCATATTGTTGACAAACAGCCAAAGTGGTATCAGTAGAACAGTCTTCACCAATGACAATCTCATAAGGTACATGACATTGCTGCATGAGGATAGAATCCAGTGTGCGACCTATCGTTTCCTCTTGATTATAGGTAATGACAATGATTGATATTACAGGCTTCATGACTATCTCTCCTTTTTGATATAGGGCAGGGTGTTCAGCAACAAGGTGCGTCCGATAGCAGACTCTGTCATCTTGCGGAACCATTTGTATTTCTGGGTATAGTCGCGGTCGGGCAGGGGAAAGAGTCCTCTGTTACGCAAACTGTCCAGACAATCATTGAGTGCTTGACGAGAACGTAGCTGGATGATGACTTGATAGATATAAGCCATCGTCAGTTGGGCAATGCGACGTTGAAGAGCCAGACGGTCATTCTGTGGAACACGATCAGCCAAGTAACACAGGCGGTCTATCACCCCACTAAAGTCGTTGAGTCGTTTCTGTTTACTTTCATTGTCATTGTGAGTTGTAATTGTTCCTGGGCGCTTGTTATAATAGTAAGCCTTGGCTTTGGTGACAATAATGCGCTCGGCACGTAAAAGCAGTTGGGGGGTAAATTCTTCGTCTTCATGCCATATACTAGGTGTGAAACGTAGCTCGCTCAAAGAAATACGTCGGAAAAGATAGCCCCAAGCCGTACCATGAATGTTTCTTGTACGCATATATTCTGTTCCGCTCATTATTGGCAGGTCATCAAATGGCGTCTGGTCGGCAGTATTGCTGGTGAAGTCGAATACTACCATGTCTATGTCTTTTTCGTTGCGGATAATGTCCAGACAATGCTCATAGGGCTTTTGTATCAAGTGGTCGTCACCATCGACAAACTGTATGTATTGGGCCGTTGCCATATTAATTCCAGCGTTGCGTGCAACGCTTAGCCCTTGGTTTTTCTGCCTGACATAAATGATTTCATCTTCATATTGTGTGAGAGCATTCATGGGACTCACGTCCGAACCATCGTCAATGACGATAATCTCACGCTCATCAGGACGAAGCGAGAGAGCCAGTATGCTTTCAATGCACTCACACAACATCTGTATGGGCAAATTATAATAGGTCAGGATAAAACTGACTAAAGGTTTGCTTTCTTTCAAATTCATGTTGCAAAAGTACGAAATTATTTGCAAATACGTAATAAAAGTATTAATTTTGCGTTTACTTTTTAAGTAATTATGAAAGAAAAGCGCGACGATAGCTACGGCCACGTGCTGAAATATACGAGTATATTCGGAGGTGTACAGGGCCTGAATATACTTATTAGTCTTGTGCGCAACAAGATAGTTGCCTTGTTGCTGGGACCGGAAGGTATGGGACTGGTATCGCTCTTTCAGACCACAGTAAATTTCATTTCTCAATCCACTAATCTTGGCGTTTCGTTCAGCGCAGTACGTAATGTATCAGAACTCTTTGATGCAGGCGATGAGGCTCGCATCACACACTTCATTAAGGTGGTTCGTGCGTGGTCGTTGTTGACGGGACTTGTTGGTATGCTGCTTTGCATAGTCATTGGTCCTATGCTGAGCAACTTTACCTTTTCGTGGGGTAATCATACGCTTCACTTTGTATTACTCTCTCCGTTGGTGGCCTTGTTGGCTATTACTGGAGGTGAGACTGCTATCCTGAAAGGAGCACGCCAACTGAAATCGTTGGCAGTTATACAGGTTTACAGCATTCTGTCTGCCTTGATGATCACTATACCTATTTATTATTTCTTTGGACAGAGTGGTATCGTGCCCGTCATGGTATTGATGGGATTGGCTACGCTTTTGCTGACTATTCATCGTTCCTATAGTCTTTATCCTTTGCGTCTGACGGGTGCTAAAGGAATATTGGGTGAAGGTATGGGGATGGTTCGACTTGGTGTCGCTTTTACCGTGGCTGGTGTATTGGGCAGTGGGGCGGAATTCATCATACGTACCTATTTAAATAATGTGGCAGGACTGGAAACGGTAGGTTTATATAATACAGGTTATATTCTGACGATGACCTATGCTGGACTGGTGTTCTCAGCCATGGAGACCGACTACTTTCCTCGTTTATCTGCTGTGAATACTCAATGGCGCAGTTGCAACGAAATAGTGAATAAACAAATAGAGGTATCGTTGTTGCTCATTTCTCCGATGCTCGTTGCTGCCCAGTTTGCTATTCCTTTTGTAATACCTATTTTGTTTTCAAGCCAATTTATGCCCATCGTAGACATGGTGCGTATACTTCTATTGGCTCTTTACCTGCGAGCCATCAAGTTGCCTGTGGCTTATCTCACATTAGCGAAGGGCGATTCACTTTCCTATCTTTTCCTGGAAGCCATCTACGATGTCGTCGTAGTTCTATTAGTCATCTGGGGATATACGCATTGGGAACTGGTAGGTACGGGTATTGCGATTACATTGGGTGCCATTTTCGACTTTTTGATGGTTTTCGGCTATACATATTATAAATATCACTATCGACCTACTTTACCCGTGATGGGTTATTCAGCACTTCATATCATGTTAGGTGGTATTGCTTTCCTATTGGCAACGTATGCTGATGGATGGCTATGGTGGATTGGTGGATTGCTGATATTTGCCGCTAGTCTTACAGCAACACTTTATACCTTGTATCATAAGGTGGCGCTATGGAATAAACTGGTTTCTAACTTTAAACGTATGTTCTTGCGTCATGGCTAAAGTCTCCGTCTTAATGGCTGTCTATAATGCCCAGCAATGGTTGTCTGCAAGCATTGGCTCACTGATAAGTCAAACCATGAACGATTGGCAGCTGATTTGTATTGATGATGCTTCTACGGATGATTCCCTGACGATGCTTCGTGAATGGGAACAACGGGACAATCGCATAGAAGTGATAGCGTTGGCAGAAAATGGGGGACAGGCTCATGCCCGTAATATTGGACTAAGGAAAGCACAAGGAGACTATATCTGTTTCTTGGATGCTGATGATACGCTGTCTGCTGATGCATTGCAACAGGCTGTCAGTGTGTTCGAGTCGCATGAAAAAACAGATTGCGTACTCTTCCGAGTGAAGATAGTTCAGAATGGTGTTGAAACACTGCATTCGTCACAGACCTTTGAGGTGCTTACAGGAGTAGAGGCTTTCAATAAGAGCATAGACCACTGGCAGATCCATGGCATCTATATGATACGTGCAGCACTTCACCATCAATATCCTTATGATGAAACGTGTCGATCCTATAGTGATGATAATACCACCCATCTGCATTATTATCATTCTCGTGAGGTGCGTTATTGTGAAGGAATCTATTATTACTGGATGCATTCAACGTCTGTTACCCATCGTGCTTCTGTGCGACGCTTCGACTATATGCGTGCTAACGAAAGTCTGAAACGGCAATTGATTGAGATAGGAGCATCCAAAGATATTTTGGCAAAATATGAGAATCAACGTTGGTTGATATTAATAGACTGCTATATGTTCTATCATGTTCATGGAAGCGAACTGACAGCAGAGGAACGTCGTTACGGTTTGTCCGAGTTGCATCGCATATGGGCAACAATAGACCGCACCTTATTATGTAAAGAGACGATAGCCAAATTTGGCTATCGTCCCTGTGCGTCTTGGTTGCTTTTCCGTCTCCAAGAGTGGTTGTATTTCACCCTGCGAGACCTGTTAGGTAAGAATAACTAGAATTTGAAAGCCAGTTCGGCATCAATCAAGTTGTAGTTGTGCTTCTTCTCGTTAGCTATTTCTATGCTTCGGTCGTTCACGCGAGAATATTCTAAGTGCATTTCCAGGTTCTTCGTGAAGAAGTAGTTCAAACCGCACTCAATCTGATTTACAGAAGTGGACCATTCCTTTTGATTGCGATAAGTTTGGTAACGGGCCTTGGCGTGTAATTTACCCTTGATGATGGGCACGATACCGAAAACATACCAACCGTCAGCCTTGTCGCCCTTGCTGTAGTCAATCTCGCGTACATTGTTGCCTGGAGAGACAGCACCCCATCCTTGGCTGTGGATATACTCAGCACGGAACATATATTCGTCCTGAGAGTACTCAGCAGAAATGGCATAACGGTTTTTCTCAATGCTACACTTCGTGCCAGTTATCGGGTCAAGCATGTCACCGCGACTACCAGTCCATCCGAAGGCACCGATGCGCAGACCCTTGATGGGCATTACCCAGACGCCACCGATGATATCCTTGCGGTTGTCCTTATCCGACTCGTTTACACCCTCACCGTTATAGATACCTATCTGATAGTGGAACAGACGGCGTCCGTTGGCATTGGGGAAGAGGTCACCGGAAAACTGGATACCGATATCACGTCCACCAGAACTCTTTTCACCAGTACGGTCTCCGAAGGCAGAGAGCTTGTTGATTACGTCAGCATAGCCGCGCCAACCCTGAGTAATGGGGTGAGTAGGGTTTTCATAGGTAAAGGCGCGTTTAAACTGTCCTGCACGAATCTTAAACTCAGGGAATCTGCGCCATTCAGCATAGAGGTCTACCAGCTGTACTGTTGGCTGGCCAGGTCCTGTGGCGTTCGTTCCCTGAATCTGGGCGCGCCAGTCGAAGTCGCCAATCTTGCCGTCCAGAATGAAACGAGCCAGACGAAGTTTGAAAGCGTTTGAAGAGTTCTTTTCAAGAATAGGATTCCCGTCATCGTCTTTTCCTTTTTTGTAAGGGTCCATAGCTTGATACTGCAGTATGCCGTAGCCGCTGAACTTGATGTTCTTGACCCATTGAGGTAACTCGATGGTTGTCTTCTTTTTCTCTTCTTGTTGTGCATTGACTGTCAATGCGAAGCCCGTCACGCAGAGGGCCAGGATCATTAGTTTTTTCATAAGTTAATGCTTTTGGGTTAGTAAAACAACATTTTCAACATGAGGGGTGTGAGGGAACATATCCACGGGTTGCACCTCAGCCACTTGGTAGTCACAGTCCAAAGCCTGCAAATCACGAGCCTGTGTGGCAGGATTGCATGACACATAGACAATGCGCTTGGGTGCAGCGTTCAATATGGTTTTGATAACATCAGGATGCATGCCGGCACGAGGCGGGTCCGTAATGATGACATCCGGTTGTCCGTGTGCTCTGATAAAGTCGTCGGTCAGAATGTCTTTCATATCGCCTGCATAGAATAAGGTGTTCTCTATGCCATTCAATTGTGAATTTACCTTGGCGTCCTCAATAGCTTCTGGTACATATTCAATGCCAATGACCTGACGCGCCTTCTTGGCTACAAAGTTGGCAATAGTTCCAGTGCCAGTATATAGGTCGTAAACAAATTCATTGCCGGTAAGTCCTGCAAATTCGCGAGCAACACTATACAGATGATAGGCCTGTTCGGTATTCGTCTGGTAGAACGACTTAGGACCCACCTTGAACTTCAGGTCTTCCATCGTTTCAATGATGTAATCCTTGCCCTTGAACACTTTGATGTCCTGATCGCCTATGGTGTCATTACACTTCTGGTTGTCTAAATAGAGTAGGGAGGTTATCTGTGGAAATTTGTCTGCAAGGTGTTGCAGTAAACCCTCTGCCTCCTGTTCGCCTCCAGTCTCATCGTAATGGAACTGGACGATAACCATCCATTCGCCAGAATTCGAGTTACGGATAATGACGTCACGCAAAAAACCTACTTGTTGCCTTAAATCAAAGAAACTAAGGCTGTGTTCTATGGCATAGTCGCGTACGGTATTGCGAATATGGTTGTGCAGGTCATCCATTAACCAGCATTTCTCAATAGGCAGAATCTTATCGAAAGCACCCGTGATGTGGAAACCGATAGCGGGCGTATCCTTCACCAACGTTTCGTCTTTCAGTTGCTCGCTGGTCAGCCATCGCTTGTTGGCACAACCAAAGTCCAGCTTGTTGCGGTATTCCTGTGTCTTAACAGAACCCAGAATAGGACGGAATTCAGGCAGGGCAATCTTCCCAATGCGTGTCAGTTGGTCGAACACCTGCTGCTGTTTCATCTTCAACTGTTCCTCGTAAGGTAATTGTTGCCACTTGCAACCTCCACAAATACCAAAGTGCTGACAGAAGGGTTGCGTGCGTACCTTACTATATTGATGATAACGGATGACCTCTGCCTCCATGAATGAATGTTTCTTGCGTCGTACCTGCAAGTCTACTATATCGCCAGGTACTGCCCATGGCACAAATACCACCATGTCGTTGACCCTTGCCAGCGATTTTCCTTCTGCGGCAAAGTCTGTAATGGTAATTTGCTCCAAAATGGGCAATGGTTTTTTCTTTCGAGCCATATCTAAGCTTTAAATTTGCTACAAAGATACGAATAAGTATGTAAAAAACCAAATTTATTTGCCGAATTCATACGATATGCCCCTTTTGCATTGCAAAAAATCGCTAAATATTTGCAAGGTTGAAAAAGAATGTGTAACTTTGCCAAACTGAATTTGAAATTAAATTTTTTAATATTAACAATAATACACTAACTTATGAGCCAAAAAAGAGTTTATCTCTTCGGTAATGGAAAGGCCGAAGGTAATGCAAAAATGCGTGAGGAACTTGGTGGTAAGGGTGCAAACCTTGCCGAAATGAACCTGCTTGGTGTTCCCGTTCCTCCAGGTTTTACTATCACAACCGATTGCTGTAATGAATACTATCAGGTAGGACAGCAGAAGATCATGGAGCTGCTGAACGACGATGTGATGGCAGCTGTAAAGCACATCGAGGTACTGATGAATTCTAAGTTCGGCGACAAGGAGAATCCTCTGCTTGTATCCGTTCGTTCTGGTGCCCGCGCTTCTATGCCTGGTATGATGGACACCATCCTGAACCTCGGTCTGAATGACGAGGTGGCTGAGGGTATGGTGAAGAAGACC
>CACZMV010000028.1 GCA_902782305.1 uncultured Prevotellaceae bacterium
ATCGGTGACGGCAACTCTCTCGTACAGGTTGTTGCTTGGTACGACAATGAGAACTCTTACACTTCTCAGATGGTTCGCACCATTAAGTACCTCGCTGAGTTGAAATAATAATTATTTCACGATAAAAAAGGCCACTTAGCATTGCTGAGTGGCTTTTTTTGTTTATCTTTGCAAACGGATATGAAACAGATGATAACGATTCTTGGACCTACTGCCAGCGGAAAGACTCCGTTGGCTGCAGCCTTGGCGTATGAGATTGGAGGGGAAATCATCTCTGCAGATTCGCGACAGGTGTATCGCAGAATGGACATCGGAACGGGTAAGGACCTTGCAGATTATACGGTTCAGGGTGCAGGGTTCAGGGTTCCTTATCATCTGATTGATATCTGTGAGCCAGGAACGAAGTATAACCTGTTTCAATATCAGCAGGACTTCTTCGATGCTTATCATGATATAATTGGTAGAGGGGTGACTCCGATACTCTGTGGAGGAACGGGCCTGTATATCGAGGCTGTGCTGAAAGGATATCAGTTGTCGCCTGTACCTCAGAACCCGGAGCTGCGCCAACGACTGGAGGGCAAGTCGCTGGAGGAACTGACGCAGATGCTGGTAGAGCTGAAAGCCAGGAATGGTTCGACGATGCACAACAAGACGGACGTGGACTCTTGTCAAAGAGCTATCCGCGCCATCGAGATAGAGGAGTATAACCTGCATACCCCCACACCCAAGCGTGAACTGCCTCCTATTGACTCGTTGATTATAGGGGTCGACATTGATCGTGAGGCACGACGTGAGAAGATTACGCGCCGTCTGAAGGCTCGTCTGGAAGAAGGTATGATAGATGAGGTCAAGGGGCTGATGGCTGAGGGAATACCTGCAGAGGACTTGATATATTATGGACTGGAATATAAGTTCGTGACAGAGTATATCACAGGACAGTTGACCTACGACGAGATGTTCAGTCGTCTGGAGATAGCTATCCACCAGTTTGCCAAGCGACAGATGACATGGTTCCGAGGCATGGAGCGTCGTGGATTCACCATCCACTGGATAAACGCCCTGCAACCCATGGAAGAGAAAGTGGCGCAGATTCTTAAAATGGCCCAATAAATAGTAAATTGTAAATTGTCAAATTGTAAATAATAGAAAATAGTCCAATTGTAAATGGAGAATAATCGATGGGGTATCCTATATTGCCCAAAGGCACATGCCAGTAAACAGCGCGAGAAGATACAGCGTGCGCTGGATGAGCGTAACGTGGTTTACGACTTTGTGCAGAGCGAGTCGACAGACAGTGTGGAGCGACTGATGAACATGCTGATCCACAATGGGTATAAGACCATCATCATTGTGGGGGGCGACTCTGCCTTGAACGATGCAGTGAACTGTCTGATGGGCGTGGAGAAACAGGTGCGTGACCAAATAGCGCTGGGCGTGATTCCCAATGGGGTGATGAACGACTTTGCCCGCTATTGGGACTTCAAGGAAGGAAACTTGGAACAGACCATAGACTGGCTGGTGAAGCGTCGTATCCGTAAGGTGGACCTGGGATGCATCCGTTATACGAACAAGAAAGGGGAGGCATGTCATCGGTATTTCCTGAACTGCGTCAACGTAGGACTGATAGCTGACGTGATGAACCTGCGTCACCAGGCGCGTTCGCTGTTGGGTTCACGTACCCTCTCTTTCATCGTCTCCATCTTCCTCATGATTTTCCATCGCATGGACTATAAGATGCATGTCCGCATTAATAGTGACACGATAAACCGAAAGGTGATGAATATGTGTGTGGGCAGTGGACCAGGCTATGGACAAACACCCAGCGCTGTGCCTTATAACGGTATGCTGGATGTGTCAGTGGTCTATCATCCGGAACTGCTCCAGCTCTTGGCTGGTTTCTGGCTTCTGCTGACGGGCCGGTTCCTGAACCATCGCAGCGTACACCCCTATCGTACGAGAGAGGTGATCGTGGAGGAATCGCAGAAGGCACTGGTGGGTGTGGATGGACGTCTGCTGGGAACACCGGAGGGCCCCTACCGCATTAATGTGGAACTGGAGGTCATCAACTTCCTGATACCCGATTAACCGAGTTCTGACACTTTGGCTAGTTGTTGCTCATCCAAAATGGTGATGTTGCGACGATTGATCTTGACGAGACCTTCCTGCGCAAAGGCAGAGAGGGTGCGAATGGCATTGTTGGTGGTCATGTTGGAGAGGTTGGCCAAATCTTCCCGACTGACCTTGATGGCCAGCGTCTGTCCATTCTCCGTCGTTCCAAAGTTGTCCTTTAAGCGCAACAATGCTTCTGCCAATCGACCACGGACATGTTTCTGAGTCAGACTGACGGTTGTTTCTCCAGCAGTGCCCAGATAGTAGGCGAGCTCTTTCAGGAAATAGATGGAAACAGCATTGTTCTGGGTGATAATCTTCTTGGCAACAGGCAGGGGGATGCGAAGAAGAGTGGTCTCTTCAAAAGCACCTGCTTCGGTGATGTAACGCTGACCCACAAACGAAGCACGATAGCCAAAGAACTCTTTGGGCTTGACCATGCGCATGATCTGATGTCTGCCTCCAACGCCTTCCTTGTAAATCTTAACCTTTCCTTTGACGACACAGAAAAGACAATTAGGCTCATCACCCTCGTGGTAGATGGCCTCATTTTTCTGATAACGTCTTATCTTGATAAAATTCTGCAATAGCTGTTGCTCTTCTGCTGTAAGAAGTTCCCAGACATCAGACAGCGTTTGCTTCATCCGTTGTATGTCGTTTCCTTTTTCTGATAACATCCTTGCTTTTAAAGTAAGTTTGATTCGCGAGTGCAAAAATACAAAATATCTTCAAAATATCCGCTGATTTGTCGTGAAATATATCCCACAGACAACAAAAATGCACCTTTTCTTAAAAAAAATCTAAATTTATTTTGTCATCACAATGAAAATTCGTACTTTTGAGGAAAATATAAATCTAAAACAAAATGTAAAACCTTAAAATAGGAACTATGAGTTATTTACGATTAGAAAAAGCGGTAATGACCAACTTGGAGGAATCCCTCCGTCGTGAATTGCTTCGAACAAACCGTTCGGGTGCCTATAGTGCATCGACTTTGGTGGACTGTAATACTCGAAAATATCATGGTTTGCTCGTTGTTCCCGTACCAGAACTGGACGATGAGAACCACGTCTTGCTTTCATCGCTCGACTGTACGGTAGTTCAACACGGTGCTGAGTTTAACCTTGGACTCCACAAGTATCAGGGTAATAATTACAGCCCCAAGGGTCATAAGTACATCCGCGAATTTACGTGTGACGTTGTGCCTACCACGCTGTATCGCGTTGGTGGCGTGTTATTGAAGAGGGAGACTATCTTCCAGGCTTATGAGGACCGCATCCTCATTCGCTACACCTTGGAGGATGCCCATTCTGCTACTACGCTTCGTTTCCGTCCCTTCCTCGCCTTCCGCTCCGTGCGCCAGTTTACGCATGAGAATGCAACGGCCAGCCGCGAGTACCATGAGGTGGAGAACGGTATCAAGACCTGTATGTATGCCGGTTATCCCGACCTGTACATGCAGTTCAACAAGAAGAACGAGTTCGTGTTCCAGCCCGACTGGTATCGCGGCATAGAGTATCCCAAGGAACAGGAGCGCGGATATGCCTCCAACGAAGACCTGTATGTGCCCGGATACTTCGAGATGAGCATCAAGAAGGGCGAGAGCATTATCTTCGCCGCATCGACGTCACCTATCAAGAGCAACACGCTGAAGACGGTGTTCCAGAAGGAGCTCGATCTCCGTCAGCCGCGTGACAACTTCTACCACTGTCTGGTGGCTGCTGCTCATCAGTTCCACTATCGCGATCGCCGTAGTGGCAGTTCGCCAGAACACCTTGACGACAGTGACGACCGTTACCTGTTGGCAGGCTATCCCTGGTTCAAGGCCCGTGCTCGCGATACGTTTATCGCACTGCCTGGATTGACACTGGCTATCGGCGAACAGGACTATTTCGAACACGTGATGAAGACCTCAGAGAAGGGCTTGCGCGAGTTCATGGAAGGCAAGCCGCTGAGTGTCAAGCTCTATGAGATAGAACATCCCGACGTACCCCTGTGGGCCGTCTGGGCTATCCAGCAATATGCCAAGGATGCCGGACGCGAGAAAGGTTACAAGATGTACGGAAAACTCGTGAAGGACATCGTGAAGTATGTCATGGCTGGTGGTCATCCAAACCTGCGTCTTGACGAGAACGGACTGCTCTATGCCAACGGTCGCGACAAGGCGATCACCTGGATGAACTCAACCGCCAACGGACGTCCCGTCGTTCCGCGCTCAGGCTATATCGTAGAGTTCAATGCGCTGTGGTACAATGCCATCAAGTTCTGTGCTTCCCTGGAGGCTGAGTTTGGCGATAAGAAGCTGGCTGACAAGCTCGAGAAGTTGTCAGAGGTTTGTAAGACATCGTTTGTGGACACCTTCATGAACGAGTACGGCTATCTGCTCGACTATGTGGATGGCAACATGATGGACTGGAGCGTTCGCCCCAACATGATATTCCCAGTAGCATTCGACTACTCTCCGCTGTCGCAAGACCAGAAGAAGAGTGTGCTCGATATCTGTACGCGTGAGTTGTTGACCCCGAAGGGACTGCGTTCGCTGTCACCCAAGAGCGGTGGTTACAACCCGATGTATGTAGGTCCGCAGGCACAGCGTGACTATGCCTACCATCAGGGAACAGCTTGGCCTTGGCTGGGTGGTTTCTACATGGAGGCCTGCTTGAAACTCTATAAGCGCACCCGTCTGTCGTTCATCGAGCGTCAGCTGGTGGGTTATGAGGATGAGATGATGTATCACGCATTGGGCACCATCAGCGAACTGTTTGACGGTAACCCGCCATTCCACGGACGTGGTGCTATGGCCTTTGCCATGAATGTGTCAGAGATCTTGCGTACGCTGAAACTCATGGAGAAATATACATATCAAAAATAAATAAGGAGGAGAAGCTATGAAAGTTTTAATGTTTGGATGGGAGTATCCTCCTCACGTGTTTGGTGGACTGGCCACTGCAAACTATGGTATCTCACAGGGTCTGCATGCGCAGGGTGATATGGACATCACGCTCTGTCTGCCCAAGCCTTTTGGTGATGAAGACCGTTCGGCTTGTCAGATTGTAGCCATGAACGCTGTACCTATTGCCTATCGCGACGTTACAGCTGATTATGTTCGTGAGCGTGTAGGTAACATCATGGATCCTGACCTTTATTTCCGTCTGCGCGACCATTTGTATGCCGACTTTAACTACATGCATGTCAATGACCTTGGCGCTATGGAGTTTGCTGGAGGTTATCCTGGTAACCTGCATGAGGAGATAAACAACTACTCAATTATTGCTGGTGTGGTAGCTCGCACACTGGATTACGACATTATTCATGCCCATGACTGGCTGACCTATCCTGCGGGTATTCATGCCAAGCAGGTAAGTGGCAAGCCACTGTGTATCCACGTGCATGCAACAGACTTCGACCGTTCTCGTGGTAAGGTGAACCCCACCGTTTACTCCATCGAGAAGAATGGTATGGACAATGCTGACTGCATCATGTGTGTATCGGAGCTGACCCGTCAGACCGTTATCAACCAGTATCATCAGGATCCACGCAAGTGCTTCACTGTTCACAATGCAGTATATCCATTGCCTGACGAGTATCAGGCCATTCCTCGTCCTGACCATACAGGCAAGGATAAGGTGGTGACCTTCCTCGGACGTATCACCATGCAGAAGGGTCCTGAATACTTCGTGGAGGCTGCCAATATGGTGATTCGTCGTACGCGCAACGTTCGCTTCTGTATGGCAGGTTCGGGCGATATGATGGATGCGATGATTTATCTGGCTGCAGAGCGCGGCATTGCCGACCGTTTCCACTTCCCAGGCTTCATGCGTGGTAAGCAGGTATATGAATGTTTGAAAGACTCTGATGTCTATGTGATGCCTTCTGTCTCTGAACCGTTTGGTATCTCGCCACTGGAGGCTATGCAGTGTGGTACGCCCTCTATCATCTCGAAGCAGTCGGGATGTGCCGAGATTCTGACCAACTGTATCAAGGTAGACTATTGGGACATCCATGCCTTGGCTGATGCCATCTATTCTATCTGTGCCAACGAGTCGCTCTTCAACTACCTCAAGGAAGAGGGTAAGAACGAGGTTGACCAGATAACATGGGAGAAGGTTGGCGCATGGATTGCAACACTCTACAAACGCACCCTTGGTTGGGAACAGTAATCATAAAAATCAAAGTTCAAAATTCAAAGTTCAAAGTATATGAAAACAATTTGTTTATATTTCGAGATACATCAGATTATCCATCTGAAGCGCTATCGTTTCTTCGATATCGGTACCGATCATTACTACTATGACGACTACGAGAACGAGCGCAGCATCACCGACATCGCCAACCGTTCTTATATGCCTGCCCTGACAGCTATCGGCGACATGATTAAGGAACATGGCCAGTATTTCAAAGTTGCCTTCTCTCTGTCTGGTACAGGCATTGAGCAGTTGGAGTATCATGCTCCACAGGTGATTGAGAAGCTGCAGGAACTGAACCAGACAGGATGTGTGGAGTTCCTGGCAGAGCCTTATTCTCATGGCCTCTCATCTCTGGCTAACGAGGAGACCTTCGCCCTGGATGTGAAGAAACAGTGCGCCAAGATAGAAGAGCTGTTTGGCAAGAAGCCTACCGTAGCACGTAACTCATCACTGATCTATTCTGACGACATTGGTGGTCAGATTGCAGCCATGGGCTTCAAGGGTATGCTGACTGAGGGTGCCAAGCACGTGCTGGGATGGAAGAGCCCACACTATGTTTACAACTGTAACATCGCTCCAAACCTGAAGCTGTTGCTTCGCGACGTTGAGCTGTCAGACGATATCTCACTTCGTTTCAACAATCCAGACTGGGAGGGCTATCCTCTGTTTGCTGATGCTTATATCGATCGTATTGCCCGCTTCCCAGAAGAGGAGCAGATCATCAATATCTTCATGGAGCTCTCTGCTCTGGGTATTGCCCAGCCCCTCAGCTCCAACATTCTTGACTTCCTCAAGGCATTACCCGCATGTGCTAAGGAGAAAGGTATTACCTTCTCTACACCTACGGAAATCTGCATGAAGGTGAAGAGTGTAGGCAACCTCGATGTGCCCGACACCTTGTCATGGGTTGACGAGGAGCGCGACTGCTCTTGCTGGTTGGGTAACGCTATGCAGCGTGAGGCCTTCAACAAGCTCTACAGTGTAGCTGATCGTCTGCGCATTGCGGATGATCCACGTATCAATCAGGACTGGGACTATCTGCAGGCTTCCAACAACTTCCGCTTCATGACCACCAAGCCTTCTAATGTAGGATTGGATCGTGGTATCTATAGTGGCCCATTTGATGCTTTCACCAACTACATGAATATCCTGGGTGACTTCATCAACAGAGTGAATGCGCTCTATCCTCCCGAAATCGAGAACGATGAGTTGAATGCACTGCTCACCACCATCCGTAACCAGGGTGATGAGATTGAGATGAAGGATGCTGAGATTACACGTCTGAAGGCTCGTCTGGCAAAGCTGGAACCCGAGAAGGAAGAGAAGCCCGTGAAGAAGGCTGCTCCCAAAAAGCCCGCAGCCAAGAAACCCGCTGCTAAAAAGCCTGCCGCCAAGAAAGCTCCTGCTAAGAAGGTAGAAGAGAAGAAAGCAGAAGAAGTGAAAGAATAAGAGTAATTCTTAATAACCAAAAGAATAGGGGCGAGCTCATGATGAGTTTCGCCCCTATATTCTTTATTGTATCCTTATTTATTTGATTCCTACAATCTTGGTGGGAGCCTGTTCGCGGTTACGCTTGTTGACAACAGTAACAACAGATTGGGCCAGGTTGATGAAGGCCAATCCTGTGGCAGTCTCGCTGCTAAGCGCTGCAGGTTCACCACGGTCGCCACTGTCGCAGATGCCTTGAACAAGTGGAATCTGTGCCAAAAGGGGTACGTTCATCTCCTCTGCAAGTTTCTTACAACCTTCCTTGCCAAAGATGTAGTATTTGTTCTCAGGCAGTTCGGCGGGTGTGAACCATGCCATGTTCTCAATGAGTCCGAGAATGGGTACATTCACTTTTTCGTTGCGGTACATATCGATACCCTTGCGAGCATCTGCCAAGGCTACCTGCTGAGGGGTAGAAACAATGACAGCACCTGTGATGGCGAGGGTCTGCAGAAGGGTCAGATGAATGTCGGAAGTTCCTGGAGGAGTGTCGAGAATGAAATAGTCGAGCTCGCCCCAGTTGGCATCAGCAATGAGCTGTTTCAAGGCATTGGTAGCCATTCCACCTCGCCAAAGTGTAGCTGTTTCGGGAGATACGAAGAAACCAATGGAGAGCAACTTGACACCATAGGCCTCGACGGGTTCGATGAGTTGACGTCCGTCTACCTCAACAGCATAAGGACGGGCATCCTCCACGTTGAACATCTTGGGCATGGAAGGACCAAAGATATCGGTATCAAGCAGACCAACCTTGTAACCCAAGCGAGCAAGGGCGATGGCCAGATTGGCAGAAACAGTGCTCTTGCCCACGCCACCTTTGCCAGAGCTGACAGCGATAACATTCTTCACCTGAGGCAATAGTTTGCCAACCTCAGGACGGGGCTTGGACTTGAATTCGGTCTGGATTTCCACCTCCACGTCCTGACCGCAATGATATTTGATGGCTGCCTCAGCAGCCTTGACAGTAGATTTGAGGAAAGGATCAGTGTCGCGAGGGAACTCGAGAACCACCGTCACCTTATTGCCATTGATGGCGGGCTGATCAGCCACCATCTGGCTATCTACCAGATTCTTCTTCGTGCCAGCATACGTTACCGTAGCCAGCGCATCCATGATGAGTTTAGGATATAATTGCATTCTTTTTACTTTTATTTTGCTTTGTCCTTACTGCTTCGCTTGTCGCGATGATAGGAACGATAGTCATCCAGTTCGATTTCTACATCAGGCTCAACAAGTTCTCCTTCGCGAGGGAGGCAGAACTTCATGTATTTGATGTTCAGGCCTCGGGCTATCCACATTGATTCATAATAGGTCTGGATAGAGGCTGCCTCTTGAATGTCAGCAGATGAATCGCTGACCTCAGGATGATAGAGATCGGTGGTTTTTACCAGCAAGGGCAGATGGTTCTTTTCTACAAGATAGGTTGTGTAGGTGAAGAGGAAGTTCGAGTCCGTCTTCAAATGAATGAAGCCACCATCCGATAAGAACTTACGATAGCGATTAAGAAACCATGTAGAGGTAAGGCGTTTGCGAGGATTCTTCATCTGCGGGTCGCTGAATGTCAACCAGATTTCCTGTACCTCATCAGGCGAGAAGAATCGCTCAATGACCTCGATATTGGTGCGCAGAAAGGCTACATTCTTCAAACCCTCTTGGAGAGCCTGTGTTGCTCCCGTCCACATGCGTGCTCCCTTGATGTCGACACCGATGAAGTTGACATGAGGATATTTCTTGGCCAGTCCTACGGTATATTCTCCCTTGCCACAACCCAACTCCAATACGATAGGGTTGTTGTTTTTGAAATACTGCTCGCGCCAATGCCCTTGCATGTCAAAAGGAACATGTTCCACTACCGAATAAGGGTATTGGAACACGTTCTCATAAGTTTCCATGTCGGCGAATTTCGCCAGCTTGCCTTTTCCCATATTATTGTTATGGAAAAGAAATTAAGGGAAATTGGGGGAAATTCTTTGCAATACTTTAGAAGTCATCGTTTAAATTATCCTTAATTTCCCATAATTTCTTTCTTATATTAATCAATGACTACAGTTGTCCAACCGTGCTTGTCCTCGATTTCGCCATACTGGATGCCACGCAGGGTGTCGAAGAGCTTTTTCGACATGGGGCCTGGCTTGTCGCCAAACGAGTAGCGCTTGCCAGTGTCAAGGTCGTCGATATAAGAGATAGGTGAGATAACAGCTGCTGTTCCGCAAGCACCTGCCTCCTCGAAGGTCTCGAGTTCCTCCTCAGGAATAGGACGACGCTCTACCTTCATACCCAGATCCTCGGCTACCTGCATCAATGACTTGTTGGTGATAGAGGGCAGAATAGAGGTTGACTTTGGTGTGATATAGGTGTTGTTCTTAATACCGAAGAAGTTGGCAGCACCACATTCATCCATGTATTTCTTCTCCTTAGCATCGAGATAGAACTCGCAGGCATAGCCCTTCTCGTGAGCCAGATTGTTGGCAAAGAGCGAAGCGGCATAGTTGCCACCTACCTTATATTTACCTGTGCCAAGAGGTGCAGAACGGTCGTAGTCGCGAATGATTACGTATGGATTAGCAGCAAAGCCACCCTTGAAGTATGGACCTACAGGTGTCACGAAAATCAGGAAACAATACTCCTTGGCAGGATGAACACCTACCTGAGCACTGGTACCGATAAGCAGTGGACGGATGTACAGGGTTGCACCACTCTCATAGGTGGGAATCCACTCCTGGTTCAGGCGAACTACCTTCTTCACCATCTCAGTGAACAGTTCTGTAGATACTTCGGGCATCATGATGCCACGACAGGTGGACTGCAGACGAGCAGCATTCTCGTCAACACGGAAGATGCGCACCTTGCCATCTTTGCAACGATAGGCCTTCAGACCTTCGAAGGCTTCCTGACCATAATGCAGACAGGTTGCAGCCATGTGCAGATTCAAATACTCGTCAGAGCAAACTTCAATTTCACCCCACTTGCCGTCACGATAGTAACAGCGTACGTTGTAGTCGGTTTTCATGTAACCGAATGACAGGTTTCCCCAGTCTAAGTTCTTCATAATGCTTATGTTTTTATGTCCTTTGTTCTCTTTTCCGCGACAAAAGTAATCAAAATCTTGCGTTTAAGCAATTATTTCGCTGAAAAAATGCCAAAATGTAGAATTAAAAGGTTCAAAGTTCCAGTCACTCACCTTTGGTTTCCTCTTCTAAGAGCTCGGCTTCTGTCTTCGTGAGTTTGTCACGACAGAACTTGATAAGTCGTTGTGCGGTTTTCAACTGCGCAGCGATTTCGTCTATATCCAACTCGTTCGATTCCATCTTACGGACAATGGCTTCCAACTGAGCCATCGCCTCCTCATATTTCATTGTCTCATTCATTGTACAGTTGATTTAATGATACCTTTTTCTACTCTTGTCTCAATCTCATCACCCGCTTTCAATTGCTTAGGGTCACGTACAGCCCGTCCGTTATGGAGTGTGATGCTGAACCCTTTTTGGAGTTGCAGTTGTGGGTCGTGACTCTGCAATTTCAGTTCAATCAGTTCTATCTGATGTCTGGCATTGGTCAATGTGCGCTGGGCCAAGACGGGAATGAGCGTCTGAAGACTGTCAAGTCGTGCCTTTTGGGTTGCAAACCGTTGGCTTATAGCCATCGTGATACGCTGCTGGGCCTCGTTAATCCTTTCCAGAACCTGTCTGAGATTGTCAATCAGCAAGGCTGCAGCAGCTGTTGGTGTCTTTACCCGTGTATTTGCCACCATGTCGAGAATACTCTCGTCGCGATCATGACCAATACCAGTAATGATAGGTATGGGGAATTGTGCCACATTCTCTGCCAATGCTAACGTGTCGAAACCACTAAGGTCGGAAGTGGCACCACCACCACGGATGATGACTACCACATCGAAATCACGGATGCAATCGTATATGCTGTTTAAGGCTGCAACGACAGATGATTCAACCTGTTCGCCCTGCATGATGGCAGGAAACAAGGTGACTTCGAACTTGAAACCATATTCATTATCCTCCAGTTGTCTACAGAAGTCACCATAGCCTGCTGCTCCTTCTGCTGAGATGACAGCAATACGTTTGGCAAAGCGCGGAATGCATAGTTCACGCTGAAGGTCGAAAACACCCTCTTCCTTCAGTTGGCGAATGATCTCCTGGCGTTTGCGGGCCATATCGCCCAACGTATAGGTGGGGTCAATGTCCGTGACAATCCATGAGAAGCCATAAGCCTCGTGAAACTGGGCATAAACTTTCAGGAGCACTTTCATTCCCGTTCGCAGGGGTTGACCTGTCGTTCGCTCAAAATAAGGTTGTAGCATCAGCCATGTCTGGCGCCAGCATTTGGCTGAGGCTTTGGCTACAGGCGTATTGGTGGTGTCCTCCTTCTCTATCAGTTCCAAATAACAATGTCCTCCCCGCTCACGACATTCTGCCAATTCGGCCTCCACCCAATATTCATCAGGCAGTTGCATCTCAATGGCATCTTTCACCATCAGATTCAGTTGGCGGAGAGTGAGTTTGCTATCTTGCATTGGCATTTGCTTTTCCCAGCATATAGGCACGCCAGAATTTTGGAATGCCATAACCATAGATGTTGTCGGGATGTTCGTAGTTGTTGCTTGAGATACGAATCAACTCGATGATTTCCTTCGCAGTCTTTTCTGGCAGAGCTTCCCAAAGACAAGCTGCCAGTCCGCAGACAATAGGGGCAGCAAAGGAGGTTCCCATGTCTTGCATGATGTTTCCGCGCCCATTAACCAAGAAGGCTGGTGCTCCTACAGCTACGACATCCGGTTTTACCCTTCCGTCTTGTGAAGGACCGATAGAACTGAATGGGGCAATACGATAGGGCGCATCAGGTGTTACAGCACCTACCGTCAGTATGTTTTCTGCATCAGCAGGAACGGTAATCTTCTTCCAGGGACCCATACCAGAATTTCCTGCGGAATTGATAAGAATGATACCTTTGTTTACCAACATAGAGGCTGCTTGTGAGATGAAAGCCGTATGACCGTTGAGGTGCCACAAAGGATGACTCATGGAGGCGTGGTCATATTCATTATAGCCCAGTGAAGAGTTAATCAGGTCGCACCCCACAGAGTCCGCAAACTCTGCAGCCATCACCCAATAGTCTTCCTCTACCTCTTGCTCTGTCTGCTGGTCTTCCGAGCGTAAGAGCCAGTAGGCACTCTTGGGAGCCGAACCGACATAATAGAAAGGTTCGTTAAGTGCCATCGCAGAAAGCACTTTTGTTCCATGATCGGTTTCTGCAAAGACAGAAGGTGATGGAGGACATACGAAGTCTTTAAAGCCACGGATGTCTGTACGCTGGAAAGCCGGAATACGGTCTACATTACGGAAACCTCCGTCAATGATGGCAATCATCATACCTGCTCCTTTCATATCAATGTCATGCAACCGTTGTCCTTGCAAAAGACGAATTTGTTCATGACTGCGACCATATTTTCTGGTAGGTATGTGGTCGTGCTCATCAAATCGGTCGAGATGCTTTACCCGTTCGGCAGTCTGTGTGATGGAGTCAGGCGAGAGCCACACCTGTTTGCGCTTTGTGACAAAAGGCAACTGGTCAAGGGTGTGCAGTTGGGTAGTGTCCTTTACCCTGACAAGGAGCGTGTTCTGCCATCGACTTTGTCCAATAACACTAACTCCTTCAGCCTTTTCTATCTGTCGGATATATCGTGGACTGACAGGCAGGTCTGTAGAGTCGAGTTCTAGATGCTGACGCTTGCGACGAGCCAGGGAACGATGGGAAAGGAAACGGGAGGGATGAGCCAAGGAATAAGGAGATTCCTTCTTGTCGGAAAGATAGATGCGATAGATATAGTTTACCCCATGCTTATACTTCTGCCGCTGAGACCCATCGGGCTTCGTGGCAGACGATGATACTGTCGCTAAAAACAGACAGAAAAGCATGCAGATTTGTCGTAACATCTCTTATTCTCTTAGCTATCAGGCTACAAAGGTATATAATTTTCTGCTAATATCTATCATAATAAAGCCTAAAAGATTTGGCAGTTCAAGCAATAAGCAGTAATTTTGCACATTATTTAATATAAGATGGATAATAAACAAGCTGCTCTTGAACTGGGAACGAAGCCCGTAGGACAGTTGCTGTGGCAATATGCCCTGCCTGCTATCGTGGCTATGTCGGCCTCCAGTCTTTATAACATCATCGATCGTGCGATGATTGGACAAATTGTGGGTCCAGAGGCTATTGCGGGTCTCGGTATCACATTCCCCTTTATGAACTT
The DNA here is from genome assembly GCA_902782305.1 of uncultured Prevotellaceae bacterium. Classification (GTDB taxonomy): domain Bacteria; phylum Bacteroidota; class Bacteroidia; order Bacteroidales; family Bacteroidaceae; genus Prevotella. Next base: position 14,056 of record CACZMV010000028.1, read on the forward strand.
AAGTGCTGCCTTTGGTGCAGCGGTCGGTATAGGTTCTTCTGCATGTATTAGTGTGAAGCTAGGACAAAAAGACTATCAGACAGCAGGTCACTTGCTGGGTAATACCATTACGCTGAACCTGATTATCGGTCTTTCGTTCATGCTGATTTGTCTGTTGTTTCTGGATCCTATCCTGCTCTTCTTTGGTGCCAGCGATGTCACATTGCCTTATGCCCGTTCGTTTATGACGATTATCTTGTTGGGTAATGTGATAACCCATATGTATTTTGGTTTGAATGCTGTTTTGCGAGCAGCAGGCAAACCCAAGCACGCCATGTATTCCGTGCTGTTTACGGTGGCAATGAATATTGTACTGGTCATCCTGTTTGTATGGTGGTTCCGTTGGGGCATCCAAGGTGCTGCGTTGGCTACAGTGACCTCGCAAACAATGGCGATGTGCTGGCAAATCAAACTCTTCTCAAACAAGAACGAGATTCTACATCTGAAGCGTGGTATCTACAAACTTAAGAAACAGTTGGTTACCAATATCGTAGCCATTGGCATATCGCCTTTTCTGATGAACGTGACCAGCTGTGTCATCGTTATCTTTATGAACAATCAGTTTGTGCACTATGGTGGCGATATGGCCGTAGGTGCCTATTCTATAGCCAACTCCGTGGTGATGATGTTCTTCATGTTTGTGATGGGTGTGTGCCAGGGCATGCAACCTATTGTGGGCTATAACTATGGAGCTGAGAAGTACGACCGCATGCTGCGCTGTCTGTTCTTGGCTATCGGCTGTGCTACAGCCATTCTGTTGGTAGGCTGGGGACTCTCAATGCTGTTCCCACGTCAGATTGCCCGTATCTTCACCACCGATGCCACATTGATAGACTTGGCAGCACGAGGCATCCGACTGGATATGCTGGTATTCTTCGTGGTGGGTTCGCAGGCTACCATCACCCACTTCTTCCAGAGCATTGGAAAAGTTAAGGTGTCGATATTCCTGTCGCTGTCGCGTCAGCTGTTCTTGCTGTTGCCTATGGCCTACGTGTTCCCCTTGTTCTGGGAATTGGATGGCGTGTGGTACTCGATGCCAGCCAGCGACTTCCTCTCGTTTGCTATGACGATACCGATGCTGATGTGGTATATGAAGAAGTTTAAAGCAAGTGAAAAGTGATTAACCTAAAGAGTTATGAAACATATAATTATTAATGTAGGCAGACAGGTTGGTGCTGGCGGACAAGAGATCGGAAGGATGCTGGCAAAGGATTTTGAGGCGCAGTACTATGATAGGGAACTGCTGAATCTGGCTGCTAAGGAGAGTGGTTTTTCAGAGAAGTTCTTCAAGCAGAACGACGAGAAGAAAGGCTTTTTGCGTGGATTGTTTAATGTTCAGGCTCCACACATCATAGGTGGCAGTCTGTATGGCTCTAACTTCTCGCAAGAGGGTTTGTTCCAGTTTCAGAGCGATGCCATTCGCAAGGCTGCCAGTGAGGGTAGTTGTGTCTTCCTGGGACGTTGTGCCGACTATATACTGAGGGATTTCGAGAATGTGGTCAATGTGTTTATCACAGCTTCGATGGACTTCCGTGTAGATGTCGTATCGAAAGTCAAGCAGTTGGATGCTGAGCATGCCCGCAAGTTGATAGAGCATGTGGAGAGTCGTAGGGCACAATACTACAACTACTATACAGGTAAGAGGTGGGGAGCTGCTGAGAGCTACGACCTTTGTATAGATGCCAGCATATTGGGCCTGGAAGAAACAGAAAAGCTTATTGCTGACTATATCCGCAAACGTTTTGGACTATGAAGAAGATAGGCATCATCAGCGATACGCATAGCTATTGGGACGATAAGTACCTGCACTACTTCGAACCTTGCGACGAGATATGGCATGCTGGCGATATCGGTTCTACTGAGGTGGCTGATCGCTTGGCAGAGTTTCGTACGTTGCGGGCAGTCTGTGGCAATTGCGATGGAGGCGACCTTCGTCTGATGTACCCAGAAGTGTTACGTTGGAAGTGCGAGGATGTTGAGGTGCTGATGAAGCATATCGGAGGCTATCCAGGCAATTACGACTACAGTGTTCGTGGACAGCTTTATGCCAATCCTCCCCAGCTCTTCATTGCTGGTCACTCTCATATCTTGAAGGTGAAGTTCGATAAGACACTGAATATGTTGCACATCAACCCAGGAGCTGCAGGCTTGCAGGGTTGGCATAAGGAGCGCACGCTGATTCGCCTTACTATCGAGGGCAATAAGTTCAGCGATTGCGAAGTGATTACCCTTGGAGGTAAACTGTAAATAGGAAAATAAATTGTAAATAGTCAAATTGTAAATTATATGAAGAATATTGTTATTACTGGTGGCGCAGGCTTTATTGGAAGCCATGTGGTGCGCCTTTTCGTGAACAAGTATCCTGAGTATCACATCATCAACCTCGACAAGTTGACGTATGCTGGCAACCTCGCTAACCTGAAGGACATCGAGGACAAGCCCAACTACGAGTTTGTGAAGATGGATATCTGTGATTTCGATGCTTTCTACAAGCTGATGCAGGACAAGAAGGTAGATGGTATCATCCACCTTGCTGCTGAAAGTCATGTGGATCGTTCTATCAAAGACCCCTTCACCTTTGCCAAGACCAACGTGATGGGAACTCTCTCATTGCTTCAGGCTGCTAAGCTCTATTGGGAGAGCCTGCCAGAGAAGTATGAGGGCAAGCGCTTCTACCACATCTCTACCGATGAGGTGTATGGCGCATTGGAGCTGACGCATCCCGAGGGCATCGAACCGCCGTTCACCACCACAGCATCGAGTGCTGAGCACCATCTGGCTTACGGCGACAAGTTCTTCCTGGAGACCACGAAGTATAATCCGCACTCGCCTTATAGTGCCTCGAAAGCCAGCAGCGACCACTTTGTACGTGCCTTCCACGACACTTACGGCATGCCCGTCATCGTGACCAACTGCTCGAACAACTATGGCCCGTATCAGTTCCCTGAGAAGCTGATTCCGCTGTTCATCAACAACATCCGTCACCGCAAGCCACTTCCCGTCTATGGCAAGGGTGAGAACGTGCGCGACTGGCTGTATGTAGAGGATCATGCCCGTGCCATCGACCTCATCTTCCATGAGGGCAAGATAGCCGATACGTATAACATCGGCGGCTTCAACGAGTGGAAGAACATCGACATCATCAAGGTGGTCATCAAGACCGTTGACCGTCTGCTGGGGCGTCCTGAGGGTGTTGACGAAGATTTGATTACTTTCGTAACCGATCGTGCTGGTCACGACCTGCGCTATGCCATCGATTCAACCAAACTTCAGAAGGAGTTGGGTTGGGAACCTTCCTTGCAGTTTGAGGAGGGCATTGAGAAGACCGTCCGCTGGTATCTTGACAACCAGGAGTGGCTCGACAATGTGACGAGTGGCGACTACCAGAAGTATTATGATAACATGTATAAGGACAGATGAAGAAGATATTATTGTTAGGCTCAGGTGAACTGGGCAAGGAGTTTGTGATTGCTGCCATGCGTGCTGGTCAGTATGTCATTGCTTGCGACCGTTACGATAATGCCCCCGCTATGCAGGTGGCTGACGAGCGCGAGGTGTTCTCCATGTTGGATGGCGATGCACTCGAGGCAGTCGTTAACAAACACAAGCCAGACATCATTGTGCCTGAGATTGAAGCTATCCGTACGGAGCGCTTGTTTAAGTTTGAGGAACAGGGCATTCAGGTGGTTCCTTCGGCTCGTGCCGTCAACTACACGATGAATCGTCGTGCCATCCGTGACCTTGCTGCCAAGGAGTTGGGCTTACGCACAGCTAAGTATTTCTATGCCAAGACCTTCGATGAGTTCAAGAAGGCTTCTGAGGAAATTGGTTTCCCCTGTGTGGTTAAGCCCCTGATGTCTTCTTCTGGTCATGGTCAGAGCTATGTGCATAACGACGGCGAACTGGAGCAGGCTTTCCGCGAGGCTATGGAAGGCAGTCGTGGTGACGTGAAGGAAGTGATTATCGAGGAATTCATCGATTTCGATTCTGAGTTCACCTTGCTCACCGTTACCCAGCAACATGGATGGCCCACGCTGTTCTGTCCTCCCATAGGACATGTGCAGAAGGCTGGCGACTATCGAGAGTCGTGGCAACCCTATAAGATTAGTGAAGAGGCCCTGAAGCAGGCGCAGATGATGGCCGACAAGGTGACCAAGGCCCTGACGGGTGCTGGCATCTGGGGTGTCGAGTTCTTCCTGACCAAGCAGGGTGAGGTTATCTTCAGCGAACTGAGTCCTCGTCCACACGATACAGGTATGGTGACACTGGGTCATACCACCAATCTCTCTGAGTTCGAGCTCCACTTCCGTGCCGTCATGGGCTTGCCCATTGCTGGCATCCATCTGGAGCATGCTGGTGCCAGTGCCGTTATCCTCTCTCCGCAAGAGGCTAAGACACCCGTTGACCGTTCCTTGTTGCCTTACAACTTTGTTGATGCCCTGAGGGAAGATCGCACTCGCATTCGCATCTTCGGCAAGCCCGAGGCTCACAAGGGTCGTCGCATGGGTGTCGTTCTTTGCTATGGCGAGGTGGGCGACGATGTCAATGCCCTTCGCGATAAGGCCAAGCGCTTAGCAAAGACCGTTCTGGGCACAGACCCCTATACCAAGTTTGAACACTAATGGATATCAAGATAGTCGATCTTCCCAAGATTACCGATCCTCGTGGCAACTTGACGTTTGCAGAGGCTCAGTCGATGGTTCCGTTTGAAATCAAGCGTGCCTATTGGGTTTATGATGTTCCTGGGGGCGAGAGTCGTGGAGGACATGCCCATAAGCGACTCCGACAATTTGTCGTTGCCCTAAGTGGTTCGTTCCATGTGACGCTGGACAATGGACACGAGCGCAAGACGGTATTGCTGAACCATCCTTGGCAAGGCTTGCTGATAGATACTCGTGTCTGGCGTACGCTTGACGATTTCTCATCGGGTGCCGTATGTCTTGTCTTGGCATCAGAACATTACGAGGAGGATGACTATATCTATGATTACGATGAATTCCTGAAATACGTAGGATGTTCAAAATAAGACGATACACCAAGGATATGGCTGATTCGTGGAATCAGTTTGTTGAGACGTCGAAGAATGGTACGTTTCTGCTGAACCGTCAGTATATGGACTACCATTCTGACCGTTTCTGTGATCATTCCTTGATGGTGTATCGTCGTGGAAGACTGTATGCGCTATTGCCAGGAAATGTCAGCGGCGACACTTTCTATTCTCACCAAGGACTGACTTATGGGGGCCTTATCATGAACGATAAGGTGACAGCCGCCGATGTGGTGCAAATCTTCAAACTGCTCAACGCTCAGTTGCAGTCAGAGGGTTTGCATCATGTCGTCTATAAACCTGTTCCCTGGATTTATGGTCATCAGCCTTCAGAAGAAGACCTTTATGCTTTGGTGGAAGTCTGTGGAGCCCGCATTTCCAGAGGTCTTTCGTCTACTATTTGTCGCGAACATCAGAACCAGTGGTATCGTATCCGTGAGTGTGGTGCAAGGCATGCCCGTCAGGCGGGTGTTACCATTCAGGAAACGGACGATTATCGTGCCTTCTGGCAAATACTCTCGACAAATCTGCAAACCCGTTATGGCTTGAATCCTGTGCATACCGTTGACGAGATAGAGCTCCTGCATCGTCGTTTCCCAGAGAATATCCAATTGTTTGTGGCTATATATCAAGGTGAAGTTGTGGGAGGCACCGTTTTGTATATTTCCGATTGTGTGGTGCATTCGCAGTACATCGCTGCAAGTCCTCTTGGTAAACAGCTTCATGCGCTCGATTTGCTCTTCCAGGTGGTTGTCTCCACTGCTTTGGAAACCCATGCCTATTTTGATTTTGGCATCTCCACAGAGAAACATGGTACTTATCTCAACGAAAGTCTTATCTATCAGAAAGAAGGTTTCGGAGGTCGTGGCATTTGTTACGATTGGTACGAATACGACCTTTAAAATGAACCCTTATTTCTCATAATTCGTTGAGATATATTCCCTTATCTTGTTGATATACTCCTCCCGATGGTTCTTGTACGATTGGGCATGACCTGTGTTCTTGGTAATCCACAATTGCTTGGGCTCTGACTTGGCTTTGTAGAGTCGATGCACCATTTCCGTAGGCACAAAGGTGTCATTGTCGCCATGAATGAAGAACATGGGGTAGGGACATTTCTTCACTTGGCTGATGGCTGAGGCTTCGTCGAAGTTCCACCCATAGCGCAACTGACAAAGTAGGCTGGTGGTGTGCATCAGTGGGAAGGCAGGCAAGTTAAACTGATTTTTTAGTTCGCCTTCAAACTCGTCCCACACGGAGGTGTAGCCACAATCGTCGACGAAGCGGATGTCCTTGATGCCATCAGGCACTGGTTCGCCAGAAAGCATCATCGTGGTGGCACCTCCCATCGATACTCCATGCACCACCATTGTGTCTGTCTTAAACAGGTTAAGCCATTGAAGCACATCCAGTCTGTCGAGCCATCCCATTTGGAGGACATCGCCCTCGCTCTTTCCGCTGGCGTAGAGGTCGGGCACTACGACATTATAGCCAAACTCGCGTTCGTACATTCGTGCAAGGTAGAAGAACTCGATGGCTTGATCGCGCCAGCCGTGAATGACGAAGGCCGTCCTCTTTCCACCTTTCTTAATATAATAGGCGTGATGTCGGTTCCCCTCGTCGTCTGTCATAAATGTATCTCGCAAAGCTTTATGCTGATTCAGACTATCTATCCACGCCACCGTCTCTGGATATTCAGCAAACAACTCTTTGTATTTCAAATCGGTGTCCGTCCGATGAGGGTCAGGCGATAGGGAATAATCGAGCATATAGAAACCACTCGCTATCAGGGCAACGATACATATCGCCACCACGATAACGAGTGTCCACACTATCTTTTTCACCATATTCTTGTTCTTCATGGTTGCAAAGATACGATGAAGCGAGCAAAAAGCCAAATTTTCTGTCCCGTTTTGCGCATCTAAAATGCTACGCTCGAAAAAGATTAAATTATTTTGGCTTTTTGCTTGCATAATTGTACCTTTGTAGCAGAATTAAGAAAGTTATGAAAGAAGATCAGAAAAAGAATGTGGCTTTGGTGCTGTCAAGTGGGGGCGCCAGAGGACTGGCACATATAGGGGCTATCGAGGAACTGGAAGCCAACGGCTACAAGATTAGTTCGATAGCGGGATGTTCTATGGGCGCACTCATCGGTGGGGTGTATGCTGCAGGGAAATTGGAGAAGTTTCGCGAATGGATGAAAACGGTGGATAGGAAGAAGATGCTGGAGTTGACGGATTTCTCGTTGTCGCTGAACCATCTGGTAAAGGGAAAGCGCATCATCGAGGCTATCATGGAGTTTGTGCCTGATGTGGCTATTGAGGACTTGCCCATACCTTATTGTGCAGTGGCTACCGACTTGATAGCAGGCAAAGAGGTGGTGTTCAACAAAGGCAGTTTGTTTGAGGCTATCCGTGCCAGCATTTCATTGCCATCGTTCTATGAACCCGTTCAACGTGACGGCATGATATTGATAGACGGAGGTGTGATAAACCCCATTCCGCTGAACAGGGTAAAAAGAAACGCCGGCGACATCTTGGTGGGCGTGGACGTGAGTGGACACGACTATAAGTCGCAATGGGAGGAAGAGCGAAGGCTGACGGAAATGCAAAAGAGCGACCGTTCGCTGAAAGCAAGGATATTAGACAAACTGATACCTGACAACTTGGATTTCAATCATTATACGTTGTTGTCACGTACCAGTTCGTTGATGATTCGTCAGAACTCCATTCTAATGACTAAGCTCATGAAACCCGATATGCTGGTGGACATCCAGATGAGCCGCTATGGAAGTTTTGATTATGACAAATCAGAGAAAATAATAGCCATCGGCAGACAGAAAACACTGCAGACTATCAACAAACTTCTTACTCGTCCATCAGCAACACAGTAGCTGAACGGGCTGCTTGGGCACCCATAACCAGCACTTGTGCAATGTCTGCGGTCTTGGAAGGTCCACTGATAAAGGTGCCATAGCCGTAGTCGGACAATCCGGCGACGGAATCGCTGGAAGCACTCAGGCGTTTATAGGCCTCGTGCATGTTGTTCACAATCTCCGACTTCTTCAGCAGGATGACCAGATTCTCAGAGATGAAGCAGACTGCTTTCTCCTTCATGGTCTGGGGAATCCACACGCATGCATTCTCAGCCACGCCAAAACTACCACGAATGACACCCACATCGGTGCCGTTCAAGTCGCGAGCACGACCTACCTCATCAGGATTGCGCGTGGCGATGGTAATCTCAGGCAAGTTGGAGGCAATTTCCTTGGCATCGGGATAGAGTTCGCGAATGAGATCGTTCACATCGCGCCCTTTGTCCACCTCGATGGCATTACCACCCACGCTCTTGGTCATGTTCATAAACTGCAACAGTGGGTCTGGGTAGGTGATGGCTTTGATGTCGCTCAAGTCGGGCATGTCGAATTGCTGTCGGATGTTAGCCCTGTATTTTTTCAGAATATCTTCTTTGCTACTCATAGTCTTTAATCATTTTGTGGAACGGTTTCTTGGGGAACTCCATCATCTTATGACCTTCGGCCCAAGGATTCAGACCGCAGTTCATGACGGGTGAGGGAATGAGGTTAGCCCAATGGGCAAGTCCTGTGGCAAAATTGTAGAGCCCAGGTGAGCCGTAGAGCACGGACATGCCTTGGCACATGAGCTGTTTCTGCGGATTGGCAGTGCCGAACTCACTGAGCTGCTGGCGCCACAGATAAATCTGGTCGCCCAGATTAACCTTGGCAGGACAGACGGTCTGACAAGAGTTGCAGAGCGTGCAGGCTGATACATTGCCCGAGTGCTTCTGTGGGTCGCGAAGCATACCCAGATTGATGCCGATAGGGCCAGGGATAAAGTAACTGTAGGAATAGCCTCCCGAACGACGATAAACAGGACAGGTGTTCATACAAGAGCCACAACGGATGCACTTCAACGATTCCCAGTGTTCTGGATTGCCTATCCACTCAGAGCGGCCGTTGTCCACCAGAATGATGTGCATGTGGTGAGCGGTAGGACGTGCCTTGCGGAAATGCGAGGTGTAAGTGGTGGTGGGTTGACCAGTTCCTGCACGACACAGCATACGTTGGAAGACGGCAAGACACTCGTAGTCGGGGATGACCTTCTCCAGTCCGATGGCTGCAATGTGCAGTCGTGGACAGCTAGTTGACATATCAGCATTGCCCTCGTTGGTACATACCACGATGTCGCCCGTTGCAGCAATACCGAAGTTGGCACCCGTCATACCTGCATCGGCAGTAAGAAACTCGTTGCGCAAACTGAGTCGGGCACGATAAGTAAGGTACGTGGGGTCGTGGTTGCCCTTCTCATTCGAGATACCTTTCTCCTCGAAAAGTTCGCCCACATCATCGTGGTTCAGGTGGATGGCTGGCATCACGATATGGCTGGGTGCTTGTCCCTTCAACTGGATGATGCGCTCGCCAAGGTCAGTTTCTACCACTTCGATGCCTCTTTCCTCAAGATAGGGATTCATGCCACATTCCTCCGTGAGCATCGACTTCGACTTTACCATCTTCTTCACGTTATGGTTTTTCAGGATGCCATAGACGATTTCGTTGAACTCGGCAGCATCCTTGGCCCAGTGAACTTCCACACCGTTCTTCTCGGCATTGGTGGCAAACTGGTCCAGATATTCGTCAAGATGGGTAATGGTATGACGCTTAATCTGCGAGGCTTTCTCACGCAGTTGTTCCCACTCGTCCAAGCCATAGGCCATATTGTCGCGCTTGGTGCGAACAGCCCAGAAAGTGGCATCGTGCCAATGGGCGTATTGCTGGTTCTTTAAGAACGCTTTGGCTGCTTTGCTATGTCCTGTACTCATAATCCACTTGCTAAAATTTCAACTACATGTTTAAACGCAATCTTCTTGCCTTGCTTGCGGGCTACACCAGCCATGTGCATCAGACAAGAGCAGTCTGGACCAGTGATATATTCAGCACCCGTTTGGATGTGGCGCTCCACCTTGTCGAGTCCCATCTGGGCAGATACAGCCGTTTCCTCTACAGAGAACATGCCACCAAAGCCACAGCACTCGTCAGGACGCTCAGGTTCGACGACATCGATGCCATCAACCAATTGCAACAAGTCCCTGATCTTATTGAACTTGTCAACATGCTCCTCAGAAGGGGAGGAGAGTCCTAACTCGCGAACACCATGACAGGAATTGTGCAGGCTGACCTTATGGGCAAAGGTGCCAAGACGACGATCGACCTTCACCACATCGTGCAAGAACTCGACAACGTCCATGCATTTCTTGGCGCTCTCGCACTCATGATTCAGCAGTCGCGGATAGTTCAGGCGGATAAATGCCGTACAGCTGACACTGGGTGACACTACATAGTCGAAGCCTTTGAATAATTCGTCGAACTTTTCAGCCAAAGGAATGGCTTGCTTCTCGAATCCTGCATTGGCCATAGGCTGGCCACAGCAGGTCTGTTTCTCTGGATAGGTCACGTCCAAGCCCAGATGCTTCAGCAACTTGTAGGTTGCCAAACCCACTTCAGGGAAGACGGCATCCACATAACAGGGAATGAATAATCCAACTTTCATATCAATTGTAATTTGTAAATAGTCAAATGGTAAATTAGATCACATGTAAACCGAGGAATACCATGAGGCCGTTCATGAGTATCCAGAAGATGGCAAACGGCATGGTCTTACGCATGATGTCACCATCCTGACCCTCCATGTCGCAGGCAGCAGTAGCAATGGCGATGGATTGCGGTGAAAGCAGTTTACCTCCCTCAGAACCGGCACAGTTGGCGGCTGCGAGCCAGTTGGTCTCACTACCTGTGACGCCAAAGAAGGTGCCTTGGTTCACCAACCCGAGGTCGCTGGCCGCTGTGGCCTGCAACTTACCAAACAGAATGTTGGCATTGGTGGCTGAACCCGTTACAAAGGTGCCGATAGAACCAATCAGAGGAGCGAAGAATGGGAAGGCTGCACCTGTCAGCAGGACGAGTCCTTTGGCAATGTCGTTAGTCATACCGGTGTTGTTCATCAGCATAGCCATTGCCACAAGACAACAGATAGTAACAACGGTTTTCTGCAGGTTGAGAGTGGTCTTTGCCAGCAACTTTATCAGATTGCCAATGCTCATGCCCTGAATCAATCCACCGATGACGGCACCCAGGAAAATCATCAGTCCGGCATTTGACAGCCATCCGAACTTAAAGGTGTTGCCAATGACGGGCAATTCGAACTTAGTCACCAATGTGTTGTTCAATAGCTCATTGACAGAAGGAACAATCTTACTGCTGATAAGGATAAAGAAGATAATCAAGCCATAGACACTCCATGCCTTTAACGTCTTGACAACACCAAAGCGCACATGCTCGACATGAACGGTATCTTTTTCTGCCTCATGGCGCAGGAACAGTTTGTTGTAAAGCAGCATGGCTGCGATGGCTGCTACAGATCCCAGAATAGCCGGTGTCTCAGGACCGATAAAATGGGCACAGCAGAATTGCACAGTGATGGAACAAGTACCTACGAAGAGGGCGATAGTGATGTTCTTCAGAATCTTCGTCTTATCCGTCATCATCAGAATAAGGAACGGGGTGATGTAGAACATCAGAGAGAGCTGTAATATAATAAAGGTAGCAACCTCGCACAGTTCCTCAGGAGTGGCTACACCGCTGGCAGCAACCTGATTAGCCAGAGTGGTGGCTGGAAGACCTACTGCTCCGAAGCCTACGGCAACAGTGTTTGCCACCAAACAGATAACGGCTGAGAACATGGGCTTGAAGCCTAATCCTATCAAAATGGCTGCAGGAATAGCTACTGCGGTGCCAAAGCCTGCCATACCTTCGAGCACACCACCAAGACCCCACGTCAGAAGCAGTACGAGCAATCCCTTATCGGAAGTCATCTGGATGAACTGTGTCTTGATGGTCTCAATCTCCTTAGTCTCACAAAGGATGTTGTAGCTGAAGATGGCACATATAATAATAAGGATAATAGGGAAGCAAGCCTTCAGGAATCCTTCGATGACAGACCATAACGTGATGCCGTATATCGATGCTTCAGCATACTTCTCCGGAATAATGCCTAAATAGGGGGTGACAAACAATGCCAGAAGTATTGTAACGATGAGCGTGACGATAGCACTCCTGTAACCAGATACTTTAAATCCCATCATCAAGACAATGAGTAGTAGGATGGGAATGGCAGATATTAATGCTGACATAACAAAGGGTTTTTAGTTATTATTATATTAAGAATTGTTGCAAATTTACGAAAAAAAATATAATAATGGAAGAAATAAAGGATTAAAAAAAACAAATATGACAATTTTTTCGTATATTTGCCGAAAATAATGCACGTATAACTAAAAATCCAACAACGATTATGCTGAACAATTTCCTAAACGACCTGAAACAGTTCCTGCCAACTGAACGTATTTATACCGATGAGCTTCGTACCCTTGGATGGGGAACGGATGCCAGTTTCTATCGGCAGATTCCAAAGGTCGTCATCCGAAGTGATGGCGAAGAGGAGATAAGCCGGATAGTCCAACTGTGTCAGAAACATAAGATGCCCTTCACCTTCCGTGCTGCAGGTACATCGCTCTCTGGACAGAGCTGTACGGACAGCGTACTCATTGTAGCAGGCAAGCATTGGGAGAAGTATGAAATAGGTGAGGGACAGGATACTATCAAGCTCCAGCCTGGTATCGTGGGGGCTAGGGTAAATGATATCCTGAAGCCTTACGGACGAGTATTCCCACCTGATCCTGCTTCAATAGGAAGTGCAATGGTGGGTGGTATTGTTATTAACAATGCCTCAGGAATGAACTGTGGCGTACATGCCAACAGCGACCGTATGATGGTTTCCGCTCGCATCATCCTAACGGATGGTACGGTACTGGATACTGGCTCGAAAGAGAGTCGCGAGGCCTTCCGCAAGTCGCATCCAGAGTTCCTGAAGAAGATAGAGGATTTACGTGACAAGGTTCGGGCTGACAAAGAATTGGCCGACCGTATCAGTAAGAAGTACTCTATTAAGAATGTGACAGGTCTGAATCTTCGTCCACTTATAGCTTACGATGATCCTTTCGATATCATAGCCCATTCGATGGTTGGTAGTGAGGGAACGCTTGCTTTCCTCTCGGAGGTGACGATGAAGACACTTTATGACTACAAGTTCAAGGCTTCTGCAATGGTTTACTTCCTGACGATGAAGGAGAGTTGTGAGGCGGTAGTAGCCATGAAGAAGCTGAAGGCAGGTGAGGAAGACCTGAAGATGAGTGCCGAGAACTTGATGGTGAAATCGGCTGAGATGCTGGACTATATGTCGCTCAACAGTGTTGATGACCCCGTATTCCTGCAGTATAAGAAAGATGTGGATGCGGGTAAGATTGAGGGTGTGCAGCCTGGTGATTACCACAACTTGACAGCAATACTGACAGAGACTAAGGGCGTGACTCATGAGCAGTTGCTGGAGAAGATAGAGAAGATAAAGGAATGCTTGGGGCAGTTCCGCCTTTATATTCCTGCAGAATTTACGGAGGATCCTGCTGTCTATGGCAAGTATTGGGCTATTCGAAGTGGCATCTTCCCCAGCGTGGGTGGTACGCGTCCTGTGGGCACATCGTGTCTTATCGAGGATGTGGCATTCCCCATCGAGTCATTGCCTGAAGCTACCGTAAAACTTCAGAAGCTGATAGCCGATCATGGATACAACGATGCTTGTATCTATGGTCATGCCTTCGAAGGTAACTACCACTTTATCTTGAACCAGAGCTTTGCTGACGAGCACGAGGTGGCTCGTTATGCAGAGATGATGCGCGATGTGGCTAAGTTGGTGGTTGAAGGTTATGATGGCTCACTGAAAGCAGAACATGGAACGGGCCGAAATATGGCTCCCTTCGTGAAATACGAGTGGGGCGAAAAAGCCTATGAGACCATGAAGGAACTGAAAACTATTTTCGATCCAGAGGGATTGTTGAATCAAGGTGTTATCTTCAATGATGATCCTGACTGTTTTATCAAGTGTCTGAAACCGTTGCCTGTGCTCAGCTATGACTATGCCAGTGTGCCCGATGGTGGCAGGTATCTCATGGAACCTGGACTCTCGACTGCAGAAGAAACGGTAGAACAGGTAAAACGTGCCAACAAGTGTATAGAATGCGGATTCTGTGAAGTGAACTGTATGTCGTGTGGCTTAACATTGTCGAGTCGTATGCGTATTGCCGTTCAACGTGAAATATGTGATTTGGAGGCTACGGGTCGGGACCCAAGGCGATTAGCAACGCTTCGTCGTCAATATAAATATTATGGCGATCAGACTTGTGCAACAGATGGATTATGCTCTACCTCTTGTCCAATGAAGATTAATACGGGCGAATTGACGCATCTGGTTCGTCAGTTGGATATGAATAATTCAAAACTGGGTTATCAGGTGGGCGAGTTTGCTGCCAACCACATGGCAGGCATCAAGTCGGGATTGCGTGTGGTTCTTGATGTGGCGCATTTGGCTCATGTTACGCTAGGCCCATCCCTGATGACCAGTGTGTGTCGAGGCATGAACAAGATGGGCTTGCCATTGTGGACAACAGCAATGCCAAAGAAGAAGCGTCAGCCAAAACCATCAGATTTGACGCAGTTCATCATTGAACGCTCTATACCCAAACATGAGGAAGAGCACAAGGACTTGAAAGTGGTTTACTTCCCGAGCTGTATCAATCAGACGATGGGATTGTCAAAAGAGTCTAAGGTAAAACATGCTCTTGTTGATGAGGTTATCCAATTGATGGCGAAGGCGGGTTATGAGGTCATCTTCCCTGAAGGTATGGACAGAATGTGTTGTGGACAGATTTGGGAGTCGAAAGGTATGCTCGACATAGCCGACCGCAAGAGTGCCGAGTTGGAAGCTGCGCTCTGGAAGGCTTCAGAACATGGAAAATATCCTGTGCTTTGTGCCCAGAGTCCTTGTTTGCATCGCATGAAGAAGGTAATGCAGAAGATGAAGCTTTACGAACCTGCCGAGTTTATCATGACTTACCTTGTAGACCGGCTAGATTTTCATCCAACCGATAAGCGTATAGCATTGCATCTTACTTGCTCTACCCGTCAAATGGGGGTTGATAAGGATATGATAGCCCTTGCTAAACTATGTTCTAACAATGTGTTCCTGCCGGAGGGTGTTGGCTGCTGTGGTTTTGCTGGTGATCGCGGCTTTACCTTCCCAGAACTGAACAAGTACGGTTTGCGTAAGCTTCGTCCGCAGATAGAGGCCAACCATATTGAAGTAGGCTACTCCAATAGTCGTACTTGCGAGATTGGCTTGGAACATCATGCAGGCATTCCTTACATGAACATTGTCTATTTGGTCAACATCTGCACAACGGCAAAGAAACCAAAGGATAGTTAGAAAGTGCAGGGTAGGGCACTGAGCTGATAATAAAGGGTACGAGCCATGCGTTCGTGCCCTTTGTCATTTGGGTGAAGCCGGTCGTTCTCTGGGTCAGCAAAGAATTGCGCATATTCGTCCATCATCGGATAGAGACCACTGACGGCATTCATGTCGATGACGGGAATGGCCCAAATGTTACCAGCCTCTTTCACTGCATTAATATATTCTTCCAGATAAATGCCACACTGGTTCGTGTAGTCTTCCGTACACTGCCAGTTTTTCTCGCTTCTAAAGAACTGTGCACGATGAATAGGCGTGAGCAAGACAATCTGTTTGGTAGGATACATCCGTTTAACCTTGTCGATAGCGGTATTGATACGTCCGCGGTAGGTGTTGCCGTCCATATTCATGTAGCGACGTTTTCGATCTACCAATTTCTTGGGCTGTCCGTGACCGTACATCACTTGCTCTTCTTTCTCATCATACCACTGACCGATGGGAACTCCATTGTTGTAATCATTGGTACCGATAAATATCATGATAGCATCAACAGAGTCGCCGTGTTCTTCTTTCAACTTGTCTGCTTGTCTGGGAATATCGTTCCATTGACGCCCACTGACAGCATAGACATACGGAGTGATGCCTAACCATTCCTGCAGGAAGTTCCAGTATTTCTTCTTCGAACCACTGTTGCGTGGGTCGGTAATTGAATCTCCAAAGTAAGCAACGCGCTTCTGCATCCAAGGATGTACAAAGGTGGCTTGTGCTTGGACAGTGCCGCAAAGCAATGCTGCCCATATCAGCAAAATAATCTTTTTCTTCATAGTTTTTAAGTAATATCTCGGCAAAAGTACGAATAAATATTCTTGTTAACAAGTTTTTTATTCTTTTTTAATAATAACATTTGCACGCACCTAAAATAATGTGTATCTTTGCCCCCGTTAAACAATAAAAAGAAAGGAAATAACATGAATTATAACGATTTTGAATTGAAAAATCTGTCTGTTGACGAGCAGCTGTCTATGTCTTCTGCTTTCCCTGTACTGATGCGTAAGGTTTATGTATGGATGACCCTTGCCCTGGTAATTACTGGCTTTACGGCTTATGGCGTAGCTACAAGTCCTGGCGTACTGCAGCTTATTTTCGGCAATCAGATACTCTTTTGGGGAATGATTATTGCCGAGCTTGCGTTGGTCATCGGTGTCAGCGCTGCCATTAATCGCTTGTCGTTGACTATGGCTACATTGATGTTTATTCTCTATTCTGTCATCAATGGCGCATTGTTCTCTTCTATCTTCTTGATTTATACAGCGTCATCCATTGCTACCGTATTCTTTATTACCGCAGGTACATTTGGAGTAATGGCACTGATTGGATATACGACCAAAACAGACCTTACCTCTATTGGCAAGTATCTATTCATGGCTTTGATAGGCTTGATTATTGCCACACTTGTTAACATGTTCATCAAGAGTGAAGGCTTTACCTATATCCTTAGTTACATTGGTGTGCTCATTTTCGTAGGACTTACCGCTTATGATTCCCAGAAAATCAAGCAGATGCTCCTCCAGGCTCCTGATGCCGGCGAGGGCGCTCAGAAGCTTGCTCTCCTCGCAGCTCTCACGCTCTATCTCGACTTCATCAACCTCTTCATCTACCTCCTCCGCATCTTCGGCCGTAGGGAGTAAGATAAGATGTTGCCGCATTATTGAGGCGACAGGTACGGTGCCTCTGTCAGTCCGCCATAGCTCTTGGCGGACTTTTTCATTGCCTCCTCTGTGGTGTACTGCTTATAGAACGTACAGCGGGTGACAATGGTTTGCGCTGAACAGCGCTCACCAATTACCTGTACTAGTGCCCAGCCTTTCTTGTCGTCGCTGAACTCCTCACCCTTCAGCACAAAGTGTCCGTCCACCAGCGTCATCTTAGTTCGCAAAATCTCGCGCATGCTAAAACGTACTCGCGGAATAGTGTCCTCTCCAGTCTGCTCGGCAGTATAGAGGAATAACTTCTCCTGATAGCAGTGTTTGTCCTTCTCGAGGTCGGTCAGCAGGGCGGGTTCACCGTCCACCTCTCCTAACTCCAGTTTGATAGTCGGCAACGTGCCGTCGCTTATCGGTATGCCGGGCATCAGAAATGATGCCTCAGTCATGTGTATTCGTTCCACAAATACCGTTGGCAACCTGTTTGCCAGCGATGCAAAGTTCTGATAGGCTGTCTTACGTTGGGTAAACATCATTTCCTTACAGCCGTATTTCATCATCTTCCACAACGCAGTGGTGTGACGCATTTTCTGGCGTTGGTTGAACTGGCCCAGCGTATTGCTGCGTTTCTCGTCCGAGTTCGATACGCGCGTAATCACTTGTCCTTGCTTCACGTAGGTTGTAACACCGGCCTTACGCAGGCTGCCTATCATGATCAGCCCCTTAGCTGCATACTTCTGTTTCATAGTCAAAATCTCCTATCTTATTTTAATTATACATTCATTCATTGTTCCTTCGTCATTCTCTCCTCGCTCTTCCTTCGTCATTCTCTCCTCGCTCTTCCTTCGCTCTAGCCTTGTCCTTCCTTCGATACACCTTCTATCTTCCACCTATTGTTGTCCGGTTGTTACTCTGTTGCTATCCACTTTTTCTTCATTTGTTATTCAGTATATTACCGGACATCAACCGGACAACAACCGGACAACAACCGAACAACAAGCGGACAAGAGTTAGCGCAACTCACTTGCAGTATCCTTGCAACTTGGGTGGAACACCGAACTTGAAGTCTTGGCTTTTTCGGGGACAAAGATACAAAAAAAGCCTCGAACCCCCAACAAGTTTCGAGAATTTTTATGGTGTTAGTGTGTGCCCGACAAATTCCGGATTTGTCGGACGATAGATGGCTCTCATTTTGCAACACACGGCTGGTGTTTATAGGTGTTCTTATATAATATAATAAGGTGTAATTTCCGGTATTGTCAAAGAATGCGAAAACTTTTGTATTTTGGATAAAATTCTTCCTGAAAAGTTTTGGTGTTTCGGAAAATAGTCGTACCTTTGCATCCGCTTTCGCCTCAAAAATGAGGTGCGGCATGAAGAAAAAGAGTTCTTTGAGAGTCTTACATAAAACAGAAGAAGTAGTAGTACAAGAAGCGAGAGGCTTTATGTCTCTTGGGTAATAGAACAAACCGTCAGTCCT
>CACZMV010000029.1 GCA_902782305.1 uncultured Prevotellaceae bacterium
GCGCCGATGGTACTGCAATGCAATGCGGGAGAGTAGGAGGCCGCCACTTTTTCAAGGAGAGCACCCTGTTTCAGAAATGAGACAGGGTGTTTTTGTTTTTCAAGCTATCCATACATATAGTACAGGGCTTTTTCGAACAGAGCCCTTTTTTGTTGCTGTAAGTTTTGTCGTTTAAATTATTCTTGTTACCTTTGCAATAATAATTAAAAACATGACACAACTAAAACATTGGCTGGTGTGGTTAAGCCGTATTCATCATAGTTGGGGATTTGGTATTCAATCTCCTACTGATTATGCTTTCGTTCGCTATGTCGTGAACGAGCACTGGCCTTATTATGCATATGAGAATCTGTTAGATGACGATTGGATGCAACAAAAGTTGGGTCGATTGTATTTCCGATTAGCTAATTGGCGACAACCCAATCGTATGATAGTAGATCATTATCAGCGTTATTGGCAAGCCGGCTGTAAGAAGACTCAATTTGTTTCAGATTCAGATATTGACCATGTTGAGCTAGCAAGGGTTGATGTCGATGATGAGAATACCTGGAATAGACTGTTGCTATTGTGTGATGAACACTCCGTTATGATTGTTGAGGGGCTTTGGCGCAATCCGAAGCGATGGAAATCTCTGGTAAAAGACGCTCGTGTCATGACTACTTTCAATCTTTACTATTGTGGTATTCTTCTGTTTGAAAAAAAACGTTACAAACATCATTATACTATTAATTTCTAAAAAACCTGATTATGAAGATTACTAAAGTATATACGCGAAGAGGCGATAAGGGACAGACCTCTTTAGTTGGCGGAAAGCGTGTGTCCAAGTCAAGCGTCAGACTGGAATCTTATGGAACGGTTGACGAATTAAGTGCTAATATTGGCATGTTGATTGCCCAGTTACCTGATGGACATGAAAGGGAAATGCTGTTTCGCATACAGAACAATCTTTTCAATGTTTGCACCAATCTGGCCACTGATCAGGAAGACACTCCACTTTATCCATCTGCTCATTTGCCAGAGGGAGAAACAGAACTTTTGGAACACGAGGTTGATCAAATCATGAAGGAGTTACCGGAGCCCCAAGGTTTTATCCTTCCCGGTGGAACTCGTGAAGCCGCTCAGGCTCATATTTGCCGAACCGTTTGTCGTCGTGCAGAACGTCGTATCGTTGCCCTTTCAGAAGAGTCGATTGTATCGCCCGAAGTTCATGAATATATCAACAGATTGAGCGATTATTTTTTCGTTTTAGCAAAAAAACTTAATTTTCTTGCAGGCAAGAGCGAAAAAATCTGGATTAATGCTTGTAAATAGCAAAAATTATATTACTTTTGCGGGCAAATTACAAAATTAATAACTTTAGACTATGTATTGGACACTAGAATTAGCTTCAAAATTGGAAGATGCACCCTGGCCCGCAACCAAGGACGAATTAATAGATTATGCCATTCGATCAGGTGCTCCTTTGGAGGTTTTAGAGAACCTTCAGGAGATAGAAGATGAAGGTGATGTCTATGAAAGTATAGAGGAGATTTGGCCTGACTATCCTTCAAAAGAAGACTTTCTCTTCAACGAAGATGAGTATTAAGGGTGTTTAAGATAGCCGCTTCAGAATAAGGAGCGGCTTTCTTAATGCAATAAAACTAATATGGTTTACGTTATTAATAACGTGTTTAAACGTAAACTGGTCATATTACTATTGACATTGTTGTCGGTGTCCGTATCTGCACAGCAAGAGCCATCGTTCTCACATTATTGGGCGATGGAGCCCTCTTTTAATCCTGCAGCAGCAGGTAAGGAGTCCAAGATTAATGTCACAGGAGCCTTTGCCATGACACTGACAGGTTTTGAGCATGCACCACGAACGATGTATGTAGGAGCTGATATGCCTTTACTTTTTATGAATGCCTATCATGGTGTGGGTGTACAACTGATGAACGACCAAATAGGATTGTTCAACCATCAGCGCCTGGCTCTCCAATATGCCTATAAACACAAAATGTTTGGAGGCATGTTAAGCATTGGTTTGCAGTTGGGTTTGCTCAGTGAGAAGTTTAAAGGAAGTGAACTTGATTTGGAAAACCCTGATGACCCTGCCTTTACCCGTTCTGATGCAACAGGAACAGCCCTTGACTTATCGGCAGGTCTATATTATACTCATCGCAATTGGTATGCCGGATTGTCCGTGTTACGTGCCACAGCCCCCTCTATAGAATTAGGTGATCGTTCTATTTTGGACATCAGTCGTACGTATTATTTAACGGGTGGATACAATATTAAATTAAGAAATCCGTTCTTTACAATACACCCCTCGGTGTTAGCCCAAACTGATGGGACCACTTATAGGGTGAATGTGACAACCCGTGTGAAATATACTCACGACAAGAAAATGCTTTATGCAGGTCTGGCCTACAGCCCTACGAATTCGGTTACAGCACTTGTCGGTGGTCTTTTCCACGGCATTACATTGGGATATAGTTACGAGGTGTATACCTCGACGCTAAAAATAGGAAATGGCAGTCATGAAATTTTCGTGGGGTATCAGACCGAACTGGACCTTCATAAGAAAGGACGTAACCGTCATCAAAGTGTTAGAATACTATAATAATATAATAAGGTATATGAACAAAGTAGTAAACATAGTGCTCTGTTTCTTGGCTACGCTTTTGCTGACAGCCTGCTTTGGCAGTAAGATGACATCATCAGCAGGTGGTGAAGTAACAGGTGTTAGTGGACGAGTTTTCAGTGAGCCCACTCCTTATGGAATGACCCTTATTAAGCGAGGCCATTTGAAAATGGGTATTGATAAGCAAGATTCCCTGTGGGGCAAACAGACTCCTGTGAAGGACATCTCCATAGAGGGGTTCTGGATGGATGAGTATGAGGTAACTAACTCAATGTATCGCCAGTTTGTCAACTATGTCCGCGATTCTATCCTTCGTGAACGCTTGGCAGACCCTGCCTATGGTGGTGATGAAAGCTATAAGATTGAAGAAGACAAGAATGGAGACCCAGTAAAGCCCCATCTGAATTGGAAGAAGGCATTGCCACGCAAACCCAATGAAGACGAGCAACGTGCCTTTGAAAGTCTGTATGTAACAAACCCAGTTACTGGTGAGAAGATGCTTGACTGGCGCCAGATGAACTATCGTTATGAGGTTTTCGATTATACAGAGGCTGCTAAGCGCAAGTATCGTGAGACTCATGAGGAACGCGTGTTGAACACCGATATCCGTCCTAATCCTAATGAGCAAATCTGGATTTCCAAGGATACAGCCTATATCAATGATGAAGGTCAGATAGTCCGTGAGACCATCAACCGTCAGTATACAGGTCCTTGGGATTTCCTCAGTACCTATATTGTTAACATCTATCCCGATACCACTTGCTGGGTGAACGATTTCCCCAATGCGGATAACGAGACCTATATGCGTTACTATTTCAGTAATGCTGCCTATAATGATTATCCTGTGGTGGGTGTCACTTGGGAACAGGCCAATGCTTTCTGTGCTTGGCGTACGGAATATCTGTTGCGAGGCTTGGGCCCTGCAGCTCGTTTCGTTCAGCGCTATCGTCTGCCAACTGAGGCAGAGTGGGAGTTTGCTGCTCGTGGCAAGGATCAGAATGAGTTCCCTTGGGAGAATCAGGATGTGATGTCTGGCAATGGATGCTTCTTTGCCAATTTCAAGCCCGACAATGGAAACTATACCAAGGATGGCAACCTCATTACCAGCAAAGTGGGCATCTATGCTGCTAATTCCAATGGACTTTACGATATGGCAGGTAATGCTGCCGAATGGTGCAGTACTATTTATACTGAGGCTGGTGTTGAAGCGATGAATGACATCAACCCGCAGTTGAAATACAATGCTGCCCGTGAAGATCCTTATCGTCTGAAGAAGAAGAGTGTTCGTGGTGGTTCGTGGAAAGATCCTGAGAGCTATATCCGTTCTGCATGGCGCTCTTATGAATACCAGAATCAGCCTCGCTCCTACATCGGATTCCGCTGTGTTCGCAGTCTGGCTAATACTACCAGTGACAAGGTTAAGCTGAAGAAGAGCAAGAAGAAATAATAAATTGTAAATAGCAATGACAACATACAGTAAATTGAATTTTATCTACCGCTTGCAGAAGTGGATGGATAGTGTGCCTGGTCAGACTTTCCTGAACTATGCATATTCATGGGGTGCCTCTATCGTTATCCTAGGTACGCTGTTCAAACTCACCCACTTGCCAGGAGCCAACTTCTTCCTGTTTTTAGGAATGGGTACTGAGGTGTTCGTGTTCTTTATCGCAGCCTTCGACCGTCCGTTTGATAAGACTACAGACGGAATGGAACTGGATGTTCATCCTGGCGAGGAAGCTGCTGTTTCTGCTGTTGCCGGTAATGGAGTTACAGGTGGTGGCGTTGTAGGTGGTGGTACTGTCATTATCAATGGTGGTGGCAGTCCTGCCGTTGGCTCTGTCGTTGGCAATGGGGAAGAGGCTTCCCGTTGGGAGGGTGGCTCTGTCAACATTGGCGGAGGTGCTGTCATCGCCTCCCAGTCTGTACAACCAGCACAGCAGCCTATAGAGCAACCTATGGCTGAGGAACTGAAAGATGCTACCTCTAATTATATTGAGGAGTTGAACCGACTGACTGAGATGCTCACCCAAGTTTCAGAACAGAGCAAGCGTCTGACCCGTGACTCGGAGGAGATGGATAATCTGAATCGCACATTGACAGGTATCAGCCGTGTTTATGAGATGCAGTTGAAGAGTGCCTCATCACAAATCAGTACCATCGATGAGATTAACGAGCAGACACGCCACATGGCAGAGCAGATTGTTGAGTTGAACAAGATTTATGCCCGCATGATTGAGGCCATGCAGGTAAGAAGTCAGATGTAAGAAGTAAGAGGTAAGATATGGCAATCAAGAAAAGACCCGTTTCTCCGCGCCAGAAGATGATTAACTTGATGTACGTCGTCTTGATGGCGATGTTGGCATTGAACGTCTCTACTGAGGTGCTCAACGGCTTCTCCATTGTGGAGGAGAGCCTGAAGCGCACCACGCAGAATGCCAGTTTGGAGAATCAGGTCATCTATGACGACTTTGCCGTACAGATGAAGAAGAACCCCCAGAAGGTGAAACAATGGTACGACAAGTCGCAGAAGGTGAAGCAGATGAGCGACGACCTCTATAATCTGGCTGATGAGTTGAAGCTGGCTATTGTGCAAGAGGCTGATGGCTCTGATGGCGATGTACAGAACATCCGCAACAAGGAAGACCTTGAGGCTGCCAATCAGGTGATGCTTTCTCCCAATCGCGGACGAGGCAAGGAGTTGTATAATGCTATTATCAACTATCGCACCCAGATGCTCAGTATGGTTACAGGCTATCATCAGAAGAAGATGATTGCTTCGAACCTTTCTACCGATATCCCTGCCAATGCGCAGACAATGGGTAAGAATTGGCAAGAGTATATGTTCGAGTCAATGCCAGCAGCAGCTGCTGTTACCCTGCTGAGCAAGTTGCAGAGTGATGTTCGCTATGCAGAGGGAGAGGTTCTTCACACCTTGGTTTCCAACATCGACGTGAAGGATATCCGTGTCAATGCCCTTGATGCCTTTGTCATTCCTAACTCGCAGACGATTGTTCGTGGCGATAAGTTCTCTGCACGCATCGTAATGGCTGCTGTCGATACCACCCAGAAGCCTCAGATTTTCATTGGAGGCAAGGAGGTCAATCTTCCTGGAGGACTCTATGAAACGGTTACAGGTCGTACGGGCGATTTCACTTTGAGTGGTTTCATTCAGGTGGAGAATGGTAATGGCGAGCTGTTGAAGCGTAGCTTTGAACAGAAATATACAGTAGTAGACCCCTCTGCAACGGTTTCTGCCGACCTGATGAATGTGCTCTATGCTGGTTATAGCAATCCGCTGAGCGTATCAGTGCCTGGAGTTCCTGTTAATAAGGTACAGGCCACCATGACGGGTGGCACCCTGCAACCCACGGGTCCTGGACGTTACATTGCTCGTCCCACAGCTGTAGGACAGAATGTCACCATTACCATTACCTCTACGAATACTGGACGAGCCCAGCAGATGGGTCAGTTCACCTTCCGTGTTCGTCGCTTGCCTGATCCTACACCTTATATTAATATGAAGGACGAATCGGGTAGTCCCATTCGCTACAAAGGTGGTGGTTTGTCGAAGGCTCAGCTGATGGGTGTTGATGGTATTGGTGCTGCTATCGATGATGGCATCCTCGATATCGCCTTCCGTGTGCAGAGCTTCGAGACCGTTTTCTTCGACAATATGGGTAATGCTGTGCCTATGGTCAGCGATGGTGCCAGCTTCTCTGCTCGTCAGAAAGACACCTTCCGTAAGTTGCAACGCAACAAGCGTTTCTACATTACTCGTGTCAATGCGATAGGTCCTGATGGCATTTCCCGTAAGTTGAACACCTCGATGGAGGTCATTGTGAAATAGCGGGCTTTGCCCTAGTGAATAGTGAACAGTGAATAACGAATAATAAATAATATAAGATGGACAATAAAATAAGACAAGCAAACAGATATCTGTGGATAATGAGAGTGGTAGTTGTACTATTCACTATTCACTATTCACTATTCGTTAGCGAAGCGCAGGCTCAGCCCAAGGCTCGTCGCCAGCAACAGCAGAAAGCACAACAGCAGAAGAAGACTCAGACGCAGAGTCAAGGCATGAGCATGCGAGCCCGTCTGATGTTCCCAACGGCTATCGATATGCCTGAGGATGTGGTGTGGCGTCGCGACATCTATCGCGAGATTGACCTTAATCGCGACAATAATGCAGGCCTTTATTATCCTGTAGAGCCTATCGACAAGCAGGTGAATCTGTTTACTTACGTCTTTAAGCTGGCTTTGAACGGCTATATTCCCGTTTACGAATATCGCCTGGATGGCAACGAGGTGTTTACCGATTCTGCTCGTGTGAAGATAAAGACAGTGCTCGACAACTATCACATCTTCTACGAAGAGAAAGATGGCAAGTTGCGCGTGGATAACAGCGACATTCCTTCTGCTGAGGTGAAGTTGTATTATCTGAAGGAGAGCGCCTATTACGATCAGGCTAACTCCACCTTCCATCGCAAGGTCTTGGCACTTTGTCCTGTGATGTTGCGTGAGGACGATTTTGGTGGTGAGGCTTCCAAATATCCTTTGTTCTGGGTGAAGTATGCCGACTTGGAGCCCTTCCTCAGTCGTCAGTCTGTGATGACTTCCAATCTGAACAATGCTGCTACAATGTCTATGGAAGACTATTTCACGCTAAACCGTTACGAGGGTAAGATTTATAAAACCAACAATATGTTGGGCAAAACGCTGGCACAGTATTGTCCCACAGACTCTGCCCTCGCCAAGGAGCAGAAGAAGATAGAGGCCGAGTTGCTGGCTTTCGAGCAGAACATCTTTGGCGACAAGCATCGCAAGGATTCGCTTGACTCCATAGCAAAGCTCGATCCACAACAAATGAAGATTGCTGCTAAGCAGGCTCGCAAAGGCAATACGGCTCGTGCTCGCAAGTCGACTGCTAAGAGCAGGAGTGTGTCCTCGTCATCAGGCTCCGCTCGCGTCACTGTTCGTCGTCAGCGACACTAATGAAAAAAATGCGGGCAAAAGGTTGCAAAATTCAGATTTATTGTTTATCTTTGCAGTCAGAAAGAAATCAAAAAGAATCAGGATATGAAGAAGATACTTATGCTCATTGTTGTGGCAGTAGGCATTTCTCTGCCCTCACAGGCTCAGGTGAAGTTCGGTCTGAAAGGTGGTTTGAACCTGACGAACCTCTCTATGAGCGAGTCAATCGGCAATAATCTGAAGAGTAAGGAAGGCTTCCACGTCGGTCCTACGGTGAAGATAGGCTTGCCTGTGCCTGGTCTGAGTCTTGATGCCTCAGCTCTATACGACCAGCGTTCCGCAAAGGTTAGCGTTTCCAACCTGAATGGTACTGAGACGGAAAGCACCATTAAGAGCCAGTCGCTTCAGGTGCCTATCAATATCCGCTATGCAGTAGGCTTAGGCAGTGTGGCTAACCTGTTTGCCTTCGCTGGTCCCCAGTTCGGCTTTAACTTAGGCGACAAGAATCAGAAGATTCTGAATGATGCCGCCAACTGGACGCTGCGCTCCTCCAATGTCAGTGCCAACCTAGGTATTGGTGCTACTTTCCTCGGACATGTGCAGGTCACTGCTAACTACAACTTCGCACTTGGTAAGACGGGTGAGGTAGAGCTTTGGGATGCCACCAAGAATGCATGGAATGCCTTTACGGACGGTAAGGCAAGTTCCTGGCAGGTATCAGCTGCTTACTTCTTCTAAACTCCCCTTCGTACCCATACCTTATGCGACCCGCTACCTCGTGTAGTGGGTCGCTTTTTTCTTTATACTGGTTATTTTCCTCTACCTTTCGTTCTTTTTTATGTTTAAGGCCCGTGAACTTATGTTTACGGCCCTTAAACATATGTTCATAGACCGTGAACATAAGTTCATCGCTCTTGAACATAGATTTCTGTGTGAAGCTAAAACTTTTTTCTCAAAGATTCATTCTCTTAGATGAAAAGAATATCGTTTTTATTTTGTGTTTCGCTCGCTTATTTGTACCTTTGCAAAAGATGATACGCTACGCCGACCTGATATTGCCTGTACCCTTGCAAGGGTTGTTCACCTACGCGATTCCTGAGGGAATGAACGTAGGGGTGGGCATGCGTGTGCTGGTAACGTTTGGACGCAGCAAGACGTATCTGGGTATTGTGGCAAGAATTCACGACGTGAAACCTGAGGGCTATCAGGTAAAGCCCATTACGCAGGTGATGGATCAGGAACCCATTGTGACAGAGCAACAATTGAAGTTGTGGCAATGGATTAGTGACTATTACCTTTCACCCATCGGCGAGGTGTATAAGGCTGCATTGCCTGCGGGACTGAAGGCGGAGGACGGCTATAAGGCGAAGACGGAAACGTATATCCGTTTGACGGAGCAGTATCGTAACACAACGGCTCTGCACATCGCACTGAATGTGCTGGCGCGTGCTCCCAAGCAGTTGGAAGCCTTTACGTGCTATCTGGAATTGTCGCATTATGACGAAATAGAGGATGGCGTGACTCCTGCTGAAGTTACGAAGGAAGAACTGATGAATGCGAGTCGTGCTTCAGCAGAGACACTGAAGCAATTGGAGAAACGCCAGATGTTGGAAACGTATGAGGTGGAGGTGGGTCGCCTGAATCATGGGGGCGACTATCGTCCAGACTTGATTAAGCCCTTGAGTGAAGCGCAAGGAACTGCTTACAACAGTATCCTGATGTCGATGATGAAGCACAACGTGACTTTGTTGCATGGGGTGACGTCGAGCGGAAAGACGGAAATCTACATCCATCTCATCAAACGGGCATTGGAACAAAAACAGCAGGTGCTGTACTTGTTGCCGGAGATAGCTCTGACCGTTCAGATGATGCAACGCCTGCAACGTGTGTTTGGCGATAGGTTGGGCATCTACCATTCCAAATATTCAGATGCGGAGCGTGTGGAAATATGGCAGAAACAACTTTCGAAGAATCCTTACGATGTGATACTGGGTGCCCGTTCGGCAGTATTCCTGCCCTTCCAGCACTTGGGATTAATCATCATCGACGAGGAACACGAAACCAGCTATAAGCAGCAAGACCCAGCGCCCCGCTATCATGCCCGTAGTGCTGCCATCATGATGGCTGCACAAATGAGGAATGGAACCAAGGTCCTCCTTGGTACAGCAACGCCTTCGATGGAAAGCTACTATAATGCCAAGACAGGTAAATATGGTTTGGTAGAACTGAAGGAGCGCTATCAGGGAATAGAACTACCAGAGATACAGGTGGTGGATGTGGCTGACCTGCAGCATCGTAAGATGATGGCGGGTCCTTTCTCGCCTCTCTTGTTGACAAAGGTTCGCGAGGCACTGGAGCGTGGCGAACAAGCCATCCTCTTCCAGAATCGTCGTGGCTTTGCTCCCATGATAGAGTGCCGACAGTGTGGGTGGGTACCCCATTGCCAGCATTGTGATGTCAGCTTGACGCTGCATCGACAGATGAATCAGTTGACGTGTCATTATTGTGGCTATACCTATAAGGTGCCAACGGAATGTCCTTGTTGCGGTTCTACGGATCTGCGCACCAAAGGCTATGGTACGGAGAAGATAGAAGAGCAGGTGAGCGAGGTGTTCCCTGAGGCTCGTGTGGCTCGTATGGACTTGGACACCACGAGGACCCGTAATGCCTATGAGCGCATCATTACCGACTTTTCGGCAGGGCGCACTAATATATTAATAGGTACGCAGATGATTTCGAAGGGACTGGACTTTGACAAGGTGTCGGTAGTGGGAATCCTGAATGCCGATACCATGTTGAACTATCCCGACTTCCGTGCCTATGAGCATGCCTTTACCATGATGTCGCAGGTTAGTGGACGTGCAGGTCGTAAGGGAAAGCGCGGATTGGTTATCCTGCAAACAAAGAACAAGGACTTGTCCGTTATCCAGCAAGTGGTTCGCAACGACTATACCTCTTTATATAAGGATATGATAGCTGAGCGCCAGGCGTTCCGCTATCCCCCTTACTATCATCTGGTCTATGTGTTCTTGAAACATTCGCACGATGAGGTAGTTAATACGGCTGGTGTCGAGATGGGCAGTCGATTGCGCCAATGGTTTGGCGGACGTGTGTTGGGACCAGACAAACCTGCTGTAGCGAAAGTGAAATCGCAGAATATCCGTAAGCTGGTTCTCAAATTGGAGAATGGCATTGATATGAAACGAGTCCGCGAGTACCTGCTGCTTGCGCAATCGCAGATACTCGCGGACAAACGCTATGCGTCGTTACAAATCTATTACGACGTAGATCCTTTATAGATTCAACTCACAACCTACACCGAATACACGGTTGGTACGGGTGAAGGTATCCTTAATCTGAGGATTGGTTGCATCTACACGATCATAGTCATTGTAGTAGGTCTGGAAATAGGCTGCCTTGACAGAAACCTTCTTAGAGACTTTGTAGTTGAAACCGAAACCAATGCTATAGCTGTTGACAACGAAAGACATATCGTTGATGTACTCATCGGTATTGCCATAGCCAGTCACCTGACCACCGGCTGAGAATGTGAGATTCTCTGTGGTGTCCCACTCAGCACCCAGCAGGAACTCGTTGGTGTTGTGGCTGAGCAAATCCTGAGAATTGTTATACCAAGAAGCATCCTTGTCAAAGAAGTGGTGCCAGCCGGCATTGATGCGAACAATGTCGATAGGACTGTACTGTACACCGATAGTCAGCAGGGCAGGCATGTCCTCGTTGACTTTCTCACCATCGCGGAACTTATTGACAGCAGGAATCTCGCTGGCTTCGTTGAGCGTTGACTCGTTCTTCATACGAAGCTGTGTGCGGAACTCGTACTTGGCGGCAAAGTTGAACTGGCCCAACTTGTAGTCAATACCTACGATAGGAGCAAAGCCGACACCATCCTGGTTACACAACAGGTTAACACCGTCAGCATACTTCTGCAGACCGGCTACCTTATCACCATAACCAGCAGCTGTGACCTGCTGAAGATAGCTACCGAAGTCAATATAGCCAGCAGCCGTCTTCACCTGGATGTTGCTGATCTTTGCCTTATAGGTGGCATCGCCGTATATCATGCGAAGACCGCCATAGAGCGAGAGGTTGGGAATGACCTTGCAAGCAGCACCTACGGTAACACCATAGTAGTACTGGCGTCCCTTCATGTATCCGTCCATGTCGTAACCCTGGGCACCGAAAGGCTTCAGCATATTGGCAATGTTGCCGACAACGCTTTCGAAAGAACCCAGACCGTCTTCGAACTCGCAGGCACCACCACCTCCAGGAACTGACAGGTTAGCCTGCAGGCTCCAGTTCTCCATGTTGTAGGCAAGCTGGATAGACGGAATGATAGGTGCATTGGCTGTACCCTCAAATGTCTTGACAGGACTTGACTGGTTGTTTCTTCTTCCAAGCTGGAAGAGAGGATTGGTTGAAGTGATAGTACGTGTCTGGTGAGCATACTGCCAGTTGATGCCCAAGTGGAAACCTTCGGGGAGGAATACTACACCTGCAGGGTTGCTGTAAACACCATCGAGACCAATGGCTGCATCGCGTGCGGGATTTCTCAAAAAGTCAATACTCTGATTCGTGTTGGTAAGAATACCGCCTGCAAAGGCGCTTACCGAAGTCATCGTGAAAACAATGAATGAAGCTAAAATCTTTTTCATTACTTTTAAACTTATTTTGCTAAAATCGGCTGCAAAGGTAAGCTTATTGCACAAACGAACGAAAAAAGTGCATAGATTATTAAGACTTATTAACTAAAACGTGCACATTTTCTGCACAAATGTGCCAAAATGTGCACGTTTTTTGTGTTTGCGGACACAAAATTGCTATTCACTCTTCATAGTTCACCAGCACAGCACTCACTTTTTCTCGCTGGGATAGCTGATGCGAGTGTGATAAATAGTCTTTAGCTTCTCAATAAGCACAGTCTTCGCATACTGAATATCACGGAAAGTGATAGGGCATTCGCGGAAATAACCCTCGGATACCTGGGTATCAATGAGCCGCTCTACAAGACTGCGAATGGATTGTTCGGTATAGTCAGGAAGTGAACGTGAGGCTGCTTCTACGGTATCGGCCATCATCAAACAAGCTTGTTCGCGAGTGAAGGGGTTAGGTCCCGGATAGGTGAACAGCAAGTCATCAACGGGTTCGTCAGGATGCTCGTTCTTGTAACGGATGTAGAAGAACTTAGCCTTGCCTTGTCCATGATGGGTAGCAATGAAATCACGGATAACCTTTGGAAGATTGTATTTATCTGCCATCTTCAGTCCTTCCGTCACATGGCTGATGATAATCTGAGCGCTCTCAATGTCGGTTAGTGTCTCGTGTGGATCAATACCCGACTGGTTCTCAGTATAGTAGATGGGGTTAGCCAGCTTACCGATGTCGTGATAGAGGGCACCAGTACGTACCAACTGAGCTTTGGCTCCAATCTTATTTGCTATCTCGCCAGCCAGATTGGCCACCTGAATAGAGTGATTGAAGGTGCCTGGAGCCACCTCGCTCATCTGGCGAAGCAGTTCGCTGTTGGTATTCGAAAGTTCAATCAAGGTAATATCACTGGTAAACCCAAATGTCTTTTCTATCAGATAGAGCAACGGATAGGCGAAGAGCAATGCAATACCATTTGCTATCAGATAGTTGTATGTACTAAGTTCTATTTGGGTCACTGCGTCTGCTTTCATCCAGTCGAATGCCAGATTGACAACCATACTGGCAATTGTAATAATGATAGCTGACTTGAATAGTTGCGAGCGCTGGGAAAGTTCTCTGAGTGAAGTGATGGCTGCAAGACCAGCAATCAGTTCAACGACAATAAACTCATAGGGATGTTGCAGCATGGTAGCACAAATCAATACCATAATGGTGTGTGTCATGAAGGCGGTTCGAGAGTCCATGAACACACGGACAAAGATGGGTACCATTGCATAGGGTATAATATATATGTGGATGAATGTATTGCGCATAAAGAGTGCCGTCAGCAACACGAAGAAGATGATGAGTGTATAGAGCATCGCAATACTGCGAGGCTTCTCAAAGTAGTCTTTACGGTAAAGGGTCAGATAGAGGGTAAAGCATACCATCAGTATCGTGACATAGAGTATTTGCCCTAAGAGGGATATTTGGTTTTGGGCTACATCGTCATTGCGCAGTTCGTTCTCTCTTTTGTATGATTCAATGATACGATATGTCTTTTCTGTCACAATCTCACCTCGGTCAACAATCTTCTGACCTTTCTGAACCAGTCCACTGGCAAGGGCAATACCTGACAGGAGATCGTTCCTGCTTGTCTCACTGCGTTCGCGATCGTAGATGAGATTGGGCATGATATAAGCATTCAGGTTGCATTTTTGCAAGATGGGGCGAAACATCAACAACTGGTCTTCCGTGAATAACTGTTCGTAGGCCGATTTCGCAGAGTAGACTTCCAGGATGGAAATACTGGCAGCTTCCTTTCCATTGACTACTCGAATCATCTGTGTGGTATCTTTATGTAGTTTATTGTATTCCTCCTGTTCCATAATACCTTGCTGGTACAGGCTGTGAAGACGGTTGGAGATAATAACAATAAAACTTTTAGGTAACCCAGGTATACCATCGGCATAGTCGGTATTGAACTTATTGACCATTCGCAATTCAGTATCCTTATTATAGTTGTAATAAGGCTCGTAATTGCGCATAGCACTGTCTCGCTCCTCGTTGATAGCTTTTTCCGACTTGTAGATAGGAAAATCAAAAGGTGCAGTGAAGTCTGCATACTTCCAAGGCTTGCCCTCTTCAACATAGAAGTAACTAATGTTGTCATGAGGCAATGCCCATACAACGACAATCACTGTTATGATAACAATTGCGGAACGTATTAGAATGTCGCGCCACGTGAGCTCGTCTTTCTGAAATGTACTACTCATTTTTTACTAAAATAGGTACTAATTGGGTTTTACCGTGCGAAAATACGAAAAAAAGCGCTAAATATCAAAAAAAATGCGTACTTTTGCACAAATTTAGATAGAAATAACCATTGACACATGGCAGAAAGAAGAGTTAGGGTGCGTTTTGCACCAAGCCCTACGGGGGCTTTGCACATCGGTGGTGTGCGTACTGCGTTATATAATTATTTGTTTGCTCGCCAGCATGGAGGCGACTTGGTATTCCGTA
This sequence comes from uncultured Prevotellaceae bacterium, assembly GCA_902782305.1. Classification (GTDB taxonomy): domain Bacteria; phylum Bacteroidota; class Bacteroidia; order Bacteroidales; family Bacteroidaceae; genus Prevotella. The sequence goes on from CACZMV010000029.1 coordinate 14,768, forward strand.
TTGAGGATACTGATTCCAACCGTTTTGTACCAGGGGCAGAGGAATATATCATTGAGTCGTTCAAGTGGCTGGGTATCCAGTTTGATGAAGGTGTATCGTTTGGTGGCGACAAGGGTCCTTATCGTCAAAGCGAGCGCCGTGACATCTATAAACAATATGTGAAACAATTGTTAGATGCAGGCAAGGCATACATTGCCTTTGATACGCCAGAGGAACTGGAACAGAAGCGTAATGAAATACAGAATTTCCAATATGACTGCCATACCCGTAGTCAGATGCGTAACTCCTTGACGATGTCGAAAGAGGAGGTTGATGCCCTGATAGCTGAGGGTAAGCAATATGTGGTTCGTTTCAAAGTTGAGGCTGGACAGGAGATTCTGGTGAACGACCTGATTCGTGGTGAGGTGCGCGTAAAGAGTGATATTTGTGATGACAAGGTGCTTTACAAAAGTGCCGACGAGTTGCCTACCTATCACTTGGCTAACATTGTTGATGACCACTTGATGGAAATTTCTCACGTCATTCGTGGAGAGGAGTGGTTGCCTTCAGCACCTTTACATGTGATGTTGTATCGTGCATTTGGTTGGGAAGATACCATGCCCCAGTTTGCCCATCTTCCCTTGTTGCTAAAGCCTGATGGAAAAGGTAAGCTATCGAAACGTGATGGCGACCGCTTGGGCTTCCCTGTATTCCCCTTGCTGTGGAAAGATCCCAAATCGGGTGAGACTTCTCGTGGTTATCGTGAGGATGGCTATTTCCCTGAGGCCGTTATCAATTTCCTCGCTTTGTTGGGATGGAACCCAGGTACTGAGCAGGAGTTATTTACATTGGACGAACTGGTTCCCTTGTTCGATATTTCCAAATGTTCAAAGGCAGGCGCTAAGTTTGCCTATGAAAAGGCTATCTGGTTTAACCATGAGTATATTCTGAAGAAGTCAAACGAGGAGATTGCAGCCTTGTTTGAGCCGATGGTGAAGGAACATTGTCCAAATGAGACCTCTGAGCGTATTCTCGAGGTGACTCGTATGATGAAAGATCGTGTATCGTTCGTTCATGAGATGTGGCCATTGTGCTCGTTCTTCTTCGTAGCTCCGACAGAGTATGATGAGAAGACTGTCAAGAAACGCTGGAAGGAAGATAGTGCCCAGCAGCTTTCTGAACTGATGCAGGTATTGGAAGGCATCGATGACTTCTCATTGGAGAATCAGGAGAAGATAGTTCATGCATGGATTGAACAGAAAGAATACAAACTGGGCAACATCATGAACGCTTGGCGACTGACACTGGTTGGCGAGGGTAAAGGTCCTGGTATGTTCGACATCTCTGCTTTCCTTGGTAAGGAAGAAACTTTGCGACGTATGAAGCGAGCTATTGAAGTATTAGGCTGATGTATAATCTCATTATCTATATTTATCAACTAGGCGTTATGATTGCGAGCCTTTTCAACGAGAAGGTTCGCAAGATGTGGCAAGGAGAGTGTGAGGCAATTCGCATACTGAAGGAGAAGGTAGATCCTAATGCCCAGTATGTGTGGTTTCATGCCGCTTCATTGGGTGAGTTTGAGCAAGGGCGCCCATTGATGGAGCAGTTACGCAAAGAGCACCCAGAGTATAAGATTCTGTTGACGTTCTTCTCTCCTTCTGGTTATGAGGTGCGTAAAAACTATGAAGGGGCTGATATCATCTGCTACCTGCCTCTTGATACCATAACGAATGCCCGCCGTTTCCTACGTGCAGTGCGTCCTGTCATGGCATTCTTCATCAAGTACGAGTTCTGGTATAACTATCTGCATATTCTGCGTCATCGTGGTGTTCCCGTCTATAGTGTCAGCAGTATCTTCCGTCCTGGACAGATATTCTTCCGCTGGTATGGTCGTCAGTATAGTCATGTGCTGAAATGCTTTACCCGTTTCTATGTACAGAATGAGGTAAGTAAAGAACTGCTTGCCCAGATAGGCATTAAGGATGTTCAGATAGTAGGCGATACGCGTTTCGACCGCGTCCTGCAGATTAAGGCAGCTGCGAAGCAATTGCCTATTGTGGAGAGTTTCTGTCAACAGCCAACACCTGACAGTCCCCAGCCCAAAGTCTTTATCGCAGGTTCTTCTTGGCAACCTGACGAGGAGATTTTCATTCCTTGGCTGAATGAGCATCCGGATTGGAAGGTTGTCATTGCTCCCCATGTTATTAAGGAAGATCATTTGCAACAGATAGAGAAACTGTTGGAAGGACGAAAGGTGGCGCGCTATACTTCTCTAGAAAAGCAAGACAGTCTAAAGAGTCTGGAAAAGCTAGATGTCCTCATCATCGATTGCTTCGGACTGCTTAGCAGTATCTATCGCTATGCTGATGTGACTTATGTCGGTGGTGGTTTTGGCGTAGGTATTCATAATACCTTGGAGGCTGCTGTTTGGGATGTTCCTGTATTCTTTGGTCCTAACAACCAGCGTTTCCAGGAGGCACAAGGCTTGAAACAATGTGGAGCAGGACTGGAGATTGCCAATGCTGACGATTTCCGTCGACTTATGCAGGGCTTTGTTGATCATCCTATGTTGGCAAAGGAGTTAGGAGAAAAAGCTGGTGCTTTTGTAGGACAGATGACAGGAGCCACGCAGAAAATCCTTGCAGACGTTAAATTGTAAATGGTAAATCGTCCAATTATAAATTACGATGGCTTTAATAAAAAGTTATAGAGGACTTACTCCGAAGTGGGGTAAGGACTGTTATTTCAGTGAGAACGCTACGATAGTCGGGGAAGTGACTATGGGCGATGAGTGTAGCATTTGGTTTAATGCTGTAGTGCGTGGTGATGTAGCACCTATCACGATTGGCGATAGAACCAACGTGCAGGATGGCTCGTGTGTTCATGTAACCCATGAGACGGGTCCTACGCATATTGGAAGTGATGTGACGATAGGGCATAACGTTACGGTTCATGCCTGTACTATCCATGACGGTGCTTTGATTGGCATGGGCTCTACCTTGCTTGATGGTTGTGAGATTGGTGAGGGCGCTATTGTCGCTGCAGGCGCTTTGGTATTGCAGAATACCAAGATCGGCCCTCATGAGATATGGGGTGGTGTGCCAGCCAAGTACATCAAGCCCACTCGTCCTGGACAGACGGATAATGCCAAGCACTATGTAGAGTACGCTAAGTTCTTTAAGGAGGAAAACCCTGAATGCCGTTATTCTAACGAGCCAGAGACCAAGCTTATTTAATTGTAACGACTATGTATTCTGAGCGGGTTCCAATGCGGAACTTGCCACCCCAGATACCAAGGCCACTACTGATGTAATAGTCAGTGTGGCCTTTTTTATAGGGACCGAAGGCACATTCATAGATGGATTCCGTAATCCACGAAATAGGCCAAACTTGTCCGTGATGTGTATGTCCACTGAATTGGAAATCTATATGTTGGCGCTCGGCCTGTTCCAAATGGTAGGGCTGATGATCTAATAAAATAAGAAATGAGGAGTGGGAAATGAGAGATGTATTCTCTGCAATGATTTTTCCTAAGGATTTACGATGAATGTTGGTGCGGTCGTCACGTCCTATGATGCAAAGGTCGCCAATAACAGCAACACTATCTTGTAACAGATGGATTCCTGCATCTTGATAGAATTGTTGCGCCCCAGGTTCTCCGCTATAGTATTCGTGATTTCCCAGACAGGCATAGACAGGAGCCTTTATCCTTTGAAATTCCTCGTACATCTTCTGTTCTTTCAAGGGACGCATACTGCCATCAATGATGTCGCCTGCTATCAGTACAAGGTCTGGTTGCTCTGCATTAATCAGATCAATCCATCTGCGTAATTCTTCGCGACGATTGTGATAGCCCAGATGCAGATCACTCATCATCACCAATTTGATAGGCTTGGTTATCTTTTCAGAAGTCAGCGTCACCTCTTGACGATATTTGTTCTTATAGTGCAGATGTCCGTAAAGGAACAGGCAAAACATAAACACGGCGATACCTCCTGCAGTCCATCCATTATTATATAATAAGGTACGCGGGAGGATGCGGAACAGTCTTCCTAAGTCGAGTACCAAGAACAGCATGAACAGATAGAGCAAGATGAAAATACTCGATGTTCCTATTTCGTAGACGCTTACCGCAAGTGGCATAGGCATCTGATCTGTGGACCGCCAGATACCTGCAAACATCAGCAGGAAAGAGCTGGTCATTAGGATGATGACCAGTGTTTTCCATATCCATGAGAAGGGCAGCAGGCACCACACATGCCAACTGATATAGGTAATTGCCAGTAGCGGCAATATGGTAAAAAGTAACATCCACATGATTTTCATTTGTGTAGTTTTGATGTCAAAGGTACGGAAAAAACGTCTTATTAGTATGAAGAGACTATTATTTTTTTGCTTTTTTATCAATTTGCTTTTGACTGCAAATGCTCAGCCAAAAGATTATGAATGGCGGACGCCCAGTAAAAATTCCTCAGAGTCTATGCCCTGCGGAGGAGGAGATATTGGCATGAATGTCTGGGTGGAAGATGGTGATGTGCTTTTCTACTTGTCACGTAGTGGTTGTTTCGATGAGAACAATACCTTGTTGAAACAAGGACGCTTCCGTGTTCACCTTTCAAAACCTTTTAATATGGCCTCTTTCCGTCAGCAATTAAAGCTAAACGAGGGCTATGTGCAGGTAACGGATGGCCAGAAATGGGTGATGATATGGGCAGATGTTTATAAGCCTGTTGTACATGTTGAGGTATCTATAGAAAAGGAACGTACGGATGTTGAGGTGACTTATGAGTCGTGGAGAACGCAGGATAGGGTTATTACCAATCGTGAGCGTTTCCAGTCTAGTTATAAGTTTGCTGCCCCCAAAGGACTTATTACTAAACATGATAGCATAATAGCCACAACGGATGGAGTGACTTTCTTCCATCAGAACGGAGAAAAGACCATTTTTGATGCTACCGTCTCTCAGCAAAAAATGGATGCTGTCAAGGATAGACTCTATAACCCCATCAAGAACCTGATTTTTGGTGGACGGTTGCATGGCGACCAGTTTGTGTTAAAAGGAACTACACAAGGTCATTATGCCAGCAGCGACTATAAAGGATGGACCTATAGATCCAAGCGCCCTATGCAGCGTCATGCTCTTACCATCACTTTGGCCACCTTGCAGGGCTCCGTGACTGAGTGGCAGAACTTGTTGCAACAGACGGAACGTCAGATTCAGACCAAGCGCGACTGGAAATTAATACGTGATTGGTGGCATGCTTTCTGGCAGCGAAGCTATATAGAGGTGAATACTGAAGGAGCGATGAGTGAAGAAGTAGTGCGCAATTATACCTTGTTCCGTTATATGTTGGGTTGCAATAGTCGTGGACAGTGGCCTACCAAGTTTAATGGCGGACTCTTTACTTTTGACCCTGAGTATGTCAATCCTGCAGAGGAATATCGCCTATCACCCGACTACCGAAATTGGGGTGGGGGTGTGCATACAGCCCAGAATCAAAGATTGGTTTATTGGCCTATGCTGAAGAACGGCGACTTTGACTTGTTGCGTCCTCAGTTGGATTTCTATCTTAATATATATAAGAATGCCGAGGAGCGCAGTCGATTATATTGGGGACATGAGGGTGCTTGTCTTACAGAGCAGATTGAAAACTATGGTTTGCCTTGTTATCCAGAATATGGAACGAAGCGCCCAGCAGGTTTTGATCCAGGTTTGGAGCGAAACGCGTGGTTGGAATATGAGTGGGACACCTGTCTGGAGTTCTGTATGATGGCCTTGGAGGCTCATCGTTATAGTGGTATGGACATTGAAGACTATATGCCAATGATTCGTTCATGCCTTCGTTTCTTTGATGAGCATTACCAATACTTGGCTAACCAGCGTGGTGCCAAACGTTTGGATGGTAATGGAAAATTAGTGCTCTATCCAGGTTCGGGAGGTGAGACTTTCAAGGGTGCGTATAACTCAACATCTACCATCGCTGCCCTTCGTTCTGTCACTGAGGCTTTATTGGCTTATGCCAAAGAGAAGAACGATTCTTCACTTTTCACTTTTCACTCTTCACTTCTACAGCGATTGCCCGATATTACCGTTCGTGATGGAATGATACAACCCGCTTTGCACTATGAGCGTGTTCAGAATGTAGAAACCATGCAACTCTATCCTATATTCCCTTGGCGCATGTATGGAGTGGGTCAACCTGGTCTTGACATTGCCCGCAATACATATCTGAACGATTCGTTGGCTGTGAAGTTCCGTTCACATGTTGGTTGGAAACAGGATGTTATTTGGGCTGCTTGTCTGGGATTGACAGATGAGGCTGCACGATTGCTGAAGTTGAAAATGGGCAACGGACCTCACCGCTTCCCTGCTTTCTGGGGCCCTGGTTTCGATTGGACACCCGATCATAACTGGGGTGGCTCAGGTATGATAGGCATGCAGGAAATGCTGATGCAAGAGGTGGATGAAAAGATTTATCTCTTCCCTGCTTGGCCACGCGACTGGGATGTGCGCTTCAAGTTACATGCCTCCAATAATACCATCGTAGAAGCAGAGTTGAAAGGTGGCAAGGTGGTTCAAGTGAAAGTCACTCCGTCTGAACGCTTGAAAGACATAGTATATTAACAACAATAGAGCCCGTCATCACGACGGGGCTCTATTGCTTTATTAACCTAACTATTATCCAATTACTATGAAAAAACTACTAACTCTTTGCAAATGAAAAATCTATTTTTGATGATGCAAAGGTACGTAGATTATGCGTTTTGGCGAAAAATCATCAATAAACCGTTCAATTTCTTCAGTAAAATAGTGACAAAGGCGTTCGATGTACGTCTTTTTAACGTTATACTACTAATATTAACTTAAAACGAATGCAAATGGAAAAAACTATGAAAACCTATCTGGCTTTAGGTTTTGTAGCATTTCTGTTAACGCCAGCAACAGCTATGGCGGGAAATGATGCTACACTTTCTTCTGCGACTGCTGCCCAGCAGCAGGCCAAGCCTGTAAAAGGTAATGTAGTGGACGAGAATGGTGAACCTCTGATTGGTGTATCCGTTAAGATCGTCGGTGCTATCGGTGGCGCTGTAACAGACGTCAACGGTGATTTCTCTGTGAACGGAGCTGAAGGAAAGCAACTTCAGTTCTCCTACACGGGTTACAAGACCCAGACTGTTCCTGCTGGAAGAGGCTTAATGAAAATCACATTGGAGCCAGATGTTATGGGCCTGGAGGATGTGGTTGTAATTGGTTATGGTACGATGAAGAAGCGTGACTTGACAGGTAGTGTTTCTTCAGTGAAGAGTACTGAGATAGAAAAGACTCCTACTGTAAATGCGATGGAGGCCATTCAAGGTCAGGTCGCAGGTTTCGATATTACTCGTACAACGGGTGAGTTGGGTAATCATACAAGTCTAACACTGCGTGGTAATCGCTCTATCTATGGTAATAACGAACCTCTGTTCATCATTGATGGTATGGAGGGTTCTTTCGATGCGATTAACCCCAGTGATATTGAAAGTATTGAGGTGTTGAAAGACGCTTCTTCAACTGCTATCTATGGTTCGGCTGGTGCCAATGGTGTTGTTTTGATTACAACTAAGAACGCCCAAAAGGGTAAGTTCCAAGTAAACTTCGATGCATACTTTGGTGTGAATAAAGCTACGAAGTTCCCAGAGATTAACACGGGTCAGGATTATATTAACTTCCGTCGTGAGGCTGCTAAGACTGTTGGTAAGTGGAGTAGCCCAGCAGATGATGAGAGTATCTTCCCTGCTTATATGTGGCCACTCATTCAGAACAATCAGTGGGTCGATTGGTTTGATTTGGCCACACAGACAGGTAGCACCCAGAACTATAACCTCTCAACCACCTACTCAAACGATAAGGTTAGCACCTATTTCTCTTTAGGCTATAACAATACTGAGGGTATTACAAGGGATGAGAAGATGAAGCGCTACTCTGCTCGTGCCAAAGTTGACTTTACTCCCAATCGCTATCTGACTTATGGTTTGAACCTTTATGCACTTTATCAGGACTATGACCACATGAATGGTCGCTTGTGGAACCGTATTATCTGTACTCCTCCTTTGGGAACTCCATATGATGAGAATGGCAACATGGTTCTTTATCCAGTTGGTGGCAATACCGGTGATATCAACCCGTTAGCCGACCTTAATAGTGGTCAGTATGTCAACAACAGCAAGACGTTAACAGTGATGCCTCAGGCTTATTTCGAGGTTAGGCCCATTGATGGACTTTCTTTCAAGTCAATCATAGGTGGAACGTTTACTAATACGGATCGTGGTATCTTCAAAGGAAAGGAGTCATTCGACGGCCTGGCAACAGGTTCGGAGGCTTCGAAGCAGAATACCTTTACCTATAATTATCAGTGGCAAAACATCCTAACCTATAATCTAAAGATTGGTGATGTTCATGACTTTGTGTTCACAGGTATTACTGACTGGCAAAAGAAGCGTCGTCAAAATGGATTGGCAACAGCTTACAATTTCGATGAGACAAGTTATCAATACCATAACTTAGGTGCAGGAACAGGAACTCCTAAGGTTTCTTCTGGCTATGTACAGAGTCAGACAATGAGCTATGCACTTCGTGTGAACTACAGCCTCTTGGGTCGTTACCTCTTTACTTTGAGTGGACGCTGGGATGGATCTTCTATGTTGGCTGAGGGTAAGAAGTGGGATTTCTTCCCTGCTGCTGCTTTCGCATGGCGTATCAGCGATGAGGCTTTCATGGAGAAGACCAAGAACTGGTTGTCAAACTTGAAGTTCCGTGTAAGTTATGGTGTCACGGGTAATGCTGGTGCTTCTGAGTATGCCACCCTTGACTATTCTCGTACGGGTAATATCGGCTTCCAAGACGTCAGTGAGCCCTACAGTGGCTATTCACAGAATGTCGCTAACCTTGAACTGGGTTGGGAGAAGTCAAAGATGATAGACGTAGGTCTTGATATTGGCTTATTTGATGGACGTGTAGAAATTGTGGCTGACTACTATAACACAAAAACTACAGACTTGTTATTCCAGAAGAGTCTGCCTTATGCACAGGGTGGTTATGCCAGCAGTTCATTTAAGATGTGGACTAACGTAGGTGAAACCAAGAACCGTGGTTTCGAGTTGGCCATCAATAGTCGTAATATTGTGACGAAGGACTTTACATGGAATACTTCGTTTACTTTTGCTACCAACAAGGAAGAGGTGGTAAAGACAACCTCAGACAAACCTTTGCAGTATGGTGATTTCTATCTCATAAGTGGTGAACCTATTCATACCTATTATATGTATAATTATTTAGGTATTTGGGGTACAGCTGATGAAGAAGAGGCAGCCAAATATGGTGCGAAGCCTGGACAGATTCGTGTGGAAGATGTTAATGATGACGGAAAGATTACTGCAGATGACTATTGTGTTATTGGAAATACCGATCCTACTTGGACAGCTGGTATGACCAACAGCTTTACGTACAAAGGCTTTGACTTTAGCTTCCAGTTAATTGCACGCTGGGGTCAGATATTCCGTAACGGTCTTACTGGTTGGTATCGCTTAGACGGTTTGTCTCCATCTCCAACGATTTGCGATTACTGGACACCTGAGAATCAGGGAGCCCGTTATCCTCAGCCTAATATGAACAGCAGTCAGGATACCTACCAGGGCAACGGCACTTCGTCACTTAACTATTTCGACGGCTCTTATATCAAGGTTAAGAACATTACGTTGGGTTATTCTCTGCCGAAGAATCTGCTTAAGAAGGTTCATATGAGCCGAGCACGTATTTATGCAACTGTTAGCAATCCATTTATCTTTGCTAAGAACAGTTATCTGAGAGACTACGACTTGGAGAAGGGTGGCGACGACGACGATGCTCCGCTGACCAAGCAGTTCGTATTTGGTGTGAATGTAAGTTTCTAACATTTAATTAAGAATGATGATTATGAAAAAGACATATTTATTTATGGCCATAGTGTCTGGTGCCCTGCTGACAACGCTTAGCAGTTGTAGCCTAGACGAGGAGAACCCTTCCGCAGTCTCTACTGCTCAGGAATGGTCGTCTGCTAGTGGATATGAGAAACTGGTTAATGGCTGCTATTTCGACTTGGTTCGTATTGTATACGGACAAGCTGAGGATACCTATATTATCACTTCAGAGGGTGGTACGGACATCTGGCAGGACGTTAGAGGCGGTTCTAACGGAAACTGGAGCCGTGCACTTATCTATTCCAACGATTTTGGTGCTAATACCTCCATGTTCCAAGAAGCCTATAGTGGTTTCTATGGTTGCTTAAGTCAATGTAATGCTGCCATCGGTTATGCAAATAAAGTACAGGGATTGACGGATGACGAGAAAAATGCTTTATTGGCTGAGGCTTATTTCATACGTGCCCATGTGCTCTTCAATATCGTAGAGTATTGGGGCGGAAAGTATCTGCCCACTGAGCCCATTTCAACAGCAGTCACTTCATTGCCACTGAGCTCTATCAATGACTTCTATAATGTGATTCTTTCTGATCTCGAATTCGCCAAGAAGTATCTACCAATATCACAGGCTGTTCGTGGTCATGTAACTCGTGCTGCTGCCTACCACTTGTATGCAAAGGCAGCACTCACCTATTCTACCTATACAGATGGATTGGGAAATAGTGAGGCTATTAGTGATGCAAAGAAGACAGAATTACTGAATGCTGCAAAGGAGTCAGCAGACTATTTGATTAACAATGCTGCAGCATTGGGTGTGAAGCTTTATGAGGACATCAACGATGTTTTTGATCAGAACAATAACAAGACAAACGAAGAGGCCTTGTTTATCGTAACCCATAGTAATATTACTGCATTAAATCCTCGTGGAAATTACTTCAACCGCGCTTGGAAACATTGGGATTCTTATAACAATGCATCGGATGGTATTGGAATGTCAGGTATGACACCTACTTACGACCCAGTAACTACCGTTAATGGTGAGCAGTACAGATTAGCTAAGGGTAACTGCTATATGAGTCCTTCACTCTATATGTTCAACCTCTATGGTGCAAAAGACGGACGTTATAGTGCCTTCTTTATTGATACGTGGTATGTCAACAAGCCAAATGATGGCAATCAGTATAAGTGGACGTCTGCTGATGCTACTCGTTTCGGCTTGGATGCTGCTCGTGTAGGTAATACAGCCTTTAATATCAATAAGGGTGATACGGCTATCTATATTCCGCGCGGTAAGAATCTGACACAGGCTCAACGTAATGCTCTTCGTTATGCGACGTATAATCTAGAAGACAACTTCGCTGATCAAGCTAATCCTGGCAAGATGTTCCCAACGCTGAGGAAAAATCTTTGTACGAATCTCTTCTGTGGTACTAATGCCTCTAAACCCTATAGTTCTGCTGACTGTATCGTTTATCGTCTTGCTGAAACCTATCTGCTCGCCGCTGAGATCTATTGGCGCTTGGGTGACAATGCGACAGCTGCAGCCCGTGTGAACACCATCCGTAACCGTGCTTGTATTGGTCATGATCACAGTATGGATGTTTCTGCAGGTGACATCACTGCAAACTTCCTGCTTGACGAGAATGCTCGTGAGTTGATTGGTGAATGGCAACGTTGGCAGACTCTGAAGCGCTTCCGTCTGCTTTTGGAGCGCTTGGCTTTGAATCCACAGATTCAGAACAAGAAGAGTGAGTTCTACTTCCGTCCTGTTATGCAGGCTGAATTGAACTTAATTGATAATCCTGAAGAATACCAGAATCCTGGTTATTAATCAGAACTCACAATTTAATCAAATAAAAAAGGTCCGTCATTTCTGACGGACTTTTTTATAGATTTTCAAAACACACTCACCACACTCATCCATTATAGGCTAAGTGTTTGTTTTAGAGTTGGTTAGCGCAAATGAGACACTCACCCAGAGACTCACCCAGTGACTCACCCGCGCATTCACCCACATTTTATACACGAACAAAAAACCTTTACATTGTTAAAAACGTGGCAAAGACAATATTTTGCTGCAATACCAAGAAAAACTATTTCCCTAGGCAGGGAAAAATATTTTCCTAGTGAGGGCGCAAAAACGGAAAAAGTCAGCAACGAAAAGCACGGGCGTTAAAAAACTTTACACATGCTTCTTTAATAATTACGCCAGATGGTTAAAGAGATAACACGGGTGAGTCACTGGGTGAGTCTCTGGGTGAGTGTCTCACCTGTGCTAATCCATTGGTAAACAGACGTTTATCCCCTTCTGGGTGAGTGTGGTGAGTCTGTTTTTAATATCTGCAAAAATTTGAGCACTCTAACCTTTAATATTTGTGTCTGTTGTTCAGAATGCCTACTTAACTTTGTCGTAGTTTGTTATAGAAAAGAAGGCTCGTCAAACTGGCGAGCCTTCTTCTTGTCACATAGTATCAGAATCGTTGATTACAAGTTTGGATTAATCTTGCTCCACTCTGAGATGGGGGGAACGATGTTCAGCGTAACGAGCTCATCGCGCATCTTGCAGAGGTGCTCATAGCTCTGATCCAGCTTGGCGTTCTCCTCGGGAGTGCCCTGAGGAACCTCATACTTAGCACCCTCAGCTGTCATGGTGGTCTTCATGGCCATCATGATGTGATCGTACTTGTCAGTCTTAACGTATGTGCCAACGGGGAAACGGAAAGCTTCGCCACCCATAGCTGCACGAATCATCTCAACAGAGAGGTAAGAGGGGCTCTGGAATGAAGAACGTCCGCGGAGCTCGATAATCTTAGCACCACCCTTTGTAACGTCTACCTTCATCTGCTCCCACTCGTCAGTGGGGAACTCAGCAGTTCCAATAATATCAGTCAACTTGCGACCCTTAACGGTAACATGGCTTCCGAATACGGCCATCTGCTCACCGTGACCACCATAAGTAGCACAACCAGTAATCTCATTCTGCATTACACCAAACTTCTTAGCCAATGCAGACTGCAGACGAGTGGTGTCAAGACCTGCGAGGGTGGTAACCTGACCTGGTTTCAAACCAGAGTACAACAGGGTAACCAGACCGGTAAGGTCAGCAGGGTTAAAGATGATAACTACGTGCTTTACGTCTGGGCAGTACTTCTTGATGTTCTGACCCAGTTCCTCAGCAATCTTACAGTTGCCAGCAAGCAGGTCCTCACGGGTCATACCAGCCTTACGGGGAGCACCACCTGAAGAAATAATGTACTTAGCGTTCTTGAATGCTTCCTCAGCATCGGTGGTAGCAACGATGTTCACATTGTCAAAGCCACTCTGACGCATTTCCTCTGCAACACCCTCTGGTGAGAATACGTCGTAGAGACAGATTTCACTTGTCAGACCCATCATCAAAGCGGTCTGAGCCATGTTTGAACCAATCATACCGGCAGCGCCGACGATGGTCAATTTGTCGTTAGTTAAAAATGCCATAATTTGTTGTATTATTATAATGTATTTATTCTTTGTGCTGCAAAGTTATAAAATAATTGTGAATTGGACGTTGGGAAATGAAAATTTATTTGTTATTTATTCTGAAAATATGTATCTTTGCAAAGTCGAAATTACAAAATGTGATGAATAAAACGGAGATTAGCGAACGAATTGCTCGTTTGCGCGAAGAGTTAAGACGTGAGCACCTCAGTGCTTTTATCTTTCCAACCAGTGATCCACATAACAGCGAATATACTGCTGAACACTGGAAAGGTCGTGAGTGGATTAGTGGCTTTAATGGCTCTGCAGGAACAGCAGTGGTGACCCTTGACAAGGCGGCACTATGGACAGACTCGCGCTATTTCATAGCGGCTGAGGAGCAGTTGCAGGGTACAGAGTTCCAACTGATGAAATTGAAAGTAGAGGGAACACCCTCCATTGCGGAATGGCTGGGACGTGAATTGAAAGATGCTGCTGACAAGGCCGTAGGTATTGACGGAATGGTTAATTCCACCAATAGCATAAAGGAATTGATAAGTGACTTGCGCACTCAAGGCGGCATTACATTGCGAACCAACTTCGATCCGTTGGAAAGAATATGGCAGGACCGTCCTGCTATCCCAGAGAATCCAGTGGTAATACATCCATTGGAATATGCAGGTGAACCAACTCGTGAGAAGCTGGTGCGTATCCGTAAGGCTCTGCGCGAGAAACATGCTGACGGAATGCTGATGGCTGCCTTGGACGATATCGCATGGACTCTAAACCTGAGAGGAAGTGATGTGCATTGTAGTCCTGTGTTTGTGTCTTACTTGCTGATTTCTACTACAGAGGTCACCCTATATATTAATAAGGTGAAGTTAACTCCTGAAGTGATGAGTTATCTGCAGGCAGAAGGAGTAGGGGTGAAACCTTACAATCAGGTGAAACAGGGGCTGAAGGATTATTTTGAATACAATATCCTATTGGATGGCAATGAGGTGAACTACACGTTGTATAAGACTGTGGAACGAGAAATTGTAGATGCCTCCTCGCCAGTGCCTTTGATGAAGGCCGTCAAGAATGAGCGCGAAATAGCGGGTTTTAGGTCTGCGATGCTGAAAGACGGCATTGCTATGGTGAAGTTCCTGAAATGGTTGAAACCTGCTGTGGAGGCAGGAGGGCAGACAGAGATAAGCGTTGAAAGGAAGCTTACTGCACTGAAGGCTGAACAACCCTTGTTCCGTGGATTGTCGTTCGACACGATAGTTGGCTACGAGGAACATGGGGCCATCGTCCACTATGAGGCAATACCAGAAACGGACACCACCTTGCATCCCAAGGGATTGCTGTTGATTGACAGCGGAACACAGTATCAGGATGGTACTACCGATGTGACGCGTACTATTGCTCTTGGTCCTTTGACGGAGGAACAGAAAAGAGTTTATACGCTTGTGTTGAAAGGACATATAGATTTGCAATTACTCCACTTTCCCGATGGGGCAAGCGGTACTCAGTTGGATGCCATCGCACGTCGCCCTTTGTGGCAGGCGGGCATGAATTTCCTACATGGTACAGGGCATGGCGTGGGCTGCTATCTTAATTGCCACGAAGGTCCTCACCAGATAAGAATGGAGTGGATACCGGCTCGTTTACAGGCAGGAATGACTGTGACGGATGAACCTGGGGTCTATCTGGGGGGGCGCTTTGGAGTGCGTATAGAGAATACATTACTTGTAGTGCCTGCAGAAGAAACCGAATGTGGACGTTTCTTGGGGTTTGAAACACTGACCCTCTGTCCGATAGAAACGTCGCCTATCATAAAAGAACTGATGACGCCAGAAGAAATACAATGGCTGAACGATTATCATACCATGGTTTATGAGCGTCTTTCGCCCTATTTGAATGAAGATGAGAAAGCATGGTTGCGCAAGGCAACTGCATCTTTTAATTAAAAAAAGTTAGAAAAAACTTGGTGGGTTGCAAAATAAGTTGTAACTTTGCACCCGCTTTTCGTGGCACCTGTGCCCGATAGCATAAGTTTAACATAAAATATTTAAATCAAGAAACAACATGATTATTGTACCAGTAAAGGAAGGCGAGAACATCGAGAAGGCCCTCAAGAAGTTTAAGAGAAAGTTTGAAAAGACAGGTGTCATCAAGGAGCTTCGCTCACGTCAGCAGTTCGACAAACCTTCTGTACTCAAGCGCCTGAAGATGGAGCACGCTATTTACGTACAGAAGCTGCGCGCCACTGAGGAGTAAAAAAATCCCCAAAAATTTGGTGGTTTGAAGAATTATTCGTAAATTCGTTGCCGAAAAGAGTTGCGACGAATGAATATGATAAAAGAATTCTTGAACTACCTGCGTTACGAGCGAAACCGTTCAGAACTGACGGTGCGCACCTACGAGAGAAGTCTTGAAGACTTTGAATCGTATTTCAAAAATCGAGATAGTCAGCTCTCATGGGAGTCGGTAGACTCGGATATCATCCGTGACTGGATGGAGAGCATGATGGATAAAGGCGACATGGCATCAACAGTGAATAACTGTTTGAGT
The DNA here is from genome assembly GCA_902782305.1 of uncultured Prevotellaceae bacterium. GTDB lineage: Bacteria > Bacteroidota > Bacteroidia > Bacteroidales > Bacteroidaceae > Prevotella. The sequence goes on from CACZMV010000029.1 coordinate 30,701, forward strand.
GCCGTGCGTTCCTTTTTTCGTTTTGCTTTAGCTCGTCAGCTGGTTAGTCGCGACCCTGCTTATGCCATTAAAGGTCCTAAGAAGCAAAAGCCCTTACCTCAATTTGTACGTGAGGATGAAATGAATCGTTTGATTGATGTTCCGGAAATGTGGGGCGATTCCTTCCAAGATTTACGCGCGCGTACCATTATTATATTATTCTATGAAACGGGTATCCGGTTGGCAGAACTGATCGGTCTTGACGATAAGGATGTGGATTTTGCTGCGCATCAGTTGAAGGTGACGGGTAAGCGCAACAAACAGCGCATAGTTCCTTTTGGAAAGGAACTGGAAGGTGCGTTGAGAGAGTATATATATCTGCGTGACCAGGAATGGAGTACCCATGATGTACCCGCGCTTTTCCTTAACGATAAAGGTCAGCGTATGACGCGCTATCAGGTGGAGGTGATTGTGAAAAAGTGTCTGTCGATGGTTACGACGATTAAGAAACGCTCACCTCATGTGTTGCGTCATTCTTTTGCAACGGCGATGCTTAACAATGGTGCCGGACTGGAAAGTGTGCAGAAACTATTGGGACATGAAAGTGTGGCAACCACGGAGATCTACACCCATACAACATTTGAACAATTAAAAAAAGTATATGAGAATGCCCACCCAAGGGCTTAACCTTATTTATTTACCCTTTAAAAACAGGAGGTAACTATGGAAATTAAGATTCAGTCAATCCATTTTGACGCTACAGAGAAACTAGAGGCGTTCATCGAAAAGAAGGTCGCCAAGTTGGAAAAAGCTTTTGAAGATGTACAGAAGGTAGAGGTTCAGTGCAAGGTTGTTAAACCTGCAACAGCACAGAATAAGCAGGTCAGCCTGAATGTGACCGTACCTGGAACGACGCTTTTTGTTGAGAAGGTAAGCGACACATTTGAGGAAAGTACAGACCTTTGTGTGGACTCCATGAAGGTTCAACTGCAGAAATTCAAGGAAAAATTGCGCAATAGATAAAAAAAACCTCGAAAAGTTTTGGTAATTCAAAAATAATGCCTACCTTTGCATCCGCTTTCCGACATTCAGACTCCATCGGGGAGCGGATGCTTAAATGCCTCTTTAGCTCAGTTGGCCAGAGCACGTGATTTGTAATCTCGGGGTCGTTGGTTCGAATCCGACAAGAGGCTCAGGCTGAGATGAGGCAAAAAACATTAAGGGTGGTTTCCAGAGCGGCCAAATGGGGCAGACTGTAAATCTGTTGTCTTTCGACTTCGGTGGTTCGAATCCATCACCACCCACTTCCAACGAAGGAAGTAATGTTGCGGAAATAGCTCAGTTGATAGAGCACTAGCCTTCCAAGCTGGGGGTCGCGGGTTTGAGCCCCGTTTTCCGCTCATAGCTCGCTGTTATAGCTCAGTGGTAGAGCACTTCCTTGGTAAGGAAGAGGTCCCGAGTTCAAGTCTCGGTAACAGCTCAAAGAGAAAACGATTTAAATCGCATATTTCATTTATAAAATAATAAACAAAGAAAAGCTATGGCTAAAGAACAATTTGTGCGCACCAAACCGCACGTAAACATCGGTACTATTGGTCACGTTGACCACGGTAAGACAACTCTGACTGCTGCTATCACCACCGTATTGGCTAAGCAGGGTCTTTCTGAGGTTAAGTCTTTCGACCAGATTGACAATGCTCCTGAGGAGAAGGAGCGTGGTATCACTATTAACACTGCACACGTTGAGTATGAGACTGCTAAGCGTCACTATGCTCACGTAGACTGCCCGGGACACGCTGACTATGTGAAGAACATGGTAACTGGTGCTGCTCAGATGGATGGTGCTATCCTCGTAGTTGCTGCTACTGACGGTCCTATG
>CACZMV010000030.1 GCA_902782305.1 uncultured Prevotellaceae bacterium
GCAGTCGACCATGTCGCCCAGCACGCCCATGACGATACCCTTCGAGAAGGCGGTGTTGTGCTGGTGCATGTGGGCGGCCAGCTCCTTGATGCCGATGGTTCCCTTGTACTCTACGCGAGCGTAGTACTTGCCCAACACGCCCTGGATGGTGTCGTTGGTGTTCTTAGTCAAATTCAATTCCAATGCCATAATTTTTCTGTTTTTTGTTTAAATTGTTAATACTGTTGTTACTTTCGGAGTATTTGAAAATACTCTTGGACTATTCGAAATTACTTTCGGAGTATCTAGAATTTCCGTCGGATTTTCGATTTCCGATGCAAAAGTACAGCAAATTATTTTGGCGTTGTGCCCAAAGCGGTTCAAAGCGGCTCAAAGTGGCTCAAAAGGGTCTAAAAAGGTTCACCCACTTCGTCCACTATGAGCTGCACCTCCTTTGGTGTAAAGTAATTGCCGCTGCTCCCGACGAGTGCGCTCAGCCGCGGGTTGATGATTATCCAGTGCTGAAGCTTCCTCAGTGCGCTGCGCTTGCTGCTGCTGTTCGGGAAGTACATCATGGCGAGTTCGCTCTTGCCATAGGCGCGGATGGTGAATGTTTCGTCCGTCATACGCATCCGTATTCAAGTTCGCAATGGCGCATGGCCTCACGCTCACTCTCAAAGCTGCCACAGCAGTCGTCGCTGCTGGTATAGTCGTGGTGGCGGTGGCAATAGCACAGGAATGTGCTGTAAAATCTACATTTTGCACAAGTATTCATAATTGGTTTCAAGTTTCAAGATTCATGTTTCATTTTCAAATATTCTTCGTACGACACGGCACCCTGTTTGCGCTCCTTGATTTCCTGCTCCAGCCGGGCGTTGTCCTCAGCGCGCTTGGCAGCGATGGCTTGCTGTTCTGCGGTGTTCGCAGTCTGCTTCGTCATCTTCCCCTTCGCATGCTCCAGACGCAGTCTCGATGCTTCGTCGTCGAGTTGGTAGCTTTTCTTCGACCATGCTTTCAGTCGCAGCCGCATGTTCCACGACTTTTTCGTTTCCCAAAGCATCAATTCCGTGCCATTCACCTGCTCGGCCCAATAGCAGTAGAACTTCAACAGCAGCTGGCGGTCGTACTCGGGCTCGAACTTCAGGCAGGCATCCCAAAATGCCTTCTGTCGTATCTCGAAAAGCGAAGTGTCACCCCCTTGTTGTATATGTAGTTTATAGTCTTTTCCTAGGACTCCGCTCTCTTCTTTATAAGAGGGGTGCAGGGGGGAACTTTTCTTGTCTCTCTTTCGTTTTCGCTCTTTAAAGAAGCCAGTGAGCGAGTAGGTGTTCTTGAACTTCGTGCGGTACAGGAATCCCGCCTTGTTCTTCTCTGCATAGGTCATGTCGCGGTAGTAGCGGATGGCGCAAAACAGGTGGAAGAACATCTGGCGAATGGCCTGCTCCTCATGGTCACTCTTCATTCCTGCGTCGACCAACTGACGGTCAACAGTTTGTTCGTTTATTTCAATCTGCATCATAATTCTCTAATTCTCTAATTCTTGACCTTGTATAATCCGTTTAATCCGTGGCTAACGTGATGATGACGTCCTCGATATGCTTGCGGATTTCGGAGTCGAAGCCGACTTTGTCGGCCTTCAACTGCCCAGCACGGTAGAGATAGTTGAACACCAGAGTAGCGCACTGGGCGTAGACCAGGGAAATTCTCTTTTCCCAAAGCTGATTACACTCCTGCAAATCCATGTACACGGTCATTAGCATTAACACCTGCAGCTCCGAAAAAATGTTTGATTTTTTAATGTTTTTTTTGTTTGGAAAGAAATTGCGGGAAATTATGGGAAATTTATTTTCCCAGGTAATATACATTTTGTTTCCTTATTGTATGCGCAGTTTAATTTCCCTTAATTTCCCCTAATTTCTTTCTATATCTGCGTCCAAGCAGAGTTAAATGATAGAACGCCAAATAGCGGTCGTGGAAGTGATAGTGGTGCTGCCCGACTTTAATCCGATAGCTGCTTCCGTGTTTATTCACCCCCGGAAGTCCTGTCTTCGCATTCGGTTTCCATGGGTGCAGCACGTTCATGTTGTTTTCTGACTGACTTACTTCGCGCAGATTCTCGATTCGATTATCGTGCTTATTGCCGTTGATATGGTCAATCTGTTGCTCAGGCCAGCGACCTTTACAGACCGCCCAGACGGCATGGTGCACAGAAACATAAATCCTTCTTTTATCTATATTACAGTGTATGCATAAGTAGCCTTTTTTATCACGCTTTGCTCCTCTTATCGCTCGGCCATATCGGCTGCTTGTCAACCGACCGCTCTTGACGTCGTAAGTGTAGTTCTTTTTTATGCGAAGCAGCAATTCCTGCTGCTCCGCTTCTGTCAAATGTTTTTTATTCATAATTACTTAATCTTCGATTTTAATTTCTTCCTCTTCCCAGTAGTCGCAGTCCTCGTCCAAATCCCGAAGGTTGACGCCTGCGAAGAACAGGTTGCCCTGCTTGCGCAACTGCTTCACTATCTTCTGACAGCACGCAATAATCTGTCGGGGTGTGCGATACTGGTTCTGGAAATACGCTTTCAGGTCGTCGCCGTAATCCAGATAAACGTGCGACGAGTCGACCAAAACGACGGCCGTCTTTATCATTTTCACAGCCACCACAATTTCTTTCTCATCGCTGGGCTCCGCATTATACGGAGCCTGCGGGTCATAGGCCGCTCCAGGGGGATAATTGTCCATCATTCAAGTTTTTAACCTTTTGTTTTTAATGGAACACGAAGATACGAAGTGACGAAGATTTTGTTCAGAAGGTGTTATCCCTTCGTTCCTTCGTTTCTTCGTGTTTAGTTTAAATCATTATTTAAATTTTTTTATTTAATGGAACACGAAGTGACGAAGTGACAAAGATTTTCCGCTTCCAATGAACGTGACGTTAAAAGATTGCGGATGTGCAGACTGCGGAATTTCTGCTTGTCAAGGTCGAAGTACGTGATGATGCCGAAGTCCGTCTGTCCCACGTCGGGCTTGTCGTTTTTAAACTCATAGCTGTCGAACTCGGCGCTGATGCCGTGACAGAGTGTGCCTCGCGCATGCCGCTTTTCGCCATTCACTTTCAGATATTCAAACTCCACTTCGCCCTTGCCCAACAGCTCCAGCAAGTGGTAGGCTCTGACCGCCTGTCGGAAGGCTGCCTTGCGCTCCATATTCTCGTCGGCCATCAGTCGGTTGGCGCAGTCGAACACCCATCTATTGCCGAGGCGTCGCATCTGCTCGTCGGCACTCAGATTCTGTTTCTCCATATCAGCCAAAATTATTAATTTCTTTGTCCGACAAAAAGGTCACGTTAAACTTCTGCATCACGTCGTAAATCTCCTGCGCCGTGAGCACGGTGCCCGTCTCCATCTTCGCCATGGCGATGCCCAGTCGCACATAGTCCGCCGTGGTTGTGAGCCATGTAATCTCCGACTTATACACGCGCTCGCGGCAATACTTGATGTACGCCTGCGTCTGGTTCTCGCTGGGTGGCGCAAAGCGCGAGATGATGGCGCGAATGGTAGCGCATTTGTGCTTCACTCGGTAGTTGTGCATCAGCACTATCCATGCCCGTATGCCATGCTCTCGCGTTTCAAACTCTACGAAGCCCTTCGTGGCTCCCGTCTCACCCTTCCAAGCCTTCGGCCCTTTCCGGATGTTAAAGATATTGTTCTTTGCAATCATAGTTCATTTCTCATTTGAAATGTTTTCAAACACAAACGCTTTCAGTTCAGCCTCTGTCTCGAACACGTCATTCTCAGGCATGCCTGGATATGAATTCTGAAACATATACACAATGTGCACTGAATTCCTGTACACGATGAAGCTCATACCTTTCACTTCGTCGCATCTCGCCTTATCATTGTGCATAAAGTACACCTTCTGTCCAATCTGATACTTGTTGTTTACTTTCATAATTTTTTCTTTTTTTGTTTTTACTTTTTTGTTAATACTAAAAAAGTCGGCCAACTTTCTGTCGGCAAATGTAAAAACAAAAAAAATCGCCCCAATGACTTGGAGCGATTTGTGAACTATTTGTGATTTAATTGATATCTATTTGTGAACACTTATTCTAATACAGCGTCCTTTTCCATCTGATTGACTATTTCAGCATCCAATGCCTGAGCCACTGAAAGACACTTTTCAAACACCTGTCTTTCTTCATCCCTGGGAACCAGTGTAGCCCAGTTGTCATAGCTCTCTTTAACAAACTTCCAGCAACCAAACATCCGGATACTCTCATACTTACATTGGAATTCCAGTTGCGCCATATCGATAGGCATCTGTTCTATATGCTTGCAACAGTCATTTAGGTTACGGGGGAATCCATATTTCCAACCTAGCAGCAGACAAGCACCTAGCCAAGCCCTCTGACTGTCTATCACATTGTCTTTGCCATTCAAAGCCACCAAGGCACGGGCTATCTGTTCCTTCGTTGCTTTAGGTCTTTTTTCTGAGTTGTCTTTTTCATGGTAATGTTCTGAACCGTTTTTGTTCATGTTACCGTTAATAACCAAGTTGTGAATGGTGGCACCCTGAAAATAGTTATAGATGCCACCGGAATGATGTGGTTTCTCTTCTAATTCCATTTTTATATTTTGTTATTATTATATTAGTAGTAAAAGGAGAGCGGGCATCATCATACCATTACACATTAGACCGCTAAGTACTTACACGTTCTGATACTACACATGCCCACGTCTCCGTGACGTGAGCAGGCAGACATTCTACTCGTGTATGTACTTGATTAGCGGTCTAAAGTGTTACGAGAAAGCTGTCTAAGCTCTATTTTTCTAAAATGATCTGTTTTCGGGTAGCAAAAGTAATCAAAACTTTGCTATTCTCCAAATCTTTGAACTTTTTTATTGTCCGTTGATAGTCAAATTGTCAATATTACCATGATAATGGTTTTCTATAGTAATATGTATTGGGGATTTACCCTCGTATATTTTTCTTGCTATTTCACGTATTTTAATTAGGTCTTTCCCATCAATTGGCCAAAGGCCTTCGTCTGCATATCTATCTATAAAAGTACAATAGGCATATTTGTTAGCACCTGATGTTAATCTCTTATAATGATGTTTGTCTACATGTGAATGACAATAAAGACACAAGCATTTTAGGTTGCTTTCATTATTATTTAATTTATCTCCGTTAATATGGTGTACATGCATATATTGCCTATCATAGTCGTCTTCCAGTTTCAAACCACAATTTTCACAGGTATAATTATGCTTCTCGCGAAACTCTTTGCTAATGTATTCCCAGTCTCTTGTATAACCAAACAAGTTTGTCTCCAGGTTTTCCTCCTGATGATTTTCTCCATTTGCAGCCTTCAAAAGTTCCACAAATTGTGTTGTATTCAATGCTGTAACATTTGAAATCATGTCCATACAATACCTACAAAGTGGTAAACCTGAAACTTCTTCGATAATTCCTCTGTTATCCAAGTTTTTTACAGGTACAGGTTCTGTGTTGGCTCTGACGTAATGCTGGCGGAACCTACCAGACCTTATAAATTCATCTATTGTTTCGCATTTGCATATATGGAATCTAGGTTTTCCATATTGCTGCATTCTATAATCTTTCTTATACAGGAAAACCTGTCTTTCCCTGCCATCAGAGCCCAGCACAAATATTCCATCATCACGGAATTCCATTGTGCCATTTGTAACATCTTCAGGTTTAACATCCTCGGGTTTTATTGCCTCATATGCCTGCCTAGTACCGATTGTATATCCCTTTTTCAATAAAAAGGATTTCAAGGCAGAGAAATCATATATTGGTTCTTCGTTTTCATTCATTGTTTTTCCTGTTTACAAAGTTCTCTAATACTTCCTCACCAGTCGTTACGATGCGAAATTCAACTCTACGGGATTTTGTCTTATCAATACTATCATTGGACAATGCTGCATATCTTTCCTTTGAGTCAAGAGCTTTTCCATAAGATAGACCATTAGCAGTAAACCAAAAATCTAATATCTTTTTCTGTTCGCTGGTATAATCTTTGAAAGACTCCATATTCCTAATATATGACAACACATTATATGCCCTTTCTTGTGATAGTAATACATTTGAGAGATATGGGTCTGAACCATATTTTACCATACGGAGATCATCTGTATGTCCCTCAATTCGTATCTCACGAATTCTATTACGGAGAGAATCTGTAAGCAGAATATTAAGATAGCGTGGTATAAATTCATCAAGGATTTCCTTAAATTTAGGCTGTAGTTCTCCTGAGCCTTGCTCAAACAAAACCTCAGGTTCTCTAAACTTCATAGAGAGGTCTCTTCCCACAACCATTTTCCATTTTGCAGTATCACCTTTAAATTCATTGACCAGTCTATCGTGTAAGTGCTGTTTGGTTTCTACATACTCAGTAAGAACAGACTGGTTATCTTGTACCTGTATCATATAAGCCACAGCCACAAACAGAAAGATAATCATCAGACCTGTCATCAAGTCTGATACTGACATCCAAACATTGTGTTTCGCCATTTATCAGTCCTCCATAATTATCGTTCAGCCTTGGTGATAAGTGCCTGTATGCAATTGTCAAGTTCAGTTAGAGTGGTACTCAATCGGGCATAGAACTGATTGTTCAGTCCTGAAACTTGACGATTCAATGCATCAGTACCATTTTTAATAATACTAACACCTTCATTCATTCCCTTCCTGGTTTCTTTCCAGAACTCTTCTCCGTAGTCTTTAATCTTTCCAAGTTCTTCCAGTTTGTTAATCAATACAACTACACCATCAACAAAGTTCTTTTGCTTCATTACCCAGTCGTTCAGTATCTTTGTAGAAGCATCAAACTGCTCAAAGTTCGACTTAGTCAATGCAGTTGTAGTTTGAAGGTCTGACGAAATCTTGATGAACTTCTCATCTTCAACTATCACTTTGCTGAGTGCATCTACAATCTGATGAAGCTTACCTCCTTCACTAACTAATATTTGGGTGTCCTTATCCACCTTATCCAGTGTTGTGGATGTCTGCTCAAAATTATCAGCCATCTGCCTGTATTGACGGGTTAGCGACTGAATCATCTCCTTGTTTTCCTGTTGCCACTGGTTCAATCTTTCAACACTTTGATTCAGCTGCTCAAAGTTTTCCTGAATCAGTTTATTGATAAGAGCATTCATTTGTTTTTGGAACTCTTTAGTAACAGTTTTCATTACCTCAACCAAAGCCTCTGTATTACTCTTCTTCAATAATTCAGAGAATTCGTCAAACTTCTCCGTCAGCAGTTTGTTGGTGTCTGTCATCTTGTCCTCAATCTCAACAATCTCCGAATGCAGACGATCGCCGAACTTCGCTACGTGATCACCAATCTCACCCTGACCGCTTACTAGTGCTTCACTATGATCAAGCAATTCACCAAGCTGGTTATTACGCTCCGTTGCCTTTGTTATTGCCTCTTTGCCCGATTCCTCAATATTGCCCACTGACTGTAACAAGGATTGCTGGCTTTCCTTTATGGCAGTGACTTCCAATGACAAATTATTGATAGCTACATTCATGTTATTAGAATTAGCAACCAATGTCCCGATGTTGTCACTCAAAGATTTGACTAACATCTGCACTGAATTATAGAAGTTAACTTGAACATTTGACTGATTTTGCGATTGTTCTTGGAAAGTCTTCAAAGCCTTAACAACAATGCCAGCAGCTTCGGCTGAATCACTAATGCCACCTGTTTTTTCATCAAATAATTTGTTGACTCGGCTCGATAAAAATAGAGAACCTATCATACCTGCCAACGACGTAAAGAAAGCGGTCTTTAAACCATCAAGCAACAACGGAATACTCTGCGTCAGGTCTTTGGTGTCAAAGAATATAAGGCCTAATGTAATACCCAGGAATGTTCCAAGTACACCTGCTGTCGAAACTAGCGAGGGTATCATCTCTATAAATCCTCGATGATCTATTAGTTTATCATTCTTCTTTTGCTTAAGAATATACCAATACCCCCAAACAGCAATTCCGACTATAATTAATACTAACAAGATAGAGACCAAAGTCCCATGGTTTTGGATAATATTTCGAATCATTTCATTGTTTGTTTATCATCTTTCTGTGATTAATGTGCAATAGCTTCTACTGTGCATTTTACACAGAAGAACTGGAGTTGTTGTATTCAAATCTCTCTAATATCTCCTTAATTCTTCTTACGTCATTACACATACCCCACACCTTGAAGAACAAGATGATTGGCAGTAGCCAGATTCCTAATACGATTAATAGGCCAATTAAATAAATACCAGAAGTTGCTTCCATAATTTCTATTGTATAATGTTAAACTTTAGTTCTTTCTGCATAAATTGGGGACGTTTCCACTGACCTATGTGTCATTGAGCATCATCATGCTCCACATCTTCAGTTGTTTCATAGTTCTATCTTTTTAAATTAAACTTCTCTTAATACCGCACTATCTTCGCAGACAATGCGGTTGGATTAAAACAATAACAGCATTGGCATATTGCCAATGTCCCGCTCATCAGAGCGTGTTTCTTTAGTCCACCAAACACAGCGAGCCTCGGGGAATCGCCTATATATTTCTTATTCATTGCATTTATTTCTTTAAAATAGATTTTAAACTAGCTTGTATTGTCTCTGATCCAAAGATTACGACCTTTGTCTTAGCCCTGGATATCATCACATTTAATCTATTGTGATTAAAGAGAAAGCCAGATGTGCCTTTTATGTAATTTACAGAGCTGGAAGCGAAACTCAATATTATACATTCAACATCCTGCCCTTGAAGTCGCTCAACCGTATCGATTAGAGGCAGATCCTCTTCTTCTAATGCTTCATGAGCTTTCGACCTGATTAAGCGTACTTGTTTCCTAAATGGTGTAATTACAGCAATGTCAGAAGGCTTGTTCCCTTCTTGTAGTAGTGCTTTTACCATTTCAATGACAGCATCTGCTTCACCTTCATTTTCTTCTTCACATTGTGGTGTCGAAATAGAAGAGTCCATATAGACGATAGAACCGTTTAACCCCTTCTTCTTAAAGTATTCGGAGTCAAAAGTATTATCTGCTACACATTTAGCACTAGTCAAAGTGATTCCATATGGCTCATAGAATGAATTACTTACAACATTAGTAATAGATTCATTCATGCGATATGTGGTATGAAGTACTGAAACAGGAACACCTTCTACTTTACGAGAACAATAATCCAAAATTGAAATAGAATTTTCATTGCTCTCTAATTCAGGGCGGAAAACAGGAGGCATCTGCCGACTATCACCAAAGAGACATACTGAAGGTGCCGTTTTCCCAAGAATAGTCGCATGTGACAGAGGCATAAGAGAAGCCTCGTCAACTAATGCTATATAAGGACGGAAATGGGCATGATGACGAAGTCCCAAGTGGGTGATTGCGCCCCAAATGGTCATGCCAATGATATAACCTGACCTTTTCTTTTTCCTATTCTTGTAGCTGTAGTCGTAATAATCGTTGAATTTCTCAAATTTCAGTATTGTATCATCCAACTCTTCTGCCTTTAATTCAGCGCCAACTTTGATGATTGTTGCATTCTTGTCAAGCGAGCGAATTTTTAGCAAGGCATTATTAACTGCATGATGGGTATTGGCAATAATAACAACCTCGCGATTCATGTGTGCAGTTGCAATAGCAGTTGCAGCTAGCACTGCCGTTTTTCCTGTGCCTGGAGGACCTTGTAGTACATGAATAGAAGGATATTCAAGCATTGAACTTACTGCGGCCAATTGCTCATAATTGAGTCTACTCTTGATACTATCGAAGTACGGAACGTTATCAATAGATACCTTTAAGAAATCAACAATTTCAATCTTCTCTTCTCCAGAAAGTAAACGTAAGAAGGCAGCTCCTGGAACTCCCGCATAAATGCCTTCAAGACACGATATTAGAGCTTGCAGAAGTTCAGGTGATTTCTGCTCGATAGAGTAAATGGCTTTGGCATCAAGCTCTTTGTCACAAGAAATGGTCAATGTGTCGAAGAAAACGTCAATGACAGTAGCCTCGCATTCAGAAGCTGTATTTTCATTTATTATAGTTATCGTATCACCAGCCCTTAGCTTTGAGTAGTTTTCTGGTACTTGCAATTCATAGACATCATTTTCGTGACCTATAATAGAGACATTTATCAGGAGAAGGCTTTTTTCCACCTTCTCTTCTCTGCTCATTTGTTTTTGCCTTTCAGCATCCTCTTCCTCTAACCTTTTTTCGATGAAAAGGTATTTGAGAAGATTGTCACGAAAATCCTCCATTGTCATAGCCTTACCCCTTCATATCAGCAAGAAGCTGCTTCATGTAATTACGTAGATTCTCATCACAGACATAGAGGTAACACCCCTTCATGCCACGAGTCATGAGAACGCGATATATGTTACGAACATAGTCATCAAATGTCATGTTAGCCTCTTTCACATTTCGCTTTAAGACGGGGTCTTTACAAGCGGTTTTGTCAGTGATTACTTTTCTTGCCGTTTTATCATATTTGAGGTCAGGACCAACGATAACACCTGCGTAGTCAAACTCAAAACCCTGTGCTGTATAGATACAACCTACCTGATTGATACCAAGAGGCTTGTATGCCCACTCAAACCATTTGGGATATTTCTTCGTAAGACGTGCATATGGGACTTTGTCGCTCGTTTCCCATGGCATTGCAAAATCGCCAATATGGACATCTTTCACAAGATCGCCATCCACAACGTTGGTTGACCAAGGCCAGCAGAATCCCGCCATAATTCTTGCAGTTTGATTTGGCTTGCTATTTTGCAAGGCAATCTGGTTGTACATTTCCTGAGGAGATTCGAATATCTTTAGATCAAAATCGTCTTTCCCGAAAGTTGAAGTGACAGGCTTGTTATAAAGTACTTGTTCAATCCAATCCATATAATTATCCGAGCCATTGCAACGGAACTGAGAAGTAAGCGTACACTCTTCAACCTTTGCATCCCATCTTTGGGCAGCTTCACGAATAAGACTTGCAGAACCGATTTCTACACCACGAATAGCCTGTTTGTCATCAATGAAGAATACTGTGATTTTGGACGAACGGATAATGGTGTCTATTTGTGGAAGGTCTGTTCTGTTTTCTGCTTTTGTGTATTGGTTATTGGCATTTTTTTGTATGCGATGAGCCTCGTCAACTAACAATACATCTACACCATTTTCATCGACAGATGCTGGAATGTAACTCGTTACGTTCTGGAATAGTATACGAACTTGAGGATTAACAAGATGTCTTACTCCTTCAAGCAAAGGTTTTGATTTTGTTGCATACTGAACATTTAATACTTTCCCTTTGCCCGATAATCTTGCAAGTTCTGCCAAAAGGTGTAGAGCAATCACAGTCTTTCCGGTTCCGGGGCCTCCTTTGACTATAATAACACTCTTCTTGACTTCATCATTACTCGAGGCTTTAAGCAACTTGCTTATTTTATCTCTTATTATATTTCTTGCAACAATCTGGTCTTCAACCAATGAGAATGCAGTGGTATCCCCTTCTTCCACCATTTTTGTCACCTCATTCATCAACTTCTTCGATGGACGAATAGGGCTATCTATTACCTTGTTGAAGATAGAAAGGCCATCACCCTTCTTAAGCAATCCCGTTAGTTTTGCTGTCAATTCGTCGAACTGATCCTTTGCATATGTGGGATATTGCGCAAGTAACGAAGCATACTTTTCATCATATAGACAAGATGGATTCTTTGCGTCGTTCTTTGTGTAATTATAGCAATAAGCCAAACCTGTCAAAGACACCTCTTGATTAGAGAATACCTCTATAAAGTTAGAAAGATAACCTTGGTATCCCTTCACTTGCTGAGAAGGGTGAGCGACGATTCGGTTTGCATGTCCCGTAAAAGCTTCCACATTGAAGATTACATCATCAGGCTGGCTATTTGCAACATCATCTGTCGTAAAGTTACCATCGCTGTCTGCAACACCAACGGATTTATTGCCCCATTGCTTAAGTTCAATATGAATAACATTCTCAGAATTATCTTCACCCGTACCGTAAATCATACAGTCAATACGTTTACGTGAGAATGGTACAAGAAATTCGAATGTGACATAACTATCCTTTGCGCCACATTGCGTAAGCAAACGTGCAACGTGAGGAGCGTTATTCTCCCATGAAGCAATTTCGTTTTCGGCAGAATGAATTCCGGAAAGTTCAGCTGTATGTCTCATTTTCTGTGAAACATAGTTTCGCTCTACGTCACTAATGAATTGAGACTGAGGTGCTTGATATAGGACTCTGTTAACCATAGTAAGTAATTTATAGTTCGTTATATTTCTTTGCGCTCCCATAGGCTTTGTCTACGGGATATTTCTCAGCATTACGTCTTAGTTTATCCAGGACTATTTGCTTGATATCGAGGTCGTATTTGTCAGCAATGAGAATGGCATAGTTCACGATGTCTGCTAATTCCTCTTTTACTTTTTCTACATTCACATCTTCTGCTTTCTTCCATAAGAAAGCCTCATTTAGCTCAGATGCTTCAATAGACAAAGCGAGGGCCAAGTCCTTCCCATTATGGAATTGGTCCCAATCACGTTCTTGCGTGAATTGTACAATGGCTTTGCGAAGTTCCTCTAAATCACTCATTGTCATTTATTGTGTTTAGCGTTGTACATCGATAATGCTGACTCGTATGCTTTAGAGAAAGGCAGACCTAGAGCATCCAGCTTCTCAGGAATGGCTCTTGCCCAACTTACATAGTAGTAGGCTAAGAGTTGGTAGCCACCAAATTCATTATCAGGAAGTGATTTGATGCTATATTTCTTCTTGGGGTCAATACCCGTAACGCCAACCATAGCAATTTCAATGGCAATTCTATGTACGTCTTGAGAATCAAGGGTATCGAAATATTCCATCGCTCCCAGCATGTACATCGACATCATCATGGTTTCAGCTGGATCTGCTCCATCTTGATGATTTAATGCAAATTGGGCATTGGCAACGTCTGCTTCTTCTTCAGATAATGCACCTTCAGCCAGATCCTTCAAATCACTCTTCATGGAGAGGTCTGCTTTCATTCCTGCAGACACTTGGGCTTCATCAATGATTTCCACTAAATCCTCCATGTTGAAAGACTGCACGAAGTATTCTACCATCTCGTATTCATCACCAGCCTTGAAGGTGTTTAGATATGCCTTGAATTCTTCGTATAGGTCTTGTGCATGCGCATATTCTTGTTTGGTGGGATTGTATTGTCCCAAGAGGTTAATGCCATAAATATCCTTGAAATGCATACTTGTAACAAGATTCATGACCTTATTGGCATATACAATCTCCTTGGGGAAGAAACCATTTGATGCTGCTTGCTTCACAGCATTAATGTTATCTTGCTCCATGTGGAAAAGTGAGAGCATCTGAATGGGACGCACAATCTTATAGTCTGTATAAATCATGTGTTCCACAAATAAATCAAGAGGGCAGTTCATGAGTTGAAGACCTAATCCGTCAGCAAGTCCATAAATAACCTTGTCAAGTTCTGATGCGGGTATATGGCTATGCTTTTTCTTCATAAAACCAAGATAACGCTTCTTGAAGGCGTTTCTTGTCTGCTCAGAGCTTACAACTGCCTTTCCTCTGTTCAACTTGGTTGCTTGTTGCCCCATCTTCAAATGCATCATCTCATGAATAAAGAGATGTTCCACGAAGTCTTTCTCAGGGTTATACCTTATTACATGTTCCTTTGCAGCATGCAATGGGGCATACTCCATCTTAGCATGTACATTCAAGCTCTTGTCCTCGACTATCCGGATGTTTGTATGATCAACAGCTTCCAGTTCGTCCTTGATGCCTTTCCATACATTAATGTAATTGGTCTTGTCTGCATACTCCTTTGCTACCGTAACAAACAGCTTTACCAATTCTTCACGAACGGCTGGATTCTCAGGTCTGTCTGATGTCTTCAATGCCCCTTTATGGCAAACCTCAAAAGCATCTTCTATTCTACCTAATTTATAATAGCAAAGGGCTAATCCGTAATATGAGTTTGCATATTTATCGTCAATAGCCATTGCTTTCTCCATATAGGGTAGCGCTCCTTCATAGTCCTTCCGTTCCATGTAGGTTGCACCAATATTATTTATGGCAATGGCATTGTCTGGATGGTATTCCAATACTTTATCATAGTATTGCTTGGCATGCTCCACATCATTCATCTCGCGTGTAAGGAGGTTGCCCATCAAGACGAGAGCCCAGATATTCTTTGGCTCACACCTCAAAGCTTCTATCAATTCATCGTAAGCCTTATCAGGTTCATGCTGGTATGTCCAGTGAACTTGGGCCAACAAACGCCAAGCCTCAGAGTTCTGAGGTTCTTCCTTTGTGATTTCTTCTAGCAATGATAGAGCTTTATCGAAATCACTTTTATTACACAGGTCTAAAGCCTGCTGAAGTTTATTTGCCATAATCACATTGTTTCTTTAAAAACCTCGCTATTCTCCCGAACCACGAGGGTACAAACATTCATTCATTATAACATATTGAAAGCGTCACGTGAATACCACGTGTGCATAATTCATTTTGTAAAACCTCGCGAACTTCACAGCGGACGAGGTACGAATAATAATTTCTTTTTCAACCATAAATTAAAACAAACACAGCATCGCTATGCTGCTAAATGAAATAATATTTTATTCGGTATAGTTCATAATCAGTATTTTATATGCGTCTCGCCATCCCATTCATCGTGGAAGATGATGGTAATGTTGAGCTTGGCATTATTGATATTGTTGAGTATCTCGGGATACAAGGGGTCGTCCTTGGCATCAGGGTGTTGAGCCACGAAGCCTTGAACCTTCGAAGAGAAACGGGCTATGCTGTCGGTGGTAGCCACGTCGAGTTGCTGAGACTCTGCATGATACTCAGTAATCTCAGCATAGTGAAACTGCTCCTTCTCGCACGAAACGAAGAGGAGAGTCGTTAATAATATAAGAGGTAAAGTGCGGAGGATACCTTTAGAAAATACCCCCCCCCACTGCCTTATAAGCTTTTATGTCATTCATTGCCATAAGCGTGGGTTCTAGTAAAAGTTAGTGCAAAGATACGAATAAGCGAGAACAAAACCAAATTTATTTCTTGCTTTTTGCAAGCGAACAAAGTTCGAGCAGGGTGTTTTCAAAAAAACTCGCCAAACTTTGCAGAATGACGAGTGTTTTTAAACTACAAAGTAATCTAAAATTACAAGGCGAAATCGATGCCGATGACAATGCGCGGGTGCGATTTCAGGAAGTTGTTGCCCCAGAGATAGAAGTTCCACTGTTTGAGGGTATAAACAAGCAGCCCTTTCATGATGACATCACTACCCTATTTCGGCATCTCTATGATGAATCGACAACCTTAAGGTCACACCGTGCCTGTCACCCCGTGACCCCGGCTGCACGTTGTTCTATTTCGAAGCGGCCTCTATCTTCTTGGCCTGCTCGAGGTTGTGCCTCATGTAGTCGGCAAAGTCTTTGGAGTTCATCGGAGATTTCTTTGATTCTTCGATTTTCCGCATCGTACGCTCCATAGCCTCTTTGTGAAACTGATTCAAGAATGTCATTGCTCATAACGTTTTAGTTTCTGCAAAGATAAGAACATTTTTTCAATTCGCCAAATTATTCGCTGTCATTTTGGGTTAGGGGGGACTGTTAGGATGTGTTTGGATGCTTTGATTGAAAAGTAACACCGTGCCTGTCACCCCGTGACCGGAAATCTTTTTATACACTTTGTGTATATGCAATTTAGGCCTGAAAATAGTTTGAAAAATGTTTGGTGGATTGTGAAAAAGTGTGTAAATTTGCTGCCGTTTCTTGAAATTATGTAAAATAAGCAATGCTGCAACAAAGAAAGAACATATCAACACTGTTACCGCTCCAGAGCAAAGAAAGCTTTGGGGGCTTCTGCTATGTTCATACGACAAACACGATGAGTATTGCAGAACGTGACTGGTACACAAACACTTTCCAACGAACATCATTAAAAAGGAAATCTGATAGGATGGCATAGATGCAGCCGGACTTCAGAGCATAAGAGATAGCGAGACCGTTGGAAAGAACTTACCAAACTTTCCAACGGTTTTTCGTTACAGTATTAACCGCGCAGCAATGCGCACTAAAGAAGATTGAGAAATGAAGAAAATAAAAATATTGAGGTACAATGACCTCGGAGATTTGATGTACCTGACCCATGAGCACCATTTGAACGGTGTGGTGGTAGATGATGCGGCTCTTGAAGTAATGCTCCGCATAGAGAAAACCATGCAGCGGCTGGAGGCGATGGGCGATGACGAGCAGCGTTGGCTCTGGATAGAACTCAAAGCGCCAGGCAAGCGTAATCGTTGGGAAGAGGCCGATGAGAATGGCAATTACTGGTATCAAGTGTTTACGGCTAACTATGAAGACTTCCACTACATGATTATCAGAAACCGTGAAAGGCGATATATCGACCTAAGAAGTGCCAGATACGTTGGAGACGAGCGAAAACCAGATGTCTGGTATGGGAATGTATCTAAGTCTCTGCTGAAACTTGAGAAGTACATTACGGCATTGGTAGATAACATCTGTGAGAATCCCAACGACTATAACAACTACGTCGAGGAACATCTTCCCTATTCAAAACGCGACGGAGTCATCAAGCGTGCAGATTTGAATCGTATTTGCCCCGTCTATAGAACATTCGATGATTCAGAGCGAGTGGTGGATATCGTAACAAAGATGAACAACTTGCCTCTGTGGACGGCAGATAAGATGACGCTCAGAACTTACATTCATTTCTGGCGCCTGCTCTATGAGACTTATCGGACCAAGGATGAATATCGTCCTGAACCTAAGTCGGAATTCGCAGACAAAACGGACGAGGAAATCTTCGTGCGCTATAATAGTAAGGGAAGAGAAATTGCAGGACTTGATCTCGACAGCGAGCAGGATTACCAGAAGTGGGAGGACGAAAACAGCTCTTTCCATTGCATGGATGTAGCATATGCAAGAATACATCTCCATCCTTGGAAAAAGGGTGGCCAATGGGGCGAGAATGTACCTGTTGCCGAAGGACAGTGGTATTTCACCTTGACTTTTAGCGTCTATGGCTATTCCAATGATGTGGTTAACATGCTTGAGGCATTGTGTGATGCAGGAATCGGTGTCGTATGCAATGAGTCTGCGCGACTGCTTCGGATGGCAGAGGAAACTGACTATGTCGGCATTACTCCCGGAGCAGACAAATATGCTCATAACGAAAAGATAGGCAATGAAATCACACTTCCCTGTGTAGACAATGATATTACTGCAGAACAAATTGCAGACATCATCGCGGCTGCAGAATGGCAGCCACAAAAACAAGTAAAACCAATTAACAATATAGAGCAATGAGAATACAATACATGAGTGACCTCCATATGGAGTTGTGGGATAATTCGCGGTATATAAAGGCGAATGAGTTTGATGCAGTGGGCGATGTCTTGGTGCTCGCAGGTGACACGTTCTACCTGCGGGACATCATTGCCCCACAAAAGAAATTCTGGAACTGGGCATCGAAGAACTTCCGGCAGGTATTGCTTGTGCCTGGCAATCACGAGTTCTACAACAATGGCGATGTGACTGAACGTGGTGATAGTTGGCAATGGATGTTTCGCGAGAATGTGGGCTACTATTACAACAAGGTGGTTCACATTGATGATACAGACTTTGTCCTCACAACGCTATGGTCAAGAATACCAGAACCTGACATGTATCTCGTTCTGCGAGGAATGAATGATTTCCACCAGATTCTGTATGCTGGCAGACGATTCACTCCCGACGACTTTAATTTAGAGCATGAGAAGTGCCTGGCTTTCCTAAAGCAGGCCGTTGAGGAAAGTACCGCCAAGCATATCGTTGTAGTGACCCATCATCTGCCGACATTGAAAGTAGTTGCTCCTCAACATAAGGGCTCTGCCCTAAACGGAGCCTTCGCCACAGAACTTGGAAACTATATTGTCGACAGTCGAATAGACGCCTGGATTTATGGTCACTCGCATACGAACATCGACACCACAATTGGCAACACCCGAATCGTGTGCAACCAACTAGGCTACGTGTATTACAACGAGTATCTTACAAACGGATTTGAACCCAATAAAGTAATAGAGATTTAAGAAAAGCCCTCACTTTCTCACTATCGTTCTGATGTTTTCTGAGTGCAAATGATTGCTTCAAGATTCTTTGTGATATATGCCGACACAATCACGTTTGTGTCAATGACTGCTTTAATCATTTCCGTGCAGCCCTTTCCTCACGTGCCAATCGTATTTCTTCGTTGATTTCATCTAGGGTGAGCTCTGGCCTATCGCTGGCAGCAACCATATTCTTGAATTCACGGAATTCTCTCAAGGCCAAATCTTCCACTTCCATTGGATTTATCTTTAATGTTTTAACGCTGCAAATATAAGCATTTTATTTCATTCTGCAATCATTTTGACGTAAAATTTAATCTTTCTGCCATATTTTTTATACCAGCGTATGTTCGTCGAAGTATTGCTGGACGTCGTCCTTGTAGGAGTCGGAGATGGGGATGTATTCGTCGCCAAAGACGATGCGGAAGCGGTCTATCTGTTCGACCTTGGGCATGTGGACGATGTAAGAGCGATGGGTGCGCAGGAACTCGGGACGGGGCAGATAGTCTTCGAGTTTCTTCATGCTCATGAGTGACATGATGCGCTGTCCGTCAGCGAGATGGATGCGGACATAGTCCTTGAGGCCTTCGATGAAGAGGATGTCGTCGAGGGCAATGCGCTGCAGCTTGTATTCGCTCTTGACATACATGAAGCGGTCGGTGGCGCAGGCTTGCTGGCGACGCACGAGGCTGAACCATTCGAGGGCCTTGTTGGAGGCGCGCAGGAAGTCGTCGTAGGAGATGGGTTTCAGCAGATAGTCGAGGGCTGAAACCTTATAGCCTTCGATGGCGTATTGCTGGAAGGCGGTGGTGAAGATGACCTTGGTGTCGGGGGGGAGTATCTTGGCAAACTCGATGCCTGAGAGTTCGGGCATCTGGATGTCGAGAAACAGGAGCTGGGCGGGCTGGTCGCGCAACTGCTTCATGGCCTCGATGGCTGAGCCATAGGTGCCGATGAGATGGAGAAACGGGGTTTTCTCTGCGTAGCTTTTGAGCAGACCTGCTGCCAAGGGCTCGTCGTCAATGATAGCGCAATTTAGGATCATTTACTATTGGACAATTTACTATTTACTATTTTATTTCGATGGTGATTTTAGAGTGATAGGTCTTGCCATCGTCGCTGACGCCTCGCTGCCACTGATAACGGCCGGGGTAGGAGAGGTCGAGACGGCGCTGAACCTGCTGGAGTCCGATGCCATGACCGCTGCGGTCGCTGGCGGTCTTGGGATGGTTGGAATTCTCGATGTCGCAGGTGATGGTATGGTCGCTGGCCTCCAAGCGGATGTGGATGAACGAGGGCTCGGTGGGGCTGATGCCGTGTTTGAAGGCATTCTCGACAAGCGAAATGAAAATCATGGGCGCAACCTCGAGTTGAGAGTTGAAAGTGGAAAGTTGAGAGTTGATTTCAACAGACTCGGGGATGCGGATGCGCATCAGCTTGATGTAGTTCTCAAGGAATTCGGCTTCGTCCTTCAGGGGAACGGTGGGCTGCTGGTTGTCATAGAGGATATGGCGCAGCATGCGCGAGAGTTCCTGAATGGCTTCCTGCGCCTTGGCAGCATCGAAGGCGGTGAGCGCATAGATGTTGTTGAGGGTGTTGAGCAGGAAGTGGGGATTGATTTGCGAGCGCAGATTGCTCAGCTCGGCCTGGGTGCGAGCGGTCTCGGCATCCTTGCGAGCGGTTTCTGCCTTCTGCCAGCGCAGTGCCAAGACAATGGCAGTGGCGATGGCAGCGGCAATGGCCAGATTGGTGATGTCGCGCAGGATGAACAGCAGGATATCGAACAATCGGGGCTCGATGGGACCGGGGCGATGGTCGCCGAACATGCTGCGGGTGAAGCCTACCCAATAGTGCAGGAAGACGCCCAAGGCAATGACCATGACGATGTTGAACAGCCAATAGTAGCGGTGCTTGTCAGTCACGAAATAACGGGGCGTGAGCCACAGATAGTTGGCATAGAACACCACCATCATGAGGAAGGGCGACATGCTGGCCATGAGGTATTGCAGCAGATTGAAACTGCCGAAACGGCTGAGGAACGTCAGGGGCAACAGAAACAGCAGAGCCCAGACGGCTACGTGGACCAGAAGGATGGTGCGCTTATTCATGACGGATGGCTTCGATAGGATCCATATTGGCTGCCTTCTGGGCAGGAATGTAACCAAACAGTACGCCAATGAAGACGCAGACCAGGAACGACACGTAGATAGACCATGCGGGAACGCTGGAAGGCATGCCGAAAGAGCCGAGGGCCGCACTGGCCGAACAACCTACAAGGATGCCGATGAGTCCACCCGTGACGGAGATGAGCACGGACTCGATGAGGAACTGGAACGAGATGACGGGACCGGTGGCTCCGACAGCCATGCGCAGACCAATCTCCTTGGTGCGCTCCGTAACGGAAACGAGCATGATGTTCATGATGCCGATACCAGCCACCAACAGCGAGAAGGCTGCTGCTACGACGAGGATGAGGGTGACGGTGTCCATCGTAGAGGACATGGTTTCCATCATCTCGGCCTGCGAACGGATGGTGAAATCGTCGGCAGCATCGCCCTTGAGCTTGTGGTTGTCGCGCAACATCTGGGTCAACTCCTCGATGGCTGCATCAGAGAGCTCTTCGGTAATGGCCGAGCAGATGATGCTGGAGAACCACGTCTGGGCAGCAATACGCTTCATGACGGTGGTATAGGGGGCAATGATGACATTGTCCTGATCCATGCCCCACGAGTTGTAACCCTTCGACTTCAGCACACCGATGACGCGCATGGGGATACTTTTGAAGCGGATGGTCTTGCCAATGGGGTCGACATTGTCGCCAAAGAGTTCCTTGACAATCGTGGCACCCACCACGCACACCTTGGCAGCTTTCTTGATGTCTTCGTCGGTGAAGCAATCGCCTTCCTCGATGGTCCACAGCTTGATGTCGAGATAATCGGTAGACTCACCATACATGGAGGTGTTGGTATTGTTGTTGCCATAGATGACCTGACCACTGGCAGTGACTTCTGGAGACACCTTGGTGACAAACTTCTTCTCGCGAAGGATGCGCTCATAGTCGGCCATCTTCAAAGTCTGCATGGCTGAGGGGTCCTGGCGCACACCACCACGCATATCGGCTCCTGGACGGATGGTCAGCAGGTTGGTGCCCATGGTGGAAAGCTCCTTGCGGATGCTCTCCTTCGAGCCTTGTCCGATGGCCATCATGATGATGACCGCTGCCACGCCGATGATGATACCCAGCATGGAGAGGAAGCTGCGCATCTTATTGTTGGCTACAGCCTTGAGGCTTACTTTAAATAGATTCGTTATGTTCATCTTATTCTTTGAATTTTAAACTTTGAACTTTGAGCTTTGTGATTTGACTTATCCCTTCTTATACCCTTTAAAAGTAATCATAAAGTTCAAAGGTCAAATCTCAAAGTTCAAAGGATTAATCATCCTGCGGCATTGGCAGGGCTGCTAGGGCTTCTGCAGCCGACTTGATATTGGTATTGATGGTGTCCTCGCGAATCTTGCCATCGCGCAGATTGATGTTGCGAGAGGCATATTCGGCAATCTCAGGGTTGTGGGTCACGAAGATGATGGTGTGGCCCTGCTTGTAAAGCTCCTGGAAGAGCACCAGCATCTCGAAAGAGGTGTGGGTGTCGAGGTTACCAGTGGCCTCGTCGGCCAACAGCACAGCGGGCTCGTTGACCAAGGCACGGGCGATGGCTACACGCTGCATCTGACCACCAGACATCTGATTGGACTTGTGCATCAAGCGGTCGCCCAGACCTACGGCCTGCAGCGCCTTGATGGCTGCACGGCGACGCTGGCGCGCATCGTACTTAGAGTTGTACATCAGGGGCAGTTCCACATTCTCTACAGCAGTGGTCTTGGGCAACAGGTTGTAGTTCTGGAACACGAAGCCAATCTTCTGGTTGCGCAGATGGGCACGCTGTGTCTTCGACATGGTGCTGACGGGAACTCCGTCGAGCAGATACTCGCCAGAGGTGGGAGTGTCGAGACAGCCCAGCTGGTTGAGCAGCGTAGACTTGCCAGAACCGGAGGTTCCCTGGATGGTGACAAACTCGCCCTCGTAAATCTTGAACGAGACACCACGCAAGGCCTTCACGGTTTCGGAACCCACCTGGAAGTAGCGCTTTACGTTTTGTAGTTCGATGACTACCTTTCTATTATTTTCTTCCATCTTACTTCTTCCTTCTTACTTCTTACTTCTTACCTCTTACTTCTTCTGCTGGTTCTGCTGATTACGGTTGTTACGCGGACGTGGCATGAAGGGGTTCTGGGCTTGCTGGCCTGCATCCTCCATATCGCCGCCACTCAGGGTGAAGTCGACAAGAACCTCAGTGCCTTCGCTGAGACCGCTGACAATCTCGGTCATCATACCATTGGATGTGCCTGGCTCAACGACGTGGGCCTTGAAGACATTGTCCTTCAGTGTCCAAACCTTGGCAGGAGCCTCTACGTCCTCAATCTTCTGGTCCTTGGAAAGCAGGGCCTCGTTGGGAGTGAAGCGCAGGGCCTTGGAGGGAATGGCGAGAACATTGTTCTTCTCGAAGGTGTAGATGGTGACATTGGCTGTGAGGCCGGGCTTCAGCTTCAGGTCGTTGTTGGGGGCAGAGATGACTACCTCGTAGGTAACGACATTGCTGGAAGTGGTGGCCTGCTGGCGAACCTGAGTAACCTTACCCTCGAAATGATCGTCGGGGAAAGCATCGACGGTGAAGCTGACGCGCTGACCTTCCTGTACACCACCGATGTCGGCCTCGTCGATATCAGCAATCACGCGCATATCGGTCAAGTCCTGGGCAATGGTGAAGAGCTCTGGGGTATTGAAAGAGGCAGCAACAGTCTGGCCTTCCTCAACGGCTTTGGAGAGTACCACGCCATCGATAGGCGAGGTGATGGTGGCATAGCCCAGATTGGTCTCGGCCTTGCGAACACTCTCGCGAGAAGATGCAACGGTCTGACGGGCTTTCTCATAGCTCAGACGGGCGCTCTCGAATTCGTCGGCACTAACCAGTCCCTTGTCGTGCAGGGTCTTATAGCGGTTGAAATTGGACTGCTCGTAATTCAGCGTGCTCTGTGCTGAGGTGAGGTCGGCACGTGAACGGTTCAACTCGCTGATGAGGTTGGTCTTGTCGAGTTCGGCAATGACCTGACCTTTCTTGACGATGGAGTTGTAATCGACATACAACTTGGCAACGATACCGCTGACCTGCGTACCTACGGTAACGCTGGTGACGGGCTCGATAGTACCTGTGGCGGTGATGCTGGTGTGGATGTCCTGACGCTCCACCTTCGCGGTTTCAAACTCTACTTTCTGTTCTTTCTTGCCACCTGAAAGGAACCAGATGACGAGGATAACGATAACGATGGCAGCTGCGCCATACCAAACTTTCTTGTTCTTCATATCTTTAAATATTCATTGTTTCACCTTGATAAAATTTCAATAGCTGCTGCTTGAGGATGGTCATATACTTTGACTGCAGCTTGCTCTGCTGGGCTTGCAAGAGAGAGACCTTGCCATTCAATAGCTCGACGATGTTCTTCAGTCCCAGATTGAACTGCTCCTGCAACAGGTCGTAGCTCTGCTGTTCGCTCTCAACGGTAGCAGAGGCAGCGCGGAACTTCTCCTGATTGGTCTGGGCATCGAGCCAGAATCCCTCGATAGTGGAGTAGAGCTTCTTCTGCTGGTCTTGCTGGTCTAACAAAGCCTGTTCGTGCTGAATCTTGGCCTTGTTGACAGCCGTTCTGGCCTTGCGCTGGTCGAAGATGGGAATGCTGATGCCAATGCCTGCAGAAGCATCGAAATTGGTCTTCATCTGCTCGCCCCATTTGTTACTGTTGTTCGACGTGGTGCTGGTGCCTACGCCACCCGTCATGCTGAGGGTGGGCAGATAACCCGCACGGGCTATCTTCAGCTGAACATCGCTGGCCTGCAAAGCCAATTCGGTGTTCTTGATTTCAGGACGCAGGGTGAGCGCTTGTTCGTAAACTTTCATCACGGAAGGAATGCTGGCAAGGGCCTGCTGGTCGCTGGCAGTAGGCATGGCAACATCGAAGGCTTGTTCGCCAGTAATCTCCAGCAACTGCTTCAGCTGGAGCTTGTAATTGGCGAGATTGCTCTCGGCTTCCACCAGATTATATTCCTCCATGGCGCGCTGGGCAGAGAGCTGGGCAAGGTCGGCTTTCGACATCTTGCCTACGTTGACCATTTCCTGTCCGCGCTCCTCGTTCTTCTTGCTGGCTTCCAGACTTTCACGGTTGACGCCGATGGCTTCGTTCATATAAAGAATCTGAACATAGAGCTGGGCAATCTGTTCCTGAATAGAGTTGGCGCTCTGTTCTATCTTCAACTCAGCCTGTTCCTCGCTTAACTTATTGGCCTTTACCTGGTTGTGGTTCTGATTGCCATTCCAGAGAGTCCATGAGGCATTGATGCCATACGTACCATTATAATAGGTCTTAGTAACCGAACTATTAACGGTACCATTACTTACTGTGGCCATGCCTGAACTCTGCCAGGGACGATAGCCAAAGCTTTGATTGCTGGACGCTGAAAGCGAGGGAAACAGAGCGGCTTGTGACTGTTTGCGCGTCTCAGTAGCTGTCTGCTTGGTCAAATGAGCCTGTTTCAGCGTGATGCTGTTCTGCATGGCGTAATCGATGCACTCTCTGAGTGTCCACTTCTCTTGAGCGGACATGGAGAGGCTCATCATCGTCGCCAAAATCAATAATCCTTTTTTCATATCTCTAAAAAACTATATTTTCACGATGCAAAGGTAGATATTATCGACGAAATAGAAAAATTAGTTAGACGTTTATTGCCCGTTAGTAGAAATAAATAGCCAAATCCTCGATAAGATTCCTTGGTTTATAGACATTTTAACATTGATAACGTTCGAGTTAATGTTCTTGAATTATTTGCTACTCTGCCGTTTTTTTACTATCTTTGCACTCAGAAAAAGAAACATGGGGTCGTGCCGGTTCGATCGGGATACTCATCAAATTAAATCGAAAACCGAGCAGACTTCGCTTGTCGATGGCGGGCCACATTATAGCTGAAAGGCCGGTGGATTACAAAGACAGTGAGCACTCAAATCTTGTAACACAGGAGTTTTCATCACATCACTGGGCGGCCCCTTTCTTTTTTAGTTTACAGTTTATAGATTATAGTTTACAGAGATTATGTTTTCCGGAATTATTGAGGAATTTGCTACCGTTGTAGCAATCGAGAAAGACAGAGATAATATAGACTTCACGCTTCGCTGCTCGTTTGTCGACGAGTTGGGAATAGACCAGAGTGTGGCGCATAATGGCGTGTGTCTGACCGTGGTGAAGATAGAGAACGGGACCTACACCGTGACAGCCATGAAAGAGACGCTGGAGCGCACCAATCTGGGACTGCTGAAAGTGGGCGACAAGGTAAATGTGGAGCGGTCGATGCTGATGAACGGACGACTGGACGGACACATTGTACAAGGACACGTGGACGAGACGGCACGATGCATAGCCATGGAGGATGCCAATGGTTCGACATACTTCACCTTTGAATATAAAGAAAACCGCGAAATGGCACGCAATGGCTATTTCACGGTGGATAAGGGTTCGGTAACGGTAAACGGAGTGTCACTGACCGTTTGTAATCCTACCTCGAATTCATTTCAGGTGGCTATCATTCCTTACACTTTCGAACACACCAACTTCTGTGACATCCGCGTAGGGAGTGTCGTCAACCTCGAGTTCGACATTCTCGGAAAGTACATCGCTCGTCTCAGTCAACTCTGATGGTGAGGATTCGTCTTCGTCATCGGATGACTTGTGGCGACGACGATACCACCAGTAAACCAGACCTGCAACGAGGAGAAGGAGAATGAAATAGACGATGAAGGAGGTGAAAGAGTAGGGTACTACCACCTCGATGGTTCGGATGTCGTAGTTCTCGGGTGACTCCAACAAGAAAGCTTTTACCTTGAACTGATAGGTTCCGCCTGACAGATTGCTGTAGGTGGCCATACGGTCCTTGCCTGCATTCTGCCACTCGTCGTCATAGCCTTCCAGCATGTATTGGTAGTGGATACGATGCTGGAATTGATAGTTGAGGGCGGCAAAGCGGAAGGCGAAGGTGCTGTTGGCATCAGGAAGCTTAACACTTTTGCTCTCAGGGACATAGTAGTCGAATGCCTGGTCTGGCATGCGTGGAGTCTGAATGATTCCGTTCAGGAAGAAATCGGTGATGCGGAGCTTCAGCAGAGAACCTTTCTTGGTAACCAGTTTGTTACGATCTACGAAATAATAGCCTTCAAGGGTGCCGAAGATGACATTGCCGTTGGATAGGGTGATGGCTGCACCTTCAGAACACATGGTATCGTCGACACCATCGAGACTGGAGAAGGTGGTGAGAATCTTCTTCTGAGGGTCGAAAGAGCAGAGAATGTGCTCGGTGGAGAACCATACGTTACCTTTGTTGTCGAAGGTAACGGCGTAGATTTCCTCAGAGGGAAGACCTTGCTCGATGCCAAAGTTCTCAAATTCCCATCGTCCCTTAGAGTCTTTCTTCACGGCACGACTCAGTCCACCGCTGTTGGTTCCAACCCACATAGTGCCATGGCTATCAGTAGCGAGGCAGACAATATCGTTACTCATCAAGCACTTCGTCATGTCGTCGGACATCTCAAGGGGTTGAAGGATGATATTGTTGTTGCGAATCTGCAGGGTGAGAATGCCATCGGTGGTACCTGCCCAGATCTTGCCTTCTTTGTCCATCGCAATGGTGCGCACCTTGTGGTAACGATTATGGGGATAGCGCTTCATGACATTCTTGGCGTGCAGGGCGATATAGCGTCCGTTCTTGTCTTTGCGGAGCACATTGACACCTCCGCCATAAGTGGCAACCCAGATATTGCCTTGGCGGTCCTCTACGCATTGATAGGCAGCATTGTCGCTAAGTGAATAGGGGTCTTTGTCGTTATGGCGGATGTTCTCGACAGAATAGGAATTGCCATTGGGGGTAATCTTAAAGAGTCCGTTGTCCTTGTCGCTGACCCAGTAGTTACCTTTTGAGTCTTGCGACATGCCATAAGGACGTCCGATGGGATGTCCGTTGTTGTCGTGGGTAATGGTGGAAAGATGGTTCATCTTGCCATCGAACACGAATATCTGTCCATGCTTGTTGGCCAATAGGGTGTGGTTGCGCTTCTTGTCGTGAAGCATGGCACGTATCTCATTGTCAAGGCTCGATGTGGGGTTCTTTACTAATAAGGTACGCGCGATGGTTTGTTTCATGACCTCCAGTTTCTCGAGACCGCGACGACTGGTAGATTCCCATACCACGCCATCGTTCATCTCCAGACGGGCATTGACCGTATTGGAGAGGTTCCAGGGGTTGCTGGGGTCGTTGTGGAAGTATTCCACTTCATCCGTAGCACGATTGTAATAGCCATAGCCTCCGTGGTTCATACGAATCCACAGCACACCTAGGGCTTCGCCAAACTCAGCACCGCGACTGGTAAACTCAGGAGCCAATACGCGTTGGTTGTAGAACTTGACATCGCCCGTCTGAGGGTCTAAGCGATAGGCTCCGTCGCCTAAGTCGGAGAACCAGATCTGCCCGTGCTTATCAACATAGAGGCTGGTAATCTCTCTGCCGATATCCTTTATGAGCGTGGAGTCTTGTCCGTAGGAGAATTGAAGAATCTTGCCCGACTTGGTGCCAGCGAAAATGTTATAGCCGTTAGTGGCCAGACGTGTGACGTGTTCGTTCAGGAAATAGCCTCTGCGCTCCAACGACATGTTGACCATATTGATGCGATGAACACCCTTGTCTGTAGCAGCCCAGATGTCGTTGCGATAACCTTCTACCACACCGTTTACAGTCAATTGTCCTGTCGTAATCAGGTCTTGCTTAAGACCATTACGGTCCAGGCGCAACTTATAGAGTCCAATGTCGTCATAGGAAATCAGGACATCACCTGTAGAGGTGACGTAGGGTTGGAAGAAGTAGTCGACGTGGAAATCATCATGGTCGCTGATTCCACCCAACGGGTCTTCTATGCGGTCGGTCTTACGATTGATGACGAAGACGCGTCCGTCGTACATTTTCAGCCAGATGTTTTGGGAGAGGTCGATGACCATGTTGTCAACACGGTTGTGAAGGCCTCGTACACCACTGGCAACACCCGTTTTGTAGTTATAGAAATGATAACCATCGAAACGGGAAATACCATTCCATGTGGCCAGCCACAGGAAACCATAGTCGTCAGTACGCAATGCGGCAACTGTGTTGCTGGGCATTCCGTCTTCCGTTGAATAATGTGAAAGGGATGCTTGCAACTGCTGCGCTCTCAGTTCTGTGGGAACCGAGAGCATCAGCAAGGCAAGTGTCGAAAATAGAATTGTTTTTAGGTCAGTAGTAGTCATTCTTGTTGTTTAATAGGCGAACAGCGGGTACTGCTTCATGCGCTCGTTGACACGCTGGCGCACGCTGCTGATTACCTGCTCGTTCTCCGGATCGTTGAGCACCTCTTCAATCAGTGCTGCAATCTCGATCATGAGGTCTTCCTTGGCACCACGTGTCGTGATGGCGGGGGTACCAAGACGGATACCTGAGGTTTGGAAGGCAGAACGTGTATCGAATGGTACCATGTTCTTGTTGACAGTGATGTCAGCAGCAACGAGCGCGTTCTCAGCCACCTTACCCGTCAGCTCAGGATACTTAGAGCGCAGGTCAACCAGCATAGAGTGGTTGTCAGTACCACCGCTGACGATGGTGAATCCACGCTTGATAAGTTCCTCAGCCAATACTTTGGCGTTCTTCTGAACTTGCTTTGCCCACTCCTTGAACTCTGGCTTCAGAGCCTCGCCAAAAGCAACAGCCTTAGCAGCAATGACATGCTCCAAAGGACCGCCTTGCTGACCAGGGAATACAGCAGAGTTGAGCAGCTGTGACATCATCTTTGTTACTCCCTTTGGTGTCTTCAGACCCCAAGGATTCTCGAAGTCCTTGCCCATCAGGATAATACCGCCACGAGGACCACGAAGGGTCTTGTGGGTTGTAGAGGTTACAATATGTGCATATTTTACAGGATTGTCCAGCAGACCAGCAGCAATCAAGCCAGCGGGGTGAGCCATGTCAATCATCAGCAGGGCGCCAACCTTGTCGGCAATCTCACGCATACGCTTGTAATCCCACTCGCGACTATAGGCGGAACCACCACCGATAATCAGTTTGGGCTTGTGCTCCAGAGCCAGACGCTCCATCTCATCATAATCAACACGACCCGTCTCCTTGTTCAGGTTATAGCCTACGGGCTTGTACAAGATTCCCGAGGTGTTTACCAGTGAACCATGTGACAAGTGACCGCCGTGGTCAAGGTTCATACCCATAAAAGTGTCGCCTGGTTTCAGCACTGCCAGCAGCACAGCAGCATTAGCCTGTGCACCAGAGTGGGGCTGAACGTTGGCATACTCGGCACCGAACAGCTTGCAAACACGGTCGATGGCCAGCTGCTCTACCTTGTCGACTACCTGACAACCACCATAATAACGGTGACCAGGATAACCCTCGGCATACTTGTTCGTTAGATACGAGCCCATAGCCTCCATGACTTGGTCGCTTACAAAGTTCTCACTGGCAATCAGCTCAATGCCTTTTAACTGGCGCTGGTGCTCTTGTTCAATCAACTCGAAAATCTCGTTGTCTCTTTCCATTGTTACTATTTTAGATATTTGTGAAGTGTAATCTATTTATTAATGGGCGCAAAATTACGAAAAAAAATCCGTTCACTTGCACATATTTGTATAAAATATGTTGAATTAGACAAGTTCTACCTTATTTATATCTTGTTCTTTCTCGCAGTAATGACAGGTCAGCATTCCGTCAGCCACATGGAAATGGGTTGCCATGGGTTCGTTGTTGGTGATGCATTTGGGGTTGTTGCATTTCACGATGCCGATAATCTCGCTGGGTGTCTCAACGGTCTTCTTCTCAACCACCTCATAGTCGCGGATGATGCTAAGAATGACTTTGGGAGCTACAACAGACAGACGTGAAATCTCGTCGTCAGTGAAAAACTTGTCGGAAACCTTGATGATACCTTTGTTACCTACTTTCTGAGAAGGGTAGTTGAAGCCGATGGTAACGGGTGTCTTTAAATCAAATAAGCCCAAAAGACTAGCAACTTGATAAGTCTTGTCTGCAGGTATGTGGTCTATAACGGTGCCATGTTCGATGGCGGCAACCAAACGTTCTTTCTTGTTCATGCGATAATCGTTTTGTCGTTCTTAACTTCTTCCAATGTGATGCCCAAGACATCGCAGAAAATGGCTTCACGGGCAAAGAGTCCGTTGCCTGCCTGCTGAATGTAGTAGGCGTGTGGATTCTCATCTACGTCGTAGGCAATCTCGTTGACACGGGGTAGTGGGTGCAGAATCTTCATGTTGGGCTTGGCCAGTCTCAGCATATCGTTGTTGAGTATATATACATTCTTCACGCGTTCATATTCCATCAGGTCGCTGAAACGTTCCTTTTGAACACGAGTCATATAGAGAATGTCTGCATCGGCAATCACTTTCTCGTTGAAAGCAGTGTGCTCCTGGAACTTAATGCCATGCTCCTTGCAATAAAGCTTGTATTCATTGGGCATCGCCAGTTCTTTGGGCGCAACGAAATGGAAGGTGGGATTGAAGTGGCGCATGGCCATAATCAAAGAGTGTACGGTACGACCGTATTTCAAATCACCAACCAGATAGATGTTCAGGTTTTCCAGCGTTCCTTGCGTCTTGTAGATAGAATAGAGGTCAAGCATACACTGGGAAGGATGCTGGTGAGCTCCGTCGCCCGCATTGACAATGGGAATGTTGGTAACTTCCGTGGCATATTGGGCTGCACCTTCTATATAATGGCGCATCACGATGACATCGGCATAGTTGGCAACCATAGAGATGGTGTCTTTCAGCGTTTCACCTTTCGTACCACTGGTAATTTTGGGGTCGGCAAATCCGATAACTCGTGCACCAAGTCGGTTAGCAGCAGTCTCGAAACTTAGTCGAGTACGGGTAGAAGGCTCAAAAAATAAAGTGGCAACCACTTTACCTTTTAACAACTCACGGTTCGGATGTTTTTCAAACTCCTGAGCCATCTCAATCATGTAGAGAATCTTCTCGCGTGTGAGATTGGCAATCGTCACAAAATCATGTTTTTCCATTTCGAATTTAGTTTTCTGAGTGCAAAAATACATATAATTTCTGATTTAAATGCTATTATTGGAAAGAATTTTGTAATTTTGCACTCAAACTTTGAAGAAAGACAGGAAATGAAAAAGATAATAGTAGTTAGTTTATGGACACTATTGGCCTTGGGAATCATTGCGAGTACCCTTGGTTTTACGGCCATTTACAATGGTTGGATAGGTTATATGCCCCCCATTGAAGAACTGCAGAACCCCATTAACCGTTTTGCTACGCAGGTGATTTCTGCTGATGGTAAGATTATGGGCACATGGAACTATAATCGTGAAAACCGCATTATGGTTGACTATACGCAACTGTCTCCCTCGTTGGTGAAGGCGTTGGTTGCTACAGAGGATGTTCGCTTCTACGAGCATTCGGGAGTCGATTTCATTGCCCTCGGACGTGCCATCGTGAAACGTGGTATCTTGAGACAGAAGAGTGCGGGCGGTGGCTCAACTATTACGCAGCAGTTAGCCAAACAGCTTTATTCGGGAACGGCCCATAGTGTGTTTGAGCGTTTGTTGCAGAAGCCGATAGAGTGGGTGATAGCTGTTAAACTGGAACGAAACTACACGAAGGACGAGATCATCGCCATGTATCTCAACTATTTCGATTTCCTGCATAATGCGGTGGGTATTAAAACAGCATCGAATACCTATTTCGGCAAGGACCCAAAGGATTTGAAAGTAACAGAGGCTGCGGTATTGGTCGGCTTGTGTAAGAATCCCTCTTATTTTAATCCTGTTCGTCATCCAGAACGTAGTCTGGAGCGTCGTAACGTGGTGCTTCATCAGATGGTGAAGGCGGGTTATCTGTCAGAGGAAGAATATGATAAATATTCCGCTCAGCCTCTGAATCTTAAATTCCATGTGGCTGACCATAAAGACGGCGTGGCTGTGTATTTCCGTGATTTCCTGCGTCGCTACATGATGGCTAAGCAGCCGAATCGTTCTGATTATCCTGCATGGAATATGGTAAAATACCATATAGATTCGCTGAACTGGGAGAACGATCCTCTTTATGGATGGTGTAATAAGAATCTGAAGCGTGATGGTGAACCCTATAACGTTTATACGGATGGATTGAAAGTCTAT
This sequence comes from uncultured Prevotellaceae bacterium, assembly GCA_902782305.1. Lineage (GTDB taxonomy): Bacteria > Bacteroidota > Bacteroidia > Bacteroidales > Bacteroidaceae > Prevotella. The sequence goes on from CACZMV010000030.1 coordinate 32,503, forward strand.
ACGACGATTGATTCCAGAATGCAGGAGTATGCAGAACAGGCTGTATTCGAACATGTCGCAAAATACTTGCAGCCTGCCTTTACCAAGGAGAAGGCAGGACGTAAGACAGGACCGTTCTCGGGTAGTCTTTCTGTTGAACAGGTCAACAACATCATGATGCGCTCTGTACGTCAATGTGACCGCTATCGTGCCATGAAGGCTTCTGGTGCTTCAGAAGATGAAATCATGCGAGCTTTCCAGACCAAGACGGAGATGTCTATATTTACCTATCGTGGTGAGAAGGATACCGTAATGACGCCACTTGACTCTATTCGTTATTACAAGACTTTCCTGCGTGCTGGCTTTATGAGTATGTGTCCTCAGAACGGTCATGTGAAGGCTTATGTCGGTGGCCTTGACTTTACACATTTCGCTTATGATATGGCAATGGAGGGTAGACGACAGGTGGGTTCAACCATCAAACCTTTCCTCTATTCATTGGCGATGGAGAATGGCTTCTCACCTTGCGACTTGGCGCCCAATGTCCAACAGACTTATATGGTTGCGGGACAACCGTGGACACCGCGAAACTCCAGCAAGAGTCGCTATGGCGATATGGTTACGCTCAAGTGGGGCTTGCAACAGTCTAACAACTGGATATCAGCTTACCTCATGAGCAAGCTCAATCCTCAGGCCTTCGTTACCTTGTTGCATGAATATGGCATCCGTAATCCAGAGATACATCCGTCTATGGCGCTTTGTCTTGGACCTTGTGAGATTACCGTTGGCGAGATGGTCAGTGCATACACAGCATTCGTCAACCATGGTATCCGTGCAGCTCACATGTTTGTGACAAGGATAGAGGATAATGAAGGAAATGTTATAGCCCAGTTCCAGCCACGTATGAACGAGGTTATCAGTGCAGAAAGCGCCCATAAGATGCTTTATATGCTGAAGGCCGTTGTCGATGGAGGTACGGCGGGTCGCTTGCGCTTCCGTTATGGATTTACTGGGGAACTTGGCGGTAAAACAGGAACAACGAATAATAATAGTGATGCTTGGTTTATGGGGCTTACCCCCACTTTGGTGAGTGGTGCATGGGTCGGTGGCGATGATCGTGATATCCACTTCGATTCTATGGCGATGGGGCAGGGGGCTACGATGGCACTGCCAGTCTTTGCATTATACATGCAACGCGTTTATAAGGACAAACGACTCGGGTATAGTCAGGAGGCAGTCTTTGATGTTCCTGCAGGATTTAATCCTTGTGAAACGGATGAATCCGGATTGCAAGATGTAGAAGAAGGTACGTCTATAGAGGAAGTATTCGAGTAATCTGTAGTTTCCTACCTGTCGTAACCTGGTTTTCCTTTCTATATATAATCTGCGATTTCCTCCCTATATATAATTGAGGGTCCTCTCCCTATATAATTGAGGGTCCTCTCCCTATATAATTGAGGGCCCCCTCCTATATATAATAAGGTATATAAGTTTTCGTATTGTCATGAAATGCGAAAACTTTTATATTTTGGATAAAATTCTTCCTGAAAAGTTTTGGTGTTTCGGAAAATAGTCGTACCTTTGCATCCGCTTTCGCCTCAAAAATGAGGTGCGGCATGAAAGTCAAGGCCGAAAGGCATTAAAGAGTTCTTTGAGAGTCTTACATAAAACAGAAGAAGTAGTAGTACAAGAAGCGAGAGGCTTTGTGTCTCTTGGGTAATAGAACAAACCGTCAGTCCTATTTGTTTAGGACATTGATTCTTTTAAACTACCGGATGAGCGTTCTGGGACAGAGAAAAC